>CALURV010000026.1 GCA_944323285.1 Candidatus Gastranaerophilales bacterium | reverse complement strand
TTCACGATAAGCTGAAAGTGTGAGTGAATTTTTTTTACAAAACGAACCAAAAACTTTGTTTTTGAGTGAGCTTGTATCCGTAGTGAAACGAAGGTGAGCAGAGTTTTCAAAAGGTGAGTACTTTGTTTGCGAGGATGAGAAGGGAACAAAGTGCGATACTAGATTAAATAATATTCTTATGATACCCTGTTATTAAGGGTTTTTTTATGTCAGAAATTAATGAAAAAAATAAACTTAAGAGTATTGAAAAGCGAATTAAATATGCTCATATATTTGTTTTGGGGTTATTCTGTATTTCTATAATATATTTATTTTTACTACAGGTAGTTGATATAAGGCATTATAAAATAAGAGCGAAAAATCAGAGATATAGCAAAAACTTTATAATGAGAGGACAAATAGTAGATAGAAATGGAGTTAGACTTGCAACAGATCAAACCTCATATAATTTATATGCGCATAGAGAGTATTTTGATCATACGCCAAAGGAACTTGCTGAAATTTTATCTCCATACTTGGAAATAGATAAAAAAACATTGGAAAATCATATAAATAAGGGTGCTACAGTTATTCTTCTAAAGAAAGATGTTGATAGAAAAACGGCAGAAGAAATAAAAAAATTAGGTTTAAGAGAAATAAGTTTAGATAAAAAAAATGAGAGAGTATATCCGCAAGATGAATTGGCTGCTCATGTAATAGGATATTATAATCCAGATGCAGATACTGCTTCTGGTGTTGAATTAACTGCAAAAGAAAAGTTAGAAGATGTTGGTGAAGAAATAAAAATAGAAAGAACACCTAGAGGGGATATTATATATGAAGCAGGAACAGATCCTGTTTTAGCATCAACGCCAAGAACAGGTAAAACTGTTACATTAACTATAGATTCAGCTATTCAACATGTTTGTGAAAGAGAATTATTAAATATTATTAATTCTAAACAAGCGTCAAGAGGTGCTGTAATTGTAATGAATCCAAAAAATGGAGAAATATTAGGTTATGCTGTTTATCCAAGATATAATCCAAATAATTATAAGAAAACAGCGGCAATTGATTTGAAAAATTGGACTCTTACGGATGTATATCCTCCGGGTTCTACATTTAAGACTTTAACTGTTGCAGCAGGTTTAGAAACAGGTAAAATAAAGCCGTGGTCTAGAATTTTGGATACCGGTAAAATGAAACTTGGAAGTTGGACTATTCAAAATTATGATTATCATAAAAATCCCAATCCTGGCATGATAAATCTTGTTTATTTGTTGGAACATTCAAGTAATGTTGGAAGTGCTAATATTGCTTTAATGATGGAGCCTTCTGAATTTTATACTATATTGTCAAATCTCGGGATAGGAAAGAAAAGTGGTATTGATTTAGCTGGTGAGTCATCCGGTTTACTTCCCAAACCATTTAAATGGGATAAATCAAGACAAGCTTCTATGGGATATGGTTATGGTGCATCTGTTACTGCAATGCAAATGATTTCTGCTGTTTCTGCTATTGCAAATAATGGAGTTAGAGTAACACCTCATGTTATAAAATATTCTCCGGAGGAAGAAGCAGAAAAAATAAAAAGAGTCCAAGCGATTAGTCCTGAAACAGCCAGAATAGTTACTCAGCTTCTTGCTAAGAGTGTTTCTAATTCAAAGTCTTATATAAATTTAGATAAATATACAGTTGCAGGAAAAACGGGAACATCAAAAAAACCAATGGAAAATAAAAAAGGATATTCCAATGCATTATATGCTTCTGTTATAGGTTTTCTCCCCGCTAATAATCCACAAATTTTAATATATGTGGTGATAGATTCTGCTTCTGCAGGTGGTCCGGTATGGGGTAATACAGTTGCAGCTCCGGTGTTTAAAGAAGTTGCTCTTCAGTGTGCAAGAATTTTAAATATCCAGCCTGATAAAAATGTAGTAGAATAATTAAAGAGGTATTAGGATATGTTGTTAAGTAATTTAGTAAAATTTTTAGACAAGTATGAAATGAAAAATTTTAAAGATGCCAATATAACAGGCATTTGTTATAATTCAGCAGCGGTTAAATTAGGCGATATATTTTTATGTATTAAAGGAGAAAATTCTGACGGTCATAATTTTGCAAAACAGGCTGTAGCAAATGGTGCTGCGGCTCTTTTTTGTGAAGAAAATTTAGATATTGATATTCCTCAAATTATTGTAAATGATACAAAAAGAACAATGGCAAATATTGCAGCTGCTTTTTATAATGAACCATCTAAAGAAATCAATTTAATTGGTGTTACAGGTACTAATGGTAAAACAACCGTAACTCATTTGGTTCAGAAAATTTTGGAAGAAAATAATGAAAAATGCGCTTTAATAGGTACTTTAGGATATAAATTATCAAGCAGTGATGAATATAAAGAAGCAAAACATACAACACCTCAGCCTTCAGATTTGCAGAGGGATTTAAGGTTAATGGCTGATAGCAAAATTAATAATGTTGTTATGGAAGTAAGTTCTCATTCTCTTGAACAAAATAGGGTCGGATGTTGTGATTTTGATGGTGCTGTTTTTACAAATTTAACACAAGATCATCTTGATTATCATATTACTATGAGAAATTACTTTAAGGCTAAAGCAATATTATTTGAAAATTTAAAAGAAGGGGCATTTGCTGTTATAAATGCTGATGATGAATATGCTCAGGATTTTATAAGCGTGATTCCTTCTGGTGTAAAAATATTAACATACGGTGTAAAAAAAGATGCAGATGTGAAAGCAAATAATGTTGATTTTTCTATAGATGGGGCAGGATTAAAAGTCGAATTCAATGGCAGACAAGAAGAAATAAAATTGCATTTAAATGGAATGTTCAGTGTTTATAATGCACTTGCTGCTTTTGCCTGTGCTTTAGCAATGAATATTGATTATAAAATAATAATAAATGCACTTGAAAAAACTAAAAGTGTAGCAGGAAGATTTGAAATAGTCAGTAAAAAACCACTTGTAATTGTTGATTATGCTCATACTCCGGATGGTCTTGAAAATGTACTTAAAGCTGCAAGAGAATTAACTCCAAAGGAAAGTAGTCTAATATGCCTGTTTGGATGCGGCGGAGATAGAGATACTACAAAAAGACCCAAAATGGGTAAAATTGCAGATGAACTTTCTGACAAGGTTGTTGTAACTTCTGATAATCCAAGAAGTGAAGATCCTCAATTAATTATCTCTGATATTATGACAGGTATAAAAACAGTAGATACGCAAAGAGTATTTGTTGAACCGGATAGAGGTGAGGCAATAAAATTTTTAAAAACAATATCTAAACCTAATGATGTTATAGTGATTGCAGGTAAAGGACATGAAGATTATCAAATATTAAAGAATGAAACTATCCATTTTGATGATAGAGAAGAAGCAAGAAAAGTTTTTGAGTGTGTATAAAATAGTTTATTAAATAGGAGGTAGCGTATGAAATTAACTGTATTAGGTCCCGGATGTTGGGGGTTAACTCTTGCTTGGCTTCTAAATAATAATTTTGAAGAAATTTGTGTTTGGGGTAGAAAAAGTGATATAACAGATGAGCTTAAAATAAAAAAAAGAACAGATAAACCTTTAACGATTGAACTTGATAAAAAAGTAGAAATTACAGATAACTTAAAAGAAGCAATAGAAGGAGCTGATATTATACTTCTTGTTGTTGCAACGTCAGGGATAAGAAGCGTATGTCAGCAATTGAAAGAAATTGGATTAAAATCCAATCAAGTACTTGTAAATCTTTCAAAAGGATTAGAATTACCGTCTTTAAAAAGAATGTCAGAAGTAATAAAAGATGAATTGCCGGATACAAAACTTGCTATTCTTTCAGGGCCTACATTAGCTAAAGAGATTTTAAACGGATGTCCTACAGCTGCTTCTGTTGCTTGTGATAATATGCAGATTGCTGGGTATGTTCAAAAACATTTAACAGTTCCTTCTAAGTTCAGATTATATACTAATTCTGATGTTATAGGTGTTGAACTTGGCGGAAGCTTAAAAAATGTAATAGCTATTGCTTCAGGGTTTGCTGATGCTATGAAATTGGGAGATAATTGCAGAGGTTCGCTTTTAACAAGAGGCATGGCTGAAATTGTAAGAGTTAGTGTTGCTCTTGGTGCTAGTCCTTCTACATTATATGGGTTATCCGGCATGGGAGATTTAATAGCAACTTGTTCCAGCCCATTTAGCAGGAATTTTACAGTCGGTTCTATGCTTGGTAAAGGAAAAAAAATTGATGATATCTTAAATGAACTTGGTTCTGTAGCTGAAGGAGTAAAGACATCTAAGGCATTATGTGAACTTGCTGCTAAATTAAATATTGATGTTCCTGTTTCATCTGCGATATATGAAGCTGTATATACTGAGATTACTCCTGAAGAAGTTTTAAATAAGCTGATGAACAGAAAATTAAAACAAGAAGAAGAATATAAATTGTGTTAAGGGTGGAATAAAAAGTGGCAGAAGATAAAGAAAAAAATTCTTTTCAAGAGTTAATGGATGAAGGTCAGTCTTTATATGACAAAGAATTATATAAAGAAGCTATTAAAACTTATAAAATAGCTCTTATTATGGCGAAGAAGCTTGAAAAAGCTTCTCTTGCTTCTTTATATATAAGACTTGCTAATACTTATTATAAGATTGAGGATAAAGATAAAGCTACCTATTATTATGAAGAGTATTTAAAAGAATATCCGTCAGGACAAACTAGTGTATTTTCAAGATTAGCTCATGCATATTTTTATATTGATACAGATAAAAGTATTGACTATCATAATAAAGCTTTAAATATTGAGGTTAATAAGTATGATTCAGCTTGTAAATTGTTTGCAATGACAAAATCTTCTTATTATGATCAACAGGATATAAAAGATGAATCAGAATATGAAGTTGCTCAAATAAAAAATGTATTGTTTAAAAATATAAAAAAATATGATTATAAAGAAAAAAAGAAACAAAAAAATAAAAAACTAAATATTGGTTATTTATCATCTGATTGTCATGCGCATACTATGATGAATTATATAATACCTATTTGGGAAAATCATAATCAGGAAAAATTTAATTTCTTTATTTTTAATGGTTCAGAAAAAGATGATGGAACTACAGAGAGAATAAAAAAGATAGGATTTAAAATAATTCCGTGTGCAAAACTTGAAGACAATAAAATAGCTAAATTAATTCATGATAATGATATTGACATATTAATTGATCTTGGTGGGTATACTCATTTAAAAGTATATGCGAGTTTATATAAACCCGCACCAATTATAATTTCATACTTAGGTTATTTAAATACACTTGGCATGAAAGAAGTAGATTACATTTTGACTGATAGATTTTCAATTCCCGAAAATAAAGCATATTTATATACTGAAAAGCCTTTATACTTAGATAAAGGATATCAGATATTTATGGAAAAACAGCTTCCGGATATTGAAGATAATCCATTCAAAAAAAATGGATATATTACATTTGGAAGTTTTAATTGTACTTCTAAGATTAATGATTTAACAATATATTTGTGGTCAAAAATATTAAAGGAAATACCTGATTCAAAGTTGTTAATATATAGAACCCAGTTAACAAGAAAAATAATAAAGTTTTTAAAGGAAAAATTTGAGAAATGGGGAATTTCTGCCGAGAGAGTAATTTTTAGTTCTCATAAGTATGACGTGCATTATAGAGCATATTTTCAAGCAGATATTTCACTTGATCCATATCCTTTTAGCGGTATGTCAATTGCAATTGAAACAGCATTAATGGGAGTGCCTACCATAAGTCTTTTAGGTGATGGTTTGCAGTCAAGAGGAGCCGGAAGAATTAATCATATTTTAAATTTAGATGAGTTTAATGCTGAATGTGGAGATGATTATATTAAAGCTGCTTGTGAACTTGCAAATAATAAAGATAAACTCATTGATTTAAGAAATTCTTTGCGTGATAAAATTAATGAGTCTGAATTGAGAGTGAATGAAAAAGAATTTACTCAAGATTTGGAAAGTAAATATGAAAAAGCTTGGGCAGATTTTATAAATAGTCCTTAAATTTTTTTCTTACAATTTTATAACCGCAGCCTTCTAATAAGGCTGCTTCTTTATGAAGTTTTTTTGCTGGGTAATTTCTACAAACAAAAGGACGAAAATTATAAATTTTACATTTTCCATTCTTAAGAAGATTTTTACAACCTAAAATAACTTCTTCATCTATAATTTTTAGAATATAAAAATTTTTATACCAAGGAAAAAGAAATTGCATAATTTTTAAATCTTTTTCATTTTTCATACCTTTTGCTCTGATTTGGCTGCAACATTTTCCGCATTGTATGCATTTACCCTCAATTTTATATTTAGGTTTTTGTACAACAAAATATGATAAAAGTTCATAATAAATTGATTTGATTAAATCTATAGACATTTGTTAACAATTAAGTTTTTTAATTTATTTCTCTGGTAAAATATTACAGTAGATATTATAACAAATTGGTAAAGATAATGCCTAAGAAAAATAAGAAAAAATCAAATCCATTTTTTACATTTATAAAAGTATTATTTATAATAATGGCTGCATTTATATTGGCAGGATATGTTGCTGTAAAAATGTATTTGGCAGAACTTGGACCAATTCCTCAATTAGAAAATTATAATAGAAATATAGTTACAAGAGTATTTTCATCAGATGGTCATTTAATAAAGACATTTCAGACTTTTCACTATGAACAGGTAACGATAGATGAAATTCCTAAATATTTAAAAGATGCGATTATATCAACAGAAGATAAGAACTTTTATACTCATGAAGGGTATGATATTTTTGGTATAATGCGTTCGGTTATAGTTAATGTGATAAATAAAAAGGCTACACAAGGGGCAAGTACAATTACCCAACAATTAGCTAGAATTTTATTTTTATCAAATGAGAAGACATTTACCAGAAAAATAAAAGAAATACAAATTGCAGCCAGAATTGAAAAAACAATATCAAAAGATAAAATATTAGAAATGTACTTAAATAATGTATATTTAGGTTCTGGAGCATACGGTGTTGGAGCTGCCGCTTCAACGTATTTTGACAAGGATTTATCAAAATTAACTTTAGCAGAATGTGCCCTAATAGCAGGATTACCGCAAGCACCTTCTGTTTATTCTCCTTTTAAGAATATTAAACTTGCTGAAAGAAGGAGAAATAAAGTTCTTAAAAGAATGTACATAATGAAAACTATAACCAAAAAACAATATGAAGCGGCTATAAAAGAAAAAATAGTATTAAATAAAAAGCCAGGATATTCAAGTACAAATGTAGCTCCTTATTTTATAGATTATGTTATGAAAGAACTTGAGAATTTAGGTTTTGATGAAACAGAAATTTCACAAGGCGGATACAAAATAACTACAACACTTGATTATAAAGCACAAGTTGCAGCAAATGAAGCAATAGATAAGAATCTTGCAGCTTGGAGACTTACAAAACCGAAACAAAATGCTGCTTTATTTTCGTTTTCTCCTATGACAGGAGCAATAATTGCATATTGCGGAGGAAAAGATTATACTCAAAGCCAATATGATAGAATTACTCAAGCCGTAAGACCGCCGGGTTCATCCTTCAAGCCTATTGTATATGCTGCGGCTATTCATAAAGGTTGGATGCCTAATGATATTATCGAGGATTCGCCTATTACTATTGGAAAATGGAGTCCGCATAATTATGGAAATAAATATAAGGGGAAAATGCCTTTATATAAGGCTTTAGCTTTGTCATCTAACGTGGTTGCAGTTAAGTTAATTAAAGATGTTGGCATAGGTCCTGTTATTGATATGGCAAGAACTCTTGGTATTACAACTCCTATAACCCATGATTATACTATTGCACTTGGTTCAAATGGTGTTAAGTTGTATGACATGGTTATAGTATATGGTACTTTTGCTAATGGTGGTTATAAAGTTCAGCCTTATTCTATTGAAAAAATAGAAACTCAAAGAGGTAAAGTTATTTATGAGGCAAAAAGAACAAAAATAACAAAAGTTTTAGATAGAGATACAGCCGGTATTATGACAGCAATGCTCAGAAAGGTTATAACAAACGGGACAGGGAGAGGTGCATATATAAATAAGCCAATGGCAGGGAAAACAGGAACTACAAATGAAAATAAAGATGCTTGGTTTATAGGTTATACTCCTGATATTGTTACCGGTGTATTTATTGGTAATGATGATAATCATAGTATTGGTTTAACAGGCGGAAGTGCTCCTGCAAGAATTTGGAAGGATATGATGATTGTTGCTACTGCACAATATGGCAGCAGTGAATTTGATTATGATAAAGTTGAATTTATATCTTATGATGAATCTAAAAATGAAGAAGAAGTATCGGATTCTATGGAAAATGCTTCAACTTCTAATGAGGATAATTCTGATAAAAAAAGCAAAGAAGATAAATCAAAAGAGAATAAAAAAGATAAAGATGATTTTAAATCAATTCCAACACAATTAAATATTCCTCTTCGAGAAAAATTATTAAGAAAAAAAGAACAAGACGATAAAACAGAAGAAGAAGTAGTTATCCCGGAAATGTAGTATTAATATATATTTAATTTAGGTATTTTCATTCGGAATACATCTTCGATGTCAATACCATTTAATATTTCATTTATTAATATATTTGCCTGGATACTTTTACCTTTAAAATTTCTTATTAAACCAAGAACTTTTACATCACAATATTTTTCAATTAACGAAGGAAATGTTGTTATTTCTAAAGATTCTGAATATACAGGAAATTTATTTATTATTACTCCTGAAATATCTAATCCTAACGATTTAGCATTATAAATTTCAGAAAGATATTGTCCTACGGAATCTGAAGATGGATTTATTATAAAAACAACAGGTATATTAAGTATTAAAGGAATGTTATATGTAAATATATTTTGACTTAACGGAGTCATAAGACTGCAAGGTGCTTCAACAACAACTGTTTCTGTTTTTTTAGAAAATAGAGAATAATCTCTTTTGATTTCCTGTATATCAATATTTATCTTTTCTTTTTCAGAACTTACAATAGGAAGTGCTTTATTTTTCATCATATAAGTTGAATGGGTTTTGATATATGGGTCCAGCATTTTTACAAAAGTTAAGTCTGGGGAAATAAGAAATTTACCTTTATCAATTGCTCCTGTTTGAATTGGTTTATAAACTCCACTGTTATATCCAAGAGATTGCATTAAAGCAGCAATACCTGCAGATATAAAGGTTTTTCCGCTATTTTGATTTATACTTGTTACATATATATTCATATAAAAATTATAACAAACTATACATTTTTTAATACATACATTAGTTGTATAAATATTAGAATGTCCGAGAAAAAATTCACGATAAGGTGTAAGTGTGAGTGAATTTTTTCGAGTGGCGTTTTCAAAAGGTGAGTATTTTGTTAGCGAGGATGAGAGGTAACAAAGTACAATACTAGATTAAATAAAATTTTAATTTTATTGATAGCTAATACAATTATGTGATACTATTTTTTGTAAGTTTTAGTAAATAGTTATTTATAAAATATGGCTTTTTTTAAAGAAAAAATTAATACTATTAATATGGTAAATATTAAAAAGATAATAGCAGGAATATTCATAATATTTTTATTTATTATAAATAGTTCCGAGAAAGTTTATGCAACAGAAACAAAAGGAAGCCTTAAAATCAGAGAGGGAACTTTTATAAAAGTAATAGTTCCAATTGAATTTTCAACATTAACATCTGATATTGGTGATGAAGTTTGGTTTTTAAATGGTCAGGATATGTATATATATGAAACAAATGTCATCCCTGAAAATAGTAAATTTTATGGCGAAATAGAAGATTTATTAGAGCCTGTTCAGGGAAGAGATGGTGCAATAAAAATACAAATAAATAAATTGATAACACCTGATAAAAAGGTATATAAAATAAAAGGCCATATATATAATGAAAACGATAATTATATAGGAGGAAAGGAAACTTCTAGTGTATATTATAGAAAAGTTCCTCATTATTCACAAAAATTAAAGCCTTTTTTACAGGCAGCGCCATTAAATGTTTTAGAGATGGGAAGACATACTGTTGTTAAACCCGGAGCAGAATTATTTTTAATTATAGAAGAAAATATTGAAGTAAAATGAACTAAAAATTATTTTTATCGTTATAGATAACGAGTATTATGACAAGGGTAAGTAAGGAGAAAAACATGAAAAAAGAATTATTATCAATTGCAATAATTGCATCATTTGTATTAACTCCGAGCAGTGTATTTGCAGCTTCAAATTTTACAGTGCAAACTCCGACAATGCAATATAATACAAATGCTTATAATCAAACACAATATCCGCTTCCAGTAAATTCATATCAAAATCAAGGATATAACAGTAGTAATTATAATAATTTGCAAGGAAATGTTATTATGGTTCCTGTAAATACCTCATTTGCTGCAACTACAATGGCGCCTATAAGTTCTGAAACTGCAAAAGTAGGTGATAGTGTAACAATGTATCTTTCATCTGATTTCTATTATGGAAAAGATTTAATAGCAGCAGCTGGAAGTAAAATAAATGGTACAGTAATTCAAGCAAAAAAGGCAGGTTTTGCAACAAGAAGCGGTAAACTTCAAATTAAATTTACAAATATAATGACGCCATATGGCCAAATGATACCTTTGAATGCAAGTATACAAACAGATGATGGAACAGGGATATTAAAAGCAAGTACCGGAAAAGATACTACAAAGGAATATGCAAAAGATATTGGCATAGGAGCTGCAGCAGGTGCTGCTTTAGGTACAGCTATGGGGGCTTTGTCTTCAGGTAGTGTCGGTAAAGGTGCTATATATGGTACAGCGCTTGGTGGAGGATTGGGTCTTGGCAAATCTTTATTTGATAAAGGAGGCAATATTGATATACCTCAAGGTGCTCAATTAAATATTGTTTTAGATCAGCCAATAACTGTATCTACTAATAATCCATATTAGTTAGTAAACAGGCTATTTGTTTTATTATTTATTTTTTGATAAAATAACTAGCAAATGGGAATTTAGGGAATGTCAGTTTTAAAGAATGATAATAACACTATAGAAAAAAATATAAATTCAAAATCTGTGTATGAATTGCCTGCGGTAGTTCGCAGAGAAAAAGATGAAATTAGTTTTGAAAAAGCATTAATAGTTTCAATATTATTACATCCTGCTGTTATTATCATTCTTTTGTTGGCATCAATTGTTTTAAGATTATTGGGTATAGATTTTGATATGCTAAAAAAACCTAATCTTAAACCTAAAGATATAGAGTTTGTTTTAGTAGAAAAAGAAGCTCCTCCGATAGATAAAAATACGAAAAATAGAGCAGATAAAAATTCACGAGCCGGAGGCAAACATGATCCTAAAAGACCTGTTTCATTACCTCAAGCATCAGCTCCAAAATCACCCGATAAAAAACCTGCAGCTCCGAAACAACCGACACAAAAACCGGTTGTAAAACAACAAACGAAACCGTCGAAGCCTGCAGTAACAAAACCTGCAGCAAAGCCGGAGGTTAAACAACCTGTAAAACAATCGCAAGTTCAGCAGCAACAAACGCCTGCGCCAAAAGCTCCTGCTCCAAAGCCGGCACCGGCTCCGGTTGTTCCAAAGGCTACTCCTAAACCATTATCTAATTTTAATATACCTATTCCAAAATCTGCAATACCGCAAGTTGCTCAGCCAACAACTGCTCCAGTTACTGCTGCGCCTAAAATAGGCGGTGGTTCTGCTGGTGGAAAAGGAAGCGGAAGCTCTGCTCCTTCTCCAAGTTTTTCAGCTTCCCGTTCGGGTTCAAGTTCGGGATCTTATGGCGGCGGAAACGGAAGATTTTCTAATTCATACGGTACAGGCAGTGGTAACGTTGGAAACCCGGGTCCGGGTAATCCAAAAGGAGCGCCGGGTATAGATGCAATTAAGGAACCTGATTTCGGGCCTTATATGAAAGAATTGCAAAGACGTATTAAAATGAATTGGGATCCGCCTAAAGGTAATGAAAGTAAACGTGTTATTTTACTATTTACTATAAGCAGAGACGGCAGATTATTAAATATACAAGTAAGTAAGTCATCAGGGCTGAAAGCTGCTGATGATGCAGCTGTAAATGCAGTTAAATTAACAGCACCATTCAGACCTTTACCTCCAGAATTCAGAGGTAACAGTGTAGATATTCAATTTACATTTGATTACAATGTTTTAGGTGTATCAATGTACTAAGTTATGAAGATAAGAAAATTATAATAAGAAAAGAGGAAATAAATTATGGAATTACTATTACATTCAATTAAACTGGACTGGCCGGTACTTTTACCTATTTTATTATGTTCTATATTAACGGTGGCCGTTGCTATAAACAGATTCAATTTCTATAATCAAAATAAAAGAGATGTTGTTAGATTTATTAAAGCTTTAAAAACAGAATTAGTTAATAATAGATTAGAAGCTGCTAAAAGCTTAAGTATTCAATTAGGCGGAGTTATAGGTGAAGTTTCTGAAGAAGCGGTTAGAATTTTTTCAGAACAAAAACAAGGATTCTCACGTTCTTTTGATATTTCTGCAAATTTAGCAACAAGAAAACTTGAAAAGTATCTTACAATATTAGGTACAGTCGGCGGTGTTTGTCCGTTCTTAGGTTTATTTGGTACAGTTGTAAGAATTTTGTATACTTTCCAAGACTTAGCTTCACAAGGAAATCAATCAGCAGCTGTTGCAATGGGTATTGGTTCTGCTCTTATTGCTACCGCTTTCGGTCTTGGTGTTGCTATTGTTGCTGTTGTTTTATATAACTTATTCCAATCAACAGTGAAAAGATATGAAGATGATTTTCAACTTATTAAATTATTATTCTTAAGTTTCACTGATTCAGAAGAAAAAGTACAACAAAAAGCATTAGTTTAGGAAAATAAAAAATGGCATTTTCTAGTTCAGATAATAAGAAAAATTTATTTACAGACATAAATATAACACCATTAACCGATATCTTTTTGGTATTGCTAATTATAATGATGGTAATAGCTCCTTCTTTTCAATCGGTTGATAATAATATTAATATTCCTGAAATTAACAGCGGAATATCTATTGAACAAAAAAATGCTGAAATTTCAGTAACTAAAAATGGTCAATTTTATATAAATGGAAAGCCTATTAGTTCAGATAATTTAGTTCAGGAACTTAATGCTTTAAAGCCAAATATTGAAAAACCTGAAGTTGTTGTTAAAGCTGATAGTCAAACTAAAAATACAGAAATATTAAAAATAATGAAAGCAGCTCAAGAGGCAGAATATACAAAGCTGGTTGTTGCAGGTGAACCTTTAACTAAAAAAGAACAGCGAAATCTTGAAAAAAATGCTTTAAAAAACAATGCAATTAAAGAAGATATACATGAAAATAAATCTCAAGTTAATAGTCAAGACTACAACTGGGATGAGTAAGGATAATTAAAATGGCAGGACAAAGAAAAACTTTTAATGAAATAAATATAACACCACTAACCGATATCTTTTTGGTATTGCTTATTATAATGATGGTTATTGCACCTTTGTTAGATCAACAAGGGTTAAATCTTGCCGTTCCTAATATGATTGAAGTTCAAGATGAAATTAAAGATTCTAAATTGTTAAAAGTTGTAGTTACAAATGATGATAAATATATGGTAGATGATGTTGAAGTCCCGGTTAATGAGCTTGGCAGTTTTATTGCGCAGCAGGTACAAAATAGCCCTGACGGGTTATTGATAATGTCGCAAGAAAATTCAACACATGGGGCTGTTGTTAAATTAATGGATGAAGCTAGAAATGTTGGTGTAACCAATATTTCAATTACTGAGTATTAGTATTTTTTATTAAAAGTACAATGCTCTGAGTTGCTACTGCTTTTTTATTTCCCACAGAATCTTGTTCTTCCATTGTTTTTGCTTTTATAGATATTAAAGATTTATCAATTTCCAAGACAGAAGCTAATTTCTCCTGCATCAATGGAATATATGGTTTCATTTTAGGTTCTTGAGCCATAATAGTATTATCTAAATTGTTTATTTTATATCCGTTTTGTTTTACTAAATTATATGCTTTTTTTAATAGAATTAAGCTGTCTATATTCTTATATTCAGAATCTGTATCAGGGAAATGAGTACCTATATCTCCGAGAGCTAAAGCTCCAAAAAGAGCATCTATAATAGAATGAACAAGTGCATCTGCATCAGAATGTCCTAAAAGTCCTTTGTCGTAATCTATTTCAATTCCGCCAAGAATAAATTTCCTGCCTTCAACAAGTTTATGGATATCAAAACCCTGTCCTATCCTATACATTTTTATTTCCCCATACAAATTTATTAATTGCTTTTATAAAACCGTCATTTTGAACAGAATCTGTTATATAATCTGCTTTTTTTCTTATTTCTTCAGTACCGTTTGCCATAGCAACGCCAATACCGGCTGTTTCTATCATTTCTATATCATTATTTTGATCTCCAATCGCAAGTACTTCATCAAGTTTAATTCCATACATGTTTGCCAGAAATTTTATTGCATTTCCTTTTGTAGCTTCTTTATTTGCTATTTCGCAAAAATAATCGTGTGATTTTACAACGTATATTTGCGGATATTTATTTTGAAGCTCTGCTATTAAGTTATCTATAAATTTACAATCGTATCTTATTGCCAATAATTTGTTTAACTTAGTAAAATCAAGTTCATCAAAAGAGTTTACTTTAAAGTAATCAATTCCTTTATCGCCAATATAATCTTTTATGTAGTCATCATCTTCTTCAACGTATAATTTGTCTTCAACATATACGTTGAGGTGGATATTTCTTTTTTTACAATCAGCAATAATTTCTTTTGCAATATTTTTATCAAGATACTTAACATCAAGTAATTTACCGTCATAAGAGTTAATAAGCCCGCCTTGATAACATATTAACGGGCATTTAATACCAATTCTGTCTGCAATACTTTTTGCACTTCCATATGTCCTGCCTGTTGCAATTGCAACGTAAATTCCTTTATTACAAAGATTTTGTATACATTCTTTTACTTCTTTTTTTATACCTTGTTCAGGGGTATATATTGTCCCGTCAATATCTGTAACTACCATTTTTATCATAGGAAATATGCCCTCATAAGTGCAGAAATTGTTTTTGAATCATTAATTTGTCCGTTTTTTATCATAGAAAAGACATCTTCTTTTTTTATTTCTATATAGTCTAAAATTTCTCCTTCATCCAGGTGCTGACCTTTAAATGATAAGTCTTTAGCTTTAAAAAAATATAGTTTTTCATTGCAAAAACCGGGGCTTGTCCATATAAAGCCTAAAGATTCCCAAGAATTTGCAATGTGCCCTGTTTCTTCTTCCAACTCTCTTTTTGCTGCTGATAATATATCTTCATTTCCTTTGTCAAATTTTCCTGCCGGAAGCTCATATAATACTTCTTGCGCAGGGTATCTGAATTGTTTTACCATTAATATATTATTATTTTTTTCAGCAACAATAACAACTCCTCCTGAGTGGTGAACTACTTCTCTTATTGTTTTATAACCGTCAGATAATTCAACATCATCTTTTGTTATAGTAAAAACTTTTCCCTTGTATATTGTTTCTGAATTTAATGTTTTTTCATATAAATTTCTCATAAAAAAATTATACAGGGTTTATGAATAAAAGACATCATTTATATTATAATTTATTTATGAATGTAAAAAATATAATAGGATTTTGGGGTTATCCTCATCCTGATTTAATAGATAAATATAAGAAAATGTACCCCAATGCAATTTGGGTAGATTTCGATATAGATTATGGTTTTAATAAGCAAGATATTTTGCCCGAATCTTATTGTGCAATTATAAAAAATATTATTAATGCTGCATTTCATTATAAAAATGAATTATTAATAATACTTGCACCAATAGGAAAAGATAAATGTGATAGCGGCTGGTTTTGTTATGAACTTCTTAAAGATATGGGATTTAATATTGTTTCAAGCATTTTTGAGGAAAAGACATATAAAAGAGAAATAAAAATATCAACATCAAATTTACCTTTAAGAGAAAAGGTTGAGCTTATAACAAAGGGAATATATGATTCAAATGAAGGTTTAAAGTTAAAACAAAGTAAAGCAAAGTTTGGCTTCTGGGGAGTACCTCCGAATGATTTATCAATATTGGAATTATTTCCTAATGAGACACATTTATATGGCTGGACAAGGTGCGTAGAAGCTATGTCGCCTGCTGATATTGAACTTGAAATGTATATTGATAAAGATGTTCCTACAGTTTTTTATTCTCAATCTTTTTGCTCAAAAGCACAGCTTGCTAAATATTTGGCAGATAAGTACAATGGGTTATATATTGATATAGATGATACTGTTACAAATTCTACAAAAGCGAAAATTGAAGCATTCCTGAGGTTAAGATGAAAAAAATTAATATTGTTCTTGATGCAGGTACTACCTGGTCTAAAATTATAGAAAGAACTTCATCTGATTTAATGCGTGACTTTTCTTCTTATTTAGTTAAAACGGAAAATAATTATAATTATTATGTAATACCGTCTTCAATGCTTAAAAATATTGATTTTAAATTTGATAGAGCAACAGGGCATATGTCTGTGAGTGCGCTTAATTCAAAAAAAGATTATGAAAATGAAGTAATAGCTTTAATTAATGGTTTTAAAAAACTTGTAAGTGAAGATGCAATGGTTTTAGATATGGGAAGCAGGGATTCAAAATGGGCCCAATTCAAAGATGGTAAATTTAAAGATTTAGATTGGAACAGTTCTTGTTCAAGTTCAACAGGAGCTACTATTGAAATGCTTTTAAGATTTTATAATGTGGATGTAAAAGAGTTAAAATTTCAAAAAGATAAATACGTAATAACTTGCGGTATTTTTGGTCTTGAAAAGATAATGGATGATATTGCAAAAGGGAATAATGCTCAAAATGCAATATCTAAGTTTATTCATGGCATAGCGTATAATGCATGGATATTTGCAAAAAAGCCTAAAAAAATATATTTATCAGGCGGTTTTTGTGAAAATGATTGTTTTGTAGATTCTTTGGCAAATTATTGTGAAGTTATTCCTTTAGGAAGATTTTTACTTTCCGAAGGACTTTTATAGGTTTTTGCAACAAAGTATTATGTTATTTTAATTTTATTTTTTCATCATTCTTTGAATAGCGCGGGCTTGTTTTTTTACGTCTGTTAATTCTACAAATCTGTTAATGTGTTGACTTATTCCATTAATAGACCCCCAGCCGGGGCGCATAAAAGATACATTATCAACATCTTTTTTGCCAGCAACAACAAAAGCAATCTCTTTGCCATTATGAGCAGCTTGTGTACATAGACCTGCTCCTATTCTATTCACATATAAATCAGTGGCTTCAAAGAAAATACCATTTCCTTTTGATTTTTGAACTATATTTTTTAATTCATTCATTTGTTCTTTTGAGCCGGCACAAGCATATACTCTTCCAAAAGATAAGTTATCAGAAATATTATTAACTCTCATATTAATCTCCTTTGTTCATATAAAAATGATAATAATTTTTTTTGCTAAGAAAATATTTTTTTGATATAAAAGAATAAGAAGGGGCGTTAGCGCAGCTGGTAGCGCACAACACTGGCAGTGTTGGGGTCAGGGGTTCGAGTCCCCTACGCTCCAGATAATTTGATTATTGAGATATACTGGGGTAATTTATAAAGAGAAATAGACGGTTTTATATTTCTATATTTTTCCCTTTCATAATACGGATTTTACCGAAAATTGGATGCTCTGCGAATGCTCTATCGTGTAAGCCGGCAATTGACCATAAAATATTTGTATAGCCATTAGTTGAAGGTGCATCATAAGCGTATTTATCATTTAAATATATTGCTATATCAAGTGCTTCTTCCGGAGTTTTTGTCCATTCAAGAATCTTTTTTGCCCAGTACATTCTTAAATATCCATGAATTTTTCCTTTATTAATAAGTTCATTTTGTGCATAATTCCAAAGTTTATTGTGAGATTTCGCTTGCTCAAATTCAGTTCTTGTATAAATAAATTCCCTATAATCTTTTATGTGTGAGTTTAGTGTCTCTTTAGCCCAGTTAGGTATACATTTTAATGTTTTATAGTCTTTACAGTATAAACAAAAGTTATCAGAAAGCTCTTTTCTTATTATTAACTCTTCTAAAAAACTTTCTTTATTCTTTCTTGAAGCATTTGATTTTATAATTTCTATTGCAACTCTTTGAGAAGATATAAATCCTAAATTTAAATATTTAGATAAGTCAGAAGTTGTTTTTTTCTTTGGAACGTTTTTAAATTCAGCATAAAAATCAAGTTTATTATTTATAAAATTTTCAAGTTCTTCTTCAGCTTTTGTTTTAAAAGAAGCTATTTGAGGAAATTCATTTAAAAAATTATAAATATTAAAATATACTTTTTTTCTGAATGTTGCTGCATTATATTCCTGTTTATCAGATATAAATCTTGCAGGTATTATATTATGTGAGTCTATTTCTAATATCTTGCAGTTAATATTTTTTAAATAATGTTTGTCTTTAATAGGGTTAAAATCTATTATTAATAAACCTGTATCGGCACTATCTATAGTATCTGTTATTATGAAGTTATAACCGTTTAAGCTTTTTTTTAATTTTTCAATTTGTTTATTATAAAAGTTTTGTTTATTTTCTGTTTCATATAGTTGTTTCAAATGAACAATTTTAAGATTTTTATTTAATTCTTTAGTTTTTTGAATTGCAAAATTTAAAGCAAAATTGTCTTTTAATCTTAACTCTCTATCCATTAAATAAACAATATCCCCGTCTTTAATCGGTTTATTATTATATTCAAATATTCGTTCTTGTTTTAAGGAATTTTCAATTTGAAAAGAAGGATTTATATAATCTAACAGAGTATATCTTTTAATTTTATGCATAAGTTAACATTAATATAAATCTATTAAATTTTTTATCCTCGCAAGGTAATTTTAAAAGTTAATTATTTTAGAGTGATGTTTTTAAAAATAGAGAGTTTTATTAATGAGAATGCTTCAGTAACGGAAATATTATATGAAATTAAATTAAAAATTAAAGATTTGAAAAATTCTGCCGTTATAGAAAAAAGTTATAAGAAGGTAGAAAAATGAGTGGCGGAATAAATAACAATTATAATCTAAATTGTCCTGATTATAATAAAGATAATTCAAGTTTTAACAGTACTAATATTGATTTAGAAGATATTACAACTTTATTTGGTACAGAAAAGACAGAACATGACAGAACAACATTTGATGAAACATTTTCAGAAAATATTCAAGTTGATGATAATATAGATACAGATGGCGAAAAATTTTTAGAGGGCTTAAAAACAAATAAGACTGCATTGATGTCAGATTTGGGCTTGACTGATGAAGAATATGATAATCTTGCTTGTATAGCTTTAGCTCTTGCAAGTCAAGAAACAGGTATGGGGAAAGAGGAAGGGTATGTATCTGAAAACACTGGTATTGGTGGGTTTTTTAGGAAAGTAGCCAAATGGTGTGATGTAAATATTATGGGCGGGGCATCCGCGTCTTCGGGTCTTACTCAAATGAAAATTTATGATTTCTTAAATGGAGATAAGTTAACTCAAGAACAAAAAGATATATTAAAAGAATATGGAATAACAGCTAAAGGCGTTGCAACTAATAATTTATATGATAATCCGGATAAAGCAGCTGTTGCTACTATGGTTGTTTTAACTTCCTTGTATGAAAACTATGATGAGTATAAAAATGTATTGAATAAAGAACATACAGAATTGGAAGAAAAATTAGGTTTGACTACAGAAGATGAGAAAAATACTGCTCAAATAAAAGGTGAAGAAATTCTTAATAATATAACAACTATATATGAAGGTATTGATAGTGCTGAAGACCGAGAAGAAACAAGAACTCTATTGAAATCTTGGCTTATGGCAGTAAATGACTCTAAAAATGGTGATAAAAATGTTGATGACGAATATAATGAAGAACTATGTTTAGAAAAATTGAATGAACATCTCGCTAAGGTCTCTGATGGTTTTACTTTAAAAGCAGAAGACTTGGATTATATTAGGTATGCTCTTACGGTAGAAGATGCTGCTATGAATGAAAGAGAATATTGTGCTTATGCTTGGAATAAAGGTACAGGCGACACAGGTATGCAACTGGATAGGCTTCTTTCAGATAAAGTTGGTACAATATTAAAAACACCTGAAGATTTTGATTATGATCAATTTACAGTAAATGTTTCCAGTTTGGCTGAAAAGTATATAGAACAAGCGAATAGTTAAAATTGGATATTATGCCATAATATCTAGTTTTTGTCCTGATTTTTTTTGATAATTTTGGGCTTGAGTTTTTATATTTTTTGCTTTTTCGGCAACTTTATAATCTTGATTTGAAGGGTCTGATGGTGCCATTGCCGCTTTGATAACAGTATCTGCATGTTTTATTGTTTTATCGGGATTTTTTTTGTCTAAAACAGGCATTTTAATATCAACGTGTCCGCCGATTGGTATTCCTTGAGAATCTTTTTCAATAAAAATAGCTCCGCCTAGAGAACCGGCAGCACTTTTATGCTTTTGTTCATGAGCGTATACCTCATTATAACGTTGCGTTATTAAAGCTTTTTTTTGTTGATTATAAAAGCTAGTTGCATTAAAACTTAATGGATTAATCAATTCCTTAAACTTCCCTTCCTACTATAATTATAGCAGATTGATAATATATTATCAATCCTTGGTTAAGAAAATTTATAGAAAGGAAGGAAAGTCTGTATAGAAAATCACGATTGGAAGAACTTGCGAGGCAATATAAAAAATCGGGATGACAAGATTCCACGACAAACGAGGCGAAGAAATGAGCCGTAGTTTGACGGGTTCCGAGAGATGATTTTCTTTTGTTTTTTTAATTAGAAAATCACGATTGGAAGAACTTGCGAGGCAATATAAAAAATCGGGATGACAAGATTCGAACTTGCGACCCCCGCGACCCGAACACGGTGCGCTACCAAACTGCGCTACATCCCGATTGATTTTTTTCGAAAGTAGCGCACCTACGGTGCTACCTCTCACAAAATGATATTTAATCATTTTGTTTCTTGAATTTTGCTGTCTCTCGAACCTGTTGTTCCTTTCGCTATCGCTGTTGTCACTTCGGTTCTCACCTACTCGGGTTTCACCCTTTTGCAAAATTCGCTCGGCAGAGTCAAACTGCGCTACATCCCGATTCTAGTATTAAATTTTCAATGTATTTTATAAATTTATCTCAATTCTTTCCAATTTTAATATATAAATAAAAATTTTTAAAGAGAATTTCAGTAAAATTTTTATTAAAATCTCTTGAATATGCCAAGTTTGCTAATTTCTTTTATATTAATTCCATTTATAATGTAGAGCGAGTTAAATATTGAAAGGAATAAAAAATGAAAAATTTTGTGGTTAAATATGGCGGATTTATAGTAAATATAGTAGCGTTCTTTACTTTAATAGGTGTTTTTGTGTCTGCTTTTATGGTTATGATGAATCAAGGACTTTGGGCAGGTTTTATATCTTTATGGGGCGGAATAGTTGCTTTTGTAATTGCTTTCTTTATGATTTATCTTGTTATGTCTATAAATGATAATTTAAAAAATATAAACGATAAAATGAATGGATAGTAAAAAAGTTGAATAATAAAAAATTAAAAATATTCCATTTCTACTAGTGGAATATTTTTCTTATTAAAATAATGAAAATACATAACAATAGACATTTTAACTCATTTATTTTATAATCTATTCTGTTATAAACTGATAAACAAGGAACAAAATGGAATCAGAAACTATAGCAGACAATAAAATAGAAAATCCGGCTCTTTCAAATTTAAAAGAAAAAAGTAATCGATTAAATTTTAGAGCAGTAGTTAGGGCTTTTATTGCTAATATATTAATAGCTTTAATAAAATTAGTTTCTTGGTACTTTACAAAAAGTTCAGCTATGTTCGCAGAAGCTGTGCACTCTGGAGTAGATTCATTTAATAGCATTTGTCTTATGGTTGGTCTAAAACGCGGTTCAAGACCGGCTGATGGTGTTCATCCTTTTGGACACGGTTTAGAAACTAATGTTTGGACTATTATTGCTTGCATTCTTATGTTTTTTGGTGCTGCAGTGTCTCTTTATAGCTCTTATAATAAAATATTTATTAATACTCATGGTGTTGTAGATTTACTTCAACATTATAAAATACTTGCAGTAATACTTATATCAAGTATTTGTTTTGAGTCTTGGGCTGTTAATAGTGCTGTACATGCTGTTCTAGATGAGTCAAAAGTAAAACATGTTAATCCTTTTATAGATTTTATTAAATCTATGAAATATGTACATAAAATAAATACTCCTACAACTAAATATGTTTGGTATGAAGATGTTGTTGCTTTAACCGGCGTTGTAGTTGCATTTGTTGCTGTTACTATTTCTAAATTTATGTTGCCCGAAAATCTTGCTCATATTCCTGATGGTATAGCTTCAGGAATTATTGCTTTAATGCTTTTATTTTTAGCAGGTTATATGCTTAAAAATAATGTTAATCTTTTAACAGGTTTATCTGCTGAACCTCAAGTAGAAGAAGTTATTAAACAAATAGCAGAAAATCTTCATTGTGTTAGCTGCGTTAAAGAACTTAAAACTATGAATATGGGTACTTCAGGCTTAATTGTTAATATTAAAATAGAAGTTGACCCGGATATTCAAGTAAAAGAAGCTGATGATATTTCTGAAATGGTAGAAAGAAAAATAAGAGAACATTTTAATAATATTTCTCATATTTCCGTTGAAATTGATTCAAATGATGCTGAAGAAAACTGGGAAGATAAATTTGATAAAATAATTCAAGAAGGTGAAAAGATAGAAGTAATAGATAATAAAGAAGCTAATATGCTTTCTAATTTCTATTCTTTTGCTCAAACTGTAGTTAAAGAAATTATGGTGCCAAGACCAAAGGTTGTTTTTGTTGATGCAGAAGATAGCCTTGATACTTTAATGGATTTGATAATAGATTCAGGTCATACACGTATACCAATATACGAAGATACGGTTGATAATTTGATAGGTGTTATTAATGCAAAAGATGCTCTAAAAGCTTTGAGAGATAAAACTTATGAACAAGAAGGTTTTGAAATTAAATCCTTAGCTCGTGAAATTTTAATTATCCCAGAGAACAAATTTATTAGTGATTTATTGAGCGATTTTACTTCAACAAAAAATCAAATAGCAGCTGTTGTTGATGAACACGGAGGAATTGCAGGTATTGTTACTGTTGAGGATATTATAGAAGAAATAGTAGGCGAAATTTATGATGAATTTGATGAAGCACCTACTCCTGAGCTTATCAAAATAGATGATTATACTTTAAATGTATCAACTCAAATGGATATAGAAGATATTAATGAAAGATTTGATTTAGATATACCAAATGAAGACTTCCAAACTTTAGGCGGTTATGTTTTTGGTCTTCTTGGAAGAGAACCTGAAATAGGTGATAAGGTGGAAGATAGAAATCTTTCTTTTGAAGTTATAGAGCTTGATGGTATTAGAATTTCAAGAGTAATTATGAAAAAAGATACTCCGTTTGTTGATAAAACTACTCAAGAAGAAAATAAAGATACTGATGAAACATTATAAGTTTGGATATGTTGCAATAATAGGCAGACCAAATGTTGGTAAATCAACTATTTTAAATCGTTTAATAGGTCAAAAAATAGCAATTACAACTAACAAGGCTCAAACTACAAGAAGAAGAATAAACGGGATTTATACAGATGAGGGAATGCAAGTTGTATTTGTTGATACACCAGGTATTCATAAACCAATTGACAAATTGGGTGAATGCTTAGTTGATGAGGCAAAAAGTGCTATCGGTGATGTTGATTTAATTCTTTTTGTTGTTGATGGTTCTACTTCGGCAGGCCGCGGCGATAAGTGGATTGTTGAAAATCTACTAAAAGACTATAAAGGGGAGATGCTTATTGTTGTTAATAAATTTGACCTACTTAAAGATATGAATAAAAGAGAAGAAAATCTTTTATCTTATAAAATGTTATTTGAAAAAAATTATTCTTGTATAAAAATATCGGCAAAAACAGGAAGAAATGTTGATACTCTTTTATCCAATATAAAGAGAAAATTGCCTGTTGGCGAAAAGATATATGACGACGAACAAATAACAGATGAAACAATGAGAAATATTGCTCGTGAAATAATCAGAGAAAAAATATTATTGTATACACATGATGAAGTTCCCCATAGTGTTGCTGTTATTATAGAAAATTATGAAGAAAAAGAAAATTTAGATAAGATAACGGCTAAAATTATTGTTGAACAAGAAACTCAAAAAGGTATCCTTATTGGCAAAAATGCTTCTATGCTTAAAAAAATAGGAACAGAGGCAAGAAAAGAATTAGAATATACTGCTGATAGAAAAGTATTTTTAGATTTACAAGTTAAAGTTATAAAAGATTGGAGAAAAAAATCTAAAGATTTAGAAAAAATGTATTAGAAATTTCAAGAAGCCATATATTTTTATTATATAATATAATAAAATTAGGGAGAGTAGTTTTGGAAAGAAATAAGAAAATTATAATATTATTATTAAATATAATGGTTTTTTTAATTCTTTTTTTGATTGTTTTTTCTTTTCAAAAGTATTTTTATTTGGTTTATCATGATTATCTAATACCTTATATTATAAAAGGTAGATTGCCGGACTGGGGAAGAATCCCTGCTTCTATTATATACAAGTTGACTAAGATTGTTTTACCTGATTTTTTATCAATACATCCACAAGATTTTATAAGCGGAATAGAGGCAATAATAAAATCAATTTCATTTTTATGCATTTGTACAGTAACATCAATTGGATTTTTTGCAATGGCAAAAGAAAAATTCAAAATAATAAATATTGAAAATTTGTTTATATTACCGGCTATATTTTTTTTAATGGGAATTCCAATAACTAATCAAAATTGTTATAATGTTTATTTTGGAAAAATGGAAGAAAGCGTTGTATTTTTTGAATATTTTTTTAGTTTTTTATTCTATTTTTTATTTGTCATTTTTTTATTGTATATTTTCTTAACTCAAAGAAAAATAAGCTTATTACTAAAAATACTAATAATAATTAATTCATTTTTATTGGGGATTTGGGTGGAAATATTGAATGTTGCAACATTCTTCTTTATAATAATTTTTACAATATTAATTAGTATATACAATAAGAATCTATTACATAATAAAAATTTCTTTTTATTAATAATATCTTTTTTAGTTGGATGTTTTTCTTTTTATATTTTTTCTAATTATATTTCAGGAACAAAAATTGTTGGTTATTCATATGATTGGAGTAATCTAATTTATAATATAAAAATTAATTTATTTGATTTTATTCAAGCATATATAATGAATATATTTGTTAGTAAAGTTTATTTTTATATAATTATTATAGTTCTATCTGTGTGTTTATGGAAACGCAGAAATTATATTATAAATATAATATTAATAACCTGTTTTTCATTATTATTAGGCTATTTGATGATGAATTTATCTTTAATAATATTTAGAGAAACGCCGGACATAAATTATTCAGGTTTTTTATTTCAGAGGGAATTATATCAATTTTTATATGTTTGTGTATTAGAGTTTATAATTGTTTTATTGACAGGTGCTTTTTATTTTACATATTCCTCTTTAAGAAAAGTAATTTTAACTATAATTTTAATTATAAACATAATATTATTGTCAATTTTTATCAAAAATGATATTTGCATACAAGAAGAAAAAAAAGATATAAAAATGTTTATATATAATATGGAGAAGACACTATTAGTATATAATCTTTTAGGAGAAACAGCAATTTTACCTGTTAGTTATCTAAAACAGGAAAAAGTTTTTTCTAGAGAAATCTTTATGTTTGATGATAAATATAGATTTGAAAGAGAATTTTCTGATTATGATATAGATAAATATTGTATATTAATGAAAAATAGATATTTTGATTCTTATTATCTACTTCATCGCTATTATTTAATAAATGAATATAATAGAAAATTTATAGGAGTTATATTTGTTGATGATGAAAGGGCAAAAAAGGAACTGGAAAAAAGACTAGTGTTATTAAACATCAAGAAGGAAACAAAAAGTGATATATTGAAAAATGATATTTCTTTTAATAAATTAAATTATTATAAGAAATATCATCTAAGTCTTTCAAATATTAAAAAAAATAATGTAACCAAAGAAAATAAAATTATTCTATTGAAAGCTGAAGCATATTTGAATTATAAAAATGGTAAATTAGAAAAAGCATTAGATTTATATTTAAAATATTTGAAGAAAAATTCAAAAGATATTGATGCATTAAGAAATATTGCAGATATATATGAACGATTAAATGATATAAGAAATGCAGAACGAATATACTTAAAATTACATAAATTGGATAAAAATAATCTGACATTTTTATATAAATTAATGAAAATATATTATTATCATAAAAAAGATTATAAGAAGGCATTAAATACTTGTAATGAAATGATAAAAATACAAGGAAATATGCTGAATTTATATATAAATAAGGCTGTAATATATTTAGCAATGAAAAATACAAAAAAAGCAAATGAAGTTTTTAAATTTGTTGAGGACAAGGATATTAATAAAATAAATGATTTTTGCCTAATTAATGAAATAAATGAAAAAGATGATATTTATAAAAAGAAAGTTTTTGTTCTTCTTGAACCTAGATTTTAATTTGTCTGAGAAAAAATTTACGATAAGCTGAATATTATATTAATAAATTCAAGAGACATAGGTCCTAAAATATATGGCAGAACTAAATCTTATTTAATAGTTTTCTTTGTTTTAATTCTTCATATACTAAATCCGCTATTTTCTTAGCCATAGCAACATGGGCTTTGCCATGAACATGACATACATCATCATATATTTCTTCTTTATTAAATTGATTATATTCTTCATGTAGGTCATAAATATAATTATAATTGGGAATTTTATTCCTTATTTCTTTTGTTAAATTTTCGACTTCACTATTTCTACCATATATATCATAACCATCTCTATTTTCTATAAATGGCTGAAAAAAAGTAACAAATATAGGTTTACCAAAATATCTGGATTTTATAGTGTTCTCTGTAATTATTTTTGCTTTATCCAATGTATCAAAATAGTTAAAAACTATATTATCATACCAATCAGCAGACATATAGCCAATTTGGTTACGTAGTTTATTTCTTTGAGTTATAATTTCGTAATGTTCTTCAATCAATCCAAAAATTGCTGAATACTTTATTAAACATTTTTTCCATTCTGGAATTTCAATATAAAATTGATTATATGGATATCCTGGTCTTGGATCTTCACCAAATGGAACTACAATTTCATTAAATCCGTTATAAAAAATTACTATGTCTGGTTTGAAATCTTTAAAATATTCTAATAACATATGCATGTGCTGCCTACTAGTACCAGATAAGATTGAAAAATTGCCAACAAAAACATTTCTTTTCAGTTTTTCAGATAGTTCTTTTTCTATTAACTTTGTAAGTTTTGGCTCTCCTAAAATTCCAGTAGAACCTGCAAAAAATGCTACTTTTATATCATTTTCATGTAAATCATTAAATATAGATTCTTCTTTATTATATTCTCGGTTGTATAAATATGACTTTGAAATATCTTTCGATACATACATTGCATATGGTGCTTCTATATAATAATCATCTTTTTCGTAATGAGTAGGAAAGCCTATATGAAAACAAAAACGAAAAATTATTACATCTATAATAATAAACCATAAAATAACCTGAAAACAATACCCTAAGATTTTATTTAATTTTTTTCTCATATTGTAATAGTAACATAAAAAATAAGATTGAACAATATAACCTCTCTTAAAAATATAACTATATAATTTTAAATTGTCCGAGAAAAAATTCACGATAAGCTGAAAGTGTGAGTGAATTTTTTTTACAAAACGAACCAAAAACTTTGTTTTTGAGTGAGCTTGTATCCGTAGTGAAATGGAGGAGAGCAGTTAGTATTTTGTTGCCAAGTTATCCTTCTAACAATTAAATTTTATAATTTTATAAGTTCTTTTGCTCTTTTCTCTACTCTATTGTTAGCCGCATTAATTAAACCTTTAAATAATGGATGCGGATGTTCAGGTCTTGATTTAAATTCAGGATGGAATTGACAAGCTACAAACCAATCATTTTTAGGTAGTTCTATCATTTCACAAAGCATTCCATCAGGAGATAATCCTGAAAATACCAAACCGGCATCTGATATTTGTTTTCTATATTCATTATTAACTTCATATCTATGACGATGGCGTTCAAAAATAAAATCTGTACCATAAACTTCTTCTGCTTTTGTACCTTTCTGAATATGACATTCAAATTGTCCAAGTCTCATTGTACCGCCATAACCTTCAACATGCTTTTGTTCCGTCATCAAATCAATAACAGGATATGGTGTATTTTCATTAAATTCCATTGAATTTGCATTTTTTAATCCCACAACATTTCTTGCATATTCAATAACTGCACATTGCATGCCAAGACATAATCCTAAAAATGGTAAATTATTTTCTCTTGCATATTTTATAACATTTAATTTACCTTCAATGCCTCTTATCCCAAATCCTCCTGGTACAACAAGTCCATCAACATCTATTAATGCTTCTTTTGCTTTATCATATTCTATGCAATCTTCAGAATTAATCCATTTAATATCAATCTGAGCATTTTTTTCATAACCTGCATGTTTTAATGACTCAACTACAGAAATATATGCATCCGATAATTTGGTATATTTGCCGGCAATAGCTATTTTAATTGTCTTTTCAGGATTTTTGATTTTGTATACTAAATTTTTCCAAGATTCTAAATTGGGTTGTTGCTCTTGAACAAATAATCTTTGAAGAACAACAGAAGCTAGATTTTGTTCTTCAAGTGCAAGCGGAACTTCATAAATACTTTTCATGTCCCTGCATTCAATAACAGCATCTTTGGGAACCGAACAAAATAATGCCAGCTTTTCTTTTTCTTTTTTTGGAATTGGTTTTGCTGTTCTGCATACTAAAATTTCAGGTTGAATTCCATAGCTTCTTAAATTTGTAACACTATGCTGAGATGGTTTTGTTTTTAGTTCACCGGATGTCGGTAAATATGGAAGTAAAGTAACGTGTATTGAAAGGCTGTTTCCAAAACCGGCTTCACTTCTGAATTGTCTTATTGATTCAATAAATGGAAGACTTTCTATATCACCTATTGTACCGCCTATTTCTGCAATAAGAAAATCAGGCTTAAATTGTTGAGTAGCTTTTTTTATTCTTGATTTTATTTCATTAGTTATATGGGGAATTGTTTGTACAGTAGCGCCTAAATAATCACCATGGCGTTCTTTATTTATAACTGTTTGATAGATGCTTCCTGATGTAACATTATTTATTTTCCCCAGATTTGTATCTGTAAATCTTTCGTAATGACCTAAATCTAAATCTGTTTCAGCTCCGTCATCTGTAACAAAAACTTCTCCGTGTTGAAATGGACTCATTGTTCCCGGGTCAACATTAATGTATGGGTCAAATTTTTGGATTACAACACTATAACCTCTAGATTTTAATAACCTGCCTAAAGATGCTGCTACTATACCTTTTCCTAATGAAGATACAACACCGCCAGTAACAAATATATATTTTGTGCTCATCAATTCCTCAATTCTTAATTAATTTTAGGTACTCTGAAAAATCCATCTTCTTCAAACGGAGCATTTGCCATCATCTCTTCTTTTGTTTGTTCGTATTTTACTTCGTCCTCTCTCATAACGTTATAAATAGGAATAGGATGAGGCATTGGTTCCACATTTGTTGTATCAACTTCATTCATTTGCTCTACATATTTTAAGATTTCACCAAGTTGTTTTGAATATTTATCTATTTCTTCTTCTGTTAACTCTAGTCTTGCAAGTTTTGCAACATGTTTAACATCATCTGTACTTATCATGTTCCCTCCAAAATACTACCAAAATTTTATCATAAGAAAGGTCTTTTTTCATGTATTTATTAAACAATTTCATAAATTATGGTATATTTTTTTTATGCAATTAATTGAAAATATATTTAAGAAAAATAAATGGTTTGTTATTTCTTTTTTAGTAACATTTATTTGTTTTATATTTTTTTATTGGCAAAATTCAGTTGGTTTATTCTTTGATATTCCTGCATCTTTTGCTTCTGTAATATTTCAAGTTGATGATAATCATTCTAAATTTTTAATGATTACACAAAAAAGAACAAGAACTTTTGACGATATACTTATTGCAATTCCTTTCAATATTTTCTTCAATTTTATTAAAGATAATTCTATAATACATTCATTAAAGCTTTGGTCTTCTTCTTATTTTATAGTTCATTTATTTGCTCTGATAATAATGTATCTATCAGCAAGAAGAACTAAAAGATATGATATAGCTGCAATAGGTTTTCTATTTTATATAATGTTTTGTATACCAAATGCTATATGGGCAATTAGGGAAGTTCATATAGCAATACCTTTTTATTTCTCATTATTAGCATATTTTCTTTCTTGCGAAAAATTTAATTATAAAGATGTAATTCCAATTTTTTTATTATCTATATATATGTTTGAATCTTTTGAAACTACAGCCATTCTTGGACTTATTTTCTTTATATTCAGTAACTTATATATAAAAAGAGATGATGAAAAAGAGGCACAATGGGCAAAAGCTTTGATTGGTTTTTTTGGACTATTATATTTTATTTATATTCCTTTAAGGACTATTTATCTTGGTCTAAAAGCTTCTGCAAATATTTCTCTTGGAATTTCTCAATGGATAGATTCTTCTATTCTTACTTTTAATAATCTTTTTTCTGGAAATTTGATTGTTACGTGGTTTGCATTTTTATGTGTAATTATTGCTGTGTTTTATAAAAAACAATTTAATTGGAAAAGTTTATTATTTTTTATTTCACCGATTGTTTTATTTGCTATCCTTATATTGTACTGGAAAACAGGATTTGTTCATAATCCTAAAATTGAATTGCATTATTATAGTTTAGTATTGTGGTTTATGTATCCTGTATGCTTGTTAATTATATTATTAGATTATTTCAATATAGATGTATCAAAATATAATAAGTTTTTATTCTCTAATTTAATAATTATTGCAAGTATCTTTGGAATATTAAATTTAACATGGCAGATACATTCTTTTTATGAATTTGGGAAATATGAATCTTATCTAAAAAATTTAATTAATAAATCAGATAATGTGGTCTTCAACATTCCTCAAGAAGATTTTAATAAATATACTTTTTTAAATAATAATATGTGTTTTGGGACTATGCTTCAAGCAATATTTTTAACAGAAAAAGGTCAAAAATCTAAAATAATTTACCCTTCAGAATACTTTTGTGATTACAGTGAATTCTGTTTTGATGACGCTAAAAATACATATTATGATAAAACCAAAGATGTTTTATATATTCAAACAGCACCGTTTAAAATAAAAACCAAATATTGGGATTTATCTGATATAGTTGAAGTTTTTAAGGAACAAGGAAGAATTAAGAATATATAAAATTATTTAATATATTTAGCAATTTCTTCTTTTATGAAATTATTATCAAATTGCTTCAATTTATCAAATGTGCGATTTTGATTAGCATATTTTGCTGAATCATATAATTCATAGTTTATATTATTTTTATTTGCAAAGTTTTCAATATAATCCATCAATATATAAATATGTGGGGAAATATTATTAATATGTTGGTTTGCATAAGTATATTCAATATCAACAATAATACTTTTAATATCTAATTTTTTTATTTTTTCCAGGAATAAATCTATTTCTTCCAAATTATCATTTATACCAGGAATAATAATATATTTAACTTTAACTAAATTGGCAAAGCTATCTTTTAATCTTCTTCTGTAGTGTTCAATGTTTTTCCAAACACTTTTTGATTTATCAACCCTTTTTATTTTTTTATAAGTTTCATCTTTTGCAGAATCAGGAGATATTACAACAGAAACATCTCCTTTCTTTAAACCATCTCTGATCGCTCTGTTAAATAATATTCCGGAAGAATGAACTCTTATTTTTGAACCTTGTTTTGTAAAAAGTTTAATAAGGTCATCAAATTCTTTTAATAGAGTGGGTTCGCCTCCTTGAAAAGTTATTTCTCCATTGTTTTTAAATTTACCAGAGTTTATAAGTTCTTTCATTGCTTTTAATACATTATTTTTAGTTTTTGATTTTGTTTGTTGTACACAGCAATATATACAATTAGAATTACATTGACTCCAATGATCAAAATTGATATATGAAATATAATCTTCTTCGTCCCAATCTTCTTCGCGGAGATTATAACAACCTTGACATAAAGATAAATCCATAACTTTTTGGTGTTTTCTATGTTTTCTTTTTATATCAAAAAGTTCTTGCCAATTAATTATATTATTTTCATACTTGTCAATTATTGGTAATTGACCTTTATTAAATTCTCTAGAAAGACAACAAGCCTTTATTGAATCGATATCAATAGAGATACCATGTTCTATTAAGTGACAGCTTTTATACTTCATAAAATCTCCTAATAAAAATTTTATCAGTTTATAGAAATAAAAGAAAGGGCTTTTTTAAGCCCTTTCAAATTCTAAAGATTTATTTTATTGTCCGTATGCAACTACTTTAACTGTTTTGTAGCCTAGAATATTTCTTACATGTTCATCATAATGAGAAAGGCTTTTAACTTTTCCATTTTCCATAGCTTTATTAATACTACAATCACCAAGAGCTACTATACCAAAGAAACTGCGACATACAGCTTCACCCTGTTTATATGGTGCTACAGAACCTGAACCGCCGCCAGGTTGTTGTGCATTTTTGTAAATTGCACCATAAACTGATTCAGCCTGAGCAGATGTTGAACTAATTGCTGTAAACATTAGAGAAATAACAGCAAGTGACAATAGCTTTTTCATAGAAACCTCCAATTCTTTAAAGTATAATTATATCAGATGTTTATAATTATATAAATATAAAATAAATATTTTTTAATATATTTTTGTGTATAATAATTTTATATACAGAGGAAACATATGGTTTGCGACAAAGTTGAAAAAAATAAGTTTGCATTTTCTTTTAAAAAAAATAATATAGATGAGATGTTTCATAATCTTACAGAAAATCCTGTAGGGTGTGAAAAAAAAGATTTCAGATTAATGATTAGTACCATTTATCAACTTGTAGAAGATGAATTTGCTACAACTTTTCAAAATTCAAGTCATGTTATAAAGAATACTGATTTTTATTTAATTAAAGATGGAAAAACATTAGAAGTTTTTGTTAGTCCTACTAATAATTTTGATTTTTATTTAAAAACAAAAGGCTCTATGTATAGATTTTCATCAATTGTTTATGAAATAGAGCAAAATGGAGTTAAAACCCAGAAAATAGGATATAAAATCCCTATGGAACTTATTTGGGAATATTTTTCAGGTTTTGACTCAATTGTTTCTAACTCAAATATAACAGAATCTTTTAGAATACTTAATATAATTACACAGTTTGTTAAAAAGACAGTTGAAAAATTATATTTTCTTCCGAAAGTTAATAAAACAGATAACTTTTTTACTATTTCTTATGAAATATTTTCAATAAATGATTTTCTTCAATGTTCCTTAGATGAAGTATATAGTTTAGATTTTTCTAAACTATCTAATATAAAAAATATTGCAGATTTATTAATAGAGGATTATTTGAATTATGTAATTTTCAAGTTTTTAAAGTTTAAGTCATATAAATTTAAAGAAATGGTATCTTCTGTATATTTTATAAAGCCGCAAAATAGTAAAAGATATATTCGTTCTTTAGATTTAGCAGATGCAATAAGTGAATGGCTTGATGAAATATATATTGGAAAATATCCGGTAAGTCCGCAATTAGATATTGAAAAAATAGAAGAAGATAAATTTTTATTAACAATATCTGTAAAAGCAAACGATAAAAAATTAAACGAAAAAGAACCTGCTCGTCCTTTATTAGAAATATATAATGAAGGATTTTATTGGGGTTATCAAAATTCTTATTTGGTAAATATCGTTGAAAAACAATTAAATTATATACTTCGTTATTATAAAGAACTTGAGACATTGTTTGAAGATGAAGATAATTTAAAAATGTATTTATCATTAAATGATGTTTATAAGTTAATGATACATACTGCATATTATTTAAACAAAGCAGGAATAGATATAAATTTCCCTCCAAATTTTGGCAATATAGTGGTTCCAAGGGCATCCATAAATGCAAAAATAAAAACATATAGAGAACAAGATGTTGCAGATATTTTAAATGGAAAAGGAAGTAATATAAGTTTGTCCAGCATTTTTGATTTCTCTTTTCAAGTTTCAATAGGAGATGAAAAAGTCAGTGTTGAAGAATTTGAAAAACTGATAAAGGATGCAAATGGAATTATTGAATTTAAAAATAAATATATATTGATAGACCAAAGTGAAGCACAGTCAATAATAAATAAATTAAAAAATCCAAAAATAGATAAAATAACAAGAATGGAGATGCTTCATGCGGCATTTTCAGGGCATTTAAACGAATATGAATTTGATTATGATGAGGCATTTGCCAATATAGTTAAAGATATAGGAAAAACTGTAGAAGTTAGTGTACCCGAAACGTTAAATGGTGAATTAAGACCATATCAAATTGGTGGTTTAAAATGGCTTTATACTAATACAACAAAAGGTTTTGGTTCTTGTATAGCAGATGATATGGGACTTGGTAAAACAATTCAGGTTATTAGTTTAATTTTAAAATTAAAAGAAGAGGGGACATTAAAAGCGCCTGTTTTAGTAATATGTCCTACAACATTGATGGGTAATTGGATAAAAGAGCTAAAAATGTTTGCCCCATCTTTGAAAGCGAGTGCATACCATGGGCCTGAACGCCAATTAGATTTAAAGGCGGATGTGTTAATTACTACTTTTGCAATTTTAAGAATAGATATTGAAGAAGTAAAGAAAACAACTTGGGGAATGGTTGTTGTAGATGAAGCGCAGAATATTAAAAATCCTGATACATCACAAACGGCTGCTGTTAAATCTTTAAAATCAGATATAAAAATAGCTATGACAGGTACTCCTGTTGAAAATAAATTAACAGAATTATGGAGCATATTTGATTTTATAAATAAAGGATATTTAGGTTCAATTAGAGATTTTCAAAAGTGTTATGCTATACCTATTGAAAGATTTAAACAGTATGAACAGGCAGATAAATTAAAGCTTTCGATTTCACCTTTTGTATTAAGACGTTTAAAAACAGATAAAACAATAATTGATGATCTGCCTGAAAAAATGGTACTTGATGAATATTGTTATTTAACAAAGACTCAAGCAGCTTTATATGAAAAAACGTTGAATTCATTGATGACTGATATTTCAGGTCAAAAAGGAATAAATAGGCGTGGAATTATATTTAAACTTATAACTGCATTAAAACAAATTTGTAATCACCCTTTTCAGTATTTGAAATATGGGGAGATGACAAAAGATGTTTCAGGGAAAACTGAAAAATTTATTTCTTTATTATCACAAATTTTAGAAAATGATGAAAAGGTTATAGCTTTTACTCAATATAAAGAAATGGGAAATATTTTATCAACAATAATACAAAATGAGTTAAATATATCTCCGTTATTTTTCCATGGGTCATTGAATACAACCCAAAGACAAAAAATGCTGCAAGAATTTGAAACAAATCCCGAGCAGAAAATAATGCTTTTATCATTGAAAGCCGGCGGTACAGGACTTAATTTAACTTCAGCAACAAATGTTATTCATTATGATTTATGGTGGAATCCTGCCGTTGAAGAGCAGGCAACTGATAGAAGCTACCGTATAGGTCAAGATAAAAATGTTATGGTTCACCGCTTAGTTACTATTGGTACTTTTGAAGAAAAAATTGATGAGATGATTAAACAAAAGAAAGAACTTGTTAATTTAGCTGTATTTGAAGGAGAAAAAGTTATTACAGAGCTTTCTGATCAAGAAATATATGATATATTTAGTTTGGGAAATCAATAATAGCTATAAAGAATGTATTGTGATATAATTTGAATTATGAGAAAGAAAATTAAAATAGTATTAGTTAAAAATAGTATTAGTTAATATTATTATAATATTATTATAATATTATTCATTGTTGTAATAGCTGAAGTGGCTTCGTATTATTTCTTACATAAAGAAGATCCCAATTTTACTTATGTATTTTCAACAGAAAAGTTTGAAGATTTGTATAAGAACGGAGTATTTTTTCAGGAATTTCGTCCAACTTCTTATGGTCCTAAAAAAGGAGTAATAGTAACTTTTGGTTGTTGTATGACTTATGGAGTGGCTGTAGAAGATAAAGATACTTTGTCTGCTATGTTAAACAAGTATACTGGTATGACTGTTATAAATAGAGGAACTCCAGGATGGGGTCTCCAACATATGTTTTACCAATTAACTGATTCTAAATTTCCTCAAGAGATAAAAGTAAAACCTGATTATATCGTTTATACAATAATTAGAGATCATTATAGACGTATATATTCAAATTGTAGTGCAAATGAACCTTATTATCTAACATATAAAATAAAAAATGGGAAGTTAGTAAAAAGTTTAAATTCTTTATTAAATAGGTCATTAATTTTATATACAGTGAAATCTCTTTATAGTAGAAATCATTTTGATAAAAAATTGGTTGATTTTTATATACTAGAATCATATAAGAAAGCGAAGGAATTGTATCCTGATGTTAAATTTATTGTCTTGGATATGGAAGATATAGGTGAGCTTTATGATGATAGTGATAGAACAGAAAACAAAGAGTTAAATAGTCAAGGTATAAAATTAATTGATTTAACAAAATATACTGATGGTAAAACAATATGGGAACTTGACAAAAAATATTGGAGTGATGAGTTTGCTCATCCATCTTCAGAATATTGGAAATTGGTTTTACCAAATATAGTTAAGGAATTTAATTAAAAAATGGTGCTCTTAAATTCTGATATTTGTATAGCCCCTTGGAATATGCTAAGAATTGAAAATAGTGGTAACTGCTATATCTGTACAAGTAATTTTCATAAAATTTCATTGGGAAATATTTTCGAAAAATCATTTGATGAAATATGGAATGGGAATGAGATTAGGAAGATTAGAAAGAATATTCTTTCTAAAAATGATTATTCTTATTGTAAAACGGAATTGTGTTTAAAATTTGGAGTAAACGCTATTGAATCTTATGGGTTTAAAGTTCCTGAAGAGTTAGAAGAATATACAAAAGATTATCCCAAATTAATTTATTTTGCATTTGATTGTTCCTGTAATCAAAAATGTGTTTTTTGCCGAGATGAAGTATCAATGATGTCTAAGGAAGAAGTTGAAAAATGGACTAATGTATTTGAAGAAAAAATACTTCCGATTATAAAATATGTGCGTATTGTTGAATTAAATCATGCTGGTGAATTTCTAGATGGAAAATTTTCACGTAATATGATAAGCAAAATGTTAGAAATTAATGAAAATCTTGAGTTTAACTTAATAACAAATGGAGTTTCATTTAATGAAAAAAACATTAAGAGTTTAGGGATAGAGAATAAAATTAATACTATACATGTTTCACTTCATTCTGCTACCAGAGAGACATATAAAAAAATATTTAGAAGAGATAATTTTAATAAAGTTATAGAGAATCTTGAATATATAAAAAGATTAAAAAAGGATAATAAAATCAAAAATTTTGAAATAATGTTTGTGATTTGTTCATTAAATTATAAAGATATTCTTTTGTTTATAAATTTAACAAAAAGATTTTTTGCAAGACCGTCATTTTCATTAATTAATTATAATTCTGGTGCTGAGTATGCTTCAGAAAAAATTGAATATGAAATATTTTCTCCATTTCATAGACATTATAATAATTTTGTAAAAATACTAAAAAATGACTTGTTAAAAGAGTATATGAATAGTTTGCCACCACATCTTTTAACTCTTGATTATATTGGGAAAAAACAAGTTATAAGTAATTATATTAATTATTTCAAAAGAAGAAAAGATAAATGACATTGGAAAAAATTTCTGAATATATACAAAACGAACTAAGTTTATATAGTTAATCTGATAATATATTTAGTCTTGGGAATAGTTAACTTCTAAGCCTTTTCTATTATTATTCTTTCCACAATATCAGGTCTTTCATTTGGTGATGATGGCTTATTTTTCCATAGTTTTATATAAATTTCTTTGTTGTATTCATAAGGCGTATTAGCTCTGTGCGAATTTTCAAAATCTAACATTGGCTGCGCAGGTGAAGCATTATTGCATCCACCTTCATGTCTGCAAGAACCTCCGGTGTGTAAGAAATCTTGAAATTCTACAATTCTGTTACTTATATTTGAAGTATTAACAAACTGCAAATCATATGTTGATTTTTGAGGATCTACATATGCATATTTATAACCTAAATCTCTTGCATTAATTCCGCAAAATGAAAAATAACTGTTATTTGAAAGTGTATCTTGATTTAATTTTTCATATATAACGATTACTTCGTTTTTGTCTTTTATGTATTTTATATTTTTTAAATGCAAATATGGTTTAAATTGTCCTTGTTCACACCAATTTGAAAAAGGAAAGTTTATCTGAACTAAAGCAGATGGATTTAAAATAAATCTAGCTTCTTCAGAAGCTCCTGTTATAATACTTTTCTGATTGTCCATAGAAAGACAGCTGTTCATACTAACCCAAGGTTTTCCATCTTCAATTTGTCCAAATACTTCTTCAGAAGGTTCATAGTATTCAGAATTAAAGATTGATTTTTTAACAGCATTTTTTCTAAGGTTATAAATTTCTTGTTTGCTTTTATAACTTAATGGTATTGGTTGTGCTACTTCTATATTTTGTTCGTTATTATAAAAATTTCCATAAGAATTATATTCCGCAAAAACTTTATTTATTATGAAAAATGATAAAATAAATATTGATATAAAAAATGGATGTTTAACTTTCATTTATGCTCCTTTTTGTTAATTATTTAGATTAAATTTAATTTTTTGACTATTACAGGTACTATATAATCCCAAGCAAGTCCGTTTGGATGTTCATCTGTTTCTGAAATTTTAAATTTTTTATCCCATACATTAATTTTAAAATCCTTTTTTGTAATAATTATATATCCTAGATTATCTAATTTTTTTATTGTTTCTTGTCTTATTGGATCTCTATAAAAAATTACAACAAATTTTAAGTCTTTTTCTCAGTGTTTTTCTGCTTCTTTTCTTGATTCTTGAATGTAGTCAATTAATAATCTTTCAGTAAAATCATTGTAATTATTGATTCTGTTTAAAAAATTCCAAGTCAGCTGATTGGATATATAATGTTTTATAATTATTTTATCTGAGAAAAAGTTTCTTTTCTTAAGTTTGAATTCATTCCCCCCCCTTTTTTTATAAAAAGCTGTATAACAATTATTATAAGATAATGATACAGGAGTGAATATACGTTGAGTATGTCCATCCATGAATACATATATAATGTACTCAGGTTTTGGTACAATTTTATAAAATTCTTCGTTTTTTAGCTGAAATAGCATATGTTGAACTCCCGTACCGCTAATACCCCTATTATAAATTGGTCGAGAGGTCATTTCCCCTAATTTATATGAAATAGTTTCATTATCTTTTAATCCTAAACCTTCTGCAAAAGAACATCCAAATATTAATACTGGTTTTTCTTTTGAATATTTATTTTCTACTTTTCTTATATTTTTTGATAGAATTAAATTTTCAAAAGAATCTTTATAACTAATATCTCTTGATAGAAAATTTTTGTACTCTAATATTATGTCTTTTATATTTGGATTTGTATAATTTTTTGTTATTACGAGGTAAAAAATAGCAAAATTTGCAAACATAAAAATTATTAAAATAAATACAATATTAAAAAAACAATTAAACTTTTTTTCATTTATCATTACATAATTGTTTATAAAAGAGTAATGGTCTATATCTATATAATCAAACAATCTTAAAATATATTAACAAAAATTAATTAGTAACAAAATAAAGATAACAAAAGTTAATAGATTTAAATTATTAAATTTAAGTTTATAAATAATTTGCCGATAAATAAAATGTAAAAAGAAAAAGGTGAGTTATGGGAAATATTTCTGAAATACAAACTGGTTTTATTGATTATCTAATAAATAAATATGGCGAAGATGTTTCGTCGAAAATAGAGTTATATAGCCCGGAACTTAGTATATTTATGTACAGTTCTGATTTTCAGAAATATCTTGTAGATGGTGGATATGCTGATGTTTCTATATTTTCTAAAAGTATAAATGATATAAAAGAAATGCTTACATCAGGTGAAACAGAACCTAAAGAAGATGATACAACAATTGATAATAATCCAGAAAATCCAATTAACGATACTTTTATAGCGACTGCACTAACTGATGCATTTAATAGTGATGCAGATTTATTTGATGCTATTAATACAAATTCAAATGATACTATTGATGTTGATGAAATAACAGCATTTCTAGATTCTGTTGATGCTTTAATGAAAGAAAATCCAGATAGTTACGAAACAATATTTGATGGAATCGCACAAGGAATAAAAGACATTAAAGGTGGCGAAAATAGCGAATTAGATGGGATATTGGAAACAATATATAGCAGTGAAGAAGCTTTAGAATATCTTGATATAGATGGTGATGGAGAGATAAGTGATTTTGAAAAAGAATTATTTGAAAGCTTTGTTCAAGGAGATGGTGAAGAATTAAGCTATGAAGCGTTGGAAGAAGCTCTTCAAGCCATAAAAGATGGTACTTTTCAATATGATATAAAACTTCCGGAAAATGCTTTATCTGTTGATGAAATTCCTGAAACGGTTGCTGCTGAAAGTATTGGAGGAAATGATAATATTTCTGCTAGGCAAACATCTAATCCTACTCAAAATTTGAGTTCAACAGGAAGAACTTCAAGTGGTGGAACAAGTTCAGGAACTACAGGAATGAATAATACAACCCCATCGAATATAAATAATATGAATTTAGAACAGTTAAAACAAGAACAAACAACAAGACAAACTAATGCTGATAATGCGAAAGAAAATGTTGATACAATTCTTTCTGATATTGATGAAATTGAAGGTGGAAAATATAAAGATGCCAAAGAAGCTTATGATGAAGCTGTAGAAAATGATGAGAATATAAGTGATGAACTAAAACAAAGAAGAGAAGAAAATCTAAAAGCAATTGAATCAACAACCGGTGAAATTGATTCTTTAAATTCCCAGATAGCAGAAACCGAAGTTTCATTAAATAAAGCAAATGATAAACTTGATGCTGATAATAAAACATTATCTTCTTTGAAGAGTGCATTATCTTCGTATGAAGGTGTATCGTCAGATGATCCTGAAGAACAAAGAAAAATAGATCAAGCAAAACAAGAACTGCAAGAACAAATAGATGAACTGGAGAATACAACAATTCCAGCTGATGAACAAGAGTGTGATCGTTTAGATAAATTATTAAATGGTGGTGGCGGCACAGAAGGATTGAAAGATCAATTGAAAGGAAAAGAAGAAGAACTTGATGTCCTTAAAGAAGAAAAGGAAGACATAGAAAAAGAAATTTTAGAAGTTTGTCAAAATGATCCTAATAGTCCTGTTGTAAAAGCACTTGAAGAATTTAAGGCAGTAGAGCAGGAACTCAATGAATTAAGAGATAAACTGCCAACTGCCCAAGAAGAATTAACAGAAGCTTTAAATGGATTAGATGAAGTAAATAAATTAATTAGAACAAAAGAAGCTGAAGAAACAGAATCAGATAATTCACATTACAGTGGAAGTTTACCTGATGAATTGGTAGCTCAGTTAGATGCAAAACTGGGAAATGGTTTCTGCGCTAAACTTGAAGAAGTCGCAAAGAATATAAATTGTGATCCGAAAGACTTAATAGGCATGATGCAAAGTGAATCGGGTATTAATCCTGCAGCTTATAATAATAATGGCGGTGCAACAGGCTTGATTCAATTTATGCCATCAACTGCAAGATCTTTAGGTACAACAACAGAAGAGCTGCTTAATATGAGTGCTATTGAACAATTAGATTATGTTGAACAATATTTTACTAATTGGACTGGCGGTTCAGGTCAAAGATTGTCAGGTGGTGACTTGTATACATTATGTTTCTTACCTGCATTCTTAAATAGAGAAGTATTATGTTCTTCATCTGACAGCTCGACATCCGTATATTATAATGCAAATTCGGGTCTTGATGCTAATGGTGACGGGAATATAACTAAAACAGAGCTTAGTAACAGGGTCGCTAATAAATACCAGGAAGTATTGGCAAAATATGGTTTAGCATAAAGAAAAACGGCACAATGCCGTTTTTCTTTATGCTTTTTTTATTATTTATAATTAATAAGTAAAACTGTATTATATTAATAAATGTATATTGTAAATGTATACAATTATTTTTGTTTAAAATATAATTTTTAGTAGCCAATAGTAGGTTAGAGTGTAATTAATAAACATTACGGATAATAGAAACAGGAGGTAATATGCAAGTTACACATGAAATAGAAAATCAGTGTTGTGTAAAAAGAGGTGTAAAAGGTGTGCCTGCTCCAATTCCTCAAGAGGGAGAATGGACAAAGTGCAAAGAAATTAAAGATATTTCAGGTTTAACTCACGGCTGCGGATGTTGTGCTCCGCAACAAGGTACTTGTAAGTTAACATTAAATGTTAAAGAAGGTGTTATACAGGAAGCTTTAGTAGAAACTTTAGGTTGTTCTGGTATGACTCACTCAGCAGCAATGGCTGGCGAAATTCTTCCGGGAAAAACAATATTGGAAGCTTTAAATACAGACTTGGTTTGTGATGCTATAAATGTTGCAATGAGAGAATTATTCTTACAAAAAGTATATGGAAGAACTCAAACAGCGTTCTCTGAAGGTGGACTTCCAATAGGTGCAGGTTTAGAAGATTTAGGAAAAGGTCTTCGTTCTCAAGTCGGTACAATTCACTCTACAAAACAAAAAGGTGTTAGATATTTAGAACTTGCAGAAGGTTATATTTTAGAACTTGGTTTAGATAAGAATGACGAAGTTATCGGATACAAGTTTGTTAACTTGGGTAAAGTTATGGATGCTATTAAAGCAGGAAAAGATCCAAAAGAAGCTTATGAAAAGAATATTGGTACATACGGCAGATTTGCTGATGCTGTTAAAACAATAGACCCTCGTAAGCAATAATTGAATTTGTATAACTAATTAAAATAAGGAAATAAAACTATGGCAAAATTTGAAGGACAAGATAGACGTCAAAAAACTATAGACAAAGTTCTAAAAGAATATGGCTTTAAATCTTTAGATGAAGCTAATGAGTTATGTCTATCAAAAGG
>CALURV010000025.1 GCA_944323285.1 Candidatus Gastranaerophilales bacterium | reverse complement strand
TTCTTCAAATATTTTACTTATTTGAACAAATCCTTCTTTTTTAGCTTGTGATGCATAATATGTGTATTTGTTTCTTGCTTGAGATTCTCCTGCAAAAGCAGTCATTAAATTTTGTTCTGTTTTACTTCCTTTTAATTCAGGCATTTTTTTCTCTCCTTTTTCTCTCCTTTTTTTATCCTCATTTAATAATAATAAATTTTAAGTAAAAACTCAAATGACAAATTCTTCTTTTTTTGTAAATTTTTTATAACAAATACATAAAAAAAAGCATAAATTATGCTTCAATATACTTATATATTTGTGTTTATTAAAAGTTGGGGTGTAGTGTGAAAATTCAGTCTATTAATAATATTGAAGCTGCAAAAATAAAAAATTCAACTCATAAAGAATTAAAAGAGACTTCTCAAAAAGCTTCGTTAAACCAAAGCAATAATATTTCCAATATTTATTATACTCCTCTATCATTTGGAAGAAGTTGGGCTGAGCATAAAAGTTGGGGCGCCAGTATTAATCCAGAAACAAAAGAAATTAATTTTAAAATTCTAACCTATCCTGATACAAAAAAAGTAAATGTTGTATTAATAAAAAGGAATAATAAGTATCAGAGAAAAATTATAGAATTAGAGAATAAAGGTCACGGTGTTTTTGAATCAAAGACACCAATAAAGCCAGAAGAATTTTCACATGGGGATAAATACTATTTTAGTATACACAAAGGAAACGGTAATGTAGATGCTGTAAAAGACCCATATACAGCAAGACAAGAGAGTCTTTTAGGCGCATCCACTTTATATGATCATTCTCTTTTTGATTGGACGGATAATCGCTGGTATAAAAATGATAAAAATAGAATTTCCAGAAAAGCAACTAGAGAAAATCAACTAAAATCAGTACAGGATGCTAGAATATACGAATTAAATATTGCTTCTTTTACTAAAAAAGGTACCTTTGATTCTGCTAAAGCAAGACTTAAATCATTAAAAGAGTTAGGGTTTAATGCTATAGAAATCATGCCTGTTGAAAATACATATTCATTCAACTGGGGCTATGACGGTGTAGATAAATTTGCACCTTCAGAACATTTGGGAGGACCTGATAAATTAAAAGACTTAATCAACTATGCTCATAATATCGGTTTAAATGTGATTATGGACATGGTTCCAAATCATATTGGTCCGGATGGAGCAACATTAAAGAAAACAGGTCCTTATGTAAAAGGAAATAATTGTTTCGGAGAAGCTTGGAATTATGAAGGAAGAGATTCACGATATGTAAGAGATTTAATGGTTAATGCTGCATTAAACTGGATTGATAATTATCATTGTGATGGGTTAAGACTGGATATGACAAAGTTTATGGAATCAGACTATACAATGAAACAAATTGCAGCAGAAATAAATTATCATAGACCTGAAGCCTTTTTAATAGCTGAAGACAGCAGAGAACACATTAGTGTAAAAGATGATGGGAGTTTTTATGATAATTTCAATGCACCACATGACGCTCGTGTAACAAATCCATTAAAACAATTTGAATCAGCAGAAGGACAAAGTGAAGCTGAACATTGTAGAGCCATTGAAAACATTTCCCAAAGTAAAACTTCCCTTGGAAGATTAGGTTATGACAGTGAATGGGATTTTAATTATTTCCACAGTTTAAAAGATGGATTATATGGAATTGTTAACTTGGACAATTTTGAAAATGCCATATATAATTCTCAAGGCAGAGTAAAATACGTTATGAGTCATGATGAAATAGGTAATTTTGAAGGCTCAAGACTAATTGCTAAACTTATGGTACCAATGTTACATTTAAATGAAAATATCACATTATCAGATGACGATATCTTGAGAGCTGAACAATTTAGCAAACTAAAAAATTGTTCTATAGAAGACGCAAAAGCAACAGTTTCTGCACAAAAAGCTCAATTTTGTTCAGAAGCACTTGCAATTATGCTTCAAACAGGACAGCTGGATAAATATAATACTACAGGACTTACTTCAAAACGTTGGGTAAATGCAATAGAACAAGCGTTTAGAGATGAAGTATTAACTCCTTTAGGTATTAATCCAGCATCAGGTATAACATTAGATATTATAAAAACTATGTTTTTAAAGAGTTTTGATATAAATAAAATGGCTCTAGCCAGAACTTTTTCAATTCCAGGTCCTAAAATGGTATTCCAAGGTGATGAAAAAGCTGATATGACCCCATTTAGATTTTTTAGACAATTTCAATCCATTGAGAAAGAAGACTATTTATACTATGAAAAAGGATATAAGCCTGGAAAAAGCGCACTTGAAGAATCGAAATTAGGTTCTACAAAATATACTCCTGCAGCAAGAAATATTATGAATAAATTCAGCAATTTAACAAAAGATCTTAATATCTTAAACGAAAAAAATCCTGCGCTAACAAGAGGGACTGTAGTTCCTGAAAATACAGTTAAGCACCAAGCTTCTCAACTGCTTGCAACTCACACTGTTGATTCTGAAAGTAAAAATGAAATATTTACAATAACTAATTTTAATATTGCAGATTACCCAAGAGTAGATGCGGCAGATTATTATATTAATTTCCCACAAGGACAATGGATTGAAATATTAAATACTGACGATAAGAAATATGGTGGTAGCGGCAATATTAATACAAGTCCTGTATATAGTGATGGGCAACACAACTCACCTATTAAAATATCCGGTCACTCTACTTTAATATTTAAGAAGGTAACTTAAGCTAAATTAAATATCTTTTAGTTGATTCGCTTTCTATAAATTCAGCATCAGCAAATTCAAATCCTTTTAAATTACCACTTTTAGTGTATTGTGGATTAAAATATACAATTAATGATAAGTCTTTACCAGACTGTGGGGACTTTAACCTCCTGCATCTTTTTAATAGAAATAATTTTACATTTCTAAAAAAATTTTTTGATGCTACCTGTGATTCAAATGATTTTGAATGCCCTATTTTATCTATGGATTCAGCCTTTGCTATGCCTACAGGTTTCGCATATTCTTTTATTACTTCCGTATCATTACCTGTTACCATATATACAATTGGCAAATTTTCATCATATATAGAATGTACCACAGGATTTTCTCTATAATCTTTATCGTGAGCTCTATAAAAATTTACAAAGTCATCATTTCTCATATTCTTTGCAGTACCATTTAAATTTCTAACAACAAAACTTTGGCACTTTCTTATATTATCATTCTTTATAACAGGAACATATTTGTCATTTTTTGGATTTTTTGCCATATATCTCACAGGCACATATCCTTTAAACGATATTGAACTAATTGAATTTATATTCATATAAAATCCTCATTTATTCAAACTAAAACTTATAATTTATTTTTTTGTTATTTTTAAAAATATATTTTACATTTATATAAATAATGTCAAAGAAAAAATTCATGCTAAAACAAAAGTAAGAGCATTTTCTTTCAAAATACTGCATCAAATTTTATAAACAATTTTTAAGGTAATATCAAATTGTCATCTATTTCAAAATCAGTTGAATTGTTATTAATTTGAAATGTAACAGGAACTTGCACTTTCTGTCCGCAATAATCAACAGTCCATAATTCTTTCCAATAACCTTTTACATATTTATTATTCTTCTTTTTTACATCATAAGGATAATGAATGATTTGTGTATTTGTAACTTTATGATTTATACACAACGGATTTAACTTAGAAGTTATTGGATATAACTCTTTTAATACTAAAAACTGTAAAGAATCATTCGCTATAGAGTTTCCTTCAAGAGGAAGCGACATATCATAACTATTAGCATTTGCTTTTGTTAAAAATAAGCTAATTAACAATATACTTATATAAAAGATTTTTCTCATAATAAAATTATAATAATTTTTATCTTATTTGCAAACTAAAAGAGGATAACATTAATAGTTATCCTCTTTTAACATATATTTTTTATTCTTTCACAAGAAACTCGGTATTATCTACCTTCATTGCATAATATGGTTTATCTTTTCCTGATTCTTTTAAGAACAAAATAAATTTCTTATCAAAATTAAAATTTCTTTGTTTATCAAGGTCAGGAGGTAATAAAGACATTTTCATAACAACTAGCGCTGCTTCACTTTTTAAACTACCACCTTTATTATCCATCTTAAATTTAATAGTTTGCATTGCATCAGTAATAATATATTTTGAATCCTTTATTTTTTTACCACATAATTCATTATATGAAATCATCTTATCTACATTTAAGTTTGGAACTTTTATTGTATCTTCCTTCTTTAATGAATCTTTTTTTGTATTATTAACCACATATGCATATAAATTTTCAAAACTGTCATCATTATCGGTTCTTAATAATACAATTTCTTCATTCTCTTTAGTAAAAAGTTTTACAGCATACTCATCTGCTGAATTATAGAATAATACATCTACATTCTTTTTTAATTTATTTTCAGATTTTTTATCTATACCAAAATATTTTACATTTTCAACTGACCCGTTAAAAGGAGCAGCAACAAGTTCATCAAAAGGATATAAGAAATTAAAATCTTTCTTTAACATAGCATAAAATAAATAAGAATTTTTAGCTTTCCAATTTATTAAATCAATTATGTCACTTTTTTCATTAAATTTTTTCTTTATATCTTTTTCTATTTGTTTTTTTAATTTTGTAGAAATAACATCTTGTACTTTGTAATATGATTCATTTGACAAGATATCTGATGTATAAAATTTTTTATTTAATTCATCGGCAATTGGAGGATTACCACCAACAAATTCTATAGGCTTACCTCCATTAAATTTATCCATAAAATCGTTCCAAACAAGCTGAAAAGTTACACACCACAAGCTGTCTTTAATTACAGAATAATCCTGTGATACTTGCGTTTTTACTGTATTAAATTCATTATTATTATCTTTTTTAAAAAAAGTAAAACCACATGATATTAAACATAAGCAGAAAAAACACACCATTAAAATAAAAGATGTAAATTTATTTAATTTCATTTACTATTCCTCCTTTTTTACTGTAACAAAATTATATCTTATAAATAGCAAAAAATAAAATTTCCGTTTTTAAAAAAAACAGAAAGTGAGAGGCAAATGAGAATAAACAATATAAATTCAAATATAAATTTTGGTAAAACACCATTAATGAAATGTATTGTAAAAAGAGAAGATACAAAAGAAAAAAGTGAAGCAACATTATATCAACTTGACCCCAAAGACAGCGGAGATTTAAATGAAGTTTTTTACAGCAAAAAAGCAGCTTGTATGTATCCATCTATGGAAAAAGATAGAGCAAGAAGATATCCAATCTCAGAATATTACTTTATAAAAGATGATAAAAGAGGTGAAGTAATAGCTAGTGCTCAAACTTCAAGACATTATAGAAGAGATAATGTAGAATTTCCAAGATTAACAACTTTAATAGAAGAAATGAACACAAACAACAAATATGTAAATTCTGCAGAACCAATGTTAGCATTTTTAGCGAATAAGGCATTTGACAGATTTGATGAAAGCTTAACAACTGGATTTTATACCGAAGATACAACATTCTTAAAAAGAGCTAAATTTTCTCAAACAAAAAATGGAGACTGGGTATTACCTGAAAAAAGATTTAATAATTTGATTGATAATGCACAAAAACGATCTAATATTGAATTTATAATCTAAAAATCAATTTGCAACTTTTAATAAAATAACACCAAAAATTATTAAAAGAACACCAAACATTCTCATTAAGCTTAGTGTATCTTGAAAGATAAATACGCCCAATAAAAATGTAAAAGAGGCTCCAACCCCTGTCCAAACAGCGTAAGCCGTCCCTATTGGAATATTTTTCTGAGCAATAAATAAGAAAATGCCACTTAATATCATTGCTAGTACTGCAAATATAATCCATAAAATTTTATTATTACCCAAAGATGCCATTTTCAAACCAAATGGCCATCCAATCTCAAATATAGCAGCAACAAATAAATATAACCAACTAATCATAACAAAAATATTTTATCAAAATATAAAATTATATCAAATAAATACTAGCTAAATACTAAAAGATAGATAACACTCCTTTTATAAAAACCTAATTTGATATATTTTTATATATTTTCTAATTTTACAGGTACACCATCTTCAAAATTTTCTTTTCGATGCATAAAATCAAATACTTTTGTAAATAAATTATTCTGCCCAGTTACATTATCTTTCTTTATTAAAATTGTTTCACATTTCCCTTTGCCGTCGGAATAATAATCTCTATTTAAAACTACAACATCACAATCTTTAAATTTTGCATATCTTTTCATAGACTGTAACTCGTTTGGCTTAACAAGAGACTTAGTACTGCCTGCCAAAAAGACATCACCTTTAAAACTTATTTTCGAAATCATAAAATATATTCTCCAAATTTAATGCAGATATATAATAAATATAACATAAAGATATTTATTTCAAAAAAATTCTAAAAATTTTGTCTATAAAAAAGAGATATTTCTAAACAATTAAAAAATAGGAGAAGTTAGGATTCTCTTCCCAACAAAAAAAGAGCTCTTCAAGCTCTCTAAAATTAGGAGGAGGTGGGATTCTCTTGCTCGTTCGCAATAAACGGCATTCTTGTCGAAGGCTCAACGCCTCCGCCACTTCTGCCTCTGCTCACTGTAAAATAGCACTTGGTTTGACTATTTTGCACATATAGTTTGATACGGGAAGGGTGGGATCCGAACCCTTTCATTTTTAATGATAACTCATTTCTTCCGAATATCAAGTCTATTTCATAAATTGTCCGAAACAGGACAAAGAAAAAATTTTTATATTATAATTAACTCATGCAAAAGTATTATGAAACGGATAATATAACCTTATTTTTAGGGGATTGTATTGAAATTCTAAACCGTGCAACTCCTCAATCCGTTGATATGATTTTTGCAGATCCACCGTATATGTTATCTAACGGTGGAATTACTTGTCATGCAGGAAAGGTCGTTTCAGTCAATAAAGGCAAATGGGATGAGAGTAAAGGGATTAATGAGGATTTTGAATTCCACAACAAATGGATAAAAGCCTGCAAAAGAGTTTTGAAGCCTAACGGAACAATCTGGATTTCGGGAACTTATCATTCTATTTATGCTTGTGGGTTTGCCTTACAAAAAAATGGATTTAAAATTCTAAACGATATTT
>CALURV010000024.1 GCA_944323285.1 Candidatus Gastranaerophilales bacterium | reverse complement strand
CTTGACCTTCTGCTTCTTCTACTGCTTCCAGTTGTTGTTGCAGAGCTGTTACCATTGTATCTAATCTTTTTACTTCCATTTCTATTGCATTTTCTTTTACTGATACTTGATATATTTCTCTATTTATGCTATCAATTTCTGCTTCAAATTCTTGTTCTTTTTGTTGTATTTGTGCATTTATTGAATCTCTGGAATTCGAGTTAGTTGTACTTGCTAATGCTGCATATAAATTTGCTAGTTCTCCGGATTGTGCTGCATTCATACTTGTCAATTGTTGTTGTAAACTTAATGTCTGTGTTGCTAAGGCATATTGTTCATTTGACCTTTGGGTTTGCTGCAATTGTACATTATTTAGTTGTCCGTCTAATACTATTTTCCTTTGAGCAAATAATGCGTAGCCCATCTCTTTATCCTCGATAAGTCTCCTTACATACATGAAAACTTTTTCTTTTTAATTCATGACTTTTTTTATATATATTGTTAACATTTCTTAATATTCCCAGTTATATACCTAATTATATACTTAATGAAAAAAGATAGTTATTATGCTTTACGCATTGACTGCAATAATTTGTTTCCATATAACTTTTTGTAGAATAGTCATTTAAATCATTTCCACATTTTCCTCTGTTATCTGTAGATAATAATGGACAGGAAAATATGCCGTTTATTGTTATAGTTCTGCTATTTGAGCATTCTGTTTTTAAACTGTCAAAATTTAGATTATCTTCTAAATCATAGTTTGTATCTTTTTTTATTAACGGAATAATTTTAAAATTTATATCTGTTGTTTCAATGTTTAGTGATTGACATAATGTTTTAAATTTTTCTTTTAGTTCTTTTTCATTTGTATCATAGTGATTTACAATAGTTAGTATTGGATTAAATTCATATTTATTTAGACTTTGTATCGCATGAATCGCTTTTCTAAAAGATCCTCGTCCTCTTAATAAATCATTTTCTTTTTCGTTATAGTGGTCGATACTTATCATAAAAATAATTTCATTACCTAAATTATTTTCTTCTTCTACCTTTCTTAAAAATCTTGCTTTTTTATCATTAATATTTAAAGCGTTAGTATGAATAACAACTGATGAAACTTTTAAACATAATCTTAAAATTTGGTTAAAATCAGGATGAAGCATTGGTTCTGCCCCTGTTAAATGTATATATTTTAGTTGTTTTTTATTTAGCATTAATAAATTTTGTTTTATTTTTTCAATTGGAATAAAATCTTTTATTTTTTTATCTTTAAAATTTATATAACAGTGTTTGCACCTTAAATTACAATTTTGAGCCGTCATCTCAATAAATAATGATTCAAGTTTAGTCATATTAATGCAAGGTGCTTTGATAATAGTATTATTCATTTTTTTCCCTCTTCTTTGCTTCAATGAATAATATTTATCATTTATATTTTATAAGTTGAATTAGACAACTGTATATAATCTGAATTGAAAAATATACTCTGGTTGTCTGATATTTTTAAAGCTCATAAAAAATTGTTCGAATAATCTTTTATAAAGAAAGAGAGGAATTTTATGGCTCAAATTATAGAAAATTTAAAGGGAAGACGAAGTATTAGATTAAATACAGATGACATTATAAATATTGTAAGAGAATATCAAAATATATCATTAGATGCTTGTAATTACAATGAAATACGTGAAAGGTTGAATAAATTTGAATTATATCTTCCGGAAGATTTATTTTAATAATATGCCTATATAGAGAATTTAGTTTATACTTGCTTAGTGTAATGTGTTTATCAAAAGGAGAATTTTTATGAAAAACATAATTACAATTGCAATTATATTAATATTACCTATTTTAGTTTATACTATTTTAACTAAAGGTAATTCGGATATTAGCGCTATAGCTAAAAATAAAGATTTACCAACTTTGATGATATTTTCTTCATCAATGTGCATTGATTGCCAAAAAATGAAAGGAATATTAAATGAAATTCAAGGTAATTATAATGATAAAATCAATTTCGTTTCTATAAATGCAACAGAGAATGATAAAAAAATTAAAGATTTAGTTAAAAGATATAATATTGTTTTAGTTCCTACAATGGTATTTCTTGACTTAAATGAAAATGAAGTAAACAGATTAGAAGGATATATTCCTAAAGAAGAGTTAATTACAGAAATAGAGGAAGTTATTAATGGATAATATAATACAAATAATTACCTCATATTCTCAAACTAACAGCTTATTTGCTCCTTTAATGTTCATAGGCTCTTTTCTTGCAGGAATATTAGCATCATTATCTCCCTGCAGTTTAGGAATTCTTCCTCTAATAATTGGTTATGTAGGCGGATATTCCAAAGAAAGCAATAAAAAATTATTTATTCAGATGATATCTTTTTCTTTAGGTTTATCGTTTGTTTTAAGTATTATTGGTGTAATATGTGCCATTTCAGGTAGAGCTTTCATTTCAATAGCATCACCTGTTGTAATACTTTTATTTGCATCTATAATTATAGTTTTAGGTTTAAACCTTTTAGGAATATTGGATATTCATTTCCCGGCTATAGTGAAAAAAATGCCTCAGAATAAAAGTGGAGGATTATTTGTCTTTCCATTTTTAGTAGGTATATTTTTTGCTTTAGCTGCAAGCCCTTGTTCTTCTCCAATTCTTGCTAGTATTATGGCAATTGCGACTATTTCAAGCAGTATTATTTTCTCAATTATACTTTTGTTTTCATTTGCATTAGGCCAATGTGTAATAATAATTATATTTGCTATGTTTACTTCTATATTAAAACATTCTGAATTTTTTGCTAAATTTTCATCAATACTAATAAAATTTAGCGGATTGTTATTAATATTAGCCGGGTTTTATATATTCTATATTATTTTTTCTAATATTATGTGAGAATATCACATAATATTAGGCTGTAATGTATAAATTCTTAGATAATAAATCTTTGGTTCCATTTTTACCCATTATTGAAAAATGATTTTTTCCAAGTTCATCTCTTGTTCTTACTGCGAATAACTTATCTGATAAAATAGAATGAATTTCTGTTTCTTTGATACCGTCTTTTATAGTAGCCCCTTTAAACTTACTTGATCTATTCTTTGACTCCAATCTTAATAGACTTGACAATATGTCAGCTTTTGCTGTATCAGGGGAAACGATATCCAACTTATTTATTTTTATTATAGGAGAGCTGATTAAATTGCGGTTGTATCCGCCATCTTGATTTATTTTGTGAATTATACAGGTATAATTTTTACCACGTAATGGTTTTTTGCCTTTTATTACATCTTGAAATAAAAAGCCGACTGCAGAGACCTTCATAACACCTCGCTTTCCATATTATTATTTTATACTTTTTTTTGTCATTTGTCTAGCTAAAATTTAAAAGAAAGACAAAAATAATACATAAAAATGAAAAAATCACTAAATATTTCTTTGTTTTTCTTAAAAATGACCATAAAAAATTAAAATATTAACAAAAAAAGTTTGATTTTTTTAATTTTTTATAAAAATTAGTTATTTTTTACTCCAAAAATTTTTTTAATATTTTAAAAAGCATTAATATTATTAAGTTTTAAGTTATTTTGTTTTTCATAAATAATTATATATAGTGTCCGAGAAAAAATTCACGATAAGCTGAAAGTGTGAGTGAATTTTTTTACAAAACGAACCAAAAACTTTGTTTTTAAGTGAGCTTGTATCCGTAGTGAAACGAAGGTGAGTGGCGTTTTTAAAGGTAAGTACTTTGTTTGAGAGGATGACTCAGTAACAAAGTTCGATACTAGATTAAATTATGCCTAAGAAAAAATTTTTTATGAATCTGTAAGTCTGCATTAATTTTCTCGGACTAATTACATATATTTTTTTTTGATTTATAATAAAAAAAAGCCGGAGCGATAAGTTGAAAAAGATTATTACCATTATAGTTTTATTAATATGTGCACCTGTATGTTTTGCTATAGTTGATACAACTAAGGTTTCTATAAATGAGGCTGTTTCTATTGCTGAAAAAAATAATCTTGATATTCAATCATCCAGGTTAAATATTAATATTGCAGAAAATAATATAAAGACTGCTGATAGACTTCAAAATCCCGGTGTTGGTGTCTTTTATAATTTTGGTCAGGCAGGAAAAGGTAATCCGCAACAAGTGGGCGTATCTCAAACAGTTGAGATAGGGAAAAGAGGCGTTAGAAAAAGTTTAGCAAAATCAGATCATAATCTTTCAATTAGAAATGTTGAATATCTTGAGTTTGATTTAAGGATGGATGTTCGAGAGGCTTATACAAATCTTTTGGCTAAAAAGTCTGTTCGTACTACTATGAGAGAACAAGAAGAGTTATTAACAAAGTTGCTTGAACAGGCTAAATATAAACATGAAGGCGGCAAAGTAGATAAAATAGATGTTCTTCAAGCTCAATTATTATTAAATCAAATTATTACAGAAGTAAATTCTGCAGAGTATGAAGTTAAAACAGCCTTATATGATTTTAATAGAGTTATTAATTCTCCTGATGGTTTTTATGATACAGTAGAAGATAGTTTTACTAAAGAATATAAACCTCTATTAATTCCTAAACCTGATGCCAAAATGCCTGATTTTGAATCTATATCAAATGATGCTATAAACAACAGGTATGATATAAAAATTGCACTTCAAGAAATAGAAGTTGCTGAAAAAAATCTTTTAGTTGTTTTAAGGCAAAAGGTTCCTGATTTTGAGGTTTCTGCAGGCTATAGTTATCAAAATCCGGGTCAGTCAGGAGAACCTATATTTAAAAATGGTGCTTATTTAGGGGTTAGTTTAGTTAATATTCCTCTTTTATATAATTATTCACCTGAAATTAAAAATGCTAAAATTAAATTAGAGCAAGCTCATCTAAACTATGCATCTGTTGAAAATAAAGCTATGAATGATTTAAGAAAAGCTTATGAAAAATTTTTAACAGCTCAATTAAATCTTAGAACTTATAATGAACAATTGCTTTCTAATTCAAAAGAATTGATTACAGAATCAAGAAAAAGTTATAAAGAAGGCGATACTGATTTAACTACACTTGTTACAATGGAAGAATCTTATAGAATGATTACTGTAGCCCATACTTATGCTCTTGCAGATTATTATAATGCTTGGAATGCTTTTATTCGTGAAGTTAATAATGAACAATTTACTGTAGCTCCAGAAGATGTATAATTTTAACGTGTATAAACCCTTGATAATCTTGCTTTTAGCCTGCATATAAGTTCATAATTAATTGTTCCAAGTTTTTCTGCCCATTCATTAATAGAGATGGTTTCATTTTTATCTGTACCAATGAGAGTTATAATATCACCTTCGTTTACTTCTATACCTGTAATATCAAACATCATTTGATCCATTGTTATGTTTCCTATTTGTGGAACTTTTTGCCCATTAATTATTCCGTATATTTTATTTGATAGTCTTCTATCAACACCATCAGCGTATCCTATAGGTATTGTTGCTATTGTTGTTTCTTTTTCTGTTGTGTATGTATGAGAGTAACTTACCCCAGAATTTTTATGTGCGGTATGTATATTTATAATTCTCCCTTTTAAGCTCATTGCAGGTGTTAAATTTGGTATTGTTTTCGCAAAATCAGGTAAATCAGGAATTAATCCATACAATGCAAGACCCAATCTTACCATATTATAATTTTTTTCTTCATAACCCGCTATTGTTGCTGCAGTATTAAAACAATGCAGTAATAATCCTTTTGTGTTTATTTGGCTTATTATATCATTCCAAATTTGTAATTGTTCTTGTGTCTTAGATTCTATTTCAGCACAAGCAAAGTGCGTGAATATACCTTGAAGATCTATTGCTTTATTATTTTGTACTTTTTTTATAAATTCAACAGCATCTTCTTTTTCAACACCTATCCTATTCATTCCTGTATCAAGTTTTATATGTGCTTTTGTTTTTATTCCTGTTTTATTGAAGGTAAGTTCTGCTGCTTCAATATGGTTTTCTAAAAACATTGATAATGAAATATTATTTTTCGCTGCATAATCAAAAGCCCAAACGGGAGCTGCCCCCAGAACTAAAATAGGACAAGTGAACTTATTGTTTCTTAATTCCATTCCTTCATCAATAGAAGCTACACCCAGATAATCAACACCTGATGCTAAAAGAGTAGGGGCTATCATTGAACTTCCATGTCCATAAGCATCGGCTTTTACTACAGCTAATATTTTTGAATCTTTTCTGACTAATTTTTTTAATTCAAGAATATTATTTTCTATTGCGTCCAGGTTTATTTCTACCCACGCATCTCTTTTGGTATTTATATTTGATAATCTTTGAAATTTCATATTTACATTTTAGGCTAAAAACTATAAACATGATACACTTTATCATAAAAGAAAGTAAAAAATGTTTATAGGAAGATTAAACGTATTAAAATTACAAAAAAAGTTTTTTACCTCTACTTTAAAAGATTATCAATTACTTTTAATTGTTTTTGCTGTAAATATAATCTTTTTTACTATATTCTATAGCAGTGCAATGATTTTTTCTGATTCATCAAGAGAAATGTATGTCCCTATGGCAATGAATAATGGAGATGTTCTTTATAAAGATATTTTTAATGTATATGCACCGTTTGGATATCAATTAAATGCACTTTTAATAAAACTATTTGGTGAAAATTTAAGAACTTTTTATTTTGCAGGTTTTATAAATTCCACTTTTATTTTGTTCGGCTTATTTTATATTTTGAAACTATTTATAAAAAGAAGTTCTGTTTTAATTTTCTGCATTTTATTTTCTATAATGACAATGTGTATATATACGGTTACGCAGACAAATTATATTTTTCCTTATTCATATTCTTTAGTTTATGCTTTAAATTCTTTTGTTTGGTCATTAATTGGTCTTTTATATTATATAAAAAGTGATAATAAATTATTTTTATATTTATCTTTTTTCTTCTATGGAATGAGTATTTGTTTTAAGTATGAGTTTATTCCTTTTGGACTTGTGCTGTTTTTATTTTTAATATTTAAAAAAGTAAACTTCAAAACAATTGCATTATGTTTTCTTTCCTTTCTTATTATTCCAATTATTTCTCTTTCGGCTTTATTTATACAAGGGGTTTCTTTTTATGATTTAAAACAAGCAATAATTTATATGATAATGCTTTCAAAGGCAAATAGTGTAAAAGTTTTATATACTTATCTTGGATTTATTCCGACCATTTCCTCCATTAAAGTATTGTTAGTATATTTTATTAAAACAATATTTTTTGTTTTTGTAATATCTTTATATTGTTTTTTATTTATAAAATCTTATAAGTTATTTTTAAAAGTTAATTATATTATTAGATTTTTATTAATTATCTTATTTTTATTATTATTGTATTTTTTTATTTATATTGTTGTAAAAAGCCTTATTATTAGTAATGCTTTTTATTTTAATTGGATTGGAGTTTTTGCTTTAATTTTATTTTCTGTTTTATGTATTAAACTTATAAAAAAACATAAGGAAAAAACTTTCTGTATTCAAGATATTATGTTTTTTACGCTATTTGTATCCGTAATTTTATGTTCTTTAAAATGTATATTCAATATAAGTTTTAACTCTTATGGCACTTATTATTTTCCATTATTATTTATTTGCTGTATTTTATATTTTTATATTTACAGAATTGAAACATTAAAAATAATGGAAATAAAAAAGCTTATTTATATACAAATATTAATTATGCTTATTTTTTGTACAGGAATTATTTATTATTTATCAAATATTGAAAAATTAAAAATAGTGTATGGTTTTTGTTCGGTAAAAGTGGACAAAGGTCCTTTGACTCCGGGTCTAGAACAAATTGAACCTATTTATGATGCTGTAAATTATATAAAAAATAATACAAAAAAAGATGATATTATACTTGTTCTCCCGGAAGGAGCTGCTATAAATTTTCTTACAGATAGAATGTCAAATAATAAATATTATTATTTAATTCCTCCTAATATTGAAATATTTGGAGAAGATAATATAGTTAAAGATTTAGAAAAAGATTTGCCCGACTATATTGTAATTCAACCAATGTCTTATATTAATTTTAAAGAAACATTTTTCTGTGAAAGTTTTGGACTTAAAATTTGCAATATTATTCCTAAGTATTATAAAAAACCGATAGTATTTGGTAACGATTTTTGGATAGCAGTTTATGAAAGAAAAAATAATGATAAAGAGTAAATTTGATATAATAAATATTTTTTTAATTCTATTCCTATTAATTTTTGGCTTTATTTTTACTTATGGTCATATTACTTCTGTATATTCAGACATCGGCAGAGAATTTTATATACCTTGGCAAATGAATGAAGGTCAAATTTTATATAAAGATATTTTTAATGTTTATTTCCCTTTTGGATATCAAATAAATGCATTTTTATTAAAGATTTTTTCTGATAAATTATCAGTATTTTATTTTGCGGGATTTATTGCCTCCTTTTTATCATTAGTAGCTATATATTTTATTTCTAAAAATTATACAAATAGGTTATGTGCTTTCCTTTCTGTATTGTTAACAATGTTTTCTTGTGTTTTTTATCAGAGTATTTCAAATTATATAGTGCCTTATTCGTATTCATTGTTATATGCAATGTGCGCATTTTTATGGTCTTTTTTAATGTTGCTTCTTTATTTAAAAAATGAAAATTTTAAATACTTTTTATTGTCTTGCTTCTTTATGGGAATATCCTTCGCATCTAAGTATGAATATAGCTTATTTCTATTTGTTATTTTTGCCATTGCGATATATAAGAAATTACCGTTTAAGCAATGTTTAATTTCAGTAGTAACTTTTTTAATTGTTCCTTTAATTTCTCTTTTATTGCTATTTATCCAAGGAGTTTCTTTAGAAGATATATTTATGTCCGCAAAATATATGTTAGAACTTTCTAATTCAAACAGTATTAACTATTTTTATTCTTATACAGGCTTTATTCCTTCAGTTTCTTCTATATTAAGAGCATTGTATTGTTTTATTGAAACAGTGATATTAACAGCTGTATTTTTTATTATTCCATATAGTGTTTTTAAATACTTAAAAAAAGTTGATTTTAAAATACAAATTATAATTGTTTCAGTGTTTCTTTTTATACTTGTAAATATTTTGAAAAATATTTTCTTTGTTAATATTTCAATGCATTTTGTTTTTATGGGCTATTTATCTGTTTTAATATTTGTATTGAGTTTAAAGAAAAAAAATATACTGTTCTCTATTTTGTGTATTAGTGCTTTATTATCATCAATAAAGGTAATAGGTTCAATTGCACTTGAATTATATGGTACATTCTTTCTACCGCTGTTTATAGTGATAATTGTTACTTTAATATATTCAATTAAAGATAAAAAAGAAGTGTATATTTCTTTACTTTTCGTAATTTGTTCATTTATTTATCTATATATGAATATGGACATTATTCAGGCAGTGAAATATAAAGAAAATAAAATTAGAACATTGAACGGGGAAACTATATATACAAATAATAGCTATTTTTCAGAGCGATATAACAAAATTATTTTATATATAAAAGAAAAGACATCTCAAAATGATACAGTACTGGTTTTACCGGAGGGTGTTATTTTAAACTATCTTACTCAAAGAAAATCGGATAATTTATATTATTATTTAATACCTCCAAATGTAGAAATATTTTCTCAAAATTCAATAATAAATAATTTACAAAAAAAATCACCAGACTATATTATAGTTTTTAATAATAAGTATAATTGGTATAATACAGCATCTTTTGCAAATACATATGGAAATAAAATACAAAAATTTATAAATGAAAATTATATAATTGAGGAAGATGTTTCATCAGAATATGATAAAATATATAAGTTAAAGGGTAAAAATAAATAATATAGGAATAAAAATGAACAAAGAAGAACAAATAAAGATAATAGAAGATATGCAAGCTGTTGTAAATCAAATGAAGCTTGATGATTTAGAAGAAGATCCATCATTAGAAGATGAACTTTTTGAATGTTCTTGCTGCGGAAAAACAAAGTCTTTAGCAGGGTCTATTCAATATGGTAAATACAGATTATGTAATGATTGTGTTCTTCTTGCAGAAACCGGTTTGGCAATTGGCAAATTTAAAAACGTTGATGAATTGATAAAAGCAATGGAAGATACAAGACTGGAAGAAATGTGTGAGTTTATAAAAAAAGAAGAAAAAAGAGTAAATAACTAAAATGCATAGATTAACATATTTACAGCAACATTTGAAAAACGGTAAATTGATAAGGTGGCCATCACAGTGTTTTCCTTTAAATGTATATATTGCACCTTGCACTTGGTATTCTATGAGTGAAGTAGATAGATTTGTTTATAAAAGAATGGTAATAGATGCATTAAATGAGTGGGAAAGAGTAGGTGCCGGCAAATTTTCTTTTAATATTATTGAGTCTTTACACGATTCTCAAATGAATGTTGAATGGCGAAGAGTTGAAAGAAAATCTTTAGGTAATTGTTCTTTTAATTATGATAGCGAGTCAAGACTATATTCTGCAGAGGTTTCAATAGGTATATCAGACGGTATAATTCATAGAAAATATATGGATGAAAATGAAGTGTATCATACAATATTGCACGAAATAGGGCATTCATTAGGTTTAGGGCATTCAACCAATCCTAATGATATTATGTATACACCTCATCAATATGGAGTTGTAAAATTATCACCGAGAGATATAAATTCTGTAAGATGGCTGTATTCTCTTCCTTACGGAACTTCTGTTCAAAGTCTTAATAATACATATTCTCTAAATTGCAATAACATAGATGATATAATTATGAAAATTGTATCCGGAGATGTTGAATCAGAATTTCAAAAGACATTAAACAGTATAAAAATCCCAAGAAGAAATTTAGAAGAAGAACAAGAAAAACTTGCGCAAATGAAAAAATTTCAAATGTCTATACAAAATATAAAACTACCCAAAGAGATAGCAGATAAATTTAAAGAAAGATAATTTTTCGGTAGTTTAAAAAATATTTGTGTAATAATAAGAAAGAGAGCAGACGAACAATCGCGTATAAGAAAACTTATATGAGGAAAGTCCGGACACCTTAGGGCAGAACGACGGATAACATCCGCCGGGGGCAACTCCAGGACCAGTGCCACAGAAAAGTAAACAACCTATTTTAGGTTCAGGTGCAACGGTAGTGTAAAAGACTACCAGAGGTATTGAGAAATACCTGCTCGGTAAACTCCGTTCGGGTGCAAGATTGACTTAAAGATTAAGGTGACCCGCCGTCTTTAGAAAAATCGCCAGAGGTGCAAGGTAACTTGCGTCCCAGACAGATGATTGTTTAGAAACAGAATCCGGCTTATGAACTGCTCTCTTTTAACCTAATATTATTGCGTGATTTGCCATGTAATCAAGAAGTTTTTTATTAACTTCTTTATTTTCTTGATAATCCGGATAATTTTTCATAGCAAGTTCACAAATATCAATTTTTTTAGTGGCATCTTCAGGATTTATAGTTGGAAGTTTTGCGGTACTTGTAGTTAAATCAAGTTTTCTTTTCGCATCTAATCGTGATTGAACTTTAGGATAATTAGATGCATAAATTTGGCTTGCTGAAGCTCTATCTGTTAGTGCTGCATAAGAAGCTTCAAGCAAATATCTTTTTACTGCTTCTTCAACATCAGCAATAGCTTTATGTGCTTTTTCAATAAGAGTTTCTTCACCTAAATCAACACTGTCAGAACGTCCTATTACTTCCATAATTTGATACTTTTTTTCTAAAAGTTTTTTATGAAGTTCATAACCGGCTTTTACTGTATAGGGTAATGATGGGTTTAATGATATGAAAGATGTCATTCCTATCATTCTATTTAGATTTGAATCTTCATATAAAAGTAATGGTTCACAAGGGTATTCCCTGTTATCTGGGTCAATAGAAACATTATATTGTTTAAAAATTGAAGCTGTAAAATTTTGGACTTCTGGTGGTTTTTCTCTATATTCAAGTCTGGGTAATCCGCCATAACCTTTTCTTATAAAACAATCCTGATTTGGATAATCTTGAGCTATTTCATTTAACAAAAGAGCATCCTTTTTTAAAAATTTAGCTGGTAATCCAGCTTCTGCAACTTCTCCTAAATCAACTATATCTTCAACATATATACTTTTGAATGATACATTTTTTTTATTTCCATTATGTTGTTCTGCCTTTTTACTATGGGACTTATTAATTTGTGCATTAAACAAATTTGAAATTGCAGAAATTTTCATACATACTCCTTTTAATACTTCTCTCAAAAAAGAAAAATTAAAAAATTGCTCTCAAATTAAAATTTGTAAAGAAAAATTAACAATTCAATATAATATGTCAATTATTTTCGTTCATATTTTTTATCAACTTGAGTAAAGCCGATAGTAGGTCATATGAAAATAAGTTCATCTTTCCATAATATAGATAGTAATCAATCCTATCAATCATTTAAAGGTGTACCTCCGAATCCTAAATATATACCGGAAATAATTGGGAATATTGGAAAAGTCGCTGGAGAATACATAAATACGCCGGAGCAGAAATTGTTTCTGGCTACAGCTGCATTAATGTTTCAACCTTTAATTGATTTAAAATATGCGAAAGAAGATCAAAAAGAAGATGCTGCAATAAAATCAGCATCTAAAGCAATGGCTGGCGGTTTTACAGGGGTATTAATAAGAGCAGTTTTCTTAAAAATTACAGATCATTTTATCGGCTTTCAAAAACATAACAAATTAAACAAATTATTTTTCCCTGATACTGCTATAAGGCTTAAAGAAGTACGACCCGAAATTGCTAAGCTCAGGATGAAACAATATAGCCGAACATTGGGTACACTTTTTGCTGTTTTATTTATGATTTTATTCTCTAATTCACATATTGATGTTCCTTTAACAAGTGATTTGCAGGATTTAATTTCAGGTGTTGTTAAAGATAAAAAAAGTTGGTTAACATCATTAAATGATGTTAAAAATAACAGATGTAAAAAAATTGTTGACTGGTTCAAACATAAAAAAGATATCTTTAATAAAATTAAGCATAAAACTAAAGGAATTATAAATGTTATAAGTGAAGATACCCCCCAAATTCAAAACAAGGAGTCTAAAACATGAAGACTCCTAAAAGTATTATTCAAGACAATATATTAGTTCCACTTTATCAGTTTAGAAAAAATTATATAAGTAGATCTGCTTTATATACTTGTTGTAATAAAGTAGCTAATTTTATATTTGATAAAAGTAAAGAAACAGCTTTAATAATGTTAGTATTTAATGCGGTTTCTATTCTTTCAAGTCATATTGCACAAATTCAAGGACTAAAAAGAAGCAATAGAGAAAATAAAGATTACTTGGTTACACAAGAATGGCAAGAACTTGGACTTGATCTTATATTTACCATTATTCCTCCATTCCTTTTAAATAATTATTTGATGAAAAAACTTGATTCAGGACAATGGACAACAAAATCAGCAAGAGATAATTTAATATATACTATTACTCCAACTGTTGGAGCTGCAAAAGATGAATTATATAATATTGATCATATTAAACCTGTAAGAGAAACTATAGGCGCCATAGTAGCTCAAATTACAAATAAATTACATAAAATAAAAAATCTTCCTTCCTGTATTGAAAAATTTATTAAATATATTGAGCGAAATCCTAATGTAAGACTTCCTGATCCTAATAAGGCTATTCCAATGGCAACAATGGAAGATATAACTACTGACTTTGATGTAATTAGAAAAAAAGCATTTAAGAAGTTTTATAATGGCAGTGCTTATGACGAAATTAATGGACAAAGAAATGGTATGTTAATTCTTGCAACATTAGGTTATACAATTTTGGCCAGTGCTATAATTACTCCTATTCTAAAAAATAAACTTGCTAATAAAGCTTATGAAAAACGATTAAAAAAAATGGGAGAAACTCAAGAAAATATAGACAGACGAAAAAGATTCGACTCTTTAAATTATTCTATATCAAATGAATCAAGTATATTTGATTCTTTTTCTACTTTTTCTAATAATTCTAATTCATTTTCTGATATTAAAATAACAGAAGAAAATAAAATTATAAAAGATAAAAAGTTAGACAATAAATCAAATATATTCAATAGTTTTAATACTTTTAATACTTTTATAAATAATAGTACTTCTCAAGGAAATATGAGAATTTAATCTAGTATCGCACTTTGTTACCGAGTCATCGTCGCTAACAAAGTACTCACCTTTTAAAAACGCCACTCGAAAAAATTCACGATAAGCTGAAAGTGTGAGTGAATTTTTTCTCGGACAATTTAACATTATATGATAATATAAAATAGTACCTGTGTCCGTAGCTTAACTGGATAGAGCAAAGATCTCCGAAGTCTTTAGATGTGGGTTCAATTCCCATCGGGCACAATAAATTAATCAGGAAAATATAAGAAGGAATTGAACCAATAATTTACTTCGTAAATTAGGGTTCACCCCTCTCGAAAAACGATATTTAATCGTTTTTCTCGGCTGAGTCATCGGGCACAATTTTTAGTAGTTTTGTTGTTATAGTTTTATTAATATATGGTATAAATTCAAAATTTATAATATAATCATCATATATAAAATTGTAGGTGACAAATGGCAAAAGAATTAGATACAGTTCCAATAGAGGTTATTATTTTAACAGCTGACCATGAAATAAAGGGTACTGTTCATGTTTCAAAGTATACAAAAACAAATAGAGAATTAACTGATTTATTAAATGATAAGGAAAAACGTTTTCTTGCTGTTACAAATGCAGAGATAATTGCAAGAAATTCAAATAATCCTCCAAGAAGATATAACTTTCTTGAAATTCATATTGATTGTATAATGATGGTTCATCCGTCAAGTCAGGTTGTATTTAGAGAATCAGGTAAAGCTCAGGAAGATATTGCCCGTTTCAGAGAGCTTAGAAATAAATTGAATCAAACAAAACCATTCTAGTATGAATTCTTATAAAAATATTTTATTAATAAATTTTGGCGGTATCGGAGATGAAATTCTTTTTATGCCTGTATTAAAAGGTTTAAAAAAGGAATTCCCTGATTCAAAATTGACTTTGTGTTTAGAGGGCAGAAGTTCTGCTTTTCTAAAACTTACTGATTTATTAGATTCATATTTTTTTGTTGATATTAAAACGAAGAACAAATATTTAGAAATGTTCAAATTATATTTTAAAGCATTAACAGGTAAATATGATTTAGTTATATCTTCCGGTAGTAATCCGTTGATTTCAATACTTCTATTTCTTACAGGTATTAAGACAAGAGTCGGATATTCAAGTTCAGTGATATCCAAAAAATTATTAACATATCCTGTTAAACTTAATAAAAAACAATATGCATCTGAAATGTATTATGATTTAATAAAACCGATTGTAAATACAGAATACGAATTGCCTCATATAAATATAGCAGATCACGCAAAAATGCCTCATTCTGTTTTAATTCACCCCGGCGTAAGTGCAATTAGTGTTTCAAAAAGTATTGTAAAGACAATAACTCCAAAGAAGTGGGCTGAAATTATACGAAGGCTTTTAAAATGCGGAAAAAAAGTTCATTTAGCAGGTGGGCCTGATGATAATGATTGTATTACTGCAATAAGAGAAGAGTTAAGAAGTGAAGATTTAACTAATTTTACGGATATGTATGGTAAAACAAAAAATATATTTGATTTAGCCGAATTAATAAAAAAATCTGAAGTTTTAGTGTGCTCTGATTCCGCTCCAATGCATATTGGAGTTGCAACAAATACAAAAACTGTTGCTATATTTGGACCTACAGATGATACAAAACTCTTACCTAAATCTGATAATTTTGTCGCAATAAAAAATAATGTTAATTGCCGTCCTTGCCTTTGGGAAAATAGGCAGACAACTTGTCAAAATCTTTATTGTTTAGATATTAGTATTGATGAAATTATCAATAAAATATGTTTATAATTTTACATTTATGATATAGCTTTTTTATATTCGGATTTAATTTTTGCAATTTTTCTTTTTAATTGTCTGTTTTTATATTCAAGTCTGTTGATTTTACTTCTTTTTTCATTGTTACTTAAACTATTGGAACGTTTAATTTTTCTTATTTGATATTCATTTTTTCTTATTTGATTGTTTAATGAGTTTAATTTGTATTTTAATGAACTTGCAGAACTATAACTTATTAAATAGCTATCATTATTAATAGTATCACTTGCAAAACAAGGAAAAGACAAATTAAAAATAAATAGACTAATAATAATACATATAAATCTCTTTGTTTTTATCATTTTATCTCCTTTTATTGTGTATATTGGTTTAATTATTATTTATTTAAAGTCAATATTAGTCATTATCATTTTCTATATAGTGTTTTATATTTATCATTAATAATAAAATTTTTATTTAGTTTTTTATGTTTAGTTTATAATTTATTTATAAGTATTTATTAGGAGAAAGTTGAAGTGATAAAAGATAGATACTATCCGCAAGAAATAGAAAAAAAGTGGCAAAAACATTGGGATGATACTAAATTAAATAAAGTTTATAACGATAAAGATAAAGAAAAATACTATATTTTATCAATGCTTCCATATCCGTCAGGTAAACTTCATATGGGACACGTTAGAAATTATACGATTTCAGATGTTATTGCACGTTATAAAAGAATGAACGGATATAATGTATTGCATCCGATGGGTTGGGATAGTTTTGGTCTTCCTGCAGAAAACGCTGCAATTCAGCATGGCGCAAATCCTAAAAAATGGACTTTAGATAATATTGCTTATATGAAACAGCAATTAAAAGCATTAGGTTTAATGGTAGATTGGGATAGAGAAGTTACTACCTGCTTGCCTGAATATTACAGATGGACACAGTATTTCTTTATTCAAATGTTCAAAAAAGGCTTAGCTTATAAAAAAGAAGCTGCAGTAAATTGGTGTAACAGTTGTGCTACAGTGCTTGCTAATGAACAGGTTATTGACGGCAAATGCTGGAGATGCGACGGGCAAGTTGAAAAGAAATATTTATCACAATGGTTTTTAAAAATAACTGATTATGCACAAGAACTTTTAGATGATATTGATAAATTAAAAGGCTGGCCTGATAGTGTTAAAACAATGCAAAAAAATTGGATTGACCGCTCTACAGGTGCTATTTTAAGATTTAAAGTAAAAGAAATAGATGGACTTGAAGTTCCTGTATATACAACAAGACCAGATACTGCTTATGGTATTACATATCTTGTTGTAGCACCTGAATATAAAGACATTGAAAAATTAACAACGCCTGAAAATAAACAAGCGGTTGATGCATACAGACAAAATGCAAGAAAAATGTCTGAAATAGAAAGACTATCTACGGAAAGAATAAAAACCGGTGTTCCATTAGGAACTCATTTAATAAATCCATTGAATGGAGAAGAATTCCCTGTTTGGACAGCAGATTATGCTTTGGCTGAATATGGTACAGGTGCTGTTATGGCGGTTCCTGCTCACGATCAAAGAGACTTTGATTTTGCTAAAAAATATAATTTACCTATAAAAATAGTTATTCAAAATCCTGAAGCTCCAATAACTGAATTAAAAGAAGCTTATACTGAAAAAGGTGTTTTGGTTAATTCAGGTGAGTGTAATGGCATTGATAATGAAACAGCAAAACAAGTTATAATTGATAAAGCTGTAAAAGGCGGTTTTGGCGAGGCAAAAGTTCAATTTAGGCTTCGTGACTGGTTAATATCAAGACAAAGATATTGGGGAACACCAATACCTATTGTTTATTGTCCAAAATGCGGAACAGTTCCTGTGAAAGAAGAAGATTTACCTGTATTATTACCGGAAGATGTAGACTTTTCAGTAAAAGGTAAATCACCTGTTGCAACATCTGAAACTTTCAAACATACAACTTGTCCTATATGCGGCGGACCTGCAGAAAGAGAAACTGATACAATGGATACCTTTATGTGTTCAAATTGGTATTTCTATCGTTATACAGATGCTAGAAATGATAAAGCTCCATTTGATAAAGATATTCTTCATTATTGGGCTCCAATTGACCAATATGTTGGCGGTATTGAACATGCAATATTACATTTATTGTATTCAAGATTCTTTACTAAAGCTCTTAGAGATTTAGGCATTATTAATATTGATGAACCGTTTAAAAATCTTTTAACACAAGGTATGGTTTTAAAAGATGGTTCTAAAATGTCTAAATCAAAAGGTAATACCGTAGATCCTGATGAGATATTCCAAAACTATGGTGCTGATACAGCTAGATTATTTATTTTATCAGATTCCCCTCCAAACAGAGATTTTGATTGGTCTGATGCCGGTGTTGAAGGATGCTATAAATTCTTAAATAGATTGTGGCGTATATATTCTGAGTATCAAAAAGATATTATTCTTGATTATAAACTTCCAGATATTTCTTCTTTATCTAAAGAAAATAATGACCTTGTAAGAGAAGTTCATATGATGATTAAGAAAGTATCACAAGATATTGCCAATGAATTTCAGTTTAATACTGTAATATCTAAATACAGAGAATTTACTAATGTTATTTATGATTATTTAAATAATAAAAAAGAATTCAATGATGAAGATAAAATGGTATTTAGCTATGCTGCAGTTACATTCTTGAAATTATTTGCACCTGTTCTTCCTCATATGTCAGAAGAAATTTATGAAGGTCTTGGCGGTAAAGATTCTGTTCATAAACTTCAATGGCCAAAATATGAAGAAGCTTTAGCAAAAACCAGTACAATTACTTTGGTTGTTCAAATTAACGGTAAAGTTAAAGATAAAATTGAAGTTGATTCTGAATCATCTAAAGAAGAATTGGAAAAATTTGCTTTAAATAGTGAAAGGATTAAGGAACTTATTAAAGATAAACAAGTTGTTAAGGTAATTGTTGTTCCTTCAAAACTTGTAAATATCGTTATTAAATAATTAAAAGGGGTGGTTAAATATCACCCCGACTTTTTAATTAAATAATTTTTCAAAACTTTCATCAAAACTTTTATTTATGTTGTAGTAGTCTAAAAATGTTCTAGGAATATTTCCAAGATTGTACTTTTGCGGGTTTTTCGTCCAAGGAGAGGCTGGTACTATTATCATTTCGTAGTTGTTTACTTCTGAGATGCATTTGTATTTATTTTTCAGGTATTCTCCATACTTTTTAGATTTCTCATTTTCTTCTTTATTAATTTCGGGAATGATAGAAAAATATATTTCAGCTTTAATTTCTTGCGTTTCCATATATTTAAGAATTTGTTCAAGCTGTGAGTTAGTATAATAAAATGATTTATATTTCTTTCTCAATTTTTCACTATAACAAACAGGACTTATAACAAGTATTGAATCTTTTGAGCAGGCTTTTTTAAAAGTATCTAAGAAATTTTTGCAAGGAAGTCCATCCATATTATATATAATATTAATATTTCCTTTAAATTCATTTGCAAGTTCATTGAAAAGATTTATTAAATAGCTTCTGTCTTTTGGATTTGGGTCAAAACTGAATCTAAATAAATTTATATTATATTTTTCTTTCATGTTTTTTATTTCAGAAATAACACTCTTAGAACTTCTATAAGATAGAGATGTTCTGCCTGTAACTTCTTTTTCTGCATTATAACCGCCTCCGCACCAAATGCAGTTTCCAAGGCAGCCTCGTCCCAAACATATTCCTTGAGTTGTTGATATTGTTGTTAATTGATTATTTTCAGAATAATTAAGGATATATGGAATTTTTGAATATTCTTTATAATGGAGCATATTATTAGGGTTAAAAAATTCAAATTTGCTTAAATCTTCTGATGTAGCAACATAAATGTTTTTATTTAAAATTATTTTTGAATTTTTTCTCCAATATAGATTGGGGATATCTTCAAGTGATTTATTTTTATATAAAGCATCAGCAAGTTTTACAATAGATAATTCACCTTCGCCTTTCATTACTGAATCTATGAAAGAAAAGTTTTCAAGGATTTCTTTTGCAAAAAAAGATGCACTATAACCTCCAAGTGTAATAAATACATTAGGACATTTTTCTTTAATTATTCTTGCAGTTTCTATTACATCGTAACTGGTTTGGTTCCAGTGGAGAGAAAAAGCTATAAGTTCTATATTATTTTCTTTAATATATTTACTTAGTAAAAATTCTTTACTTAAATATTTTTCAATTCCTAAGTTTATAATTTTTGCATCAAAATTATTTTTTATTAATTCTCCTGCAAGTGAAAATAAACCCATTGCGCAATAATTTATTTCAGATGTTATAATTCCATTCTCATTATGTAATTTGGGAGTATGAATAAGTAAGCATTTTAAATTTTTCATATTTTATTTCTCTTAACTTTCTCCAAGCTGCGCAAAAAATTCTATACTTTTGTAAAACCTTGGTGAAGGTCTATCTATTATATCACTTTGTTGTTTTGTCATTTTTATAATTTTTATGTTAGGAAATAGTTTAGAAATATTTTCATCTCTATTGCAGTGATAATCTATAACAATTATATCAGGAGCTTTATTAATAGCGTATTCCATAGAAATTATAGGATAAGATGTATTTAATTCTGAAGTTATACTTATATTTCCAGATTCATTAATAAGGTTTGTAATAAAACTATTCTTACCTATTGTTCTAAATGGTTTTGTTGAAATTATATATAATATTTTTTTATTAGGATGCTTATTTATATTTTTTGCTTCTTTAACTTTATTTTTTAAGAGAGTAACTATATTTATTGAATTTTCTTCTTTATTTGTTAATTTACCAAGAAATAATATATTATCATAAATTGAGGTTATATCTGTAAAATTTAAACATATAGGTTCTATATTGTATTTTTTATATTTTTTTCCAATAAATGCGGATAAATCGTCTGCAAGTATGTATTTTGGTCGAATATCAAGAAGCATTTGTTCATTTATATAATAGTAGTCGCCTATAATTGGTTTTTGTTTTGTCTCTGGTGGAAAATTACATTGAGTTGTTACACCTTTAAGCTGCTCTTGTGCATTAAGTGAATATATAATTTCTGTTATGGTTGGAGATATGCTTATAAATGAATTATTATTAGCATAGGAAGGTATTGAAATAATAAAAAAAATAAAAAGTATACTAATCAATAATTTGTACATAAGTATTATTCTGTCCTTTTATTATTTCAAAATCCATATTAAATATTTTTTTAAGATTTTCCATGCTGAAGAATTCTTGTGAATCTTTTTGTATTATTTTGTTTTCTTTTGTAATACCTATAAAATTATCTCCGTATTTAAGAGCTAAAGATAAATCGTGCATTATTATTACACTTGTAATGTTATTATATGTAAGATTTTTAAGTAATTTCAAAATATTAACCTGATTATTTAAATCCATATTAGAAGCAGGTTCATCAAGTAATAGAATATCAGCATCTGAAATTAGCCCAAGTGCTATATTTATTTTTTGTATTTCTCCACCTGAAAGATTTTCTATTGATATATTTTTTTTGTCATATAATCCTATCTTCATTAATATATTATTTATTTTTTCTTTTTCTTCATTAGAAATAAACCATTTCCAATTATTTTTGAAAAATATTGATGATAAATAATCAAAAGTAGTTATTGAAGACGGATAATATGGGTTTTGCGGTAAATAAAATATATTCTTAAATGAATTTTCTATTTGTATATCAGTTTTTATGTTGCCTGTAATTATTTTTAAAAGAGTGGATTTTCCTGTTCCGTTAGAACCCAAAATTACATTAACTTTATTCTCTTCAATATAAACAGAAGTATTATCAAATATTGTTTTTTCATCAAAGCTAAAGCTTAAATTATCAATTTTAATTATTTAAAATCCCTCCCTTCTTTAAAAGGAAAAATATGAAAAATGGAACTCCAACAATTGAAATTACGATTCCTAATGGTATCTGAAGGGGATAAATTATATTTGTTGAAATGAAATTTGAAAATAATAAAAGATATGAGCCAAGTAATATATTTGTAAAAAATAATAATCTTATATCATTTCCAAAAATCAATTTGGAAAGCAGTGGGCATATAATTCCGACAAACCCTAAAATTCCTGCACTATATACGCTTATTGATGTTAAGAAAGCTGCTAAAATTACAAATATTATGTTGTATTTGTTTGCTGTTGACTGGTTTTTGAATATTAGTTTATTATCTAGTCTTAAAGCATTTAGTTTTGGAATAAAAATTGAACAAATAATTATTGATAAGATAAATAATGCAATTAAAAAATTATCAAAAATTTCACTGCTTGAAAACCCGCCTGTTAGAATAAGAGTCATTTCATAAGATTTATCAGGGTTTTTCAAAATTAAAAATGAAATAATAGCACCAGTAAAAAGATTAAGTGATAGTCCAATTAAAATTAATTTTGTAATTGAAAATTTAGAAAAACCGCTTAATAGTATGACAAGAAAAGCCGTTATTATTGCTCCTAAAAATCCAAATAAAGAATAATTAATGCTGTTAAAAAGTAAAATGGATATTACTATACCAAATCCGGCACCTGCAGATAATCCTGTTAAATAAGGATCAGCTAGTGGATTTTTAGAGATTGTTTGCAAAAACATGCCGGCTATAGCGAGACAAGAACCTGATATTATTGCTTTTATAATAGAAGGTATTCTTATATACGATAGAATTAACTCTTTATTATGTATATCGAGTTTATAAAAAAGACATAATAAAAGACAAATAAAGAACAAAAATACTAAAATTATTAATGATAATATTTGTTTTTTAGCCATTTTTTATAAACTTTCTATTTGTTGCAATTTTTTTAGTTCTTTTTCTCTTTTTATTTGAGCTCTTACAAGTTTTTGTTCATCAAGTTTTTTCTGTTTTTCTTTATCATATTCAATGAAAATACCTATTCTAGAATGTATTTTAGGACTGTAGTAAAAAACATTACCTTGCCTATATACACAATTATCCTGATTGAATAAATTTAGTATATCAGCTTTTAGGTATACATGAATACCTTTTGCAGAAAATAATCTAACTTTTGTTCCGATTTTTGCATCAAGAACTCCTCCAACTCTATTATTAGCGTCTGCACCTCCCGATGCTCTTCTTGAAGAAGTTGCAGTTAATCCTGCATATAAATCCCATCTTTCTTTAAAAGGGGTATAATATATCATTGCGCTATATGCATTATTAGGAGCTTGAGGTAAATCTAGTCCCGTCGATTTATCTTCAGTATCTGTATAAGTATAGTTTAATACAAATTTGATAATTTCGTTTGGTTCAAATGTAAATTTACCTTCATATCCATATATTTTAGCTCTATCAATATTTTGATATTGATAATTCCAAGTGCCATCAACAGCAGAAATAGCTATAAAATCTTTATAATTACTATTAAAATAACCGAATTCAAATTTTACTTTTTCCTCAAAGAAACTTTGTTCTATACCAACGTCCCAGCCTGTCAATTGTTCAGCATCTAATGAAGGATTGGGTATATATCCCCAAGCTGGGATATTAACAAATCTTTGAAAAGGTGAAGGGTTATTTACACTTTGTCCCCAAGATGAACGCAACTTTGTTTTTGCACCTGATATTTTAAATGTAGGTAAAACTAAAGCCGCTGACCCATTTGGTGTTACATAATCACCATATTGATTATTATGAATATATCTTACCCCACCTCTTAAAAACAACTTATCTTTTATATTTATTGCATCATTAATATAAACATCATTTTGAAGTGTAGAATCTTTTAAATTGTATGATGTAACAGAACCATAGCCCATATCACCCGAGGATAAAAAGTGAGCATATTCACGTTCTAAGTTATAGCCCACGGATAACTTATTCCAGTCTGCAAGATTAAAATTATGTTGCGTCATAAAGTTAATTCTGTTGCCTCTGTATTTTGCGTAGTCCCAAGCAACTGGGTCGAAACTATCTGGTACTAAATCATAGTTGTAATTACTATTCTGGTATATTCCAAAACGCACATTGTAGTCATAAAAATCATTTACGCTATGTTTAAAAGAGATATTTTCCATAATATCGAGATTTCTTACATAATTATTAGGATCATTATATGGTGCTATACCTCTCCAAGAATCTCCATAGCCATAGCCCAATCCTTTTTTCGCATTAGAAAATCTAAATATATTTCTAAACTCAGCTTTCCCATCAAGAACTTTATATCCTAAGTTCGATACCAAGTGGAAATTTCTATAGCCGTCATTATAAAGCCTTCCTAAATCAGAGGTTCTCATACCGCCGGATGTTTTATAATATGTTGTTGATAAATAGTAATCTAAATTTTTATACTCACCCATAATAGCAGCACGTTCTTTGAATAAACCAAACTGACCCATATCTGAACCAAGTTCAAACTTAAAAGGACCTCTTCCTCTTCGGGTTTGCATGTTTATAGCACCACCGAGCGCATTTGTTCCCAGAACATTACCTTGAGCTCCTTTTATAACTTCTATTGTTTCTAAATCATCTGTATTTATAAATTGTGTTTCTGCACTATATCCTATGCCTGTTGTTCTGTCTGCTCTAATTCCGTCTATTGTCATACGAACTCTATCTGTTCCACGTATTCGAATATTGCTTATATTTCCGTCAGAACCATTGTTCGTATTTACTATTACTCCTGTTGATTGTTGAATTATATCTTTTAATGACGGATTATTTTGTCTTTCTATGTCTTCTCTTGTAAATTTATCTATACTTATACTGCTGTTTTCTAAGGATTCAATATAATTATCCAAAGTGTTTATGGTGTGTTTTTTTGCCTGTCCAAAAATTTTATAATTACCGTTTTCAGGAACTATAAAATATTCTTCATCATCAATAGCGTAAGCACAATTTGATACAAAAAGCAGAAACAAAACCGCCGAAATATATCTCTTTTTCATAACTTCACCCTTCCCTAGGTATAACATATAAATTAAGTATTCCGGCTAAACGGCTGTGGATCAGCAGGATATATAATTATTTTTAATCCTTTTCCTTAATTTACTTCATCAATATATCATTTTAATATTAATATTACAATATTGTCTGAGAAAAAATTCACTCACACTTTCAGCTTATCGTGAATTTTTTCGAGTGGCGTTTTTAAAAGGTGAGTACTTTGTTAGCGAGGATGACTCGTAACAAATTGCTATACTAGATTAAATATTTATAAGCTCTTTCTTTGTTTTATCTCGGAAATTTTGTTTTTTATATTATTAGCAGTTTCTAACTCAAGTTTTCTTATTTCATTTAATTTTTGCTGTGTTATCTCTACTGCAAAATCATTATTTATGTTAGTGCCTATCATTTCATCTTTAATTTTTTGAACGTCTTGTTCGCATTTTGTTAATATAGAAAGTACTTCTTGAATTTCATCTTCAGAAAAGCCTATACTGTTTAGACTTTTTGTCATGTTCATCTTTATTTTAGAGCGCTCATCCATAATTTCGTCTGTTTTGTTATCAGGAATGATGCCTAATTTCTTTCCTATTTTTTTTATAAATTTCATATAATTAAGACTCCCTGTTTGATAGTATAGTACAGTTCTTTACCCAATCGCTTCCATATTTTTTTATGTACAAGAAAAGCCATTCTCTGTATCTAAGATACATCCATAGAGGATTATTATATGCTTTTGCACATTCTTTTATACAATGGTCTAAAATTTCTTTAAGCTCATTTTTATTCATTCCTCTTGCTTCAAATTTAATATTTGGAGAAAATTCATCTTCTGCCGGATAAATTTTTGTAATTCCATATTTTTCAGGTTCTCTAGAAAGTTTTGCGTGTCTTCCCATTGTAAAAACACTTCTTCCGTATGAATGAATAATATCATTGTTTTTTATGAGCATATCTATTGTTTGTAAAGCATCTTTTTTTGTTTCAGTTGGGAATCCAAAAAATATAAATGCAAAATTCCAAATACCGGCATTTTTTGAGTCTCTTAAAATATCAAATCTTTTATTTAAATCTATACCTTTATTTATTAGTTTTAAAACATCGTCTGAGCCTGATTCTAAACCCCATAATATCATCTGAAGCCCACTTTTATGTGCTAATTCCAACGTTTCTTTTGTAAAATCAGTTTCTAATCTTGCATCTATAAAAAAATTAATGTTTATATTATTTTCTTTTAGTTTATAAGATAAATCCTTTAAATATGAAGGAGATACTGATTCATCAATAAATTCAAAACTGTTGATATTATATTTTTCTTTAAATTCTTTAAACTCTGAAATTACTTTATCTATTTTTTTTATATTAAAATTTTGTCCGAAATCTTGGTCGCAAAAACTGCATTTGCCCCAATAACAGCCCCTTGAAGATTGGTATGGTATAACTATTTCTGGTGCAAAATATTTTTTAAAGTCATAATCTGATAAATCCATATTTGCCATATCATCAAGTTTTATAGGTTTCATTTTCTCATTTTGATGAACACAGCCATTTTCATAATACAAAAGATTAGGTACTTCTTTTATAGAAATTATTCCATTAATATATTTGGCTACCTCTATAATTGGTCCTTCTCCTTCTTCAATAGATACAGAATCTGCAAATATTTTGAAAAATTCTTTATGTTTACTTAATTCATCAGTAATCCTTCCAAAAAAGTTTCCGCCTATATTAATATGAGCTTTTGTTTTCTTCTTTAACATATATGTCAGAGTTAATCCGGGGATAATTTGGCTTGAAGAATTAAGTGATATTGCTATAAAATCAGCTTTTTTATTTATAATTTCATCAATTTTGTTCTCATAATATTTTCTAAAAATATTTGTTTTTTTATCTTCAACAAAATATTTTATATTTTTATAATTAAATTTAAAAAAAGGATTTGTTATCCCTTCAAATTCAATTTTCAAAGGTGAATATGGAATAGAAATGACTTCCAAAGCTCTATCTATAATGTTAACAGATTCTATTAATTTTGCTGGTGAATAAAAATCATTATTTTTAACTGTAGTTTTTGCATTTTCAATTATGGAAGGTATAATTGATAGAAAATCATTGTTTGTTTGTAAAAACTTATTTATTTGATTGTATCTGTATAGAAATATTTGTTCTTCAAAAGTATAGTCGGATGATTTTTTTTCTATAGAAAAAACCGTCATTAGATTCTTTTTTAATATTTCTAATTCATTTTGCGCCAATTGTATTGAATATTTAAGACTGTCGGTGGTTAAAATTTCGTTAAAAAAATCTATATTTAAATCTAAAGCGCTTGCATTAAACCCTTTTGCTTTAAGTTGGCCTACTAACTGTGGAATTGCAAAATGTGGACTTATAGGGGTCCACTGTGGTGGAAAAATTAACAGTAATTTTTTATTATGTTTATCCATTTCTTTATATTCGCATATTATACAACTTTTTACAACTCAAATTAAAATGATAATTGTAACAAATTGTACATATAAAAAAAAAATAAGCATTTATCTATTTAAAAATTTTTTAATATATTTAGGAAATAATTTTAGGAGAGAGAAAATGACAGTAAATAATGTTGGTCAAAAATCTTATGAAGAATTTGTAAAAGAATTACAGCAAAATGGTTATAAGACAACAAGTTTGGGAGCTAATGAAACAAATTTTGAACAATATGGAAATGCTCTTTCTGATGATTTGCAGCAGCAACTTATGGATAGTTTTGATTGTGAACAGGACTACGAATTACAAGCTCAAATTGCAAGCTTATATAACAGTAACAAAAGTGTAATACAAAGTGGTGATTTTATAAACTCTTTAAAAAATATGGGGTTAAATGTTAGTGTTTCTTATCAAGAAACAACTTATATTTCTGATTATAAAGCAGGTAATTTTTCTGGTACAGAAGGTACCGGTTCAATTGCTATATACACAATTTCAGATGGTAATGGCGGTGAAATAAAAATTGCTGATGCTAATGGTAATGGTGCTCTTGAAGTAGAGGAAATTTTCATGAATCAAATCCTTGGAGATATTGCACATGAAATAACAAGTTCTTCTAATAATAGTAGTTCTTCTTCTATTGCAGAAACTGAAAAAGTTCAGGCTTCAGAGAAAAATCAACCAAAGACTATTTTTGAAAAAGAAAAGGAAAAAGAAACTGAATCTGAAAAAGAAGTTAGCCAAGATGAATTTAATAAAATTGTTGAAAGAAGATTAAAAGCTGGTTCTTCTATTTTTATAGCTACTACTTTTGCAGAAGTTCAACTTGGTGTTTCAAATATGACCTATACAGGTAATTACCTTGAAGAATTACAAGATAATGATAAAGACAAAGATAAAGTTGCTTAATTATATAAGGAGAATTTATGAATAATAACATTATTATAATAGAAAAAATATCTGTTAATGTTCAAGGGATTGCCGGAAATGGAATGTCTGGTAATGGAATAAATGATATAGATACAATTTCAAATGATATTAACCAGATAATAAGTAATATTCAAATTTAACTTAATTTTTAAAGAAAAAAAAGACCATCATTCGATGGTCTTTTTATTTTAGTTCTATCATTTTTGATAAGATAATACCTCTATCTATCAATTCAATACCAAGATTATTTTCATTAATTTTATTTATCATGTATTTAAAAGTATTAAATATAGACTCAGGTAAATTATTTTTATTATCATTAAACCAAAACATTTCTACATCAAATGCCAGATGTTTTACACCTGCTTCTATAGATTTTTCAATCCATTTATCTATTTCTTCTTTTGTATCATTTATATTTGGAATTAAAATAAATTTAGTTTTAACGCTGTCAGGTTTCTTTTGTACAGAAGCATACTTCTTTATGTTGTCCCAAACTATGTCATAAAAATCGAATCTTTTTACTTTTATAAAAGTTTCACGAGTTCCGGAATCAACAGAAATAACTGTATTAATTCTGCCTTCTTCAATACCTTTCTGAACAATAGGGCTGAATTTAGTTGCATTTGTTAATACTCTTATATTCTCCATTTTTTTATCAAGGAAAAGTTGTATTAAATCGTTAAATTCAGGTGCTATACAAGGCTCTCCCCCCGCAATAGTTATGTGCCCGCCTGCCTTTAAATAGCCTTTATCAGCCATATCTTTTATTGCAGGGTATACATTATATTGTTTTTGTCTTGGTTTGTCTTTATCATTTAACCAGCAATATATACAGTGCTCATTGCATGTAGTCCAGTTATTAAAATTTATAAAGGAAATATAATCTTCATTATCCCATTCTTTTTCCTGTAAATATATGCAATTTCTGCATTCCGGAATTATATTTCCTTTTTTCATTTCATTTCTGTATTTTCTTTTTATTTTAAAAAATTCTTTCCAGTTTATTTTTTCACCATTATAGTTTTCAATAAGTTTTTTATAACCATTTTCTGTTGGTGGTATTCTACAACAAAAATTTATGCTGTCTGTAAAAAAATCCATACCATGTTCTATTAAATCGCAGCTTATATATTTATTTTTTTTCTTGAAAAAAAACATATTATCTCCTGTTATAATATTGATTTTATTTCATCTACTGTTGCTGTTAAGTAAAATTTACGAAAATTATTTATTTGTTCAATTTCTTCTTCTATTTCTTTATAAAGTTCATTTTGTTTTATTTTAGAAAGCTCTAACGGGTATAAGTGAGTAATTTTATATGTATTATCTGATATTTGTTCTAAATCTATCATTTCTATTTCATCAAATAAATTTAATATTTTTATAATAAGTTCTTCATTTAAATTTATAGCATCAATGAGTCTTTTTATTTCAAATTCACCTTTTAAATTGGTAATTGCATATTTTAACATCCCTGATATAGTTGACAGTATTAACTCTGTATTTAGCATTTGTATGTCAAAATTCATTAGATGAATAATATTGGCATTGGAACTATATATTATGTTTTTAAAGTCTTCTTGTGTTTTTGGACAATCAAATAGCATTAGTTGTTCTTTATTATGTGGTATATTTTCTATGTTAAAACTATACTCTACAGCTTTTTTACAATTTTCTATTTCTTTCTTAATCTTCTTATTTTCTATAAAAATACAAGTATTCCTTTTTGTTGAATTTACAAAATCAAGTACTTGAATAAGTATATCTTTTTTATTTCTATGATCTAATATTCTAATATCTGAAGACGTTTCCTTTTCTTTAATAAAATCACTATGAATGTCTGAAATTATATATTGAATTGTAGTATTTCCGTTAAATTCATTTATTTGCGGAGTAAACAGAATATCAAATTTTGAAGAGTCAGGCAAATTGATTTCTTCTTCATTCCATTTGATGCAATCAATAGATTCGGAATTATTTTTTGAAGCTGTTATTTTTAAATGATTGTTGTTTTGTCCTATTTTCTTTGATTGTTGAACTATTAAATCATTCATAATAAATATAGGCTCTGGATTAGCGCTTCCAAATGGCTGCAGTTTATTTATTCTTTTTATTGTTTCAATTGTTATATCTTCAGGTTGAACAATCATGTCTGCATATATTTTTACTTCGGAAAAGTCACTGTCTTGAGTATTTTCTTCAATTGTTTTTATTAATTGTTTTTTGAAATCATCAAATTTAATTTTATTTTCATCAAAAGAAAAACCGGCTGCCATTTTGTGTCCGCCAAATCCTTCAAATATATTTTTTAGCTGTGATAACAATTCATGTATATTTATAGTTGAAATGCTTCTCGATGAACATCTTATTATATTAGGGTTATTTGCATCCCTTGTCATTAAAAATACCGGCCTGTTATATTTTTCTGCAAGCTTTGAAGCAACAATTCCAATTATTCCTATGTGCCAGTTATCATTTAAAAGAATTATACTTTTTTTATTTATATATTTTTCTTTTTCATATTGTTCTTTTGCGCTTTCAAAAGTTTCATCGCATAATTTTTGTCTTAATTGATTGAAATCATTTAATTTTTTAATATTTTCTTCTAATTCATTATCATCTTGAGTAATAAGAATGCTTATTGCTGTTTGCGGTGATTCTAGCCTTCCTGCTGCATTTAATCTTGGTACTATGCCAAAAGCAATGTTCTCAGATGTTATTTTAGTTTTATCAGAAAAGCCAATAGAATCAATGAGTTTTTGAATTCCTTTATGACTTGAATTCTTTATTAATTCAAGCCCCATTTCAACTAAACTTCGATTTTCGTCTAAAAGTTCAACAACATCGCCTATTGTACCTATTGCAACTAATGGCAGAAGGCTATGGATAAAGTCTTTACAATTAAATATTTCAAGCAATTTACAAGCTAATTTAAAAGCAACACCCACACCGGCCAGATAACTTAAACTTTGCAATTCGTCTATTTCTAATGTTGAAATGATTGAATTTGGTGCCTTTGGATTTATTATTGCATAAGCTTCTGGCAATATCTCAGGTGCTTCGTGGTGGTCTGTTATTATAATATCTGTTTTCAAACTTTTTGCAAAATTAACTTCTTTTACATTACTAATACCGCAGTCTACTGTAATTATTAATTTAGTTCTATGTTTGGATATTATATTTACAAGAGCTTTTGTATTTAATCCATGGCTTTCTGTCATTCTATCAGGCAGATAATAATCAACATCTGCACCTATTTCTTTTAATGTTAAAAATAATAGGGCAGTTGAAGTTATTCCATCAGCATCAAAATCACCATATACCGTAATATGTTCTTTATTTTCTATTGCTTGTCTTATTCTTTCTGCTGCTTTTTGCATATCAACAAAAACATCAGGAGAACTATGCTTTATTTTTAAAGGATTCAAAAATGACTTAATTTTATCAGATGTATTAATACCTCTATTATTTAATAAAACAGCAAGTACTTTGTCAGAATCGCAAGCTTCTATTAAACTTTTATCTACATCATTACTTTTTGCTATCCAAGTTTTGCGTCCTGACATTTTAATTGCTTTCCGATTACTTATTTTTTATCGTCGTAAAAATCATCCTTTGAGTCATCAAAAAATTCTTCTTGCTCTAATTCTTTTTTTAATGCTTCAATATCTTTATCTTCTTTAATTTTATCAATAACAATTTTTGCCATCTCTTTTGCTATTATCTTTTGAGTCTCAGCGGGAGAATTTTGAAGCATATTAATGGCAGCTCTAACTGTTCTATCTATATCATACCACCTTGAATTTGCTCTTGTATCCATGCCTTCTTCAACGGCTTCAATGATTTCGTTTACATCTGTATATTCGCTAAATGCAAGATTATGTTCTACTATAATTTTTATAAGATTTAATGCAACCTTGATTTGTGTTTCATCATCAGAGGCTTCAAGTGTTTTCATCGAACGTGATAAAATAGGGTCTTTATCATACCATCTTCTTTGTTTATTATTGTACTCTTCACGCATAGATACCTCTCTTTACTAGCCGTTCTTATATTTTACACCATATTCGCAATTAGGATAACGCCATATTATATTTTTTTTCTCACATGCTATTTTACAAGCACCGCACTCAAGGCAATTTTCATATCTTATTGTCATTATACACTTTTGTTCGTTCCATTCATAGACATTAGCCGGACAAATATATGTACAAACTTTATCATTACACCTCATGCATACATCATTGTCAACTGTTAAATGACTTTCTTTATCTTTATTATACTTTAATGTTGCTAATCTTTCATTAATGTTCATTTCTTTAAACATTTCTCCATTGCTAAAATTGCTAAAGGAATACTTGATGATATTGTACCTTTTTTTATTATTTCTTTTAAGAATTTTCTATATTTTACTTTCTTTTCTACTCCGTCTGCCGATGTTAAAATTTCTAAAAATTCACAAGCTAATTCCGGATATAATGATGAAAGTGTATGAATATTCTTTTTTATAACTTCTATAGTATTTCTATGTGTTTTTAAGTCTTTTAGAATAATACTTTCTTTAAGTTTTGTATGATATTTTGATAAACTTGATTTAGAATAATCTTTATTATTAATAGCTTCAATGGCAGTTTCAGCTGCTAATTTGCCGCTAAGCATTGCTAAATTTGTTCCTTCAAAATGTATATTATTAACAAGCATAGCAGCATCACCTATAATCATAACTCCGTTATCATAAAGCTTTGGAACGGCATTATATCCGCCTTCAGGTATAAGATGGGATGAATACTCTATTGTTTCTCCGTTCTTTATGTATGCGGATACTGTTGGATGTGCTTTTAATTCATCTAATAATTCGTATGGCTTTACTTTAAGTTTTTTTATTTCATCAAGACTTATTGAATAACCTATAGAAATTGTGTCTTTATTTGTGTACATAAAACCAAGAGCAAATTTATCTCTTAACGGACCACCTAATATTCTACAAGCGCAGCCATCTTCTTCATCTAAATTAAATCTGTCTTCAAGTTTTTCTTTATTTATTTTTATTACTTCTTTTACACTTAATGAAACATCCGAGTCTTTTATTTCTTTTCTTAATCCTATTTGTTTTGCAAGTAATGAATTAACTCCGTCAGCAATAATTACTATATCTGAATAAAATTCTTCAAATTCTGTTTTTATTCCTATAACATTTCTATCTTTTAAAATTAATTCATTTACAAGAGTTTTAGGAGCATAATATACACCTTCTTTTTCAGCTTGTTGCGAACACCATTTATCCCATTTTGAACGATTTACGGTAAATGCTTTATAGGCTCCTTTTGAGGCATATTTGTATGAAATTTGTGTGGAGTTATAATCTGTTAATAGAAAAATTTTCTGTTCTGTAATTGCTCTTTCAATGGGGGCAGTTTCCCAAAATTTGGGAAATATTTCCGCAGTTTGTTTTGCATATATAGTTCCACCAAAGACATTTTTATCTCCGGCACAATCTCCTCTTTCAACTAATAATACTTTCTTACCTGCTCTGGCAAGTGTAATTGCTGCACTTACTCCTGCAGGGCCTGCTCCAACAACTATAATTTCTACTTTATTATTTTTCATAATGTCTATTATACTATCTTTTTCTTTCTTGTAGCAATATTGGTATGTATTGTAAATTAAATTGCTTATTTATAAAATATACAATAAACTATAATTATTATGCGATTTATATTTTTAATAATTTATTTTTTATTTTTTACGTTTAATTGTGCATTTGCTCTTGATGTTGTTTATCCTTCTTCAAAAGATATTACTGTAAATGCTCCGTCTATTTATTTTTATGGTAATACTAATCCTAAATCAATGTTAAAAATTAATTCAGAGTCTGTTAAATTGTTTGATGAAGGTATTTTTGTTCAAGTTGTTCCCCTTTTTTATGGTGTTAACAATATTACTGTTGAATCTATTCATAATGGAAAAACACAAAAACAAGTTTATAAAGTGACAAGAAATAAACCCGAACCTCAAAAAACACTGCCATTACCGTATGTGGAAAAAAATAAAAATTATTTTTTGTATACTAAAACAATAAATGATAGATCTACAGTCAGAGAAAAAGCCTCTAATTCTTCAAAAAGAGTTATAGAACTTCCAAAAGGAGTTGTCTTATATCTTGCCGGAAAAAAAGGTGATTTCTATAAGATAGAAGAAAATGGTAAAACAGAATTTTGGATTCACAAATCAAATATTGAAGAACCTGTTATTGTATCGAAACGCATTCAGGGCAAAATAAAACAGCCAGAATATGAGTCTGATAAATTTTATAATTATACTAAAATAGCACTTTCATATCCTGTAATGTATACAGTTGAACAAGATGGTAAAAAATTAATTTTGACGCTATATGGAGTAAAAGATCCTAATAATAATACTAATGACAGCGGAAATTTGGAATTTGTATTTGAAGATGAAGATCAAGTTTTAGGTTATGATGGATTTTTCGAAGATGATAAATTTGTTTTAAGAAGAGCTAAAATTGCAGATAAAATTAATCCATATGCTCCTTTACATAATATTAGAATATTTATAGATGCAGGTCATGGTGGCAGCGAAAAAGGTGCTATTGGGCCAACTAGGGTCTTTGAAAAAGATATAAATCTTTCTATTTCTAAAAAACTTATTAAGTTATTAAAAGCTAAAGGTGCTATTGTTTCTTATTCAAGAATTGATGATTCTAAAGTAAATTTATATGATAGAGTTGATAAAGCGAAAGAAAATAATGCTTTTATTTCTTTGAGTATTCACAATAACTCTCTGCCTCCAAATAAAAATCCATTTATTACACATGGTTGTGAAGTTTATTATTATAACGACAATGCTAAGGTTTTGGCGTATATTATTAAAAATAACTTGGCTAAAGATTTAAAAATAAAAGACAATGGTCTATATAAATCAAGTTATGCGCTAAATAGATCTACAAATCCTATTTCTGTTTTAATTGAAGTTGCATATATGATAAATCCTGATGAATATAAAAAATTAAGAAGTGATAAATTTCAGATGGAAGTTGCTAAATCTATTACAAAAAGTTTAGAACAATTTATGATTTTACTAAAAAAATAATACAAAATATAAAGAATATATTAGCAAATAAAATTATAAATAAAATTTGTGTTATAATTTGACCAGGCCGAAAAATAATGGAGAAAAATATGAGTAGTTGTGATTTACAGGTTAAATCTAAGTATTTAAGTGAAGTACTTAGTAAAGTTGAAGCAAAAAATGCACATGAACCAGAGTTCTTACAAGCTGTTAAAGAAGTTTTGACTTCTATAGAACCTGTTATTCTTAAACATGAAGAAGAATACAGAAAAAGTGCTTTGTTAGAACGTTTATTAGAACCGGAAAGAATTATATCTTTTAGAGTTCCTTGGATTGATGATAAAGGACAAATTCAAGTTAATAGAGGTTTTAGAGTGCAATTTAATGGTACACTCGGACCATATAAAGGCGGATTAAGATTTCACCCTAGTGTAAATCAAAGTATAATGAAATTTTTAGCTTTTGAACAAATATTCAAAAATTCTTTAACTTGTCTTCCTATTGGCGGAGGAAAAGGCGGAAGTGATTTTGATCCTAAATGTAAATCAGATATGGAAATTATGAAATTCTGTCAAAGTTTTATGAATGAACTTCAAAAACATATTGGACAAGATGTTGACGTTCCAGCAGGTGATATAGGTGTAGGTTCAAGAGAAATAGGTTATTTATTCGGTCAATACAGAAAAATCAGAAATTCTTATGAAGCAGGGGTTTTAACAGGTAAAGGGCTTGAATATGGCGGTTCTTTAGTTAGAAAAGAAGCAACAGGCTATGGCTTGATGTATTTTATGAGAGAAATGTTAAAAGCTAATAATATTGATGTTAAAGGTAAAAATGTTATAATTTCAGGTTCCGGCAATGTTGCTATTTATGCTTGCGAAAAGGCTCAGGAACTAGGTGCTAATGTTATTGCGATGAGTGATTCTTCTGGTTGTATATATGACAGTAACGGCATTAAACTTGATATTATTAAAGATATAAAAGAAGTAAAAAGAGGAAGAATAAAAGATTATTTAAATTATGTTCCTACTGCTTTATATAAGGAAAATAGCTCTATTATTCCTCCAATTTATAATATCAAAGCTGATATTGTTCTTCCTTGTGCAACTCAAAACGATATAAACCTTGAAACTGCTAAAATTTTAGTTCAAAATGGTGTTATTGCTGTTGGTGAAGGTGCTAATATGCCCTGTACAAATGAAGCTGTTGAATATTTTATTGAAAATAAAGTTTTAGTAGCTCCGGGTAAAGCTGCTAATGCAGGCGGCGTTGCAACTTCAGCTCTTGAAATGTGTCAAAATTCAATGAGATATTTTTGGGCTTTTGATGAAGTTGATAAAAAACTTGAAGCTATTATGGTTAATATTTTCAATTTATGTCAAAATGCTGCAAACGAATATAACTATCCTAGAAATTATGTTGTTGGGGCAAATATCGCTGCATTTAAAAAAGTTTCAGAAGGTATGTTAGCTCAAGGAATTATTTAATTCACCATTTTTGTAATAATAGAAAAAGCAGGTATAAACCTGCTTTTTCTATTATTATTAAATACTAATTATTCTTCAATTTCATTTTCTATTTCTTCTATATATTGAGCAATTTTATTAAATTCATTATCATCTTCAATTACTTCAAACAAAAAGTCATCACCATCTTTTTTAAGTCTCATAACAAGTATTTCCTTATCGGATTCATCTGTTTGAGTTTCTTCTGGAAGTAATAAAGCATATTCTATATCATCTACAGTTACGATATCTAATAATTGAAAAGAAACTTTATTTCCTTCTTCATCAAATGTTTCTATCAGCTGTTCATTTTCTGTTGTCATATTATCTCACTTTCTATCCAGATACTGTTGTAAAATTATGCAGGCACTTTTTAAATCTACTAATTTTTTATCTTTTGTATATTTTCTTCCTGTTTGGGCTAAAATATATTCTGCTTGTTTACTGGTTAATCTTTCATCTTCGAAAATAATTTTATATTCATCTTTGAAATTATCAGCAAAAGCTATACAATCTTGGGCTTGTTCTCCTATTGTATTGTTCATGTGTTTAGGAAGTCCCGCTACAATAATTTCTACATTGTTATTTTTGCAAATATTTTTGATTTTTGCAATTGCTTCACTTTCCGGCTCTCTGGGTATTGTTTCTACTGGCTGTGCTATAATACCTATAGCATCACTCATTGCTATTCCTATTCTTTTTTTTCCTATGTCTAATCCCAGTATTCTATTCATAAATCCAATTCTTTTTTAATATTGTTATTACTTTATCTATTTTTTTGGTGTCATAATTTTCCTTTTGTATCTGTTTTTTTCTAAAGATATTTGTTGTAAGTATATTTTCTTTTGATAGTTCTTTTTTTCCAATAAATGAATTAAATATACTTCTTTGCAATATTACAAATTTGAATGTTTGAAAATTATCATCTTTCATTAAAATTGTATAAAATAACTTTGCATCTTCTTTCCTATCATTTTCAAACAATAAATATATGCATTGCTTTATTCTTTCTTTCCAAATTTTTGTTATATTTTCATCAAAAATAAGATTTATATTATTATTAACAACAGAGTTTATATATTCTATTGTTATTTCATTCTGCTCATATAGATTTTGTATAACTTCATCTAAAACTTTATTTTCAGAAGGTTTTATATACCACCTAAATGTGTATTCTTTAGTAAGAAGAGATAATATTGTATCTTTTGTAGTTGTTATTTCTTCTATATTATTTTCTATAAACTTATCAATAGTATATGAAAAAGGCAAAATATCTTTAATAAGAACATCCCAGCATATAAATTCATATGGGAAGGTTCTTTTATTTTTTATTGTTAGTTCTATAGCACTATCAATTCTTGTTTTTACATATTGAGGTGAAACTTTATACTTACCTTCTGATTGATAAAATTTACTTATTACTCTTGCAATTTCATTTTGAGAGATATCAAAAAAACCAAAGCAATCAACAACTCCATAGATATCATTTATCACGACAGCAGAAAGTGAAAAGTTTTTATTATTGTTTATTCTTGAAATTAATAAAGCTTGATTCCCGTTTCCGTCTGGAATTGTTGTAAAAAATTCAGCAGGTTTAGAATTTTTTACTATGTTATTAAAATATTCTTTTGCTTTCTCTTCATTTGCACCTGCAATTCTTAATTTTTTTAATCCTGTATTACAAGCTGATAATATTTCATCATTTTTACTTGTATTTATTAAATAAGTAAATGGAGCAATGGCTAGTGATGATTTAGATTTACTTAATATCTCAATAACATTTAATTTAAATTTATCATCAAAATGAGAGTATAGAATAGGATATATAATATTGGCAAGCGAATCACCTTCATAATCCATTTCTAAAGATTGTAGTAAAACATTTCTGTCATCTTCAGAAACTGCAGATACAAAATCTAAAAAATCAAGCATTGCTTCTGGATTAAATACAGCTTTTTCAAGTAATTTCTTTGTGTCAGTATCTAATACTTCTTTTGGATTATCAAAATATTGTGGGAGAGTATTATAATCAAACTCATTTCCGACAATTCTTAATAATTGTACAAGTTTGTATTTAGATTCATCAGAATAATTATTAGATTTTAATATTTCAAAAACCCTTTTTTGTATGTAATTTATGTCAACTAAATCTTTTATTATACAACTTGAGAAAATATATTCATTTTCATTCATTTTAATATATTCTTTTATAAATATATCAAAAAGAGAATGCCTGTCTTCAATTTGTTTTAAATCCTCAATAAAAATTTTTATATTGTTTTCATTAAATTCATTTAATGTTTTTATTTCAGAGATAACAGATAAAACTTTAGCTCTTATTTGAAGTTTGGATAGTTCAGTCATTACTTAATTTTACTCCAGAAAATATCTAGAATTTTTTGAGCTTCGCTTGAAGGGAGTTTATCTTCTAAAATAAGATATTGAACAGCAATCATAGTACATTCTGAACAAATATTAACACCTGGACCTTGTACCATTTTAACAACTTGTGTATTTGGTCTTCCACAGAAACTACAATAGACAGGCTCCGGTGAGTTTTTCTTTTCTTCTTTTGATGTTTCAATAGCTTTTTCTTTTGGCTTTTGTCTTGCACTTTTTAATGATACTATTTTTTCTGAATCGTTCATTTACTTCATCTCTTTTTTCTAATTGTCCTCCAAATATTGTATACTATTTTAAAAATATTGCAAAATTTTCATTTTGAGTTTATAGTGTAAAAACAAATAGGGGATTATTATGAAAAAAATACTTTTGTTATTTACAATACTATTTGTATCAGTAATGACAACAGCATGTATAAATAATCTGGCTGTACAAGAACTTAATAATAAAGCAGTTAAATATATGGATAGTGGTGATAGTGAAACAGCTATCTGCCGTTTAAAATCAAGTTTAGATTTAGACGATGAAATATATCAAACTCATTATAACTTAGCTATAGCATATAATAATGTTGAAAAATACGAAGAAGCTGTTATTGAATTGAATAAAGTATTAGAATTAAAACCCGATTTTTATGATGCAATTTACTCACTAGCTGTTGCAAAGGAAGCTCTTGCTCTTAAACTTCTTGAGGACAGCAATATTGGAATTGATAAAAATGTAAATTATACAGCAGAACAAATGACTGATTTTAATAACAAAGCAAGTGAAGTTATTGATCTTTATAATAAGTATCTTGTAAAAAAAATAAATGCAGAAGAAACAGATCAAATAAATGAAAGAATTAAGGAACTAAATTCTCAAATTAAAGAATTTACAATGAAACTTGAGAGCACAACTGCTGTTGAAAGTACTGCAAGTGAAGATATTTCTATAGAAGAATAGATTATATGTTTAAATCTCCAGGTTATATTGCTTTTTCTTTTTTATCTATAGATGTTTATTGGTATGGTATAGTAATGTCTTTAGCTATATTAATTGGAATTATTACTATACTCATAATTAAAAATAAATTTTATAAAGATATTTCTAATGAAAAAATTTTTGACATTTCATTTATATTAATAATAGTTGGTATTCTTTTTGCCAGATTATATTATGTAATTTTAGATTATAAGTATTTTATAAATCACCCATTTTTCATACCTTGCATATGGAATGGAGGAATTTCAATACATGGTGCTATACTTGGCGGTATAATTGCTTTTTATTTTTATGCAAAAAAATATAAACTTGATTATTTAAAATATGCTGATTTATTTTCTTTTGGACTTGTTGTAGGACAAATAATAGGCAGATGGGGTAATTTTTTTAATTCGGAAGCTTTTGGTTTGCCTTGTAATCTTCCTTGGAAACTTTATATACCTTACAATATGCGACCTTTGGAATTTAAAAATTATGAATTCTTTCATCCTGCCTTTTTATATGAATCAATATTAAATTTTTTAATATTATTAATTATGCTTTATATACTTAATAAAAAATCTGAAGATAAAAATGGAGTTATATTTTTTACATATTTATTCTTATATTCTATAGTAAGAATTGTAATTGAAACAATAAGGCTTGATAGTGTTTTAAATATTTCAAATTTTCATTTTGCTCATATTGCAAGCTTAATATTTGTTATTTTTTCATTGTTTGGTTTGGTATATGTTAATTTAAAAAAAAATTAATTCTTATTTTGTAAATATTTTTTTGTATTAAATAATTTGTTTTATAATATAGTAATGAAAATAAGAAATTTATATTTAATAGAGATTATTGTTTGGTTAATTATTTTAGGGAGTGCTTTTTATTTTTTTGTATATACTACTACAATAAAAGAAAATGTACAAAATAGTTATTATTTATTTTTTGACGATGCAGGAGGACTGGTAAATGGTTCCCCCGTTCGTTTAATGGGTATTAATATTGGATATGTCAGAGACGTAAAAATATTTGATAATAAAGTATTTGTTTCTTTTTTAGTTACAAAAGATAATGTGAATATGCCTAAACAAGCTATTGCAAGCGTAGAGTTTTATGGGTTAGGAGGTTCAACTTCTTTAGAGTTAATTCCAAATAAATCGATAGCAAATGAAGACCAAGAAATTATTTTACCAGTCGAGTCTTATCGTATTCAAGATTTTTGGGATGGGCAAGAACTTGTTGCTAATGTTATGATTGATATATATGGAGGTATTGGTAGAACTATTCAGTCTGCAGATTTAATTAATAACAAAAGTTGGTTTAAGCAAAGTAATTTAGTTAAAGAGATTTCTAATCAAACAAGTGTTATTAATACTGCTCAATCTGTTATGATTTATAAGCTTACAGAGGCTACTCTAAATTATTCAATTCAAAAACAAGAAGAAAAAAATAGAATTGATGAAAGTAATGAAGGAAATGTTTTATTTAAAGATGTTGAAAACTATAAAGAGGTCAATGATAATGAATAAGTATAATAATGTTTTTGTGGTTAACCATCCATTATGTTGTCATAATTTAAGTATTATAAGAAATAAAGCTACGAATGCTGAAGTTTTTAGAAATGCAATAAGAAGAATTACTTATTTGCTTTTTTATAAAGCAACTGAAGATTTAGAGTTAGAAGATGTTAATATAGAAACTCCTTTGGAAAAGTGTCAGTCCAAAATGTTAAAAGCTGATAAAGAAATAATAATAGCTCCAATATTAAGAGCTGGATTGATTTTTTCAGATATTGCAAATGAAATTATGCCTTTTGCAACTGTAAGGCATATTGGAATGTACAGAGATGAAGAAACGCTCACACCTGTTTGGTATTATAATAAAATACCTGTTGAATTTGAAAACCCTGAAAGCAAAATTATCTTAATACTTGATCCTATGCTAGCAACAGGAAATTCTGCTATTGAATCTATAAAATTATTTGCTAATAAGAAAGTACCTCAAAAAAATATAAGATTTGTAAGTTTGATTAGTGCTCCGGAGGGTCTTGATAATGTTCAAAAATATTATCCTGATGTAAAAATAATTACGGCAAGTATAGATAACTGTTTAAATAAACATGGCTATATTAGACCGGGACTTGGCGATGCAGGAGATAGGATATTTAATACGGTTGAAAATTAATGTTTTATTTTGATGATTTTTATGGAAAAAAAATATTAAAGTCTTCTTTATTAAAGGATTTTGATTGTTTTTTTACGACAAGAGAGTTTGTTTTAACTGCTGCCCAAAGAGAAGATTTAAATGAAGAAGCTGGAAATAATAGAAAGTTACTTCTTGAGAAAACAGGTTGTAATGAAATTTATACTGCAAAACAAATTCATAGTACTAATGTTTCAATTGTTGAAAATAATAAATACTTTTATGACGAAACAGATGCCTTAATTTCAAATATTCCAAATTCAATAATGCTTTTAAATTTTGCGGATTGTGTTCCCATAATATTATTTAGTCCTAAGTATAATGTTGGTGCTGTAGTACATGCCGGATGGCGCGGAACAGCTTTATACATTGCTTTTTTAACTGCAAAAAAAATGATTAATAATTTTAATATTGATGCAAAAAATATTATAGCTTTAATTGGACCTTCTATCGGAAAATGTTGCTTTGAAACCGATTTTGATGTGTTTGATAAATTAATATCTGATAAAAAAAATAAGACATTATATATAGAAAAAAATGACAAATACTTTATAGACTTAAAATTATTAAATAAAAATCAATTAAAAAAAGCGGGTATACAAAATATTGATATGTGTGACTATTGCACATGTTGTATGTCTGATATATTTTTTTCATATAGGAAAGAAAAAGGATTAACGGCAAGGCATTCTGCCATAGTAAAAATAAAAAGGGGATAAAAAATGTCAGTAATAGAAAAATTAGCGGTAATATCAGATACAATTACAAAGTTAATGAATTTTGTTATATCTAATGAACTAGTTAAATCTGATTTTGATGAATATCTTGCAACTTTATCTGCAAAGAATGCTGATAATACAAGACTGCAAGCATTGATTATTCCTTATATTTTTGAGAGAAGACTTACTGATAAAAGAAAAACTATAATTGAATTATATGAAGATAATAATTCTGATATTTCAAAAGAAGAAAAAGAGATATTGTCTTATTTATCAAAGTCTTTCTCTTCCGTCTTTGAAGTAAAAAGAGTTTTAAGTAATGGATTTGAACTATATAATTTAGTAAATGAAAAAAATTATAAAGTATTATCGCTTGTTAAAATGAATAATTTTAGAGGAATTACCCCAGGGCAGTATGCTCTATGCAGAATATTTCCTATGCATGAAGAATATTACTTATTAGAAGTGTCAAATGTCTTATCCAGTATTAATAAAGATGAAGTATATAAGTATACAATTGCAAAGATAATAGAAAAACCTGAAGATGCGTATGAAGAAAATCCTAAAAAATTAGAACAAATACAAAAAATTATAAGAGATTTTGGTTCTAAATTTCTTGAGTGTTTTGGTTGTGATGAAGTAATTACAACTAATTTATATGCTGATAATTTAATTAATCTGTTTAATGTATACTGTGATGAAGGAATTATGCCTGATAAAAATGTGATAGAAGAAAATATTCATCAGGTTGAAACAAACAGGTATTTTACTGTTTCTGATTTTAAAAATTCCTATTCAGATTTTATGGAAAAATCATTAGAAGGTTTTTCTTCTCATTCATCAATTTATGATATAGGAATAATTTATGATGAGGAACTTGGGTTATTTGTGCTTCCTTTTTATCAAACTTTTTGTAAAATTTATGAAGTAGACGATTATAAAACAATTCAAGGGTATAAAGATTGTATAAAAAATTTTCTTGAAAATGATAAAGTACCTGCAAATATAATAAAAAAAATGGCAAAAAAATATCCATCTTTTATGGAGTTAACAAATAAAATACTTGAAACAAATTATTCATTGGATGAATTGTTAAATTATTATAAAGCAGACTCTGTTGAGAAAAAGATATATTCTTCAGCAAGTGTTTTATATGCATCAAAAGTATTTGAACAAATGATGAATTTAGTATCAACAAAAGAAGAAAGTAAGAAAAAAGACGGTATAGATTATTCTAATGTTGGCAGGAACGACAAATGTCCTTGCGGTAGTGGAAAGAAATATAAAAACTGTTGTATGCCAAGAGAATAAGTTCTTTGTCCAAAAAAAATTCAAGAAAAGCTGTAAAGTTGATAAATTATTAAATATTATTTTCTTTAAAAAATTTGCAATAATTGTTTAAATTACATTTATTGCAGTCAGGTTTTGTCGGTTTACATATATTTTGTCCTAAAGTTACAAATAATGTATTTATTTCAGACCAAAATTTTTTAGGAAGATTTTCTTTGAGTGCAAATTCTGTTTCCTCCGGTTCTTTTGTGCATACAAGTCCTAATCTGTTTGAGATTCTATGTACGTGAACATCTACACAAATGCTTGGAAGATTATATCCTTTAGATTGAACTAAATTAGCGGTTTTTCTTCCTACACCTTTAAATTTAATTAATTCATCAATTTCTTTTGGAACTTTGCTATCATAATTATTGTATAATTCATAGGCTATATCTAAAATTTGTTTAGCCTTATTTTTGTAAAAACCCACAGGATATATTGCTTTTTCCAAATCTTCAAGTTTTACATTTAAAAAGTCTTTGGGAGTTTTACCCAGTTTTAGCATTCTCATTGTTGCCGGGTATGTTGTTTTATCGTTAGTTCTTAATGATAAGATACAAGCAATTAAAACAATAAAAGGGTCTTGTATGTTTTCCATAAACTTTACAAAATCAGTTTGAGGAAGATTCATTTCTTTTATATTTTTTATTATTTTATTGAAATTTTTAATCATAAGTATATTTTATCAAAAAATATGTTGATTTTTTAAGTATTTTAATATAATTTGTTTCATTGAGGAATTTATGAGAAGAAAAGTAGCCGGAACAATATATGGAATAATAGCTTCAACAAGTTATGGAACTAATCCGTTATTTGCCCTGCCATTATATGCTAATGGCTTAGGGGTGAATTCAGTTTTATTTTACAGGTATTTTTTTGCTTGTGTTATTTATTATATTTGGCTTAAATTTATAAAAAAGATAAACATAAAAATAAGTTTTAAAGAGTTTTTGCCTCTTATTTTTATTGCATTATTTTTTTCTTTTTCATCTTTAACTCTTTTTGCTTCATTTAATTATATAGAATCAGGGATAGCGTGTACAATTCTATTTATATATCCTATATTTGTAACTTTAATAATGACATTATTTTTCAAAGAAAAAATTTCAAAAGCAATAATTAGTGCGATTATACTTACTACAATTGGTATTGTTCTTTTATATAACAAAAAAAATAATATTAGTTTGGATGTCAAAGGTATTAGTCTTGTTCTACTTTCTGCCTTGCTATATGCATTATATATAGTAAGCGTAAAGAAAATAAGAGTATTACAGCACATAAAAAGTGAGAAATTAAGTTTCTATGTAATGTTATTTGGTTTATGGATATATATAATAAATTTAGATTTTTGTACAAAATTACAAATTCCGGATAAGCCATATTTATGGTTATTTACGTTTGGACTTGCGTTATTTCCAACAATAATATCTATTGAAACAATAACAATTGCAATAAAGCTAATAGGGTCTACAGCTACAGCAATATTAGGCGCATTAGAACCATTAACTGCTATTTTCTTTGGGGTTATATTCTTTAATGAGCAATTAACAGTAAGGGTAATTTTCGGTATAGTTTGTATATTAACTGGTGTTATATTAATCGTTGTAAAAAAGATGAAATAATAATATAATTTAATTTGGAATATAAAACTGAAGCTGATAAGTGTGGGATAGATAAGGAAATAATTATGTTTGAAAAGTTTCTTACTAAAAGGATTAAAAATACGCCATCATCATTTATAAGAGAAATATTAAAAGTGACGCAGAATCCTGAAATTATTTCTTTTGCAGGCGGGCTTCCAAATCCTATATCATTTCCGCAAGAAGAATTAAAAATTTCTATGAACAGAATAGCTGATAAATACGGTGCAAAAATTTATCAATATTCAACAACCCTTGGACTCGATGATTTAAGACAATATATAGTTGACAGATATAAAAAAAATTGGTCAATGGATATAACAATAGATAATGTAATAATTACAACAGGCTCTCAGCAGGCACTTGATTTAATAGGAAAAGTTTTTGTTGATGACAATGATTGTGTTATGGTAGAAAAACCTTCATATCTTGGATTATTACAGGCATTTTGCATGTATAACGCAAATTTTGTACAAACGAAATTAAATGATGATGGTCTTGATATTGAAGATTTAAAAAATACTTTAAATTTATATAATCCAAAAGTTGCATATTTAATTCCAAATTTTCAGAATCCTACAGGTTTAACATATACAAAAGAAAACAGAGAAAAAGTTTTTGATTGTATAAAAGATAAAGATATGATTTTAATACAAGATGATCCATATGGAGAGTTGAGATTTGAGAATAATGAAAAAATTCCATATATAGGGTTAAATCAAAGTGAAAAAAATATTTATTTAGGTTCTTTTTCAAAGATTGTTACCCCCGGAATGAGACTTGGTTATGTAATTGCTAATAAAGAAATAATTAAACAGCTAGAAACGGCAAAACAAGCATCAGATTTACATTCTAATGTTTTTGGTCAATATTTGATTGCAGATTATTTATTAAATAATGATTTAGATAAGCATATAGAAAAAATTACTCAACTATATAAAGTTCAAGCAAATGCCATGGTTAGTGCAATGAAGAAGTACTTTCCTTCAAACATAAAGTTTACAATACCAAAAGGCGGAATGTTTACTTGGGTTACTTTAGATGAAGAAACTGATGTTTTAGAAGTATTTGATAAAGCTATAGAAAAGAAAGTAGCATTTGTTCCGGGTCACCCGTTCTATGTTAATCCTGACAAAGTAAATACTCTTAGACTAAATTACACAAATGCTGATGTTGAAACAATTCAAACAGGTATTAAAAGACTTTCTGAAGTATTATAATGAGAAAACTAATAGCTTCCTTGTTAAATTTATTTAACTTTTTTATAAAAGTTAAATTTAGTAATACAATTATATAAGGGGGTTTTAAACTTCATGAAAGATTTAAAAATTAAGATATCTGGAATTTCAGGTCAAGGAATAATAAGTTCAGGTGATATTTTATCATATGCCACAGCAAGAAAAGGGTATTATGTTACAACATATAGAGCATTTCCTTCAGAAATAAGAGGTGACGGGAAATGTTATTACACATTAAGAATTAGTGAACATAAGGCTCTTACTGCGACTGGAACTACAGATATATTAGTTTGTCTTGATGAAGATACTATATATGAAGGTATAAATAATATTACAAAAAATGGGGTACTGATATACGATAGTGATATAGTTCCAATATTAAAAGAAAAAAGAGATGATATAGTAATTTATGGACTACCTTTAACAAAAATAGCTAAAGAACTTGATTCAGAACGTTCTAGAAACATGGTTGCTTTGGGGATGGTTGTAGGATTATTAAAAAATCTTCATTTAGAAGAGCAAATATTAAAGGATATTGAATTAAGGTATAAAAATAAAGCACAAGAAGTAATAAATTCGAATAAAAAGGCATTAAATTCAGGTTTTGAATACTGTTTAAATAAATTAGAAAGAAAAGATAATTTAGAAAAAGCAGAAATGAAAACGACCGGTGCAAAGCTTATTATGTCAGGTAATGAAGCAATAGGTTTAGCGGCATTGGTTTCAGGTTGCAGATTTTTTGCAGGTTATCCGATAACGCCGGCAACAGAAATAATGGAGTGGCTTGCAAAAGAATTGCCAAAATTTGACGGGAAAATGGTTCAATGTGAAGACGAAATCGCTGCTATAAATTATGCATTAGGTGCTTCATATAGTGGTGTAAAATCAATGACAGCAACATCAGGTCCTGGTTTTTCATTAATGCAAGAAGCAATTGGACTGGCTTCAATGGCAGAAATTCCTATCGTAATAGCGGATGTACAAAGATGCGGTCCTAGTACCGGTATTCCAACAAAAACTGAACAAAGTGACTTATTTGCTGCAATGTATGGTACCCATGGTGATTGTCCTAAAATTGTTTTAGCACCAATGGATGTTGCTGATTGTTTTTATCAAACAATAAATGCTTTTAACTTTGCAGAACAATATCAGGTGCCTGTTATAATTCTTTCTGATGCCTCATTGGGACCAAGAAGAGAGTGTGTTGATTTAATAGACATTGATAATTTGAAAATTGTTAACAGACAAAAAGCTTTGTTAAAAGAAGGAGATATTTATAGAAGATATGAAGATACAAAAAGCGGTATATCTCCAATAACAAATCCCGGTGATTTATATGGCGAACATGTTGTAACCGGATTAGAACACACAGAAGAAAATGCTCCAACACCTTCAGCTCAAGTTCATAGAAAGATGATAGAAAAACGATTTAGAAAATTAGAAACAGCAGCAGGTCAATTTTCAAAAGCTAAAACTTATGGTATAGAAGGAGCTTCTATTGGTATTATAAGTTGGGGTTCAACTTCAGGTGCTGTATTCGAAGCAATAGATATGGCGAAAGAAAAGGGAATAGATGTTCAAGCTTTATATCCAAGAACTTTGTATCCGCTTCCTTCTGATTGGATTAAAGGTTTTGTTAAAGATAAAGATGTTATAATTGTAGTTGAAGCAAATTATAATGCTCAATTTAAATCAACAATTGTAGAAAGGTGTACACATATAAATAAAGGAACCGAAGTATTGGAATTTTTAAAATATGATGGAACTCCATTTACTCCCGAAGAAATATTGGAAGAGATAGAAAAAGTTGCAAAGTTGCAACAAGAAAAAAATGATATTTCAACTAATAAACATATTCATTTTTAGTATGAGGATAATATGAAAAAAATGGAAATAGCTGATTATAAAGGAAAAGTAAAACCCTCTTGGTGCCCTGGATGCGGAAACCATTCAGTATTAATGGCATTAAAAAAAGCAATGGCAGAGTTAAATTATCAAACACATGAAACAGCTATTGTTTCAGGAATAGGTTGTTCCAGCAGATTTCCATTTTTCATGGCCACATACGGATTTCATTCAATTCATGGACGAGCGCTTCCTGTTGCTATAGGTTTAAAACAGGCAAAACCTGAAATTAATGTAATAGCCGTTGGCGGCGATGGCGATGGTTTAAGTATTGGCGGTAATCATTTTATTCATGCCGGAAGAAAAAATCCTAATATTACCTATATAATGATGGATAATGAAATATATGCGCTTACTAAAGGACAATGTTCACCGACTTCAAGAATAGGTACTATAACAAAATGTAATCCTTATGCTTGGACAGCAGACAGAATAAATCCGGTATTAATGGCATTGTCTTTTAATGCTTCTTATGTTGCAAGAGGCTATGCCGGTGATGTGAAACAGTTAGAAAAACTAATTTTTGGAGGGTTACAACATAAAGGTTTTGCTTTTATACACATTGTTTCACCTTGTGTGCAATATAATAAAGTATCTTCTTTTGAAAAAATAAAAGAAATAGTGCGTAATCTTCCTGATAATCATGATTTAACTGATAGGGTAAATGCAATGAAATATGCATTTTCTTCTGATGGTTTATATACAGGTGTTTTTTACAAAGTACAAAGACCTACTTATGAAGAAAGATATAAAGATGTTATTTCAAAGGCAAAGCAGGCAGTAGATAGTAATTTTTCGATAAAAGATGTAATAAAACAATTTCAATAAGTGAGGAAAAATGAGTAAAACGAAAAGAATAATATTAACAGTTTTGGCATTAATTGGGTTAGCTCTTTCTATAGAACTATGTATTGTATATTATAATGCTAATTTTAATCTTGAAGCAAAGCCAAGTATTTGTGCTATAAGTGAGTCGATGGATTGTGATAGTGTAGCAAGAACTGCATATTCCCAATTCTTTGGTATTCCTTTGTCTCTTTGGGGTGTATTTTTATATTTATTTTTCTTATTTATGATTTATGTTGATAAAATAAAAAAGATTAAATTTTTAAATTTCTTAAATGTGTTTAAAAATCAAACTTCTTATATATTTTGCATAGGATTATTATCTTTTATAATTTCAATGATTTTAGGATGTATATCTGTAAAAAAGATAAATTCAATATGTATATTTTGTTTTATGACATATTTAATTGATTTGTTAATTGCTTTAACATCAAAAAATTGGGGAAATGGACTATTTTATGAAATAAAGCAAAGTATAGAGGATTTTATAGAAGCAATAAAAGTAAAACGATATGCATTTTGGTTCGTATTATTAATATTACTTGCCAGTTCAGTTCTTTCTTATACTACGGTTTCTAATATTTTAACTCCTCAAATAGCAAAGAAGAAGGAAATGTTAAATGCATTTAATGAATATAGAAATTTAGTTGATGGAAATATAATGGGTCCAAAAGATGCTAATGTTATTATTCATGAGTTTATGGATTTTAATTGCGGTGGGTGTTTCCTAGCTAATTTATATTTACATAGGATTATTAATGAATTTGAAAATGTAAAAGTTATTCAGCATAATCTTCCGTTAGATAAAACTTGTAATCATAATATGAGATCTGAAGGGCATAAAAATTCCTGCTTAAAAACGAGTTATGCTTTAGCTGCAGCAAAACAAAATAGATATTGGGAAATGTCTGATATATTATTTGCTGAGAACCCCGAAACGGAAAAAGATATAATAGAAAAAGCAAGATTGGTAGATTTTGATATTAGAAAATTAAAAGAAGATGCTCATAGCAATGAAATAAAAGAAGAAATAAAAAAATCAATAGAATTTGCTGATTCTAAGAATGTAGATGGAACACCAACCTTATATATAGGAATAAGAAAGATACTTGGAATATCATCTTATCCTGAATTGAAAAAAATAGTTATAGAACAGGGTGGAAAAGAAAAGATAAAACATGAATAAAGTATTACTTCATGCGTGCTGTGCTACTTGTAGTGCATATCCCATTGAAAAGTTGCGTGAAATGGGCTATGAACCTGTTTTATATTTCTTTAATCCGAATATATTCCCTCCTGAAGAATTTGATAATCGATTGAATGAATTAATTAAATATTCTAAAAAGAAAGATGTAGAGTTAATAGTTGACAAACAAGATTCAGAAGGCTGGTATAATTGTATAATAGGGCTTGAAAATGAACCTGAACGTGGAAAAAGATGTGCCAGATGTTTTGAATACAGGCTGCTTTTTACAGCACTAAAAGCTTTTAAACTTGAATATCAATTTTTTACAACTACACTTACTGTCAGCCCTCATAAGCAATCTAAAGTAATATTTGATATAGCTAAAGAAATAGCGAATAAATATGAATTAACATTTTTAGATATAGATTTTAAAAAGCAAGACGGTTTTTTAAAAACTATGAAAATTGCAAAAGAAGAAAATTTTTACAGACAAAGTTACTGTGGTTGTGAATTTAGCCTGTTAAACTAACATTAAATATTAATTTTTCCTTTTCTTTTCTTGGAAGATGTTTAATTCTATATTCTTCTTTTTGAGCTTCTTGTTTTGTATTAAATTCTTTTGTATAAACAAGTTTTAACGGTTTATTTGCTTTTGTAAATTTAGCGCCTTTTCCTTCAAGATGCATTTTAAATCTTTTTTCAACATTATCTGTATAACCGCAATAAAGTTTGTTATTGACTGTAAGTATTATATATATATAATATTTTTTATTTGTTTCCATAATTATTACAAATTTCTTTCAAAATTGAAATAATATTATTATAATTAAGTTCTGTAACAAGTTTATGTCTTAATTCAGCTCCGCCTCTGATATTTTTAATATAACAAGGGTAAAATTTTCTAAAGAACTTTATACCATTTAACTCGCCTCTAAATGCAATTTCATTATCAAGATGATTTTTTAACATTTTTATTTTCTCAATTAAATCAGGTTCTTTAAGTAAAATATTCTCATTTATGTATTTTTCTGTTCTATATATTAAAGAAGGGTCGCCCATTGAAGCTCTGCCAATAGCAATACCGTCTGCCTTAGATATTTCCAGACATTTTTTTGCAGATTCAGGACTTACTATGTCGCCATTAGCAAAATAAGGAATATCAATTTTTCCTCTTATTTTTGCCAGTTCACTCCAATCTGCCAGACCTGAGTATAATTGTGAACGTGTTCTGGCATGAATGGTAACAGCTGATGCACCAGATTCTTGCATTAACTGAGCAAATTCTATAAAATTTTTAGAATCCTGACTCCATCCAAGACGGAATTTACAGGTGACAGGGATATTAACAGCTTCTTTTACTGCCATTACAATGTCTGATGCAAGCTTAGGATTTTTCATTAAAGAGCAGCCGTCATTACCTTTAACAATTTTATTTATAGGGCAGCCCATATTTATATCGATAATATCTGCTTTCTTTTCAAGTATTTTAGCAGATTTTGCCATTAATTCCGGTTTATGACCTTCTATTTGAAATGATATTGGTGATTCTTTATAGTTTGAAAATGCAATATTAGCATCATTTTTTTGAACTAATGCCTCAGAGCTAATCATTTCTGTTGTTAATAAACAAGTTTTTGAATAAGTTCTAATTAATTCTCTTAAAACAAAATCTGTAATACCGGCTAAAGGAGCAAGTGAAACTTTACTTTTTAATTTCACTGAACCTATTTGAACTAAACTTTCTTGTTGTGTTTCGTTCATTATTTAATCTCATTATATCTTTTTTGAGCATATTGTCTGTATTCATTGTCTTCTACACTCATATCTATATATTTTTTATAATTTTCTTTAGCAAGAGTATAATTTTGTATTGAATCATAATCAACAGCTAAAGAATAATATGCTATTACCATTTCAGGAGCATATTTAATTGTAGACTTATAATCTTCGATAGCTTTTTGATAATTGTTTAAAGCATCATAAGATAGCGCTCTATAGTAATATAGAGTAGAATTTTGAGGATTAGTAGCAATTATTTTATTAAACATAGCAATAGCTTCATTATATTTTTGTGCATCATATAATTCAACTGCTTCAGTCAAAAGATTTTCTGTTTGTTTGTCAGAAATATATTGTAGCAAATCTTTTGCTTGTTTATTATTTGGGTTTATAGTTATAGATTTATCTAAAAACGTTTTAGCATTAACTAAGTCATTAGAATTTACATAAATGGAAGCAATGTAGAAAGGAATGTCATCATTTGTATTATCTAAATCCATAGCTTTTTTGTAATAATTAATAGCTTCTGAATTATTTTTTAAAGCTTGATATGAAGCAGCAATTCCAATAAGAGAATCTGCAGTGGGGGGACTAATTAATTGATACTCCGCAATTGCCCTTCTATAATCACCACTCTGAAAAGCATTTGCTGCCAGCGTATATTTATTTGAGGCGTATTCTTTTGCAACAATATCAAATTGTTTTAAAACTTGTTCATTTTTTGGTTCAAGCATTTTTGCTTTTTGTATTACCTGATATGCATCTAGGTAATTCTTTTTTTGCCTGTAAGCTTGTGAAAGATTAATATAAGCATCTATTTTTTTATTATCAAGTTTTATTGTTTCAAGATAATAAACAATAGCATCATCTATTTTGTTTGCTTTATGAAGTTCATAAGCAAATTCATAATATGAATCAGCATTCATAGGGCTGTTTTGTACATTTTTATATAGAAAAGCCAATAATTCTTCAGTTGACATAGTATCTTTTAATAAATCATATAGTTGAGCTTTTATTTGAGTATTTTTTGGTTCAATGTTTAGTGCTGTTTTATATAAATTAACGGCTTCTTCATTTCTGTTTAAGGCTTTTAAACATTCTGCTTTATAAACAAGAACCTTTGCATTATATGGTTGTATTTTAAGAATGTTATCGTATGTATTAATAGCTTCATTATATTTTTTCTGTTCTTGGAATAAAGTTCCAATATTAATTTTTGTATTTAAGTTTGATGGATTTAATTGTTCTGCTTTTTGATATTCTGTTAAAGCTTCAATATATCTTTTTTGTTTTTGAAGAACAACACCTAAATTAGCGTGAGCTTCTGCATCTTGAGGATATTCATCTACTTTTTTTTGCCAAATTCTTTCAAGCGAATTTAAAATATCTTCTCTTTCTGATGAACTGGCAAGAGCATAATCATATTCTTTTAGAGAAGAATTAAAATCATTTATTTGTTCATATGTTCTTGCTAATTTTAAATGAGTTTCTGTGCTATCTGGTTTTACAGCAAGAGCTTTTTGATAGAAAGTTAAAGCTTTATCCGGTCTGTTAAAAATTTTATAAATATCGCCAAGTGAAGAATTTGCTTCAAATGCGTATTTTGTATCGTTAATTAATTTATAATAGTCGTAAGCAGAAGCGGCAAATTCACCTTTAACTCTTGAATTTTTTGCCATAGAAAGTATTTCAGATGGCGAAATCGTTTGTTTCTTTGAACTTTCAAGTGTATTTAAATTCTTTTCCATTCCTAAAATAGTTTGTGAAGAAGCAAAATTTTGTTCGTTTGCTGAAAAATATTTTAGGAAAAATAATGCAGACTTAAGGTCAGATATTGCATTATCAGTTGCCTTTACCGTGTTATTGTAGTAAGCAGATCTCATACTGTATGAGTTAGAAAGACCTATGATTGATGAAATATCATTCGGATTTGTTCTTAATGCTTTTTTAAATTCATTTATAGCACTTGAATATTGAGAATTTTTTAAATACTTATTACCTTGTATATAATTTGGATTTTCCTGGTAGTTATCATCATATACAGTTTGGGAAAAAGCATAATTTTGAATAGCAATAAATAAAATAAGAATGCTCAAAAGTTTTTTCATAATCGACCAGTCTCCCTTTATATTCATGTTTTATTTTATATCAACAATGAGAATATGCATATAGTCATATATAACATTTATTAGTTTAAATTTTAATCCAGTATCGCATTTTGTTCCCGAGTCATCCTTGCTAACAAGGTACTCACCTTTTAAAAACGCTGCTCACTTTCGTTTCACTACGGATACAAGCTCACTCAAAAACAAAGTTTTTGTATTGTTTTGTAAAAAAATTCACTCACACTTTCAGCTTATTGTGAATTTTTTCTCGGACAATTTATTGTAAACAAATAGAAAGAAAAGTAAAAAGTTTTTATAATAGAAATATTTAGAAAGGGTAAAAATGTTTAAAAGAATAATTTTAATTATAGTTTTATATTTTTTTGTTTCAAATATTGCTTTTGCAAGTGAAGAAGATTATATATTAAAATCTAAATTTAAAAAAGCTTACATTGAGTATAATAAAAATTTAAATGATAATCCAGAGGCAAAGAATTTTTATAATATGTGCAAAATTGTTTACTATCTAAATGACAGTAAATTAGCTAAATCATATTGTAATAGTGCATTAAATAAAATTGACGAACAAAAACATCCTGATATTGAGTTGCGTTCTGATATTTTAACATTTATGGGGAATTTATACTCTAGTACCTATAGAAATAATGACATTACTTTTGACTATTATAAACAGGCAGAAAAAATAAAAGAAACTCTTTTAGAAACAGATGAATATAAACTTGCAATTTTGTATATGAATGTAGGTTATGCGTATTATCATTCTAATTTAATAGATTATGCCCATAATTATTATAATAAAGTGCTAGAAATTGCTGAAAAGAAGACTGAAGACAGATTTTATTTATTATTAGCGGATACATATAATAAGTTAAGTTTATTAGAGGAAAAAAATGAGAATTTTATTAAACAAAAAGAATATTTAGAAAAAAGTCTTATTGAAATAGAAAAGCCAAATATTTATATCAATCATTTATTAAAGTCAGACATATACTTAAATTTGGCAAAATATTATGACAATACCGAAAAAGATAAAACAAAAGCAAAAGAATATTATAAAAAATATGTTATTGAAAATGCATTATTTCCAGATAATAAAATATTAAATATTTCTGATTTTGATAGTTTAAGTATAATGGATTGTAAAAAGAAATTAAAAGAATATCCTTATGATATTTATACAAATATTATAATGGGATATTTGAACATCGGAGTAAATGATGATTTCGCAGAAGATTATTTTAATAAAGCAATATCAATAAACACAGAAAACCCATATATATATTTAGCAATAGCAAGAGCATATTTAAATAAATACCAAAAATCAAATAATAAATTGTATTTAATAAACATTAAAAACTATATGAAAAAAGCAGAAGAAAAAGCATATTATTCTGATGACATATATTTTAAACTTTGGAATATAAGTGTACTTATAAACTCCAAAGGTATGGTAAAAAAGTATATGAGAAAATATAAAAAGAAAGAAGTATGAAATAAGTAAAAATAGTGAAAATAAATAACAAGAAAAAAATTAGCATGATATAATTAAGAAAAGAAAATTAATAGATCTCAGAGAAAAGGAGTTTAGGATGAGAGTTGAGAATCATTCTGTAAACACCGGTCGATTGGACGCAATAATTCAAGAATTCGGTGGAAAGAAGTCTAATTTAATAGCTATGTTGCAAAAAGTTCAAGAAATATATAGATACTTGCCTGAAGAAGCAATGATATATATAGGAGATAAAATTGAAGGATTGTCACCTGCAACAGTGTTTGGGGTGGCAACTTTTTATGCTCAGTTTTCATTAGAACCAAAAGGCAAATTTGAAATAAAAGTGTGTGACGGAACAGCTTGTCACGTAAGAGGTTCAATGCCTGTTCTTAATGCTATAAGAGCAAAATTAGATATGAAAGAAGGACAATTAACAAGTAAAAATGGTTTATTTTCATTAGAAACAGTCAGTTGTTTAGGTGCTTGCGGATTAGCTCCTGTAGTTGTTATAAATGATAAGGTTTATCCTCAGATGACATCTGATGCTATAACAATAATATTAGATACATTAATTCAGGAGGATGAAAGATAATGGGGAATCGTACATTGGATGTAAATATAGAATTTGAGCAGAGAAAAGCTAAAAAATTAATAAAATCCCAAGGTCTAAGGGTATTAGTTTGTGCAGGTACAGGTTGTGTTGCAAATGGTTCTTTAAAAGTAATAGAAAAGTTCAAAGAACTTGGCGCAAATGTATCAATATTAACTGATTACGATAAAATGACAATTGTTCCAACAGGATGTCACGGATTCTGTGAACAAGGTGTACTTGTTGTTATTCCAGAGAAAAAAGTTACATATGTAAAAGTAAAAGAAAAAGATGTTGAAGAAATTTTTGAAAGTCATATAAAAAATAATAAAATAGTGGATAGATTATTGTATGTTGATCCAAAAACATATCAACATGTAGAGAATGATGAGAAAATAAATTTTTATGCTAAGCAGACAAGAACAGCATTAGCAAATTGTGGTAATATTAATGCTGAATGTATAGATGAAGCAATAGCCGTTAGAGGATATGAAGCTTTAGCAAATGTCTTAGCAGAGAATAATCCGGATGCGGTAATTGAAACAATAGAAAAATCCGGATTAAGAGGCAGAGGCGGCGGCGGTTTTCCAACCGGCAGAAAATGGAGATTTACAGCAGCAAATAGGGGCGGTAAATCTTATATTGTTTGTAACGGAGATGAAGGAGACCCCGGTGCATTTATGGATAGAAGTGTTATGGAAGGAGACCCTCATAAACTTCTTGAAGGTATGGCAATTGCAGCTTTTGCGATAGGTGCAGATGAAGGATATATATATGTTAGAGCAGAATATCCTTTAGCTATAAAAAGATTAAGAAAAGCTATAAAAGATGCAGAAGACAGACACTTCTTAGGTAAAAATATTATGGGAAGTGATTTTTCATTGGATATTCACATAAAAGAAGGTGCAGGAGCTTTTGTATGCGGTGAAGAAACAGCATTAATAGCCTCAATTGAAGGTGAAAGAGGAATGCCAAGACCAAAACCGCCATTTCCTGCAAATAAAGGTTTATTTGGAAGACCAACATTAATTAATAATGTTGAAACACTTGCAAATGTACCTGTTATAATGCTAAAAGGTGCAGAGTGGTTCTCAAAAATGGGAACAGAAACATCTAAAGGAACAAAAACCTTTGCACTTACAGGAGATGTAAATAATACAGGTTTAATAGAAGTTCCAATGGGAACAACGTTAAGAGAAATTATCTTTGATATCGGTGGCGGTATGAGAGATGGTAAGAAATTTAAAGCTGTTCAGATAGGCGGGCCTTCAGGCGGATGTTTAACAGAGGAATATCTTGACATTCCGATGGATTATGACAACTTAATTAAAGCAGGCGCAATGGTCGGTTCAGGCGGTCTTGTTGTAATGAGCGATAAGACTTGTATTGTTGAAGTTGCAAGGTTCTTTATGAATTTTACACAGCATGAGAGCTGCGGAAAATGTGTTCCTTGCCGTGAAGGTACTAAGAATTTATTAAAATTATTAGAAAAAATTGTAGCAGGTAAAGGTGAAATGAAAGACCTAGAAGAATTAGAAGAACTTGCAAAAGTTGTAAAAGACGGTTCTTTATGTGGTCTTGGAAAAACAGCTCCAAATCCTGTTCTTTCAACTTTAAAATATTTCAAAAATGAATATATTGCTCATATAAAAGATAAAAAATGTCCGGCTGGTGTATGTACAGCAATGAAAAAGGTTGTTATCAATGAAGATTTATGTAAAGGCTGTACAAAGTGTGCTAGGGTTTGCCCAGTAGGAGCTATTGAAGGAACTGTTAAAAATCCTCATCACATAAATCAAGAAAAATGTATAAAATGTGAGGCTTGTTTAACTAATTGTCCGTTTAGAGCTATAGTCTTAGAATAATATAGATGAGGAAAGAAAAATGACAGATAAAAAAATATTATATATAGATGGAAGGGAAGTAGACTTTACTAATGAAAAAAATCTACTTGAGGTTATAAGAAAAGAAGGGTTAAATGTTCCGACTTTTTGTTATCGTCCTGATTTAACATCGTTTGGTTCTTGCCGTATGTGTGTTGTTGAAATAGAAGGTCGTGGCATTCAATCTTCTTGTACAATGCCGCCTGAAGCAGGTTTAAAAATTCATTTAAACACAGATAAAGTAAGAAAAATAAGAAAAACAGTTTTGGAATTGCTTCTTGCAAATCATAAGTGCGAATGTTTAACTTGTGATAAATCCGGTAATTGTGAACTTCAAAAATATGCAATGGAGTATGGAATAACAGAAATAAGATTTCCCAAATTAAAAGAAGAAGATTATCAGCCAGTTGACGATTATAATCCTTCAATAATAAGGGATCCGTCAAAATGTATATTATGCGGAGCTTGTGTAAGAGCTTGCAGTGAGTTTCAAGGTCATAGTGTATTAGGCTTTGTAAATAGAGGTGCAAATACTAAGATAGAACCAATGAATGGCAGATTTTTAAGCCAAGTTGATTGTGTATTTTGCGGTCAATGTCAGGCTGTATGTCCAACAGGTGCATTAACTATAAAGTCAAGCATAGATGCAGTTTGGGAAAAAATTAACGATAAGAACAAAAAAGTAGTTGTTCAAGTTGCTCCTTCTGTAAGGGTAGCTTTAGGGGAAGAATTTAATCTGGAACCGGGAGAAAATACAATAGGTAAAATCTATGCAGCTGCAAGAAGACTAGGTTTTGATTTAATTTTTGATACAAATTTCTCCGCAGATTTAACAATTATGGAAGAAGCTAATGAATTTGTTCAAAGATTAACAAAAGGAGAAAAACTGCCTTTATTTACATCTTGCTGTCCTGCTTGGGTAAGGTATTTAGAAACTCAACATCCTGAATTATTAAAACATTTATCAACTTGTAAATCACCGCAAGGTATGCTTTCTCCGGTGTTGAAAGAATTTTTACCAAAATATTATGAAGGTTATAAAAAAGAAGATATAGTTGTTGTTTCTATTATGCCTTGTACAGCTAAAAAATATGAAGCGATAAGAGAGCAATTGATAAATGAAACTGATTTTGTTCTTACAACAAAAGAATTTGCAAAAATGATAAAGACTGCAGGTATAGATTTTAAAAAGCTAAAAGAGGAAGAAGCAAATTCTCCGTTTGGTCAATATACAGGTGCTGCTACAATATTTGGAGCGTCAGGCGGAGTTGCTGAAGCTGCGGTTAGAACAGCTTATAATCTCGTAACAGGAGAGGAGCTCTCAAATGTTGATATTATGCCGTTAAGAGGTGTTGATGCAAATTCAAGGACAAAAGACTCTGTTGTTGATATTAAAGGTACTAAGGTAAAAGTTAGAGTTGTTTCAACATTAAAAGAAGCAGAAAAATCTTTAAAAGAGATTTTAGCCGGAACTTCTGATTTTCACATTTTAGAAGTAATGGCATGTCCTGGCGGTTGTGTAAATGGCGGCGGACAACCAACTAGCTGCTCTGATTCAACAGTAAAAGAAAAAAGAGCTGAAGGTCTCTATGAAGAAGATAAAAATTTAGAATTCAGACGTTCACATCAAAATCCTGATATTATAAAACTTTATAATGAGTGTTTAGGAGGGAAGCCTGGAAGTGAAGAAGCTCATCATATGCTTCATACTACTTACACTGATAAATTTAAAGGCTCATATAAAGATATATAATTGATATAATATTGACAAATATAATTGCTTGGGGTAACCTAAGTACAATAGAAGGAAACATAATGTATAATAACGTACAAATGATGATTAATATGATGATGCAAATGCAAGGCAAAGAGTCAGGCAGTCATTATTTGTTGCGAATGTGAAACCTCATTTAAAATAAATAAGAAGCTGCTAAAAGTATAAGAGGCAGCTTTTTTAATAGTTAATAATTTATATTGAGGAATAAAATGATTACAATAGATAAGCCAAACAATAATAATTTTCATAATTATAAAAATCAATTGATAAATTCTAAAAAATATAATAAGAATGAAATTTCTTTTAAAGCAGCACCTGATATTGCTTTAGATGGAATTACAAAAATTGCTGATTTATTTATAAAATCTCAGGAAAATTTATCATCAACAAGATTTATACAAGATACTGCAACTAACTGGGCGCCTAAAGCGATATTTGCAAGAAGTAAGGCAGATTTTGCGGAGATGAGTTTCCTTGAATTTTTAGAATCTGCTATATTTTATTTTGCGTCTCCTATATTGGGCGAAAAATTGTTTAGAAATAAAGTTTTTAAAAATTTTATACCATCAGCTATAAAAGATAAAGTTAATGAGCAAATTCCAAAAACTGTTGAAACAATTGTTCAAAATAATACATTAACTGATGAAGTAAAAAAACGTGCAATATCAACAAAAGCAGGTATTGTACTTGCTTGCACCGCAATTCCTGTTGCTGAATATACTTTGAGTTTTGCAAAAAATCTGTTTACATTAAAAACTTTTAAAAAGAGTAATTTTAATAATATAGCTAATCTTGATAAATCGCATAAAGAAACAGAAGACAAAGAACAACAAGAAAGAGTTGAAAGAAATTCTAAAAAACAATTAAAAAAGGCTGCGGTAATATCTGCATTAGGTGTTGTTTCTGGCATTGGACTTGCATTATATGGACATAAATCAGAAAAGTTGCAGAATATTAGCAAAACAATTTTAGAACCGGGTAAAGCAGTAGCAAATGCAGTTTCAAAAGCTGGAGTAAAATCAGATAAAGTAAAAAATACACTATCAAGATTTTCTTTAGACTTTGATTCTAATAATGGAAAATTAGCATTAAGTAAAGGACAATTGGCTTTAACTGCTATACTGGGTTTATTTGGATACTCAAAAGCTGCTGAAGATAGAGGAAAACTTGATGTCGCAGAAGTTTGGACTAGAGTTCCTTTGGTTGTTTTTTATACTATATTTGGCGGTGAGTTGTTTGAAAAAGGATTTACAAAATTACTTGAAAAGAAAAATAAATTCCCTGATATATTAAAGAAAAATGCACAAGGAAAACTTGATATCCCATCAAGAGCACAACTTCCTGAGTTAGCACAAAAAATAGCTCAAGCAAAAAATACTTCGCCTGCAAAAGAACTTGCAAGATTAACAAAAGAAAAAGCTTTCGTTACTGCTGTTCCTTATGCATTTAGCTTAATATTTATGGGGCTTACATTGTCTGCTATAACAAGATTGTGGACACAGTACAGGTATAATCATCAACAAAAAGAAAATGCTAAAAATAATTTAGACATATTTACTTTCTCTCAAATTGTTGATACTCCCCAAATATATAAAGAATTTGAAGAAAGTGTAAAATAGATTATAATTATTTTATGAAAGCACTTGTTTATAATAAAGAATTTAAAAATAAAATTGAATTTACAGAAAGAAAAGACCCTGTAATTAAAAGTAGTTCAGATGCTATAGTAAAAGTTACTTTATCTTCAATATGTACAAGTGATTTACATATAATCAAAGGTTTTGTTCCAAGAGCAAATAATGATATTGTTCTTGGTCATGAATTTGTAGGTGAAGTTGTAGATATTGGTTCTGATGTAAAAAAGATAAAGATAGGCGACAGAGTTGCAGCTAATTGTATAACATTCTGCGGCGAATGCTATTTTTGTAAAAAAGGTTTTATAAATAATTGTCAAAAAGGAGGATGGGAGCTTGGCTGCAAAATTGATGGCTGTCAGGCCGAATATGTAAGGGTTCCTTATGCTGATATGGGGCTATCTAAGCTTCCTGATAATGTTACTTATGAAAATGCATTATTTGTGGGAGATATATTATCTAGCGGATATTTTGGTGCACAAATGTGTGAGATTAAAAACGGTGATACAGTAGCGGTAATTGGCGCCGGTCCCGTCGGATTATGTTCTATGATGTGCGCTAAATATTTGGGTGCACATTATATTATTGCTGTTGATATAAATGATTCAAGACTACAAATCGCAAAAAACAAAAATATTGCTGATTTTATAATAAATCCGAACAAAGAAAATACAGAAATAAAAATAAGAGAAATTACTAATAATATTGGAGTTGACTGTGTTATAGAAGCTGCAGGCGATAAATCTACTTTTGAAATGGCTTGGAAAATTGCCCGTCCCAATGCAAATGTAGGTATAGTTGCTATGTATGAAGAAAATCAAATTCTTCCTTTACCCATGATGTACGGTAAAAACCTTACTTTTAGAACCGGCGGAGTTGATGCAATCCATTGTGATGAGTTATTAAGTTTAATTTCTAATAATAAAATTTCTACTGATTTTTTAATATCGCAAAAATTCAAGTTAAATGATATTGAAAAAGCATATAAGGTGTTTCAAAATAAGCCTGATAATTGTTTAAAAATAGCTATATATTAAAAAGCAGATATTATTTTTTATATCTGCTTTTTTAATATATTTTAACCTTTAATATGTTCATTATAAATAAGATTATTAATTAAAAAATTTTCTTGAGGATCTTTCATTTTTATTTTATCCTTTTCAGAAAGGAATCCTCTTTCATTTGCTGTTTTATCAGCTTTTTTTCTATTTACTTCATTAATAACAAAGCTTGTATATAATGCGCAAGCAGATGCTACCATACCAATTTTTGCTATTTTTGATTTCTGAACGTAGGAAGATAATTTTTTGAATGCTTCTTCTTTTGTTGTAGGGTTTGAAATTGCTTCATATGCTTTAGTCTTTAAGTAAGAAAGAGATATAATTGAAGTTAGCATACCTGTTAAACCAGCTAATTTTGTTGCTGATGATGCAACAATATATTTGCCGTTCTCAACTTCTCTGCCTAAGGACATTTTTAGTGCATCATTAGTTTGATTTTGGCTTACCCATTTAAAATATTGTCTTTTATCGTTTTTTTGAGTGCTTTTTGTTTTTTTTCCGAATGAAACATTATTTATAGCATTTACCGGCATGTAATATCCTCCTTTTATTTATGCTAATTTAAAACCTGATAATAATAATTTTTGCTAGTATAATTTAATAATATTTTTAATTGCAGTATTTGCTAAATTGTATATTTCATCGAGTTGTACTTTATCAAAAGGAGCACCTTCTGCTGTTGTTTGAAATTCTATTATTTTACCTGATTTTGTCATAACTATATTACTGTCAACTTGGGCGTTAGAATCTTCAGAGTAATCTAAATCTAATTTTATATTTTCATCAATAATACCGACAGAAACAGCTGCTATTGGTTCTATTATTGGATTTGTTTCTAAAAGCCCTTGCTCTATTAGTTTGTTAAAAGCAATATTCATAGCAATATAACCTCCACATATAGAAGCACATCTTGTGCCACCATCAGCTTGGATTACATCTGCATCAATTGTAACAGTTCTATCTCCAAGCTTTTCTAAATTAACACAAGAGCGAAGACTTCTACCTATTAATCTTTGAATTTCTTGAGTTCTGCCTGATATTTTGTTTCTTTCTCTTTGGCATCTTGTGTGTGTTGCGGAAGGAAGAAGAGAATATTCTGCTGTTATCCATCCTCTTGTATCAGTTTTATCCATCCATTTTGGTTTACCTTCTTCTACAGAGGCTGTTACCAATACTTTAGTATCTTCAAATTCAATTAAAACAGATCCAAGTGCGTGTTTTGTATAATCTTTTGTTATTTTTATATTTCTAAGTTCGTTATTTTTTCTGCTATTTAAACGTTCACTCATTTTTAAACCCTTTTTTATAAATTACATTTGTGATAAATTTATTTTATCACAGATGTTTGAAGGTTAATTGAAAATGCAGGAAAAATTTTATTTGACGACAGCTATAGATTATGTAAATGGTGCGCCTCATATAGGCCATGCTTATGAAAAAATATTATCAGATGTGATAATTAGACATAAAAGACAAGTTTGTAATAATGTATTCTTTCTTACAGGAACAGATGAGCATGGTGTAAAAATTCAAAAAACTGCTGCTTTAAAAAATATAACACCAAAACAACTTTGTGATGAAAATTTTTCTAAATTTGAGGCTGCTTGGAAAGAATTAGAAATAAGTTATGATAAGATAATCAGAACTACTGATGAACAGCATAAAAAAATAGTTAAACAGATATTTAAAAAATTATTAGAAAATGATGATATTTATAAGCATTCATATACAGGTTTATATTGCAGCGGATGTGAGTCTTTTTTAAATCCAAAAGATTTAACGGAAGATGGTTTATGTCCTGACCATTTAAAAAAACCGGAAGAAGTTACTGAAGAAAATTATTTCTTTAGATTATCCAAATATAAGGATAAAATAATTGATTATATAAAAACACATCCTAATTTTATTCAACCTGCATTCAGAGCTAATGAAATAATAAATCAATTAGATAATATAGAAGATATTTCTGTTTCAAGAACCAAAGCATCTGTTCAATGGGGGATTGGTGTTCCCGATGATGATAGTCAAACAATATATGTTTGGATTGATGCATTATCAAATTATATAACAGCAATTGGTTATGATATTGATAATCCATCTGAACAATTTAAGCAATTATGGCCTGCTGATGTTCAAGTTATAGGTAAGGATATTATTAAATTCCATTCAATATATTGGATTGCTATATTAATGTCATTAGGTTTACCTTTACCTAAAACAATTTTTGCTCATGGGTGGATTACAATTGACCAATCTAAAATGAGTAAATCATTAGGCAATGTTATAGCCCCTCATGATGTTTTGAAATCTTTCAATCTGTCTAAGCCTGATGCTTTTAGATATTATATGGCATCTGCTGCTCTATCAGGAAAAGACGGTAATTATTCCGATGAAGATTTCAAAGAAAAAGTAAATGCTGATTTGGCGAACAATATTGGAAATTTATTAAACCGAACATTAAATATGTTAGTTAAATATTTTGATGGTAAAATACAAGAAAATTTCATTACAGATAAAAATTCTAAAATAGCAATATTAGCTAATAATACAAAAAATCAAGTGATTGAAAAATTTAATTCCTATGAATTAGCTGAAGCTTCAAATTTGATAGTAAGTTTTGCTGATGCAGTAAATAAATATGTAACAGAAAATGCGCCTTGGCAGCTGGCAAAAGAAGAAAAAATGTTAGAATGCGCTCAAGTACTTTATAATGTGTTAGAAGCTATGAGATATATTGCTATTATGATTTATCCATATTGTCCTAACATTGCAGAAGATATTTTAGTTCAATTAAATCAGAATATTGATTTTTCATATAAAAATTTAGAGTGGGGCTTTATTAAATCAGGTAAAATTACTGTAAAAGAGAAAATCAAACCTGTATTTTTAAGATTAGATTCTGAGTTTGCAGTTGATAAAAAGAAGGGTTAAGCTAAATTGTTGTATGAAGAAATTAAGCAGAGCTATAATCCCGTAAAAGTAATGTTTGAAAAAGCATTAAAAGTTTTTAATGTTGAATCTTTAAAAAATTCTATAAAAGAAAATGAAGTTAAACTTCAACAAAGTGATGTTTGGTCTAATCCTGATATTTCATCTAAGATTTCACAAGAAATAAAAGAGGATAAGGACAATTTAGAAAAAATTTCACATTGGAAAAATTTAGTAAGCGACATTGAAACTTTATTTGAATTATATGAAGAAACAAAAGATGAAACGATATTGATTGAGTTGGAAAAATCTATAAAGAATTTAAAATCAGAATTGGAAGTTTGGGAGATTGAGTCTACTTTAAGTGGAGAGTATGATAAATCAGATGCCATAATAACAATAAATGCTGGTGCAGGCGGAACAGATGCTCAAGATTGGGCTCAAATATTATTGCGAATGTATATGCGTTGGGCAGAGTCTAAACATTGGAAAGTTGACTTGATTGAACGTTCTGATGGGGAAGAAGCAGGAATAAAATCTGCTACTATAAAAGTTTGTGGAAAATATGCTTACGGACTTGCAAAGGCAGAAAAAGGGGTACATAGATTGGTTAGAATATCTCCTTTTAATGCAAATGGAAAAAGACAAACAAGTTTTGCTAGCTTAGAAATATCACCTGTAATTGAGGATTTTAGTAAAAAGATTGTTATCCCGCAAGAAGATATTGTAGTTGATACAATGCGCTCTGGGGGTGCTGGTGGACAAAATGTTAATAAGGTGGAAACCGCTGTAAGAATATTACATAAACCTACAGGTATTGTTGTAAGATGTCAGCAGCAGCGTTCTCAATTACAAAATAAAGAAACAGCTATGCAAATATTGGCTTCAAAATTGCTTGCTATTAAACAAGCTGAACATGAAGAAAAATTATTGAAATTAAAAGGACAAAATGTAGATATAAATTTTGGTTCTCAAATACGATCTTATGTTTTTCATCCTTATAAAATGGTTAAAGACCACCGTACTAATTATGAGGTAGGAAATGTTGATTCTGTTATGGATGGCAATATTGACGGTTTTATAGAAGCATTTCTTAAACAAAATATCAAGATTGAATAATATTATTTAATCTAGTATCGCACTTTGTTAACTTCTCATCCTCGTTAACAAAGTGCGATACTAGATTAAATTATTAATTTGTTTTTGATATCATTAACATGATATACATTTAGAAAGGTAGAGTATGGAACATTTTTACACACTGGTTCAAAACCATGCGGTAATGATTTCTGCTGTAATTTTAATATTTGCATATATTTTGATTGCACTTGAAAAATTGCCAAAAGTAACAATTGCACTATTAGGTGCTGCTGTTGTTGTGTTCTCTGGGCTTGTTAGTCAGGAAAAAATTGTTGAAACAGGTTTAAACGAGCTTTATTTTATTAATTTTGTAGATTTTAATGTTATCTTTTTGCTTGTTTCTATGATGATTATTGTAAATATTACAACAAGATGCGGAGTATTTAAGTGGATTGCAATTGAATTATTAAAGATGACAAAAGGAAGACCTTTAATGGTTTTAATTGTATTATCTTTTTTTACTGCGATTTTATCTGCATTTTTAGATAATGTAACTACAGTAATTCTTATAATGCCTATAACTTTTGTTGTAGCAAAACAATTGGATTTAAACCCAATTCCGTTATTAATTTCTGAAATTTTTGCATCTAATATTGGTGGTACTGCTACATTAATAGGAGATCCTCCAAATATCATTATTGGTAGTGCCGCAGGATTCTCTTTTATGGACTTTATATTAGAGTTAACTATAATATGTTTTATTATTATGGTTGCAGTTTTAGCTTATTTATATCTTTGCTTCAAAAAAGAGTTAAAAACGACTGAAGAAAAAATGGCTACAATATCACAATTGGATAATTCTAAAACAATTACAGATTATGCTTTATTAAAAAGAAGTATGATTGTCCTAGGACTTGTTATATTAGGATTCTTAACTCATGATATAACACACATAGCAACTTGTATTATTGCCTTTATTGGTGCAAGCATATTATTGCTGTTTGAAAATCCTGAAGAAACATTTAAAGATGTTGAGTGGAATACAATATTTTTCTTTATAGGGTTATTTATCATTATTGGTGCTTTTGAAGCGGCAGGTGGTATTAAATTAATGGCTGATTGGTTATTAAGAGTTACTGCCGGTTCACAAAAAATTGCATCCTTTGTAATTCTCTGGGCTTCCGGTATTTTATCAGGAATTATTGATAATATACCTTATACAGCTACAATGGCTCCTATGATCCATGAAATAGAAATTGAAAAAGGAAGAGAATTTGTTCTTCCTATGTGGTGGTGCTTGTCCTTAGGTGCTTGTTTAGGTGGTAATCTTACAATTATAGGTGCTGCTGCAAATGTTATTGTATCTGAAAATGCGGCAAAACATGGTTATCCTATTCAATTCTTGAAGTTTATGAAATATGGTATTGTTGTTGTATTTATTTCATTAACTCTCTCTTCTGCTTATATTTGGATAAGACATTTTATGTAAATAACTTTTTGTAAAATAAAAAGGAATGCTATTTTTAACATTCCTTTTTATTTTGAATAATGTTTTTTTATCATTCTAACAGGAAGAGAAAAATGTGAATATTCTGTTTCTAATTCAATAGAATTTAATACATTTACAAAATTATTAAATTTAGTATGATTTGGATTTAAAATATTTAAAGGTTCATCACTATGATTTAGATTACCGCCCCAATCAAAACAACCCCAGAATAATGCTACTGCATTGTGGGCTTTCGCAAATTCTATAAATTGAGGTATATTATTATAATTCTTTGCTGAAATAACAAATGCTAAATATAATCCTTTTATCTTTTTTTCTTCCTTTAAACTCTTTAACCAATTTAAGTTAGTTTCAACTCTTTTAAAGTTTCCATTTTTTACAATTCTATTATATGTTTCTTCATTTCCACCGTGAATTGATACCATAACGTGAGAGAGTCTATCAGTAATTAAAGTATCATCGCAGTTAAATTTGTCACAAAGAATACCATTTGTAAGAAGATTGAATTTAAGATTTGGATATCTTTCTGCTGCTGTTTTCATAAGCAATCTTGTATTTCTGCTGACAAATGGGTCTGCAGTTGTGCTTAATGTTAATTCTTTTGCATTTTTTAAAATAGGCAAATATAGTTCATTTATTTTCTTATTGCATTCAATTAATTCATCTCTATTTAATCTTGAAATATTGGGTCTACACATAATACAATTAACATTACATTCTGCATCTGCTCCAATACATACCATTTGAGGATATTTTTTTTGTTTTGCTTTATACTCAATATTTTTAAATGGAGTAAGTCTTATATTGTAATTTGATTTAGAAAAACATTGTTGTGGAGAGCAATAATTATATTTACCTTTTAATATTTCTTTTCTAATCGTAATAGCTTTTTTGGAGTTATAAATGTTATCAAACGTATTATTATTTAGATTTCCCAATTCAGCTTCTTTTGTCATCATACAATCAGGACAAAGAAAAACTCTGCCATCTGGATAAATATAAACTTGAGAAAAAGCACCTGGACATATGAATTTTTTTCTAGTAAATTTTTTTAGAAAATTTTTAATAAAGTTCATAAGTTATTTCATATTTCCTATATTTGGTATTACTGACTTTACATTACCTTCAGCCTTAAAATCTTTAGGATTCATAGTTATAGATATTCTATCCGCTTCAATTGTTCTTCCCTTAGTTTCGATTTTGGATCTTCCGACAAACACTGCTTCATTTAATTTTTTAGTATTTTTGTCAGGGAATACGTTTACTTTGGGACCAGTTGCTATGTAATCTTCATATTGTATTTTTGTAGAGCCCGAAGCTGTTACAAAGTTAGCTTTTTTATTATAAGATTGAAAATCTGACCATACTTTTATATTCTTATTATCTTCTGTAATGATGTCTGTATAAACATTGCCGCTTGCTGTTGCTTCTTGACTTATATTGTCATAGTTGAGTTTATTTGCACTTATTCTGCTTCCGTTTTGATTTAATTTTGCATCACCTATGAGTTGAATCCTTTTAACATCATTATCTTTTGTTAAATCAACTATAGCTTGATTAGAAAGCGTTTCTACGTCTTTATAAAGTATATTAACATTTCCGGAAGCTTTCATAACATTTGTATTTTTATTGTATTCTTGTTTGTCGGCGGTTACTATTACAATAGGCTTGTTTTTTTCAGTTATAGATGAAAGCGTATTCCCTTCGGCTTTAAAAACTTTATTTAATAGTGACATTTCTAGTATTTGTGCTTTTATTTCATGTCTTTTTCCGTCTTGCATTTGATAAGTATATGCATTCTCTTTAAATTGAACATTATTTACTTTATTATTTTTTGGATCAATTTCTACAACAGCTCTTGGACTTAATACGTTTACATCTCCTGTTTTAACTTTAACATTTCCTTCAAGATAAATTTTATTATCGGAATCTTTAAATTCTTGTTTATCAGATTCAACTGTTAATGATGAAGCAACAGCTGTATATGATATCATTATAAGTGTTAGAAATAATAATTTTATTAAATTTTTCATATTACCCTCTATTCATTTTACATATAGAATTGAGTTCTAGTTCTTCCTTCTATGTGAAAATCGGAAAAATCACCTTCTAAAATTGCTTTTCTTCCAAATATAATAGCTTCATTTGGTTTTTCTAGCCTTATATTACCTTCTGCTATTATATCTTTGTCTTTCCCCGCATATATTATTTTTTCAGCTGATAAATTTGTACCATCTTCATATACTAGTATTACATTATTATACAATATAATTTCTTTTTTTGATGCATTATATGTGCCTTTATCTGCCTTAAAACTTGCTTTTACTTGTTTATCATCATAAAAATTTCCTATAATTCCTTCAAGTAAAACAACATTGTCTGAATCTGTATACATTCCTTTATCAGCAAACAATTCCCATGATTTAGTGCCATCTTTTGTTTCAGTTACAAGTAGACTTTCGATATTAGCTTCTTTATTCTTATAAGTTTGATCAATAATTTTATTTTTAAAAGATTTTGTAATAATACCTGCAGAAATAAAAGCCCATAAACAAGATAATACAATTATTAAAAATAGTATTATATATGCTAAATTTTTCTTATCTTTTATTATATTCTTTAATATCATAACTATTAATTATCATATAATAATAGAGAAAATGCAATTGTTATGATTTTAACTTTATAAGATAATATATTTATGTACGATGAAAATAAATTAAAAGAAGAAATATACAAATGTTCAAAATGTGGGTTATGTCAATGTGTCTGCCCTATTTATCTTGCTACTAAAAATGAAATGTTCTTATCAAGAGGCAGATATAATATTTTAAATGGTTTTTACAATTTTAATAAAAATTTAAGTAAAAATTTTATAAAGAATCTGGATATTTGTTTGAATTGTAATGCCTGTAAAGATTTTTGTCCGAGCAATATTGATGCTTATAAAGTTTTTTCTTCTTTAAAAAATAAATATAACTATAAATACTCTATTTTTAATTTTTCTTTTATATATAGAGTTATTTTGTATTTTTACTTCATTTTAGGGTCTTTATACAAAATTTTCCCCTTTAAAACATTGTTGTTAAATACACATATTGATAAAATGTTTGTACCTTTTATAAAAAGGAAAAAAATAGATATTTCATTGCTAAAAAAAGGCAAAGTAATATATTTTGAAGGTTGTTTTAATAAATATATAAATAATAGTGACAAAAATGCATCTTTGAATTTAATAGAGAAACAAGGCTTTAAAGTCTCAAAAGTTATTTCTTTGTGCTGCGGTTACCCTTATTTAAATGAAGGGAATTTTAAAAAGTTTATTAATCATGCAAATAAAATTATTAATTTAGTTAATGATGATAGTGATTATATTGTTTGTTCATGTGATTCTTGTTTTGATACTTTAAAGAGAATATCTTCTTTCGTTGTAAGTAAAAAATCACAATTATTTATATCTAAATTAATAAGATTAGATGAATTCTTGAAATTAAATAATTATAAATTTAATATTAGAAAAGATTGCATATATTTTAAACCCTTACTTAGAAAAGAAGAATGTTATATTCCAAAAAATGTAAAAGAATTTTCAAAAAAAGGTTTATGTTCATTAATGGAAAATTTCTTTATTTTGAAATATCCAAAGCATATAAAAAAGATTATTAATGCAGTATTCTTTAAAAAAGAAGAAACAGATAATAAAATAATTATAACATCTTGTTTAATTTCAAAATGGGGGCTTATTAGAGGGTTAAAAAAAATACATTCAAATGCACATGTTTTATCTTATGCCGAATATACAGAAATTGACTTAAACAATAAATGATATTTAATCCAGTATCGCATTTTGTTATCTTCTCATCCTTGCTAACAAGGTACTCTCCTTTTGAAAACTCTGCTCACCTTCGTTTCACTATGGATACAAGCTCACTCAAAAACAAAGTTTTTGGTTCGTTTTGTAAAAAAAATTCACTCATACTTTCAACTTATTGTGAATTTTTTCTCGGACAATATTTTTTAAATCCAATAAAATAATATAATTAAACAAATAAAAAAAAATAGTTGACTAATAGTTTTTAATTGATATTATTTATACATAGGTGAGCCACAATAGCTCAGTTGGTAGAGCAAGGGACTGAAAATCCCTGTGTCCTTGGTTCGATTCCGAGTTGTGGCACCATTTCTACCAGTCTTTGACTGGTTTTTTATTATTTTATATAAACTTCTGATTTATTTATAGAATATATGGATACTTTTGAGTCCTACATAAATTGTAATTAACAATCAGATTGATCTTTATGGATATTTTACTTGTTTTGTATATCAATTACGCATTCATGCTATAGTTAAGTATTCTCATAAAGATTTTTATAATTTTTTATAATTTTTTCCTTTTTGCATATATAGAGTTAATTATTTTTATAATTTGTTCACAAGTTTCTAACTTGAGATTTCCTATATTTGTATCCGGATGGAATTTCATAGCTAATTTTTTATATGTTTTGCTATCCATTTTTTCAATTAAATCAGCATTGTCAACTTCTAATATTTTTGCTAGTATTTCCCAGTCTCGCTTGGTTATTTCTTGTATATTATCATGTGCTAATACATCATTTATATGTTTTAGATATTCATCAACTGTTACATTTTTGCTTTTTCTTTCATTAGTATTATTGTTTGAGTTTGGTGATACTTTACGACTGCCATCTGCATTATATTCTATTCTGCTTGTTCTTCTTCCAAATTCGTCATAAAGAGTTTCTGCATAAGAACGATCATAGTTAAATGTTATTCTTTTTTTTGGAGTTTTTCCATCTTCATAATAGTCAACTTGTTCTTCTACTTCACCATTTTTGTTTTTTATAATTAATCTTTTTGTTAATCTTGTTTCTTCGTAATAATGAGTTTCTGTTGATTGACCTGTTTGTCTATTATGTTCTATTTTCTTTTTTAATAATCCTGTTCTTCTATTATATTCATTCTCTATATATAAAAAACCGTCTTTAGTATAATATTTGGTTGTTTCTCTATATCCATTACTTGTATAATAGTTTTCTATGTATGAACCATCATCTTTATATCTTCTAGAACAACGTATTGTTTCTCCATCCTTAAAATATACAATTTGTTCTAATAGCTTTCCAGCACTGTAAAACTCTGCATATTTAGGTACATTTGGTGATTTATTATATTGGTATATTGTATATTTATCATTATCATTATCATTATCTTCATAAACTATTTCTTCGTCAATTATTCTTGTATTTGGAATATATGATATTTCATAGTCTAAGTTTCCGTTTTTAAAATATTTATATTCAATATCTTTTGTAATTGTTTTTCCATCGGAACCATACTCAATTACTTCTTTTCTTAGTCCATCTTTCGAAGTAATTATAAAAGAAGTTCTTACACCATCTTTTGTGTAATTATATTCGAGATATCCGCCATTAGTTGTGTCTTGCATAATCTCTTTTATTGGTAAACCAGTTTCTTCAGAATATTCTGTCAAACTTTCTATTTTTCCATTCGGTAAATATTTTGCTTCTTTTAAAACTTGTCCGGTTACTATATTTTCCGTATAATAAGTGTTCGTGTACTTATCATATCTTGTATCAATTACAAGTTCTCCGTGTCTTACATATTTGTTTGTTTTTAAATCAAGTACTTTTGTACTAACTTGTCCATTTCTTATTTCTTGAAAAATTTTTCTTTGTCTACCATTATCGGTTATTATTTTTTTCTCGTATCCATTAGGACGTTTTTCTTGGTATAGTGTTTCTTGTCCTAGAGAATTGATTTTTTCTATAATTGTTTTATCACGAAATCTTGATATAACGGTCTTATCCCCATATTCATTAACTGTTGTTAGTATTTCAGTATTATCTTGCGGATAAAATTCCTCTTGTCTTTTTAATGAACCATTTCTTCTAAATATTTGGTGAGTAAAACTTCCATCATCTTTATTATATGAAATATGTTCTTTATCTCCAAAAACCTCAGAGCAGTCATGTTCAAATGTATTACCCGAAGTTTTATTTATTCCTGAAAAAGATACAACTTGGCTTCTTCCAATTGCTTCAGATAATGTATTGTTTGCAATTGTAAAGTTATTATTGGTTTTTGCAGTATTTGTTTTATTTTGTTCTTTTATTTGTTTTGAATAAATTGAACCAATTTGTGAAGTTGCTGAAATTTTCATAGTTATACCTTTAATTTACACACATATTTAATATAAGTATTATCAAATTAAAACATGCTAATATTTTTTTTATTGTTAAAAAATATTAAAAATTTTATAAAATAGCAATTTTTATTATCATGAGTTTTATCTATTTCTGTAAGGGGTTTATATGCAAGTTTCATTTTCATCTTTAAATGATAATATTCACGCAGGGAGAATGGTACTTAAAGATGTTAAAAGTACATATCCAAAAGGTTTTATTTCAAATTCTAGATATGAAACTTTTTCAACGCGAGTAAATCCTGAAATAAAAAGAAAATTAGAAATAAAAATAGATAAAACTCGTGATATTGTTGATATGAAAAAGAGGTGTGGTTATGACATATATGATGCAGTTGATTTCGCTGTTAGAAAAACACATACTGCAAACTGTGGAGAACAAGCTGTGCTTGTTAGTGATTCTTTAAATAAGAAAGGTATATTAAATAAGATTGTATCTATGGAAGTATATAAAAATAACGCCTCTAATTTCCCTTTAAATGGACATTCTTTTTGTGTAATAGGTCTTGATGATGCCGCTGATATTTCAAAGCCTGAAACTTGGGGGAACGATGCTGTTATTGTTGATTTATGGTCTAATACTGTAGCACAAGCTAGAAAGGCCATTTCTTTCTTCTCTGATTTTATGCATGTTGATAAAAAACAAAATAAAGTAATTTTCCATAGTGTCTTTTTGTAATGTTATTGAATACTTTTTAAATCAACTTTTAAATCATTATTATTTAAATTACCTAATATTTTTACTCTGAAAAATTCAGTTTCATTTTCTGTTGCTTGTATGCAAGGTATTTTATTTAGTTGCTTCTTGTATATATGCATTGTTGGTTCAGGCTTAAATATTATTTTCATAATGACCGAAAGTGGTATAAATAATATTTTTATCCGCTTCTGAGCATTTTTGTTATATTTTCCCCACATTTTTATTCTGGCATTTTCTTTTTCTATATTGTAATTACCTTCTATAAATAATGATAAATATTTTTGTTTTGTGTATATTTCAACATCTTTTAATTCTGAATTATGAATATTTAATGTTCCGCATAAATCAGATTTTAATGCTGTAGATTTTGATAAATCTATATTTATAATGTCAGAAAGTCTTACTTTAAGTGGCTTTTTGCTTTTATTTGCTCTTTTTATAATAAATTCTGTGCTTCCAATTTTGGGTAAGAATCCATTTTTTATTGCAAAGCTCGCATTTGCTTTTATTTCGTCAAAATTTGATTTTATTTTTGCATGTAATTTTGCACTTGCTATGCCTTCTATTTGTCCTGGTAGATTGAATACCATTGTTGCTACTTCGTTTGAATCAATATTTTCTGCTTCAAAATCTATTATTGATATTTCATCTCCAATATTGTAACTTCCTTTTGCAGATAATGTACCATTTGCAAATTTTGCTTCTTGTGTATAGAAATTAATTATATTGTTTTTTAATTCTCCCAAAATTTCTATATTTTCTATAACTATTCTATCTTTTAATAGTTTGTTAACTCTTATTTTCCCTTGCTTTATTTTATATTTTTTTTCTTTTACATTTGTAGGTATTTTTATTTTATTTCTATTTGGATTTATATTTTTATTATTTTCAAATTTATATTTATCTAGAATAAATTCAATATCATTAATTATTATTGATTCATTAAAGTTGTTATTCATGTCTATAGAACTTTCAAAATGCTCATTTTTATACATACCAAAAGCTGAAATTATCATATTCTTTTCGTTTGCACTTATTGCTGCATTTTCTATAAAGAAATCTTTATAGTTTGATTTTTCTAAATTAAAATTACCAGTTAATAGTTTTTTATTAAAGTCATATTTCATATCACCGGTGAACATTCCCCCATTTAGCATTTTCCCAAATGAACCGGTGAAATTTACAGGTGTAGGTTCTATTGTTTTAAATGTTATATATTGAGGTTTCATTTTACCTTGTACTTTTTCAAATAAACCCTCTCCTTTTACAATATTTTTTATATTACTTCCGTCTTGTATTGAATAATCATAGTTATTTATATATAATTTGGGTCCTTTTTTGATTGTTCTTACTAAAACTCTTCTATTTTGATCTGTTATCTCAAGACTTGCATTATTATAATTTAAGTTAGAGCCTTTTTTTACTTTAAGTAAATAAGTTATTTCAGGAATTGAATTTTTTATAACATATTTTAAATTTGTGTCTACTTTGCCATCTATTTTAAAATCAGGCATATATTGTTTTGTAAATTCATTACTTAATAGAGAATGCACACTGCCATATATTAATCTTTTTTTAGAATCAAAATTTTGCATATTAAAATCTGCATATACTTTTTCATTACCTATTTTCCCGTAGGCAGCTGCATTAATTTCTTCTCCGTTAAAATATAGTGTAAAGTCATTTAGTAAAACCGGAATTTTAAACATTATAATATTTGCTCCGATTTTCTTTATTCTGCTTGTGCCAAACATTCCTTTATTATTTATTTTTAAATCTATATCAGCTAATCCTGTAAAATTATTGAAATTTTCTAAGAATATTTTATTTTTATTTTTTTGTTTTAACAAATATAATGTAATATTTTCTATTGTATTTATAGATAGATTTTTCCCTAACAAGTATAATTCGTATTTTTTTGTATCTGTATAAAAGTCCCCATTTATTTTTAATAATAAATTTTTGCCTAAGATTTCTAAATTTTTTATATGTATTTTATTATTGCTATATATTATATTTTTATTACAATCTATTTTTAATACTTCTTTTAAATTTGTAGAATATATTTCTGTATTGAAAGATAAAGTCTGATTTAAGGCATCATTAGATTTTTCTGTTTTTATATTTTTAAGTATTAAGTTTGTTTCTATATTTTCATTATCTATGAATATAATAATTTTTTTTATATTTATTTCTGGAATAAATTTAAAACTTTTATTTTTTATTGAATTTTTATTTAGGTCTTGCAAAAAATCAATCACATTATTTTTATTTAAAAATATGTAGTCTGCGTATATATTAGTAATTTCTTTTTTTAATGGATAAATTTTTATTTGTAATTTTTCAGATTTAATTATTTCTTTTTTATTTTTGTTTATTATGATTTTTTTAACATATATATCTGATGTTAAATTATAGTATGTTTTTATTTTTAAACCATTTGTGCTTATTTCTGTATTTATAGTTTTTGAAACATATTCTTCAATTTTTTTCTGTATTGTTATTGAGTTTATTAATGCAGGAAAAGCATAAATATAGAGACTATAAAACAAAAATATAGACAGGAAAATTATAATACATATTATTATTGAAATCTTAATTATTTTTTTCATAAGACAAAGTATATTATATTTTACTGGTTTATTCCAGTTTATTTAGTTAAATATAATAAAACAAGATCCGATTATCATGATTATGCAGCCAATTAGTTTTGTTTTAAGATTAGATTCGTGAAAAAATTTGTATCCGAATATTATTGTAACAATGCTTGAAAGCTGGAATATGGCTAAAGCCAGTCCTACATGCATTTTTTCAAAAACATAGTTTGTTGAATATTGCATTAATCCCAAGCATATTGAGATTATTAAAATTAAAAATAAATTTTTTATATTTTTAATAAAATACTGCTTTTTACTCAAAATAAGCAAGATAACAGACCAAAATAATCCCATAAAACACCAAAAACTATAGCATATTTCAACAGAAGAAATTAGAATAATTTTCTTTAAAATAACCGCTTCTACTCCTGTTAAAGTCATAGCAAGAAACCTTAATTGAATATCTTTTCTATTTAATATATTTAATGAAAACTTGCTGCCGTCTTCTAAAAAAATATATCTACTCCCAATTATAATTAAAATTATTCCTATAATTCCATAAAAAGTTGGAATTTCTCCTAGTAAAAAAAATGCAATAATAAGTGAAATAACGCTCTTATAAGAATTAATTGGTCCAATAACAGATAATTCTCCAATATTTACTGCCTTTATCATGCAAATCATTCCAATAGTACATAGAAAACCAGCAATAAAAACTAATGTAATAAATTCTTTATTATAGTTATATTCGATTAATTTATTAATATTTAACAAGCAGCCTATACTTAAAAATAAGTAAGTATAAAAATTTATTGTAATAGAAGATATACTGTCGGCAAGCTTTTTCTGAAAAGAATTTGCTATTGGATTTGAAAATATTCTTATTAGTATAAATAAAATTAAAATAAATTTAGTCATATCTCAAAATTATAAAATAAATATGCATGTATGTTATTATTAATCTTATAATATGGATAAAATAATATTAATAGCTTCAATAATGTTTTTAATTGCATCAGTTTCAAGTAAGCTTGCGGGAAAATTTGGTGTTCCTACTTTATTAATATTTATACTGGTTGGAATATTTTTTGGTTCTGATGGGATTGGAAATATTTATTTTGATAATTATTATATTGCACAATTCATTGGTGTTATAGCTCTTGCATATATACTTTTTATGGGTGGTTTAAGTGTAGAATTAAATGAAGTAAGACCTGTTTTCAAAAAGGGTATTACACTTGCTACAATTGGTGTTTTATTAACTGCTTTTATACTAGGGTATATTGCACATTTCTTTTTAGATTTTAATTTATATGAATGTCTTTTATTAGGTGCAATTGTTTCTTCAACAGATGCAGCTGCTGTATTCAGTATATTAAGATCAAAGGATATAAGTTTAAAAAACAATTTAAAACCTCTTTTAGAATTTGAATCTGGCTCTAATGATCCTATGGCTGTTTTTCTGACAGTTGCAATGATCTCTCTTATTACTGGAGAAATTTCTTCTTTTCAAGGTTTATTATTTATGTTTTTTAAACAAATGATTTTTGGAATTTTACTTGGTTTTATTATTGGAAAATTAGCAGTTAAATTAATAAATAAAATTCACCTGCAATATAATGGGTTATATGTTGTACTTACTATTGCAATAGTTGCTTTTGCTTATTCGTTTCCATCTATTATTGGTGGTAATGGTTTTATGAGTGTATATGTTTGTGGTTTAACAATGTCCGCGTCAAATTTTGTACATAAAAAAATGCTTACAAAATTTCATGATGGAATTGCTTGGTTAATGCAAATTATTATGTTCTTAATATTAGGACTTTTAGTATTCGTAAAAGATTTATATATAGTTTCTAAGCCAGCTCTAATTCTTACAGTAATACTTGTCTTTGTTGCAAGACCTATTGCTGTTTTCTTGTCACTGATTCCTTTTAAAACAAGTTTTAATGAAAAATTATTGATATCTTGGGTTGGATTAAGAGGTGCAGCACCTATTGTTCTCGCTACATTCCCTCTTCTGTATAACGTTAAACATTCACATGAAATATTTTGTATTATATTCTTTGTTGTAATCGTTTCTGTAGTTATTCAAGGAACTACAATACCTTTTGCTGCTAAACTCTTAAAAGTTGATGCTCCTGCTGAAAAGAATTTGAATTCTCCTATAGAATTTGAATCAGGGGAAAGTGGTAAAAAATTATATCAGTTTCAAATTTCTAAAAATTCCCTTGCATATAATCATACTATTAAAAATTTGACTCTTCCTCCTAATACTTTGATAACTATGATTTCCAGAGGTGGTGATTATCTTATTCCTTCAGGAAATACTGTTTTTGAAGAGTGTGATATTTTATTTGTACTTTCTGATTTTAAAAATGAAGATGAATTGAAAAATATTTTTGACTAATAGGTTTATTTACTTTTGTTTAAAATTGCTTCAACTTGGTCACATTTTAAAATGTTAAGACCTTTGTTTTTAGCTGAAGCATTAAAATATTCATATAAATCGAAATAATGTTTTGGGACTCTTATATCTTGAGTAAATTTGTATTTTTCATAATCGATATCAAGTCTTACATTCTTTATCCCTAGATTTTGACTTACTGTTAAAAATTTCTCAATTTCATCAGTATTGTCATTTATATTGTCAATTATTATGTACTTAAGAGTAATCATATTTTTTGCATTTTCTGATGCTGCAATGTAATTTGTAATATTTTCTATTACTTTGTCATAACAATCAACTTGTTTTATTTTCAAATATGTATCTCTTGAGCCTGAATCTAATGAAATCATAAGCCTGCATTTATTTTCAATAAATGCTTGTTCTATTGATTTACAATATTTTATTCCTGATGTTAAAATTTCTATTTGGCTGTTTAAATAAGAAAGCAATAAAGAAAGCAATTCTTCGAATTCCTTGGAAATAGTTATTTCGCCGCCACTCATATATATTAAAGCATTAGGAGAGAGAATTTTTTTATTTATTAGGCTTTTCACAAAGGGTAATACTTCATAGCCGTATCCTCTTTCAAGGTATTCGTATGTGCAATAAATGCACTTTGCATTACATGCCATGTGATTGTGAAAATATACCTTATTTACTACATTTTCAAAATCTTCAGGTTTTTTATTTGTTACAAATTGATCTATGTCACAACAACCTTTACAAGTTTGTGGAATAAAATCTGTAGAAGATTTTGGTTTTAATTTTTTAAAAAAATTTTTGCGTTCTTTATATACAAAATTCCAGTCTATATCTTCTCCTTTGTAGTTAGGATAAAATATAGGACCTGATACGTTTGTGCAGCAAGCTCTTACTTCATTATAAAAAAAATGCAAAGAATGCTTTATATTTGGACAATCTATATATTTTTTTTTGTTAAATAAATTAAAAAACATTAAAACCTACATTAAAACTTTAATTTTTTGTCTGTTAGATAAATACTCAATATGCTCTTTTTTTATAACTTCTCCTGGAAGTAATATAGGAACGCCCGGAGGATAATCTGTTATAACTTCCATACATACTCTTGAAAGTGAATATTTTAATTCAACTTCTTTATATGGTTGATTCCATACAAGAGATGGTATATATCTTACTCTTGGTTCTGTCGGAATATAATTTTTTGTATAGCTGTTATTTTGTGTTATTTTTAAATTTTTAGAACATAAATCAATTAGAGATTTCTCAATCTTTTTTAGTTTCGTTTTTGTTGTTCCTAAGCCTGTTAATAATAATATGGATTTTTCATTTGCAAGCTCATCTTCTATTCCGTATTCTTCAAAAAGTATATCAGAAAGTTCAAAGCCTGAAAGATTAGTAACTTTAATTAATATTTTTGTTATGTCATTGTTGTATGAATATACTTCCAAATTTGGTATTGTTTTTAATGTTCTTATTAACCTATTTATGTTTTTTACAATGTCAAATATATGAAATTTACCTTTTTCTGAATCTAAATAACGAATTGTACTCTCAATATTTATAAGTAAAGGGTATGAAGGTGAAGTTGTTGTTATAAGATTAAGAGATTCTTGAATTTGTTTAGGGTTAATATCCGAATCATTGCCAATATGTAAAAGAGCAGAAGGATTAAGTGCTCCTGCTGTTTTGTGAAGCGATTGTACCACAATGTCTGCACCTTGCATTAAGGAAGGTGTCCCTAATGATTTTTGAAAATTCCATAAAGCTCCGTGGGCTTCATCTACAATTAGTTTTACTTTGTATTTTTTACAAATATGAGAAATTCTATATATATCAAACATAACGCCTTCATATGAGGGGTTTGTTATTATAAATGCTTTAATATCTTTATTTTTATATAAAACTTCTTCTAAATAATCTAAATTAATTGTTTCAAAAATTCCCCAATCTTTGTTATATTGCGGCATAATCCATATAGGAATGCTTCCTGTTAATACAAGCCCGTTATATACAGATTTATGACAATTTCTGGATATTAAGACTTTATCTCCTTTATGCAGAGTTGTCAGCATTGCAGCAATTATGCCTGAGGTAGAACCATTTGTAAGAAAAAATGTTGACTTTGAATCATAAACATGTGATGCATAATCTTGAGCATTTTTTATTATGCCTTTTGGATTAGAAAGATTATCAAAACCTTCTATTTCAGAAAAGTCACACTTAAAAAACTTTCTGCCTAATAATTTTTGTGTTAAAGGTGCAACAAAATCACCTTGCCCATGTGACGGCGTAGTATATAAAGTTCTGTGTAATTTCTTGAATTTTTCTATATAATTTATTATCGACATAACTTTTTTATTATAAAATGAAATAATATAAGTATACAATTTTATTAAAATTTATAACGGTTATTATGAATTATATTGAAGCAAAAAAAAGAATTGATGAATTAAAACAGCTTATTATTGAAAATAATGAAGCTTATTATGTTTTTGATACTCCTAAAATAACTGATTTTGAGTATGATGAGTTATTTCGAGAATTAAAAAGATTAGAACAAGAATTTCCCGAATTAGTTACAAAAGATAGTCCTACACAAAAAGTCGGCGATAAAATATCAGAAGGTTTTAAAGAACATACTCATAAATATAGACTCTACAGTTTAGATAATTCAAATAATTATGATGATTTAAGAAAGTGGTATGAAAGAATATTAAAAGAATATCCAAATGAAAAGGATATAGAGCTTGTTGTAGAGCTTAAAATAGACGGATTATCGTGTGCACTTTCTTATGAAAAAGGACAACTTATAACAGGCGCCACAAGAGGTAATGGTATTATTGGTGAAAACATTACAGAAAATATAAAAACAATAACCGGCATACCATTAAAACTTTCTTCAGATATAAACTTGGAAGTTAGAGGAGAAGTATACATGCCTGTTTCTTCATTTGAAAAATTAAATGAAGAAAATATTGAAAATGGGTTAAAAGAGTTTGCAAATCCAAGAAATGCTGCAGCTGGGTCTTTAAGGCAATTAGATTCTAAAATTACAGCAAAAAGAGATTTACACTTTTTTGCATATACTGCAATTGCTGAAAATAATGATTTATTTAAAACTCATAGTGATGCATTAAAATTATTGGAAAATCAGGGATTTATAGTTAATCCTAATTACAGAGTTGTAAGAGGAATTAATTCTGTTATAGAGTTATGTCAATATTGGGAAACAGAAAGATTTAATTTAAACTATGCAACAGACGGGATGGTAATAAAAGTAAATGATTTATCGAAACAGAATGAACTTGGTTTTACGGCAAGAGCTCCAAAATGGGCAACAGCATTTAAATTTCCTCCGGAAGAAGTTTGGACTAAACTTGAGGGGATAGAATTAAGTGTGGGAAAAACGGGTGCAGTTACTCCTGTTGCTTTATTAACTCCTGTTCAGTTAGCAGGAACTATCGTTAAACGAGCCAGTTTACATAATTTTGATGAGATTAATAGACTAGGACTTAATATTGGAAATGAAGTATTAATAAAAAAAGCTGCTGAAATTATACCAAAAGTTATAAGAAAAAAAGATGATGAAGATTTTGGAGTATATAAAGAACCTGAAAATTGTCCTTGCTGCGGAGCTAAATTATTTAGGCCGGATGGTGAGGTATCTTTATATTGTCCTAATACTCTTAATTGCCCTGCCCAAATTCAAGGAAAGATTGAATATTGGGCGTCAAAAGAAGCATTAGATATAGATGGAGTTGGTTCATCTTTAGTTGAAAAACTTTTAGATAAAAAATTAATACAAGATTTTGCAGATTTATATAAACTTACAACTCAGGATTTAATGCAGATTGATTTAATAAAAGAAAAATCTGCAGATAATATTTATAATGCAATACAGGCATCTAAAACGCCTTCATTGACAAAATTTTTGACAGCATTGAGCATAAAGCTTATTGGCAAAGAAACTGCAGAACTTTTGGCTAGTGAATATCCAACGCTTGAAAGTTTAAAATCTGCAAGTGTTGAAAATTTGATTAAAATAGACGGTATTGGTGAAAAAGCAGCAAAAAGTATCATTGATTTCTTTAATGATGATAATAATAAAGTTATTTTAAATAAGCTTGAAGAATATGGTGTACATCCTCAAGGCAAAGAGTTTGAAAAGATATCAAATGTTTTTGATGGTAAAACTTTTGTTATAACAGGTACTCTTTCTCAACCCAGAAGTGTATTTGAAGATAAAATAAAAAAGATGGGCGGTAAAGTATCTTCAAGCGTTAGTAAAAAAACATCTTATGTATTGGCTGGAGATAATCCGGGGTCTAAATTTGACAAAGCTTCTACTTTGGGTGTTATAATACTAAGTGAAAGGGATTTTGAAAATTTATCACAGGATTAATTAATATATGAATAAGAATTTTAGAGTAATTACAATAAATGGTGTTAGAGGAATAATTGTTGCTATATTTATAGTGTTTGGCTTGGTATCAGGCTTTATTGTATCTCCCGGATGGGTTTGTATGTCTTTGTGGAATGTTATATTTGATCAATCTAATATAGTTTCAACTATGAATTTATTTCAAGGTATTTTGCTTTGGGCTATTATTGCTTTATCTCTTTATGCATTAAATAATAGAAGAGCGTTAATCGGTTTTGGTTCATATCAAGGTTTGAGTCCTGAACAAATAAGAGATATTATGAACAGAGCAAGACAGTCCGAAAATAAAATATTTAATGATATTAAGAAAAAAGATGAATTAAAAAATGAAGATACTATATCTTCAACAGATACAATGCATAGTGAAGAAATAAATGTTGAAGATATAAATGAAGTGAGGAAATAATATGAAAAAAACTTTTTTTGTAATTGCTTTGTGTTTTGCTTGTTTATCATATTCTCAAATTGCTTTTGCATCAATTGATCAGGTAAAAAAAGAATCAGGATATATATCAGTAAGCGGTTCTGATACAAAAGAAGTAAATCCAAATTTTGCTTCTGTAACTTTTGCTGTTGAGAATACTGCTTCTGAAGCTAAAAAAGCAACAGAAGAAAATAACGCTATTTCTAATAAAATTATAACAGCTTTAAAAACAGTTACTACAGCAGAATCTGATGTAATTAAAACAAATAATTTTTCGGTCAGACCAAATTACTCCAAGACTAATGACGGAAAAAGTGTAATTAAAAATTATACAGCTGTAAATTCGATTTCTATTGAAACAAAAGATGTCAATAAAATTTCGAACTTTATTAAAGTTGCAATTTCAAGCGGTGCAAACAGAACTGAAGGACTTTATTATTCTTATGAAAGCAGCAAAGATATTTGTAATGATTTATATCCTGCTTTAATAAAAAGTTTAAGTGATCAAGCAGTGTTAATTGCAAAATCAGCAGGAACAACAATCGATGGAATTAAACATATAAATGCATCTTGTAATATTGATACTGTTGTTTCTAATGGCAGATTTTATGCAAAAGCTATGTCCGGAGCTTCTTCTGATAGTGCTCAAGAATCACTCTTAACACCGGTAGAAACAGGTAAGGTTAAAGTTAGAGTATATATTAATGCAGATTTTTATGTTAAGTAGGTCATTATGTTAAAGCCTAAAAAATCTGTAGAAAAAATGTCAGGATATTTTGTTCCTCTTTATGAAAAACAGTGGGATTATAAACTTGATAGTAATGAAAATAATTATGGACCTTCTGGTAAAGTTTTAGAAGCCTTGAAAAATTGTGATTTTTCATCAGTTAGTTTTTATCCGTTTTATGGTGAATTATCACAAAAAATAGCTGATTATAATAATGTTAATTTAAATAATATTAAAGTTACAAATGGTGCTGATGAGGCAATATCAGGTATAATTCAAACATATTTGGAAGAGGGTGAATCTCTTTTAACACTTGACATTTCGTTTGAAATGCCTGTTATTTATACTCATATTTCCGGTGGTGAAGTTATAAAAGTTCCTTTTAAAACAAAATGGAACTTCCCAATTAATGATTTTCTTAAAGAAATGGAAAATCCTAGGGTAAAAATTATTTATGTTGCTTCGCCTAATAATCCTACAGGAAATATTATTGATGAAGATGATTTAAAGAGAATACTTGATAAATCACTAGGTAAAGCTGTTATTATTGATGAAACATATGCTAATTATTCGGGTTATTCTTATACCAAATATGCAAAATTGTATAATAACGTGTTTGTTGTGAAATCTTTTTCTAAAGATTTTGCACTCGCAGGCATGAGGCTTGGATATATTATAAGTAATGAAAATAATATTAATTATTTAAAAAATGTAATAAGTCCATTTAGTGTAAATGCTTTTGCGCTTAAAGCAGGTATAGCTGCTCTTGGTGATTTAGATTATTTTAATAGAATTAAAACAGAGATAAATCAATCAAAAACAGAATTAAAAGTTTTTTTTGAAACTTTTGGTGCTGTTGTTTATAAATCATATGCAAATTTTTTGTTAGTAGATTTTAAAGAAAAAGCCGAGTTTGTATTTAATAAACTTAAAAGTAATAATATTACTGTAAAACTCTTTAAAAGAGGAAGTTTGCTTGAAAATCATTTAAGAATTACTATACCTACAAAAGAAGGTGTTGAAAAAATAAAGGATATACTAAGTGATAAACCAATGCTCGTCTTTGATATGGATGGTGTTCTTATAGACGCAAGTAATTCCTATAGATTAGCAATTGAAAAAACATATGAAAAGTATACGGGTAAATCTGTTTCTAAAGAAGAAATCCAAGCTGCAAAAAATTTAGGCGGTCTAAATAATGATTGGGATTTAACTCAATATTTGTTGAAAAAAGAAGGTATTAATATTAAATATTCTGAAATAGTTGATGTTTTTCAGTCTATATATTGGGATAATGGAAATGGTCTTATTAATAATGAATCATTTTTGTTTGATAAAAATATATTATTAGAACTTTCAAAGCAATATAATCTTGCAATTTATACAGGAAGACCTAAGAAAGAAGCTTTTTATGCGCTTAAAAAATTTGATGTTGTTAATTTATTCTATCCTATTGTTACATCAGATGATGTTCCTGAGGGAAAATGTAAACCTGATTCTTATGGACTTAATTATATAAAAGATATTACTATTTCTAATAAATATTATTATATGGGAGATACTATTGATGACATGAAATGTGCTATAGGAGCTGATTATTATCCTATTGGTGTACTTCCCCCTCAGGATAAGAGCGAGTTTTTGATTAATAGTTTAAAGTCTAACGGTGCAAAAGATGTTATAATATCAATTAATGATTTAAAAGATATATTGGAGAAAGTAGATGAGACAATCTGTCAAAATTAGGAAAACGCAAGAAACAGAAATTACCGTAAAATTAAATATAGATGGAAATGGTCAACATAAAATTAATACAGGAATTAAATTTTTTAATCATATGTTAGAACAACTTGCTCATCATGCTAACTTTGATATAGATATAGATGTAATATCACACGATAATGATAACCACCATATTGTAGAAGATGTAGCTATTACTTTAGGTTCAGCGTTAACTGAAGCTTTAGCAGATAAAAAAGGTATTGTTAGGTATGGTGAAAAAATTCTTCCGATGGATGAAGCATTAGTTTTGAGTGTGGTTGATATTTCAGGCAGAGTATTTTCTAAAGTTGATGTTTGTGTAAAGGATGAGAAAACTTCAGATTTTGAAACAGTTATTCTTCCTCACTTTTTCTCAAGTTTTGCGCAAGCAGCATTAATGACAATACATATTAAAATGTTAGATGGTGTTGATACTCATCATATAATTGAAGCTGTATTTAAATCATTTGCAAGAGCTTTAAAAATAGCTGTATCTTTTGATGAAAAGAATTTAGATAAAATACCTTCAACAAAAGGTGTTTTATAGTTAGTTAAGCAATGAAATAACACTTTCAGCTACAAGTTGTGCTGAATTTTGATTTTGCCCAGTAATAATGTTATAACTAATTTCAACATGTTCACTCCAGGGTTTTTCTTCAACAAAATTAGCACCAAGTTTTATTATTTTATCTTGCAATAAAAAAGGCATAAATTCTTTCATTTTAACAATTTGTTCTTCTTTATTTGTAAAAGAAGTTACATATTTATCTTTTAGTATAGAATTGCCTTTTTCATCGGTAGCTGAAATAAGGCCGACAACTCCATGACATACAGCAGAAATTACTTTATTATTAGAATACATATATTCAATAATATTTTTAAGTATTTTATTTTTGGGCAAATCAAACATAGGCCCATGCCCGCCAGGTATATATATTGCATCGAATAATTTATAATTAATATTTGATAACTTCTCAGTATTTCTCAAATATTTTGCTGTTTCATCCCATTCCATAGGGTTAGAACAAGAAAGACTGTTTATATCAATCGGAGATTCTCCCCCTTTTGGACTTGCTACAATAATATTATAGTTAGTTGCTTTAAAAATTATAAATGGTACAGCAAACTCTTCAAACCAAACACCTGTTTGTATCCCACTATTTATATCAGAATAGTTTGTTGTTACAATTAATATCTTTTTTCTCATAATTATTCCTTTTTAATAGTATAGATTTTCTTCTTAATCAAAAAAATAACTAATTGTTGAAATTAAAGAATGATTATATAAATTTAGATAATTTAAATGACACAAAAATTTTTTATGTGTTTTATTTGAATATGAAATTGTATTATCCAAACTTAAATAGGAATATATCTTTTAAATCGAGAAATAAAAACATAAGGAAAGCAGATGATATTCAACGTCGTGCCAGGCAAGTTTTTCCAGTGTTAAGTTCTTCTTATATAGATGAATTCTATTTGTCTGGTAATCAAAAAGAGGCCGGAACAGAAAAAGATTTAGTATTTAGAAAATTATTAAAGAAAGTAGATACTAAAATATTGGCAATCAGAGAAGTTGCAAAAAATCGTAATAAATATAGATCAATAGCAAATAATAAAAATAATGGTGCTTTATATGTATCTACTCTACAGAGTCTTAAATTGTTAAAAGCTGGGAATTGTCAAGAGTGTGCAATGGCAGTATTAGCAGCATTGGCTGCAAACGGATTCTATAATTCCAAAAGAGTATCATTAGCTTTAGAGTTATCTTATGTTGATAAAAAAACAGGAGAATGTGTATATAAAAATACATATCCTATCGATCATTCATTTGTTGTAACTTCTTTGGATAAAAATACGCAAGATGAAAGAGATTTAATTGTAATTGACTCATGGCTTGGTTTCACAGATAGTGTTTCAGGTGCAAAAAGCAGATTTAAATCATTTTTTACTAATGATAGATATAATTCTATTTTATCTTATAATAAATCAATGTTTAAACTTTTTATGAGAGGTCTATCGAGGGATAGTTTTAATTTTGATGACTATGAATTAAGAAAAAATTTTAAATTTTTTGATTCGGATCATTATAATGCCGATGATTTTAAAAATTTAGGACTTTATTCTCGGGAAATGTATAGAGAGATTCTATTATAGAAGAATAATTTGATCAAGATGCTTCAAAATATTCTTGCCAATGTTTTACAATATCTTCAGGATATTTCTTTAATTCAAATTTTAGATAATCCTTTGGTCTATATGGTCTTCTAAGCAGTTTCATTCTTGCTTCTTTTGGGGTTCTGTCAGCTTTTTTCTGATTGCATTCTTTACAGCAAGCAACAATATTCTCCCATATATCTGGTCCTAACCTTGATTTTGGATAGACATGGTCAAGCGTGAGTTCTTCGGGTGGAAATTTTTTACCGCAATATTGACATACAAATTCATCACGAACAAGTATATTTTCTCGACAAAATGGCAGTTCTTTATATTGAACTGCCAAATTATAATTTAATTTAATTACAAGCGGGATCAGAAAGTTTTCTACTTTAATCATACTTTCTATATCATTTAAGAGCCTTGCATTCCGAGCTTTACCCTTCAGTAATAAAACTAATGCACGTTTCCAACTGCATATATTAATTGGTCTATTGTTGTAATCAAGCAGTAATACTTTTCTCATACAATCTCCTACAATTGTAGTATTCCCGTTTTTCGCTTATTTTAAACGAATTCAAGATAATTGTAGTTGTCATTTATTTATGTGATAATAATGAAATGAATGTGAAGTTATTTGATATTTATAAAATATTTTTTATAATTGGAATTCAATTACTTGGCGGTGGATATGTAATTATACCATTACTTCAGAAATATATTGTCGAAGAAAGAAAATGGTTAACAGAAGACGAACTAGTTGATTATTTTGCGATGAGTCAGTGTATTCCAGGAATTATAGCAGGAAATATTGCTATTTTTTCAGGATATAAAGCAAGGAAAATTTTAGGAGCAATAATGGCAATACTTGGAATTATTACTCCATCATTTATTAGTATTATTATACTTGCAAATTTATTAACATCTGTGGTTAATAATCCAATAGTACATAATGCATTTTGGGGGATTAGAATATCTGTTATTGTTTTAATTTTAATAACAATAAAGGATATTTGGAGAAAGAGTGTAAATTCAAAATTTACATATTTTATGTATTTTTTTATTTTAATATCATTAATTATTTTGCCGGTTTCTCCTACTATAATAATAATTGTTTCAGCCCTTCTTGCTCTACTGCATTCAAAAGTAGAGGGCACAAAAGATGCTTAAATTATATTTTTTATTAACATATGAATTTTTAAAAATAGGTATATTTGCATTAGGTGGCGGCTATGCTGCACTACCTTTTTTGTACTATATACAAAAACAGTATAATTGGTTTACTGTAGATGAATTGACAAATATGATAGCAGTGTCAAATATAACACCAGGACCAATCGGTATAAATATGGCTACATATACAGGTTATACGACTGCCGGAATTATTGGTTCTATATTATCAACTACAGCTATAGTTTTTGCCCCTTTTATATTTACAGTTACTATAATTAAAATTTTTAATAAATTTAAATCTTGTTTTTTTATTAATGATATTTTTTTAGGTCTGCGTCCTGCTTCGTGTGCGTTATTGACTTCAATAGGATTACAGCTTTTTGTACAGATAGTTTCTTCTTCTGATAATATACACATTTCATCTCTGCAATTAGATTATAAAGCAATTATTTTATTTATTTTATTGATAATACCTTTTTCATTTATGAAAAAGAATCCACTTTTAGTTATATTATCCGGAGCATTAGGTGGAATAATTTTACAATCATTTTGATATTTTATTAAAAAATATTAAGAAATTATATATTAAGGTAAATTTGAGAGCCTAAATTGTTTTTATATATATGTGGGTAGTTTAGGTTATAGTTTCATATTGGAGGTTAGGTATGACAGTATCATTTCAAAATGGTAGTTTTCTAAGTGGTAGTTCTTCTGCAAGTACATATACACAAAGTGGAGGTGTAACTGCAGCAAGTCTATACAATACAGATTATTTAGATAACAAGTATGACTATACAGATACAAAGGAATCATATGAAATTGCATATTCAGGGCGAGATGCTGCAATAGAAACTAAAATTTCAAATATTTGTTCGTATTTGGCAAATGGTAAAGAAGATAAAGCAATGGCTGCATATGAAGAATTATTGAGCGAGATGACGACTCAAACAAGGTATGGACAATTAGTCAGTGAAAGTGGTGATGATACACAATTAAGATCAGTAGCAAGACAATTAATAGAATCAGAACTTGGCGGTGATTTAGAAACATTTATTAGAGAAAATACCAGAGATAATGCTGGTGTTGAAAATCAAAAAGTATTAACTTGGGGTAATTGTGATTCTACAAGCCAAGAAGATTTATTAGCAGCTATGTGTGATTTAGATGAAGAAGAAGGAAGTGGTAACATCATAGTACAAGGATTAGCGCTCATAGCAAGTCCGTTTGTAGCGCTTGGTAATTGGCTATTTAATGGTGGAAAGAAAATGTAGTATAATTACTAGTCAATTCATTAATAAAAAAAGAGGTAGATTATTCTCTACCTCTTTTCAGTTCTTCAATTTGTTCTTTTAAATCTTCCATTTCATATTTTAATCTGTTTAATTGGCAGGTAACAGGGTCGGGAATCCTATTGTGCATTAATTGTCCTTGAATTAGTAGTTTCTGTCGTACAATTCTACCAGGAACACCTGTAACAGTTGAATTTTCAGGAACATTATCTATTACAACAGAACCTGCTCCAATTCTTGAATTTGAACCAATCTCAATATTACCTAAAACTTTAGCCCCTGAGCCAACAACAATGTTATTACCCAAAGTTGGGTGTCTTTTTCCATGCTCATTTCCTGTACCACCAAGGGTAACTCCTTGATATAAAAGGACATCATCACCAATTATTGTAGTCGCACCAATAACTACCCCCATACCATGGTCTATAAAAAACCTTCTTCCAATTCTTGCTGCAGGATGAATTTCTATACCTGTTAAAAATCTTGATATGTTGGAAATGAATCTTGGAATAAAAGGAATTTTCCAATAGAGCAGTTTATGAGCGATTCTATGCAATATAAGAGCATGTAACCCCGGATAACAAAATAGAACTTCTATTATATTTTCTGCAGCAGGGTCTTTTTCGTAAATTGTTTGTATATCCTCTTTTATTTGAGAAATAACTTTTCTTATTAATCTCATTTATATTCCTTTTATAAATTTTCTTTTTCCATACTGTATTACAACAGGAACATCAGTTTTATTAATAATTGTATTTGGATTTATTTGTTTTTCTGAATTTACCTTTATAGCTCCAGAAGAAGCAAGTCTTTTTATATCACTTCTAGATAATGATTTATCAAAATTGGAAATAAAATCGAGCAATGAAATATCATCAGTAATTTTAACTTCCGGAATATCATCAGGAATTTCTTTATTTTGAACAACTTTAATAAAGTTGTTTTCGGCTTCTATTGCTGCATCTTTTCCATTGTACATTTCTGTTATCATATATGCTAATTTCATCTTTAAGTCACGTGGATTTTTTGTTTTTAAATCTTCTTCAATTTGTTTTAGTTCTTCATTTGAAATATCTGTTAATAGAGCAAAATATTTTGCAATTAAATTGTCTGAAATAGACATTAATTTGCCATACATATCTTTTGGAGAATCAGTAAGACTTATGCAATGTTCAGGAAAAGATTTTGACATTTTTTGAATGCCGTCTGTTCCTTCAAGTAATGGTAGTAGAATTACCATTTGAGGATGTTCTTTTCCATAAGCGCTTTGAATTTCTCTTCCAAGTAGGTTATTGAATCTTTGGTCAGTTCCGCCAAGTTCAATATCTGCGTCAACAACTACAGAATCATAAGCCTGCATTAAAGGATAGAAAAATTCATGAACAGAAATCGGTCTATTTTCAGCAAATCTTTTTGCAAAATCATCTCTTGTCATTATTTGTGCAACAGTTACTTTTGATGCAAGTTTTAACATATCAATAAAATTTAAATTATATAACCAGTCTGCATTGTTTTTAATTTCAGCCTTATTAACATCTACAACTTTTGATATTTGATCAAAATATGTTTTAGCATTTCTTTCAACTTGTTCTTTTGTTAAACTTGGACGAGTATCTGATTTTCCTGATGGATCACCAATCATGCCAGTTGCACCACCAACAATTAGTATTATTTTATGACCTAAGTCTTGAAATTGTTTTATTTTTCTCATTACAACTGTATGCCCCAGATGCAAATCCGGTCTAGATGGATCCATACCTAGTTTTATTCTTAGAGGTTTATTTTCTTCTTTTGATTTTTGTAATTTTAGCGCAAGTTCTTCAATTCCACCAGGAAGCACCTCTGCTCCTCTAGCTAAAACAGATGCTTGTTGTAAAAATTCTTCTTTAATATTAATTGTTTCCATCTATATTTACCTTTATATAATAATTGTTATTCTTATTATTACAAAAAAATAAAAAAAATTCTCACAAAAAAGTCCGGTTTGTTTATAACCGGACTTTTTTAATAATAAAACGATTAAACTAATCTTACGTTAGTAGAAGTACCTTTTTTAGTCATTTCAACTTTGCCTTCTCTAGCAAGCCAGCCTAAACCTAATTCAGCAAAGTTTGCTTTTAAGTCCAAATCTTTTTTCATTTTTGTTAATGTAGTTTCTCCATTTTCATTTAAATAATTCCAGATTTGTCCTGCTGTTTCGCCTATCATTTCCATCATTTACATCTCCTTTTTTTAGTGCTATTAACATTTCAAACATGTAATGTATAATTTAAGTATAAAACAGATTTAATAGGATGTAAAGTAAAAATGGAAAAAGGAAAAGTATGGAAATACGCTGATAATGTTGATACTGACGTTATTATACCGGCAAGATATTTAAATACATCTTCAAAAGAAGAATTAGCAAAACATTGCCTTGAAGATATTGATGTGTCTTTTGCATCAGATGTTAAAGAAGGTGACATAATTGTTGCGGGTGAAAATTTTGGATGTGGCAGTTCCAGAGAACATGCTCCTATTGCAATAAAAGCTTCCGGTATACAGCTTGTTATTGCGAAAAGTTTTGCAAGGATATTTTATAGGAATGCTATAAATATTGGTCTTGCTATTCTTGAAAATAAAACGCTTCCTGATGAAACTTCAAAAAATGATATTTTAGAATTCAATCTAAATTCAGGAATAGTAAAAAATCTTACAACCGGGAATGAATATGAATGTGAAAAATTTCCAGTAGAAATTCAAAAGCTAATTAATACCGGAGGTTTAATAAATTATACTAAAGATAAATTATTGCAATAAAAAAGCCCTTTTAAGGGCTTTTTTATAATTTCCTAATAGAAAACTTATTCCGCTGCAACTTCTTCTTCAACATCTTCTTTAACATCAGTTCTAATTGATGCATTTTTAGATGATTTAATTTGTTTTTCCTTGAATTTTTTTACTTGTCTGTTAATTTTATCAGCAACCAAATCAATACTTGCGTACATTGTTTCGGCACTTTCCTCTGCTTTAACCGAACCGGATGTGAATTTGCATAAAACTTCAGCTGTATGACTTTGAGAAACTGACGGATTTTTAATTACATTAAGAACAACTTCTATCGATTGAATTTGATCATAATGATTCATAACTCTACCAATTTTTTCTTCTGCATAAGCTCTAATAGCATCGGTGATTTCAATGTTACGCCCGTTAACTGTAATGCGCATTTATTTAGCCTCCATAAACTATGTACTAAGATATTATACCCTATTCATGGCAAGTTTTAAACCTTATATTAGATAAATTTTATATTAATAATATTAAGTTTTGTAACATCGAAGGCAATTTCACTAAAAAAAAACTTTATTATAAACATAGAGAGTAATTAATTATATTAAGTAGAAAGAGTATTAACAATGAGTATGTCATTAGATGCATTATTTAATCAAGTTGCAAGCAACTTTGGAATTTTAGGAACAAATTCAAATGGTAATACACAAGGAGTAAATTCTGGTGAATCATATTTATTTGATTTTGGTGAAAATACAGATGTTAAAAATCAATCTTATGACGAATTTATTGAAGAATATATTGAAGCAGCAATAAGTCTTGGTTATACGAGAGAAGAAGCAATAAAAGAATTAGAAGCAAATGATATTACAGTTGATTCTTCTGAATATGATTCAAGTGATGATGATAGCAAAGAAATAAGTGCAAATACTTCACTTAAGAAAACAATTGCTGTTGATAAAAGTGAGCTTCCAGAAGAAGTTCAAGAAATGATTGAAGAAATTGAAGGTAAATTAGATAAAAATGATTCTGAAATAAAAGATTTAGAAAGTAAAGTAAAAAAACTTACAGAAGAAGCTGAAAAAGAAATAGAAGAAGCAGTTGCAAAACAAGATAAATTAAAAGATGAATATGATGAAGATTCAAAAGATGCGGTTTCAAGCGCATTAGAAGAATATATTGCTGCTAATAAAGAAAATCCCGGCAGCATGGATAAATCAGATCTTCAAGAATTAATAAAGAAAGGAATGCCAAATAAACCTGATTTAGCAGAAGTTGTTGCATCTATAACTGCTGCAAGTGATTTACTAGATGAAGTTGATGATTGTCTTGAAGATATAAATAAGTTAACACAAGAGTCAAAAAATTTAGAAGCACAAATTAGTCAGTTAACAACTAAACAAGTTACTGATTGTAACCAAATTGCTTCAATGCTTGAAGAAAAAGGTGTAACCATTTCAGATGAAGAATGGAATTTAGCTGAAACAAACAATCTTGATTTATCTGAGAAAATGGAAGACGGTTCAGCACGATATATCTTTGCTCAGGGACAAGAAGATGGGGAATATCATATATATGATATGGCACAAGATGGTGCATCTTTAGCAAGATTATATGGTGAGAATAACGGATATTGTATAGTTGAAAATGGTAATGGTTATATTCGCAATTATAATGAAAGCGAAAATGGCTCGAATACTGTATATTCTCTAAATGATTGTGGTGAATTAGAAGAAACTCAAGCATGTTATTCAACTTGTTCTCCATTATCATTTGACTTAAACGGTGATGGTGTAAAAACTTCTGATAAAGTTATTGATTATGATATCGATGGCGATGGAGAAGTTGATAAAATAAATGACTCATCTGATGCTGTATTAGTTTTTGATAAAGATGGTGATGGAATATCCGGTGCAGACGGTTCTGAATGTTTTGGAAATAATACTGATTTAGACGGAGATGGCAAAGCAGACGGATTTAAAGATGGTTTTGAAGCTCTTAAAGCATTGGCAACTGATGCAGGTCTTATAAACGGAAAAGATGATAATGTATTAGATGAAAATGATTTAGCTGTACTAGAAAAAGATTATGGTCTTAAAATGAAAGCTAATGGTTATAATTCAGAAGTTCAATCATTAGCTGATTTAGGAATAACAGAAATAAATCTGGCTCAAACTGATTCAACAACATTGACAGATGATTTTGATGGTAATGGCAACCAGTTAATGCAACAAGAAGGTGCAACATTTACTATAAATGGTGAAACTCGCGAATATGCAGATATTTGGCATAAAAAACAAGATGATGAAGTAGAAAATGGTGAACAATCTAATTTATATTCTTCTGAAATTCAAGAACACGAATCTTTCTATGACTTATATAAAAATATTGTTGAAAATTTAAGAAATAAAATTGAAAATATCAAAAATAGTTTAGATAGTTATACTGATATTGATGAATTATTAGAAGATGATGAATTAAAAAAATATTCTGACTATTTTGAATTATTAAAACCTGAAGATAATGAAGAAAAAATTGCTTAGTTATCTTATAAATTAAAATTAAACAAAAAACAGAAACTTTATAGTTTCTGTTTTTTGTTTAAGATTTCATTTAAGAAAAAAAATGATATAATTACTCTAGGAAGGAAAATTTATTTATGGGTAAATACTCTATTGGAGTCGATTTAGGTGGTACAAAGGTACTTACTGGAATTGTTGATAAAACTACAGGTAATGTTATTTCTTATATAAAGAAGAAAACAAAAAAGGATAAAGGTCCTGAAAAAATTATACAAAAGATTATAAAATCTATTAATGAAGTTTTATTAGAGTCAAATATAGAAATATGTGAAATTGATAATATTGGAATTGGTGCTGCAGGACAAATAAATAGAGATAAAGGCATTATAATAAATGCACCTAATCTTGATTGTTCTGATTTGAATATCGGAGATATATTAAAAAAAGAATTTAATAAAGAAATAATTTTAGGTAATGATGTTGAAATTGCAACTATAGGTGAAATGTATTTTGGTGCAGGAAAAGACGAGACAGATTTTGTTTGTATTTTTGTAGGAACAGGTATAGGTTCTGGAATTGTTCAAAATGGAAGAATTCGCTATGGTGCAACAGGTACTGCAGGTGAAATTGGACATATTATTGTAGATGTTGGTGGTCGTTCATGCGGATGTGGCGGATGTGGATGCTTAGAAGCTTATGCATCAAGATTAGCTATAGAAAAAAGAATCATTGGTGCTCTAAAAAAAGGTAGAAAGTCAGATATAGTTAATTACCTTGAAGAAAATAAGCCAATAAAAACTAGCATGCTAAAAAAATCTTTAGATAATAAAGATGATCTTGTTGTTCAAATAATAAATGAAGCATCAGATTATTTAGCTTCCGGATTAGCTTCTGTTATTAATTTTTATAATCCTGAAAAAATAGTTCTAGGTGGTGGGTTAATGGATGCTATTGACTATTTTTATAATAGGTCTATTGAAATAGCAAGAATAAAATCTATTCCTACTCCAAGTAAAAAAATAAAATTCGAAAAGGCGAAGTTGGGTGATTTTTCTGGTGTTATAGGAGCTGCTTTGCTTTCTGATTATAGAAATAAAAAATTTTAAAATATATGCTTGACGATGAAAAATATTGATGTTATTCTAATTTTGAAAGGGCTTGTGGCGCAGCGGTAGCGCAGAGGACTCATAATCCTTTGGTCGTAGGTTCGAATCCTACCGGGCCCACCATTTAAAAGAGCAGAATATTGCTCTTTTTTCATTATTGTTTAACTCTTTATAACATGTTTTTGCATTGATTTTATAATTATTATTGTATTTTTTAACAAGATTGGACTTAATAACGATTGTTAAATCAGATATAACAAAATTGTGTTCGTTTCGCTACATAACTTATTCATTTTCTCTTTGTCGAAGTTGTTCGAACTTTTTTTTTGTAACATAAGTAATTTATTAGTGAGTATGACTCGGTAACAATGTGTGATACTAGATTAAATATTAAAAGTATGTTAAAAACGGAGAAGGGGGGATTCGAACCCCCGGCAGAGTTACCCCTGCACAAACGTTCCAGGTTTGCACCTTAAACCACTCGGACACCTCTCCATTGATTTTATTGAGTTTTATTTTTTTTCGCTCTATTTTCGCTCTATTTTCGCGTAAAATAGCCTTTTTTTGTATTTATAACAAATAATTGATATTTCGTCAATAAAATTACTTATTTAAATTATTTTCTTTAAAAATTTTTTCTATTTGTTTTAATAATATTGAATAATGCCTTAATTCTATATCATTTGCTCTATAAATAATTTTTAATATGCTATTTCTTAATATATTATTTTGAACATTTAATCCTGTATCAAAATCTTTCATTTCAATATTTAAAACATCTAATATTTTTACAAAATTTTCAAATTTGGGATAATGAACTCCGGTTTCGATTTTTGAAATTTGTTTCTCCGTTAAACCAATTTTCTCAGCCAAATCATTTTGAGTCATTCCACTTAAAACTCTATATTTTTTTATTTGTTTTCCTATATTTTGTTTTGAATTTTTCATTTTTACTACCAGACACTTACTTAATTATGTAGTACTTTTTTGATATTTAAAACATATTTTAACGCTTATTTATATGTATATATATTCAACTTTCGACTATTATTATTGACATTTCTTAATTTCTTATAATTTTATATTAAGCTATAATTGTATTATGAAAAAATTATATACATTTTTATTATTCTTATTAATTATTAGTTGTCTTTATATAAGTATTGATGGAAATTCTTTATATAAAGTTTTAAAAATAAATTCTCCTAACTCTATTTTTATAGATTTTAATAAGAATTTTATATTTGATGAAAAAAATCCATTGTTAATTAATAACATATATTATATTAAATCTTATGATGATTATTCTGAAGATGAAATATTTAGGAATTTATCAAGCGAAGAGAAATTATTATTTGAATATTTTGCAAATGAAGCTTCAAAAAGTATTTTAAAAAATAAATTTGTTAAAATTAAAAATGATAAAATTTTAATTGGAAAAAAATGTTATAAAAATGAATTGATAAAATCGGGTTATTTTTATGATGATACTGAAATATCCAAGAAAAACTTATTAAATAAAATAAAAAGTATTAATATAGATGATTATGTAATTCTTAATATAAAAACTAAAAAATATCATAAATTATCTTGTCCAAATGCTAAAATTACTGAACAATATAAAATAATTCACAAGGATAATCTTGGTAAGAAGTATTTACCTGCTAAGTGTTGTTTTCTTAAAAATAATTTTATTATAAGTAATTTTAACGAATATAATAAAGAAAAAATTTCTCCTAATAATATATATTTTTCAAATAGTTTAGTGATATATTTTTTAGATTTAAATTCAATTTTTAGTCCTAATAATTCTTGTAGTACAGAAGCTTGTTTATCATTAAAAAATCTAATTGATAGTAGCAAAGAGTCAATTGACTTTGCACTATATGGATTTAATAACCAACCACTAATATATGAAGCACTTAAAAATGCTAAAAAACGTGGTGTTAAAATAAGATGGGTATCTGACTATGACCAAAATGACGATAAATATTATCCTGATATAGAAAAATTAAAAGAAGTACTAAGTGATTTTAAGACAAATGATAATAGTTATTCTAGTGGAATAATGCATAATAAATTTTTTATAATTGACAAAAAATTAGTATTTACCGGTAGTGCCAATATAACAAGTACTGATTTATCAGGATTTAATGCTAACTATTCTATTCTAATCGATAATAGTGAAATTGCTCAAATTTATAGTGAAGAATTTTCACAAATGTATAATGGAAATTTTAGTAAAAATAAAATACCTAAATCTAAAAAAATAATAAGTATTGATAATAAAATTAAGATTAATGTTTTATTCTCTCCACAAGATAATATAATTGATAAATATATAATAAAATTAATAGACAATGCTGAAAATTATATTTATATATCTGCTTTCTTTATTACAAATAAAAATATGTTAATTCATTTGCAAGATGCAAAAAAACGTGGCGTTGAAATTAGAATTATAAATGATGCTACAAATGCAAGTTCTAAATACACAATTCACAAAGAATTAAGGAAATTAGGAATAAAGGTTAAGACTGAAAATTATGCTGGTAAAATGCATATGAAAACTATATGTATAGATAATAAATATACTATTATTGGTTCAATGAACTTTACTTCAAGTGGTAATTTCAGAAATGATGAAAATGTATTAATTATTGAAAACGAAGGAATTACAACTTATATAAAAAATACATTCCTATATCTATGGAATAAAATTCCACAAAAATATGAAAATAAAGACCCAAAAGCTGAATCATTAGAATCTATTGGTTCTTGTTTTGATGGAATAGATAATGACTTTGATAAAAAAATTGATAAAGAAGATGAAGGATGTTTTATAAAAAAATAAATTTATACACTTTCTTTTAAGTATTTTTTATAATTCTTCTTTTTTGTCTTTTTCTTCTTGACAGTCTTTCCTATTGTTTGTGGATTTTTTATAACCGTTTTCTTAAATTCAACTTCAGAATCCTGCGTTCCAACAAGCATTGAAAGAAGTAACATAGTGTTTTGTCTAAAAGCATCATATCCGATAGTTACTTTTGCATAATCAGGACCTATACTTACCAAAAATCTATTTTCTTGGAATAAATCATCAGTATGAACATCTCTATTCATAGCAAGAGATCCCAGATATCCAATAGTTAAATATTTGCATATTTTAAAGTTTTCAATAAAAATTAAATTAGACCTTCCGTAACGATACCGGTCAAATTCAAACGGAGATTGACCTGCTATAGCAGCCTGGAAATACATAATAGATTGTTCCCAAGGTCCGACTTTTGTATTAAGCGCAGGTCCTATTCTAAATAGACCATGTACATCTCCTGTTGTATAGATACTAGCAGAAGTTTGTGCTGCAAGTCCAACATTTACTCCTATATTTCCTTCTTCATTTCTATATGAATAAAAAGGCTTATATATTTGTGTCATCCATCTGAAACGACCCTCTGCATCCCTGAAATCAGCACCCGGAATATCATCTACAAACATACCGGCTGAATACATTTGAGAAAAATGCAAGCCTAAATCTTTTACAAAATCTCTTCTAGAGTATGTTAAATTAGCAGAATACTTTGGCCTTCTATAACCTAAAAACCATTCACTTTGATTTGTTAATCTTGAATAGTTTAATAACAGACCTGGAGCTAATTTTTGCCTACCTCTAACTAATAGTTCATCTCTTGATGTACCATAAGCAACTTCTGTCATATTATATGCATTTCTATATCGTGCAATACCACCAACACCTAATTTTTCTTTGCTATAAGTCAGTATAGGTGATAGTTTTAAAGTTGAACCGCCAGGTACATTTAAAACAACGGACGGACCAGCGTGCATACCTAACATGTTTAATGAACCTATTTCGGGTATATTTGATTCAACTACGGTATTTTTTTTATTTGATACTATTTTTGCAGATGGTACTGAAGCTATTTTATATTTTTTTAAATATATATCTGCATTTTTTACAGTTATAACATCATGGTCTTTTTTTGAATCAATATATATTGTTTTTGCTTTTATAGAATAAACACCGGAATTCTCCGTATTTCTCTTTGCATCTTTATTAGAAAGTATTCCGCCTTGATCAACATATGCAGCAAAAGAATTTGCTCTAAACGCAAGTGTTTCATTCTTTAATATTTTTGCTACACCATCATATTCTTCTATTCTATCAGAATATATAAAAGCTTCTTTGGCATTTAATTTAATATCTTCAGTCGTTGTAATAGGATTTTCAATCCATCCGTCAGGTTTACTTAAATCAATTCTAATAAAGTCCCCTTCTGTTACTGAGTCTTTAGATATTAACACAACATTTTCGTTTGCTTTTAATATATTTCTATCATAATTATATATTATTTTATTTGCAGATAATACAGTATTTTCTTTAGAAAAAGTTATTTTGGCATTGCCAATGGCTTCTACTTCATATCTTTCAGGAAAATATTCCATATAATCTGCACTAAACTCTATCTGTGGATTATCGTTTATTTTATCTTCCTTTTCTTCTATCTTTTTTCTTTTTAAGAAAGAAAATTTATCTTTTAATGAAAATTTTTTCTTTTCCGTCTTTTTTAAATTATCATTTTCTGTTACATTTTCATTAATTAAATTATCCTCATCCTCATTGTCAATTAAGATATTATCTGAATTTTGTTGAATAAAAGAAGATTTTGTATTTACACTATTATTTGTTGTATTATTATCTATCTTATCAAATGTAATTTGCTCATTTGAATCTATATGTTTGTCTGTTTTAATGTTTGCTTCTTTTTTCTTATTTTTTGATTTATCTAAGAAAAACTTCTTCTTATTATCCTTTTTGTTATTTAAAAGATTAATAACAGTTTCTTTTTCTTGAAAATTATCATTATTAGAATCATAATAAGTTGGATTTAATGATGAATAGAATGGATCCATTCCGAGTTCCGGATAAAAATCCGCAGCATTTGAAATAGTACCGCTTAAGAATATTAATATAAAAATAAAAATTATTTGTTTTTTAATCACAACTTATTCCTTATAAAAAATTATTAGGATTCTGATGTTTACCATTAATACGGACTTCAAAGTGTACATGTGGTCCGGTTGAATAACCTGTTGAACCAACATAACCAATTGTTTGACCTCTTGTTACATTGTCACCAACAGAAACAATTTGTCTTGACATATGTGCATATAAAGTAGTTGTAGGAGCACCAGTGCAAGAACCGTGGTCAATAATTACTACTTTCCCATATCCGCCATACCAACCGGAATATATAACTTTTCCTGCATTTGATGCCTTTATGGGAGTTCCGTATGGTACTGCATAATCAATACCAGTATGGAAAATTTTTGTTTTAAATATAGGATGAACTCTATAGCCATATGGTGAACTTATTCTTGCTCCTTGAACAGGAAGTAAGAAGCCTGTCCCTACAACAACTCCACTATCTTTTGTTGACTTGGATATTATAGATGTTAAATTATCAGATAATCTTTTTAATTCTCTTTCTGAACGTTCATATGCTCTTTTGTCTTTTTGAATTTTTTCTATCATGGCTTTATTTTGACTAATAGTACGTTGAATATTTGTATTTTCTTTATTCATGTCTTTTATAATGCCTGATAATTCTCGTTTTTCAATTTCCAAACGTTGTTTCAAAACAGCAATTCTTCTTGCTTCATCCTTTAAATTTTTCATCTTCTTTTTATCAGATTGAATAATTATATTTTGATAATAAATCCTATCTAAAAATTCACTAATACTTGATGTTGATAATAATAAATCTATTATCATAGAATGATTACTCTTATATATACATCTAATTCTTTCAGCAGCCGCACGATTTCTCTTGTTATATTCATACAAATATGAATCTAATTCTTGTTGTAATCGAATTATATTTGCTTGTTTTTTAGAATATTGATTTTGGGAAATTTCTAAAGCACGTTGATTTTTTTCCAGCTTTTGCTGATTTCTACTTAATTTGTTTGTTTCTTTTCTTTCTAAGTTGGAAAGTGAATTTATCTTTTGTCTTATTAATAATCTTTTTTGCTCAACTTTTTTTACTTGCTGAGTATTATCTGCATAACAAATTAAACCTAAATTAAATATTAGGAAGAAAAATGACAAAAAATATGTTATCACTCTCTTATATGTCATTATAAAATCCGATTACTCAACCAATTATCATAAATAACATAGAACCAACTGTCCACAATAAGAAACAAAATATAATAGCTGATATTATAATTTTTCTTTTTTCTCTAAAAAATTCCATAATAATTCCCCAATATATTCTACTAATATAATTTTACTCTAAACATCAAAGTAAATAAACAATATTAACCACTTTTTAACAATTAATTCTCAATATTTCTTTATCTGTAATTATGATATCGGATTTTATATCAAATTCGTTAGGATATATGTTATCAAAAAGTAAATCTGAAAAAACTAAAGTTACTTTTATTTGTTTATTCGTTAATAAAGAAAGAAATCTATCATAATAGCCTTTACCGTAACCAACCCTATATCCATTTCTATCAGCGGCCAGTGCTGGAATTATTATCATATCTAATTTATTGGGATTTATATTTATTATATTATTTTTAGGCTCGTATATTTTAAACTTATTAACAATTAAATTCTCTTTTTCATATGGACAAACTAATAAATTATCACCTTCTATTTTGGGAATAAACCAATTTTTTTCTGTATTACTAAAAAAATTTTGTGTACTAACTTCGTCTGCAAAAGAATAATATGAAAAAATGTATGTTGATTTAATGAATTCAGGCAATGAATATAAATTCTGCTGAATTTTAAAGCTCAAAGAATTTACATCTAAAAATTTTCTATGTTGTTTAGCAAAATTTCTTATCTGTTCCTTCATAAATAAATTAGAACACAAAAAAGGACTTTTATAAAAGTCCTTTTTTGAATAATTTAAAAAGTTTATTAAAATTATTTAATATTAGAGAAAGTCCAAGCATCAGAAGAAGGAGTTGTTGCTTCTTGATATTCTTGACCAGATACTCCACCTTCATCTGATCCGTGAGCTATTGGTTTATACAATCTATTGTAGTATTCAATAACCATTCTGTCAGAATTAAAGTATGATTCTGCAGTTCTAATAGCTTGACGCATCATAGTTGCCCATTTTACTTTATCATTGTAGTATGTTGGAACAATTTGATTTTCTATAATATCCATCATACATTCATAATCTTTTCTATGTCTTTCTTCCCAAGGAATATTATCATCCAAGCCTGGATATTCAATAGTATAACCATTTATGCCTGGGAATGTACCTTCAACTGTCCAACCATCATATGTTGATAAATGAAGTGCACCGTTTGCATTAGCAGACATTCCAGATGTACCTGATGCTTCAAATGGTCTTAATGGTGTATTTAACCAAATATCCGATGCTCTCTTCAATTTGCCGCTTAAATCAAGTTCATAACCTGTTAAAACAACAACATTTTTCATTGTATAAGAACTTCTTAAAATTTTATTAAACATTTCTTTACCAATGACATCATCAGGATGGAATTTACCTGCAAAAATAAGTTGAACTTTATTTTCGTTTAATAATTTAAGAATTCTATTCTCATCCATAAATATTAACCAAGCACGTTTGTAATCAGCAAATCTTCTAGCCCAAGTTATTGTTAATACATTTGGATCTAGCTTTTTACCAACAGTATTTGCTATAAAATCAAATACTTCTTTTTTCATTTCTTTTTTAGATTCCAATAATGCTTCAAGATTATCTGTTTTCATTCTGTCATCTTGCCAGTAATGTAAATTTACGGCATTAGTAATAGCTCTGATTGGACATCTACCTTCTACCCAGCTCCACATTTTATTAGATACTAATCCATGAAGCTGTGATACTGCATTTGCAAGTCTTGACATTCTTAATGCAGCAACTGTTAGTGAGAATTGTTCACCGCCAAGTTGAACTGCAACATCTCTTGAAACACCGGCAAAAAAACCTGCTTTTAATAAATTATCAACCCAATGTACTTCATTTCCTGCTGCAACTGGCGTATGCGTTGTAAATACGACTTTTTCTTTTACTTTATTTAAATCTCCATTATATTGATTTAATAATTCAAATGCAGCTGGAAGCGCATGTCCTTCATTTAAGTGAACACAGTCAAAGTTGTACCCAATTTTTTGAAGTAATCTAATACCGGCTATACCAAGAACTGTTTCTTGAGAAATTCTGATTTTTTCATTACCATCATATAACTTATGTGATATAGATCTTGCCCACTCTGAGTTTTCTTCTATATCTGTTGTTAAATAGTAAACCGGGCATGTATCAAAAATACCGGGATCTAATTTAAATGCTTTTACTTTAACTTTTTCACCATAAATATCAACATCAACACTTTCATTAATGTCTGTTAAAAAGTCATAATGTTTTCTGATATAAGCAACTTCAACATTTCCTTCATGATTAATTCTTTGATTATAATAACCGTATGACCATAACATAGTTACTCCAACCATAGGCATTTGAAGGTAACCTGCTGAGAGCATGTGTGAACCTGCCAAGAAACCTAACCCGCCTGAATATGTTGCTATTGACTGATCTATTGCTATCTCCATTGAAAAATATGCTACATTTGGTAGTCCCATTGATTCTCCTTTTGTCTTCTGAACATTTCTTACCGTCTAGTATCTTATATCAACAAGATAACAAAAAAGCAACTCTTTCTCCACATTTTTTTTTAATTTGTTAATTTCATTTAAATTTATTTTCTTCAAAATTCTTGTTATTCCAGCTTTATAATATATAATTCTAATATTCGTTATTTTTTAAAAATTTACAAAATTGAAAGAAAAATATGAAATTAGCTGTTTTTGATTTTGATTCAACATTAATGGAAGGTGAAACTTTAGAATTTATTGCCAAAGATTATGGAATTGAAAATTTAATGAAAGAAATTACAACTGAGGCGATGGAAGGTAAGATAGATTTTTTCGAAAGCCTTACGAAAAGAGTATCCCTTTTGAAAGGTGCGAAAGAAGCTAAAATAGTTCATATATGTAAAAATCTTCCTTATACAAAAGGGGCTAAAGAAACAATTTCTGAATTAAAAAAAATGGGATATAAAGTAGCTTGTTTTTCAGGCGGTTATGAAACAGCTACAATACCTGCTCAAGATGTCCTAGGATATCATGTACAATTTTCTAATATTCTTCACTTCAAAAATGGAGAGATGACTGGTCAAGTTGGAGGAGAAATGATGTTTTCTGACAGTAAAGGCAAAATGCTTAAACGACTTCAATCTCTTTTAAATGTAGAAGAAAATGAGACTTTAGTTGTTGGTGATGGTGCTAATGATATTAGCATGTTTAAATATGCTTCTAAACGTGTTGCTTTTTGTGCAAAACCAATTCTGAAAAAGAATGCAAATATTATAATAGAGAAAAAAGATTTATCTGAAATACTTAATTATTTGTAGTGCTTTAATCTATAACTACAGCTACATTTAAAGTATAATTTTCTTTATCAAAATCAGTAATGGCCCACTTTAAAACATCAAGTCCCATTTGTTTGAGATTTTCTTCAATATATCCACTTGAAAATTCTTTAGGAATTTTGATTTTTATTTCTTTATTTATAATCATTATTCTACCGTAACAGATTTTGCAAGATTTCTTGGTTGATCTACATCCTTTCCTAAAAATTCAGCAATATAATATGCTAATAATTGCAAAGGTACACAAGCAATTGCAGGAGATAATATTTCATTAACTTGAGGTACTTTAAGAACAACATCAAATAATGATTTAATGTTATCATCATCAGAAGATGTTAATGCTATTAATTTAGCATTTCTAGCCTTTGCTTCTTCACTATTAGAAAGAACTTTTTCATAACAAACACCGCCGGGCATTAGAATCGATAATACTGGCATGGTTTCATCTAACATAGCAATTGGTCCATGCTTTAATTCTCCTGCAGGGTAACCCGTTGCATTTATATAGCTAATTTCTTTTAATTTTAATGCACCTTCATAAGCTGTAGCAAGGTTTATTCCTCTTGCTATATATATGAAATTTTTGAATGAAGAAAATTTCCTTGCACACTCTTGAATATTTGATGTATTTGATAAAATTTCTTCAATTTTTGTAGGTAATTGTATTAATTCGTGCTTTAAATTTTTTACATAAGACTTATCTAAAGAATTTTTAATCTCTGCTAAATATATTGCAAGCAGATAAAAAGAAATTAATTGAGCTGTATATGATTTAGTTGCTGCAACACTAACTTCAATACCTGCATTTACAGGAATTAAACTATCTGCTAATCTTGCCATGTTTGAATCTGGTCTGTTTGTAATAATTAAAACATGGGCATTTTTCTCTTTTGCTTGTTTTATTGCAGTAATAGTATCTGCAGTTTCTCCTGATTGAGAAACACCTATAACAAGTGTTGAAGAATCTGTTGTTGTTTTCCTATAAATATATTCGCTTGAAGGTTCAACCTCTACAGAAATTCCCGCAAAATCTTCTATTAAATACTTACCTACTAAAGAAGCATGTAATGACGTACCGCAAGCTATAATTTCTATTTTATTCAATTTTTTTAAAATATCAGCGCTTATTTTAACTTCATTTAAACTAATAGGTGCATCTATATCATATAATTTTCCATTTAATACATTTCTAATAACATCAGGTTGTTCATGTATTTCTTTTAACATGAAATGTTTATATCCGAGTTTACTTAATGCAACAGGTTCCCAAGGTAAAATTTCAACTTTTTTATTAACTATTACACCGTTAACATCGGTAATTTTTACATTATCTTTTGTTACAACTGCTATCTCATTGTCATCTAAGTATATAGTTTTCTTTGTATATTCAATAATCGCAGGAGTATCACTTGCAATAAAATTCTCGCCTTCACCAACTCCCACTAACATTGGAGCATGTTTTCTTGCTCCTACAATTACATCAGGCACTTCTTTATGCATAACACATACAGCATAAGCACCTTGAAGCTGTTTAACTGAATTTCTTACTGCAATTTCTAAATCATTAACTTTTGAATATTCATGAGCTACAAGATGTGCAATTGTTTCTGTATCTGTTTGAGAACGAAATTCACAACCTAATTTTATAAGCTGTTCTCTGAGCTCCTTATAATTTTCAATAATACCGTTATGTACAACAACGAGGTTACCGCATGTACATGTATGTGGATGCGCATTTACCAACGATGGAGAACCATGAGTTGCCCATCTGATATGTCCTATACCGCTTGTTGGTTTTACAATTTCAGTTTGTTTTTCTTTTACTTCATTCTTTAAGTTTATTAATTTACCTAAGCTTTTATATATTTTTATTTTATTATCATCTCTAATTGCAATACCGGCTGAGTCATATCCTCTATATTCAAGATTTGTTAACCCCTTAAAAAGAACATCTATTACATCTCTATATCCTGTATAACCTACTATTCCGCACATTTATTTTTCCTCAAACTAACTTATTAATAAAATATATAATAACGTATAAATGTAATAAATGATATTAAATTATTATAAAGTTTTTTCAAATCAATTTTCAAAAAATTTTGATAAATCTAAAGAAAGAACTTTCATTATTTCTTCGTAAATAAATGTTTTCCCAAAAACGACTGCAAATAATGGTTTTTTTGTATAGTCAATTTCCCTTACTTCAAGCGGGTGTGATAAGTTAGAAACGAATGAATTATAATTTACTTTTTTAATTTTTGATTTATCTATATTTGACGGTGTATCTGCACATATAAAATAATAGAGTGCATCATCTGTATTACTCAATATACTATTCCAGTCCGGTTTTAATTCTTTTTCAAAGTATTCATATATATTAATGTTGTATGCAAATAAAGCTAAATCTGTAACACACCAGCCTGCAAATCGCATCGGATTTATTTCTATTGGAATAATTTTATTTCCATTTATTCTAACTTCAATATGCATTGGAAAATTTTTAAATTGAGCTTCTTTTCCAATCAATGTTAATAATTCTTGGAACTCATTTATATTTTCTTTTACAACTTTTTTTGATGTGTAGTAAATTCTATCGGAAACATCCTTTTCATCAAAAAATGGATGGTGAAATATATTTAAAATTACTGCTTCACCCCTGCTATTGTAATACGCATCAACAGCATATTCTTCACCGTCAATCATTTCTTCAATAATAAATTTTGATGAATCAACAACTTCTTTGGGAAATATATTCTTAAATTTATCAATATCTTTATCAATATTAGCAATTATTCTTTCAAAATCTGCTTCATTTTTTACAGGATAAACACCAAAACTTAAAAAGCCTACAGCAGGTTTCAATATAAAAGGATACTTTAACGTATTCTTGTCTAATAGTTTAAGTTCATCAACTGTTATTTCTCTAAAATAGAAATTTGGATATATTTTCTGAAGCAATTTCCTAAATTTAACTTTGTCTTTGCATAAATTAATTTTTTGTGGAATATCTGTAAAGTCAAGATTTTTTATAATCCACTCAATGGAATTTTCTGAATTTGCATATAATTTAAAATCTTTATTATCTTTTGCAAGTTCAATAACAGATTCTGTATTAAGTAAAAATTCATAATCTGTCATTTCTTCAACTGAAGCTAAATTTTTAACAACTTTATATTTATTTTTCTTTATTGTTTCTTTTAATAATTCAGAAATATATGGCGGATTAAGTATAAACATATAAAATATCCTCTTTAAATAATAATAAAGGTATAATAAAACGATAAATATGTTTTTTCAACATAGACAAGTTCTTATGGAAAAATTTTAGACAAACAAAAGGTTTGCAAATTTTTTTCAAAAATAGTATAAAATAGAAAATTTGATTTTTTTATTGTATAATAAGAAAAGAATATGCCTCTGTAGCTCAGCTGGATAGAGCGCTTCCGTCCTAAGGAAGGCGTCGCACGTTCGAATCGTGTCAGGGGTAAATTTTTTCAAAACAAGCCTTTTCTGTTAAATAACAGAAGGGCTTTTTATATTCCTTTTTTTGTTTACTTATTTAAGCGAAAGTGAGTATAGTTTTCAAAAAATGAGAACTTTGTTAGCGAGGATGACTCAATAACAAAGTGCAGTATTAGATTAATTATATTTTTTTGAAGTTTCTTTTTATACTCATTAAAAAAAACTAACATAAAAAATAAAATTTTACAAAAAATTATGGCCTTTTAGGTTCATGATGTTTTGGTTTTGGCTTATGTTTATGTTTTGGTTTATGTTTATGAGGCGGTTCTGGTTTATGGTCTCCAAAACAGAAGAAACAATCTCTATGCTTATGGTGGTGGCTTACTGAATGTGAATCTGAGCTTTTAAATACAACTTCAGTATCATTCTTTTTTAATCCAAACCATGTAAAAGAATCATGAGCATATGCTGTTGAAAATATTGATATTACGGCTACACAAAGGATTAAACAATATATATTTTTTTTCATAAATCCTCCATCTGAATTATTTATGTTTATTATATATCATTTATTTCTTTGTAAAAACTTTTTAATTAAATTTTAATAACTAATCTAGTTTCGCACTTTGTTACCGAGTCATCCTCGCTAACAAAGTACTCACCTTTTAAAGGTGCCACTCCAAAAAATTCACTCACACTTTCAGCTTATCGTGAATTTTTTCTCGGACATATTATTTAAAAAAATTATCCTAATAAAATATCGTTATCTGTTATATATTCAACAACATCAGGGTAATTATCTATTTTACTTAAGTCCCTATATTTATTGATATAGTCATACCCATACGTAGATACACTACTAGCCCAGGCCCCATCATGATAACACCATAAAACTGCCTCCATTAAATTATTTATACCTGATGGGAAACTTCCGTCTTTTTCATAATCTTTTTCTTTTTTTTCTTTTAAAAACATTAGATTATATATACAAGCATCAAGATTATCATAAGGATCAAATACATTTAGCTCTTCATTTGTACCATATAGTCCATAATATTTATTTAAGTAATCAACAGTATCCGGTGTTAGTTGAAATGGTCCAAACGCTGCGCCGGTATAGCTTGTTAAAATATTGCCGTTCTCATCATAAACTCTTCCATTTGATTCTATCCATAGTATTTTTAAAATATCAATAACTTTTATATCTCCTTGGGCTATTTTATCTATTCTTTCTTTAATCAGTTCAATGCCATTACACCCTAGTTGCTTAGAAAATGTTTCAATTCCTTTTATTAAATTATTATATGAGGTTTGTATTTCCGGATTTATCTCTGGTGTTACAGAGGGAGTTATGTCATTATTTATTTCTTCTTCTGTTGGTAAGTCTTCTTGTTTATCTTCTGTATTTAATATTTGGAAAGGTGTTTTATCAACATTGGTTTCTTCAATTTCTTCTATAATTGGTGCTGGAACTTCTATATCTTTTTTATTTTCAATTTTAGGAGAACAAAATGCTATTCCTCCAATGGAGATAGTCAGTGCTATTAACCCAGAAGTAACTCTATTTTTTATTTTTTTTCTTTTTCTTTCTATTTCTCTTTTATATCCAATTGAACGTTTACTTGTATTATTTTTTATGTTTATACTTCGTGTAAATTTGTCATTATCATATTCACTATTTAGTCTTGATTTATATGCATCATTAGTTATATCTCTTTTACTTTTTGTATTTTTTCTTTCAGTACCCAAAAAACTTACTTGTTTTATTCCATTTTCCATTGAATAATTACTGAAATTACATATAGTCATAATTTTGCCTGCTTTCGTATTTATTTTTTATAAAATAAAATAATAAAAAAATTGCTATTTTTTTTATTTTAGGTGTAAAATTGTAAAGAATAGCGGTATCGTCTAGGGGTCAGGATAGTAGATTCTCATTCTATTGACACGGGTTCAAATCCCGTTACCGCCGTTTTTTTATATCTTTTTAGCTCCATATAAGTGAGATTTATATAATTCATTAATTTTTCTATTATTTAGTTTATATTTAACAAAACTAATTAAATATTTTATTAATCCTGTATTATATGATGAATTATTAATACATTGTGAGTAAAATGAGTATGTTTGAGTATCAAAACCAAGTCTATTTGATATTTTTTCTATTTTTTTGACAAAATAAATTAAATAATAATCAATATTGTAATTTAATAATCTTGAATATCTTGCATCTAGGTCTATTATTATATTTTTTATATTTAATTTTTTAGCAATTGATAAAAATTTTAAAAATTCTGAAAAATTATCATTAACGGTAGGAATAATAATATATTTAAGAAAAATGGCATTTTTGGCAGATTCGGAAGCTGAATATTTTTCTATATTTTTTATAACTATATCGAAAGCATCTATTCTTTTTATTTTATTATATGTTTTTCTTGAACCCGAATCTAAAGAAACAAAAATTAAAGCACTATTATTAGTCATTGCTTGGAATAATTTTTCAGAGTATCGAATAGCATTAGTAGGAACAAAAATTTTTGCAAAACCTGAAAGTGCAAATTCTTCAATTAATTCATCACATTCTTTGTATATTGTAAATTCTCCGCCGCCTATATGTAATTCGACTCCTTGACGTATAATATTCTGTTCTCTTAAATTACGTAATACAGGAAGAATATCATACGTATTATTTGTCCTCTCATCTCTTTCCAAGTTATTACTACAATATATACAATCTGCATTACAAGCGCTGAAATGAGTTATTGTAATTGAATTAATATATTTTTCTTCGTCCCAATCTTTTTCTTCAATTTTAAAACAATTTAAACACTCATTAGGACAATTACCAGTCTTAAAAATATTATTATATTGATTAATTTTACTAAATAAATAATCTGCTTCAATTAATTCACCGTGATAGTCTTTATAAATTATAGGCGGAAAACCGCCATTTACTTGGTCATTTGGAGAATAACAGCAAGAAACAAGCATTTCATTAAAAAAACATAATCCATGTTGTATTAAATTACAGCTCTTATATTTCATAAAAATATGTTATCACCATAGAAATAATTTGAGAATACAATAGTTATATATTTTGAATAAGGCTTGCCATTTCAATCGCAGATTTAGCTGCTTCAGAACCCTTATTACCTGCTTTTGTACCTGCTCTTTCAATAGCTTGTTCGATATTATCACAAGTTAAAACTCCAAATATAACCGGTATGCCTGTTTCAAGTGAAACAGAAGCTACACCTTTCGAAACTTCTGCAGAAACATAATCAAAATGTGCGGTAGCTCCTTTTATAACAGCACCAAGCGTAATTATTGCATTATATTTATTTGTTTTAGCAGCTTTTTTTGCAATTAAAGGTATTTCAAATGATCCTGGTACCCATATTACATCAATATTTGATTCTTTTGCGCCGTGTCTTACTAATTCATCAACAGCACCGGATAGCAATCTTGAACCAATAAATTCATTAAATCTTGCAACTATTATACAAAATTTTTCATCATTAACTGTCAACATTCCTTCTATTATATTTGTCATATTGCCTCCGATTCTTTATTTTGATTTTACAATACACACTTAAAATATTAAAGAAAGTTCAATAATTATTTACAAGACTTTATTATATTTTAGATTTTACAAAATATTTATATATTTCTACAAAAGCCTTATCTCTATTAAGCTGCATAATCAGTTTTTCTGTATTTTCAAATTTTATCTGTTCTCTAATTTTGGAGATAAAAGAAATTTTAATTTCCTGACCATATATATCATTATTAAAATCCAATATATGTACTTCTGTTTTTATCTCATTCTCATTATTATTTGTAGGAGCAAACCCATAATTTAAGATTCCATTATATTCTTTAGAATTCAAATTAACTTTGACAAAATAAACTCCAAAAGGAACTTTTATTTTTTCTGAATCATATTCAATATTAGCCGAAGGGAAACCAAGGCTTCTTGCGATATGTTCGCCTTGAATTACTTTACCACTTATAAAAAAATTATAGCCAAGTAGTTCATTTGCATAAACAAAATCACCTAAAAAAATTCTATTTCTGATAACCGAGCAACTTACAACATTGTCTTTTATGACAAAGGGTGGAACTTCAAAATATTTATAATTATATTTATCTGCATTTAAACGTAAAAACTCGCTGCTACCTTCTTTGTTAAAACCAAATGAATGATTAAATCCGGTTGTTATAGCAATAGGTGAAAAGTATTTAATAAGTATATTTTCTAAATAATCTTTTGCTCTTAGAGATGAATATGGTTTAAAGTCTAGTAAAATAACATTATCAATACCAATTTTTTCTAACATAGAAAGTTTTTCATTTAATGTTAACAATAATGGTATTTTTTGATTTGTAAGAATATTTAATGGATGTTCTTTAAAAATAACCACTGCTGATTTAGTATTATTAATTTTAGCTATTTTCATAGCATTTTTCAAAACAACATTATGTCCTAAATGTAATCCGTCAAAGAATCCCAAAGCTAAAGAAGAATTATTAATATATGTTAATCCGTCGAATATTTGCATAATGTAATTATAGACAAAAATCATTAATTATTGAATACTAAAATATAGAGATTTTTATATGGTAGAGACATCAAAAAATTATAATACATTTGATTATAAAAAATACAATGCAACAAATTTCTATAAAGTTTGGGATAGAAAACTTGGGGCATATTTTACTAAAGACGGTAAAGCTGTATTTAAATTATTTACATTTCCAGATGTTTTAAATGTTCAATTAGAAATAAAACCGAAAAATAGGTGTATACAAGTTTTCAATATGGAGAAAATTGAAGATGTAATTTGGCAAATAACTTTAGAAAAAGGAATTATTAATCATCAAGACAGATATAGATTTTTAATAACATATAAAGATGGTGAAGTAATAACTGTAAAAGATCCTTGTTCTATGCTACAAGATGCTTATTTTAAATGGTCTAGAATTTATAACCATTTTTTATATAATTGGCAGGATAAAAATTGGATGGAGCTAAAAGATAAAAGAAAGATTTCAAGAATAGATAATAACACAAACCAATTATCATCTGTTCAATCATTAATGATATATGAAATGCATATTGGAACATATACAAAAGAAGGGACATTTAAAGCAGCAAAAGAAAAATTATATAAATTATCAAATGAATTAAAATTTAATGCAATTGAAATCATGCCTGTTGAAAATACATATTCCTATAACTGGGGCTATGATGGAGTTGATAAATATGCGCCAAATCAAACATATGGAACTCCGGATGATTTGAAAGATTTCGTAAATACAGCCCATAATTTGGGGCTAAATGTAATAATGGATATTGTTCCTAATCATTTTGGTCCTGATATAACGCAGCTACCTCAAACAGGTCCATACACAGATGGTGTAAATTGTTTTGGATACAAATTTAACTTTGAAAAAGAATATAGTGAATATGTTCGTGATTTTATAATAGGAACTGCACTAAATTGGGTTATAAACTATCATTGCGATGGATTAAGAGTAGATATGACAAAATTTATGTGTTCAGATTATACTCTTAAACAAATGGTTGCAGAAGTAAATTACCACTGTCCGCATGCTTTTTTAATTGCTGAAGACGGCAGAGATAATGACCATAGAATAACACGACCTTTTCCTCAAATTGAAGCTGAAGAAAATGAAATAAATCATAAAAAATTTATAAAAAAAATTAGGGGAAATAATATTTCACTATCTAGCCTTGGTTTCGACAGCGAATGGGATTTTCCCTTTCACAAACAAATAGCTTCAAGTATTCTTGGATCTTGGGATTGCAGAATAAAAAATTTATGCAATTTTGATTATTCATTAAGAGATGCTCAAACAAGAGTTAAATATGTAATGAGTCATGATGAGATTGGTAATGTAGATGGTACTAGACTTATTTCTAAAATAATGGTTAATGAATTAAATTTAAACTCAAAAATTTGTGAATGTGTACAAAGTGAAAAATGTAAAAAAATAGCTCATGCTGCCAATAATATTGTTACAGCTTTAGTATCAGGTAAGCTTGAAACAATGAACGAAGAAGAATTAAAAAAATTCTATAATTCTAATTTTATAAAAGAAGTAATTCCTATAGAAAAAGTATTAAATGCATATTTAAATGCTGTAAAAATGCATAAACTTGCAATAGGGAAAGTATATTCTATACCGGGCCCTAAAATGATTTTTCAAGGAGATGAATCAGCTAATTTAGCTTATTTCAAATTTTTTAGAAAATTTTCAAACGGACCTGAACCCTACCTCCGAGATAAAGGTTATGAACCAGGGTTGCCTGCCTTTTTAGATTCCAAATTAGATTCTGTCAAAGTAAGCGAAAAATATCAATATATAAATAAAACAACTGAAGTCTTTGTTAGTGATTTAAATGAAATATGTAAAAATAATATAGCCCTAACAACAGGACATATAGATAAAACAATAGTTCATGAATTTTCTGATACACACGCTATATACTGTAAAAAAATATATAATGAAATTTTTTCAATTTCCAACTTTTCAAATGTCGCCTATTTAAAAAATTATGGCATTCTATTTCCCAAAGGACAGTGGAAGGAAATTTTTAATTCTGACAATATAGGCTATGGGGGAGAAGGTAAATACTTAAATTATGAGCTTACTAAAGAACCATACAATTATATTTCACTTCCTGCTTATGGTATTATATTCTTTGAAAAAATTTAGATGAATTATATTCTTTGGAGTACATATGAAATAGCGCCTCTGTTTTCATCGAAAACAGTTTTTGCATTTTTGCAATATTTTTCATATTTATTTTTATCAGAATAAAATGAAATTGCTTCATTTATAAATTCATCTTTATTATTAACTATAATTGCACATTTTTTTTCAATTTCAATTTTATAAACATCTTTAAAATTAAATATGCAAGGTCCTGATATAACAGGTTTTTCCCAAATGCTTGCTTCTAATGGATTGTGTCCTCCTGTTGAAGAAAAGCTGCCTCCAATAAAAGCTAAATAGCAAATTGAAAATAATATAGATAATTCGCCCATTGTATCTAGTAAAATTACATCATTATCATCAAAATTATCATTTAATGAACGTTTTCCATACTTAAACCTTGTTGAAGAAATCAAATCAATAACTTCATTATATCTTTGAGGATGTCTTGGAGCTATTAAAAGTTTTGCATCAGCATATTTTTCTTTTAGTTTTTTATAAACCTCAAGAACAATTTCATCTTCACCCTTGTGTGTACTTGCCGCAATAAAAATTCTATAATTGGATGTTTTTAATTGATTAATATATTTATCAATTTGACCTTTATCTAAATTTTGAGAAATATCAAATTTTAAATTTCCCATTATTTCTGTTGTATTCTTATCTGCGCCAAGATTAATAAGTCTTTGAGCATCATCTTTTGATTGCATAAATATTTTTTCATATTTTTTTAATATAGGTGCAATAAATAATTTTATTTTTTTATAACCATTAAAGGATTTTGGAGAAATTCTACCATTTACTGTATAAACTTTAATACCTTTTAATTTAGCTAAAGAAATAAAACAAGGCCATATTTCAGTTTCTGCAATTATTATTTTTTCTGGTTTATAAGTATTGAAAAAAGAAAGAACACTAAAGAAAAAATCATACGGGAAATAAGTTATTTTATCAGCATATTGAATAAGCGATTTTTTAGCTATTTCCTGTCCTGTTGCAGTTGTTGTTGTAATTATAATTACATCACTTGGATTTTTTATCTTATATTCTTTAACTAATTCTTTTATTGCATTAACTTCACCAACAGAAACAGCGTGAAATATAACTGTTTTATTTCCTTTTTTATCATAAGTATAAAAACCGATTTTTTCCTTAAAACCTGCTCTGAATTTTGGTTGAATAATAAATGCAATTAATATAACAGGCAATAATATTATGGCAAGTACAATTACAACAATATTATATATAAAAATCATATTTATTCTTTATCCTCATCCATAATAATTGTTTGTTCAGGCATGATACCCTGAATATTTTGCATTTGCGCAGGAGTAACAATTTGAATACCAAATTTAGTTCTAAAAAGATGTTTTACTGTTTCACTTTGAATATCAAACATCATATTATTAAATAAATCATAAGCTTCTTTCTTATATTCTAAGAGAGGATTTTTTTGCCCATAAGCTCTTAAACCAATACCATCTCTTAACATATCAATATTATGCAAATGATCAATCCACCTGTTATCAACAACTCTTAAAAGAACATCTTTTTCAAGACTTCTCATAATGTTATTAGAAGTAAAAGGTTCTTGTTTTACATAATTTAATTCATATTGTTCGCCAACTTGATTATAAAAGGCAACAGTCTTTTCTTCATGTTCTTTATAAGCACTAATAGCAAAATCTCTTATTTTTGCATAAACATTTTCAAATTTAACCCCTTGAATATCTTTTACTTCAAGATAAGAAAGCTGTGGTATTTCAGAGTGAATTTCTTTAACAAGAGAAACTAAATCATCATAAACATATTCATCAGGATTCATCCCGGGGGCAATATAAGATTTTAATAATCTATCGACTTCACGTTCAATCATATAAATAATATCATCGTAAAGATTATTACCTTCTAAAACTTTATTTCTTTGAGCATAAAATTTCTCACGCTGTAAATTCATTACATCGTCATATTCTAATACACTTTTTCTGGCATCAAAATGGAATGTTTCAACTTTCTTTTGATTTTTTTCAATTTGTTTTGTAATAAATACATTTTCAATAGCAACATCTTCTTCAAGATTAAAAGAATTCATTAATGCAATAATTTGTTGACCACCAAAAATACGCATTAAACTGTCTTCAAGTGATAAAAAGAATCTGGTAGACCCAGGGTCTCCTTGACGAGCCGCACGTCCTCTTAACTGATTATCAATACGACGTGATTCATGTCTTTCAGTACCAATAACATGCAAACCACCGGCTTTAACAACTTTTTCGTGTTCTTCTTGTGTTATTTTTCTTGTCTTTTCAAGAATTTCATTTTTAATTTTTTCATAATCGGATGACGTTTCTGGGAATATATTTTTTTTAACCAATTCTTCTTTTGCCATATATTCAGGATTACCGCCTAAAAGAATATCCGTACCGCGGCCAGCCATATTTGTAGCAATAGTAACAGCGCCATATCTTCCTGCTTGCGCAATAATATAAGCTTCCTTTTCGTGGTGCTTCGCATTTAATATATTATGCTTTATTCCTCTTTTTTTTAGTAAATCTGATACCAATTCCGATTTTTCAATACTAATAGTACCAACTAAAACTGGTCTTCCCTCTTTATGCATTTTAATAATTTCATCAACGACAGCAAGGTATTTTCTATTTTCTGTCTTATAAATGATATCAGGCAAATCAATTCTAATATCTTTTTTATTAGTAGGGATTGTAGTAACTTCAAGATTATAAATTTTACCGAATTCAGCTTCCTCTGTCATAGCAGTACCAGTCATACCGGATAACTTAGGATATAATCTGAATAAATTTTGGAAAGTAATACTTGCAAGAGTTTGAGTTTCATCTTGAATTTTAACGGCTTCTTTTGCTTCAACAGCTTGATGTAAACCATCAGACCAGCGTCTTCCTTCCATTAACCTGCCTGTAAACTCATCTACTATTATTACTTCGCCATTTTTAATTACATAGTCCGTATTAAGATGAAATAGCTCTTTTGCCTTTAATGCTTGAAGCAGATGATGAGCATATTGATTATTAATATCAAATAAATCTTGTATCTCCAAAATTTCTTGAGCTTTATCAATACCTTCTTCTGTTAAAATAACATTTTTATTTTTTTCATCTACTTCATAATGTACATTTTTAACCAATTGAGGAGCAACAGCAGCCATTGTCCTATAAAGTTCAGCAGACTTATCTAGTCTACCACTTATTATCAAGGGGGTTCTGGCTTCATCTATTAAAATACTGTCGACTTCATCTATAATTGCATAGTTATATGGTCTTTGGACTCTTTGTTCAAGAGATGTTGCCATATTATCTCTTAAATAATCAAACCCAAATTCATTATTCGTACCATAAGTTATATCACATAAATATGCTTGTTTTTTCTTAATAAAATCATCATAATCATTCATTCCGGAAAGAATAACGCCTACAGATAAACCTAGAAATCTAAATATTTTTCCCATCCAATCACTGTCTCTTTGAGCAAGGTAATCATTAACAGTAACAATATGAACACCTTTTCCTGTAAGAGCATTTAAATATGCAGGCAGAGTTGCAACTAAAGTTTTACCTTCACCTGTTCTCATCTCGGCTATTTGTCCTTCGTGCAGGAAAATTCCACCTAGCAATTGAACATCAAAGTGTCTCATATTTAAAACTCTTTTACCTGCTTCTCGAACTGTAGCAAAAGCTTCAGGCAAAATCGAATCTAATGCTTGTTTCTCTAATTCTCTATCTTTCTTTATATCATTTGAAGTTGGACGAGTTGCTAATATTTTTTTAAATTCTTCAGTTTTATTTCTTAACTCATCATCAGATAATTTAATAAATTCAGGCTCTAGAGCATTTATATGTTCAACAACTGGCATCATTTTTTTTATTTTATTATTATTGGGATCACCTAATAACTTAATAAGAAAATCAATCATTCTCCCTAATCTCCGATAATCTACATATTACAAGAATTTTAACATATAAATTTTATTTTTAAAGAAATGATTTAATATGTTATTCTAATTGTAAATTTTTGTAAAATTTTTTTTGAATGTCAAAACTTGCTATCAAAAAATAACTTTATATATATAACATATATATTTTATTTAGAGGATGTTATAATGAGAGTAAATAATGGTGAACAAGAATTAAGAACATATGCATTAGGTGAAACAGGCAAAGTTAATTATAGTAACCCTATTGTTGGTAATAATTTTGACAATTTATTTACTTTTAATAGCTTATCTGAAGATTCTTTTTCTAGAGAAGAAAAAGATGAAGTTACTGATTTTTTAGATTCAATATCATATTCTAATGAGGCTGTTAGAAAAGCCTTAGATATAAACGGTGATGGTGTAATAAGTTCAGAAGAAAAAGCAAAGTTTAAAGAATATATAAAAGGATATGATGGTAATTTGTCAGATTTAACGCAAGATGATATTCTTCGTGCTTTTTATGATATAAATAATGAAAAATTTTCATATAATAATGATGTTCAATTAAGGGCACAAGAATTAGATAATGATGTTGAATTTAACACTAAATATTCACAAAATAATTCTATTACGGATGAATTTGATTTATATTCACAATTTAATAATTTCGGATGTATGACGAATAATTTTGCAAGTGGAATGCCACAAAGCAGTAATAGTTATTTGAACAATATGTCATTGACTCAACTTGAAAATGAAAAGGCTTCTCAAAAAGGAGTTGTTAATGAAGCTAGAGAAGCAGTTAATGATGTATATTCAGGTAAAAATAATGCAGTATTATGTGCTGAAAATAAATATAATGAAGCAAAAGAACAATATGATGAAGCATTAAAAAATGATGAAAATGTTTCAAAAGAATTAAAAGAGCAAAGAGCTTGTAAAGTTGAAGAAATAGAAAACCAAGAAAATATTGTAGATACAACAAATATTAATATAAATAACAAAAAGGGTGAAATATCAGATCAAGAAGGAGTTATTGCTTCTGATGAAGCAACAATTTGTGAATTAGAATCACAATTAGCAGCTTTAAACAGCCAATCAAGTGATGATCCAGAAAAACAAGCTGCAATTGAAGCACAAAAGCAGCAAGTACAAGCTCAAATTCAACAAGCTCAAGAGCAGTTAAATAGTGATAAAGAAACACTGGAATGTTTAAAACAAGATTTATCACAATTAGAAAATGATCTTGCTGTACAAGAGGAAAAATTACAAAATTTAGAGGCTGAAAAAATAGAAATAGACAATAAGATAAGTGAAACTTGTTCAAATGAGACAAAACAAGCACAAATTTGTTATAATCAAGCAAAAAATAATTTAGATACAACAAAAGAAACACAATTAAGATATGCGAATGCAAATTTAAAAAATCAAGAAAATAAACTTAAAGATATTGATACAAAAATAAATGAAAAGAAAGTTATTGTTGCAGATGATGAATGGAAAATGGTTGCAGATAATAACATTGATTTATCTGAAAAATTAGAAAATGGTGAACCAAGATATATAATTGCTCAAGGTAAAGATGACAATAAATATCATGTATATGATATGTCTAAAAATTCTTCTATAAAACAAGTTGAAACTGGTAATAATTGTATGTATAATTTTACCAAAACAAATTCAGATTCTGGCTCAAAAGTTTGTTATATGGATTCAAACGGTGAAATGTGTTGTTTCAATGCTTGTTATACAACAGCATCTCCTCTTTCCTTTGATATAAATGGTGATGGCATAAAAACATCTGATGAAATTATTAGTTATGATATAGATGGCGATGGAAATCTTGATAATATATTTGATTCTGCCGATGCTGTATTAGTATTTGATAAAGATGGTAATGGAATATCTGGTGAAGATGGTTCTGAATGTTTTGGTAATAATACAGATTTAAATGGCGATAATGTTAAAGATGGATTTAATGATGGTTTTGAAGCTTTAAAAGAATTTGCAAAACAAAATAATTTAATAAATGGAAATGATGACAATGTTTTAGATGAAAAAGATATTAAGTATTTAGAAGAAAACTTTGGATTTAAAATTAAATTAAATGGATATAATTCAGAAGCTGTATCTTTAAGTGAAGCAGGTATTACTGAGATTAACTTAGCTCAAACAGAAGATACTTCATTGATTGATAATTTTGATGGAAATGGAAATCAATTAATGGAACAAGAAGGTGCTACATTTAAAGTTAATGGTGAAACTAGAGAATATGCAGATTTATGGCATAAATTAGTTGCATAAAAAAGTTATAAATTTAAAAGAGGTTAGCTTATAAAGGCTAATCTCTTTTTATGAATTTTAATCTAGTATCGCACTTTGTTACCTTCTCATCCTAGCTAACAAAGTACTCACCTTTTAAAAACACCACTCAAAAAAATTCACTCACACTTTCAGCTTATCGTGAATTTTTTCTCGGACAATATTTTGTAAACTTTTTTTAACATTTAATATAATTAAAGCAAAAAATAAACTTGATTGTTTTAATTGTAGTAGAATATAGATTATAAGAAAGTAGGTATAATATGAATATTTCTGCAGTGAATTGTACACCAATAAAACCTGAAGTTTCTTTTGGTAAATCTGATGATTATGAGTATACAAAACTAAGAGAATTAACAACTCAATTAAATGATGAATTTGTTGAATCTGATGATATAAAGAAACCAGTTTCAGTAATAGCTTCAGTAGGGTTAGCAGCTATTTTAGCTTTTGCTTCAGGTAAAAAAATTGCTTCATTAGTTAAAAAAGCTGTGCCAAAGGCACCAGAAACAATTGAAAAGGGATTAAAATCTATTTCTAACTCTTTAAAAACTGCTTCATCAAGATTAAGTGTTGAAGAACCTATATCAAAACTAGATAAAACTAAGAATTTATCAAGTGAGTTAATAAGACAAATTAATGATAAATGTAGTAAATTATATGGTAAATTTGCTAAAAATGGTGCTGATTCTGCATTCTCTAATGCTGTTGGAATTGCCGCTGCAGCATCTGTTGTTCCTACTATATGTTCAAGAGATAGTGATGGTGATGGAGTTAGTGATATTATGCAAAAAGGTACAAATGCATATACTGGTACTAAAACAAGATTTGATAAAGTACTTTCACAAACTTCAATCCTTACAGATATTGCAGAATTATTAGCTTAGTTATATATAAAAAATGAGCTACATAAAGTAGCTCATTTTTTTTGCATAGAAAATTAATTTAAATTTTTATTTTGTAACAAGAATGACAAAGTTGTGAAGTATGACTATATAAAAAAGTTTGATACTGGTGCTACACAAAGAAGATAGTTTTTTTTATAATATTTTTATGAATGATATATTTGTAAAAAAAGCAAATAGGAATGTATTAAAAGAATTGAATTCTATTGGGTTTGATTCTTCTTATATATTAGAAGCTTCTTCAAAATATGAAGGACAATTATATAAAATATTCAACTTAAAGTCATATGACGCAAATATTTTAAAACAACTTTGTCTTTCTTTAGGTTTTGATTGTGCTGTTAACAGAGATACAGTAATGTGTAAATGTGAAACTACAGATGCAATTATTTTTGCAACGAATTCTCAGTTAAAAAAGCTCATAAAAAAATTGTATATTCAGCCATTTCGATTAAAAAAATTAGCACAAGAATTAAATTATGAATTAAATAAAAAATTGAAACCAATAGAAATAAGAAATAAATTATTTGATTGGGCAAGGCCATATATAATGGGGATAATAAATGCTACACCTGATTCATTTTCAGACGGTGGAAAATATAATTCGGTTGAATCAGCATTAATTCACTGTGAAAAATTGATTAAAGATGGAGCCGATATTATTGATATAGGCGGTGAATCTACAAGGCCAGATGCATTACCCATTAATGCAGATGAAGAAAAAAACAGAGTAATTCCTATTATAAAAGCAATTAGAAATAATTTTGCAGATATTCCTATCAGCGTTGATACAAGAAATTATGAAACTGCAAAACAAGCAATAGACATGGGCGCTGATATCATTAATGACGTTTCCGGATTGGATTTTGATAAAAAATTGTTAGATTTTGTTTGTGAAAAAAATATACCTGTAATAATAATGCATTCAAACAAAGTTCCTGCCGTTTCCTCTAATTTTGTCAGTGGTGATATTGTTGAAGAAATTTATATATCACTAAAAAATAAAATTGACTTGTTAGAAAAATCTGGACTTGATAGAAAAAATATAATAATTGATATCGGAATAGGATTTGGAAAATCTGTTGAAACTAATTTTGAGCTTTTGAAAAGAATAGACGAATTCAAAACATTAAATTGTCCTATGTTATTAGGCATTTCAAGAAAATCTTTTATCAGAAAAACTTTTGATATTACATGTGAAGATGCAGATTTACATACGGCATTATACTCTGCAATGCTTTCTAATGTTAATATTCATCGGGTTCATAATGTTGAATTAACTAAAAAATATTTAGATATTGCTCAAAAATTATATTAGAAATTTTTTGGTTTTATTTATTTGTTTTTTCAAAACTTCTTCAAAACTATCAATAGGTTTAAAATAGAAACCGCATTTATCTGACATTACTCCATTCATATTTAAAATAATTTCAGAAGGATATCTTCTGCAAATGCCAGGTCTTAATTTATGTATAGTGCAAATATGTTTATCCTTATCAAATTTATTACATTTAAATACAAGTCCATTACTATCTTTATCAATTACTTCAAGAAAAGTGTAAAACGGATGCAGATTTTTTAATTTTTCAAACTCTTCAATAGTTTTAATTGTGTCTTTTTTATGATTTACATATATTTTACTGCAACAATCACCGCATCTGTTGCATTTTCCGTATCTATAGTATTTTCTTCTAAGTATATATTTATAAAAAATTTTCTTTAAAAACATAACATAATTATATCAGTAATATTAAAAGTATTGTAAAATATAGCTATGAATATAAAAGAACAATTACGTTTAATACCTGAGTCAAGCGGATCTTATCAATTTTATGATAAGACAAATACAATTATATATGTAGGCAAGGCTAAGAATTTGAAAAGACGTGTTTCGAGTTACTTCAATAAAAAACACGACTCGGTAAAACTTAAAGTTATGGTACCTCAAATTGTAAAAATTGAGTTTATAATAACAAATTCAGAAATTGAAGCATTAATTTTAGAATCACATTTAATAAAGAAATATAAGCCTAAGTATAATGTTTTACTAAAAGACGACAAAAAATTCCCTTATTTCTTAATAACAAAAGAAGATTATCCGAGAATCTTGGTTACACGAAAAAGAAATAAAAATATGCTCGAAGGCAAGTATTATGGACCTTATACAAATGCAAAGTCTATGTATACTACTTTGGATTTATTGAAAAAGCTTTTCCCGTTAAAACAATGTAAAACGCCAAAATTTAAAGATAGACCCTGTATATATTATCAAATAGGAAGATGTATGGCACCTTGCCAGAAGAGAATAAGCTCTGAAGATTATAAGAAGCTAATAAAGAATGTTGAACTTTTCCTATCAGGAAAACAAATGCAGCTTGTTCAAGAGTTAAAACAAATGATGGAAAAATGTTCACAAAAAGAAGAATTTGAACAAGCAGCAAGATATAGAGACAGTTATTTTGATGTATTAAAAACTATAGAAAAACAAAAAGTTGTTTATGAAAATACAAATATAAATCAAGATATTATATCAATAAGCAGTGATGAATTTATTGGCGGAATTTCTCTTCTTCAAATTAGAGATGGAAGATTAACCAATAAAAAAGATTTTGAAATATCAAAATCAGACTACGATTCTGATAGTGAAATAATTACTTATTTTATGAAAGAATACTATCAATTGTCAGAAAATGAAGATATACCATCAGAAATAATCTTCTCTTATAGAATAGATAATGATGAAAAAAGTACCCTTGAGGAATGGTTAAGTTCCAAAAAAGGTGAAAAGGTATCCATAAATCCGAAAGATAGTAAAAGGAACCAAGAAATACTAGAACTTGCATTAAAAAATTCAAATTATCACTTGCAGGAAATGAAAGTAAAATCATTGCAGGAAATACAAAGTAATTTTAATGAAACAGGCTCATATATACAAGAAAAATTAAAACTAAGAAAGTTTCCGCATATTGTTGAATGTTTTGATATATCACATATTCAAGGAACAAATACCGTAGCATCATTGGTTTATTTTTATAACGGAATGCCAAAGAAAAGTGAATATAAAAAATTCAAAATTAAAACAATTGAAGAAGGGAAACCTGATGATTTTAAATCAATGAGAGAAGTAATAAAAAGGCGATATTCACGATTACTTAAAGAAAATAAAGAATTTCCGGACTTAATAATAATAGACGGTGGAAAGGGACAACTTTCAAGTGCAGTTGAAATATTAGAAGAATTAGGAGTAAAAAATCAAGATATAATATCGCTTGCCAAAAGAATAGAAGAAGTATTTCTGCCAAATAAATCAAAACCTGTTTTATTACCTACAAATTCACAAGCACTATATTTCTTTCAAAGAATAAGAGATGAAGCTCATAGATTTGCAATAACATTTCACCGCAGTTTAAGAGAAAAATCAGCACTGCATTCAGAGCTGGATGATATTGAAGGTTTATACAAAAAAAATAAAAAGATTCTAATAGAAAAATATTCAGATATAGATAAAATATCAAAATTAACAAAAGAAGAATTAATGTTATTAATGACACAAAAACAAGCACAATTGGTGTATGATTATTTTAATACACAATCAAAAAAGCTTGACAGTAAAATTAGCCATTGATACCATTTTTATGAAAGAGAGAGATAGATGAAAGAATTCAATGAAAAGCCACAGCAAATAACATTTGATGTAACAGATAGATGTCAAATGCAGTGTGTAACGTGCTCAAAATGGAAAACAGTAGCATCTGAAGTAATGGATAAAGAATTAACAACAGAGGATTGGAAAGAAGTTTTAAATAAATTACATAAATGGTTAGGTGATGGGTTTTGGTTTTGTTTTTCAGGTGGTGAACCTTTTTTAAGACAGGATATATTTGAACTGGCTGAATATGCGCACTCTCTTTGTATAAAAGTAGCTTCAATGACAAATGCATTTAGCATTCAACATCTTTATGAAAAGATAATAGACTCACCTATTGAATCTTTAAATGTATCATTAAATGCTGTAAATAACCCTTTAATCCACGATGAATCAAGAGGAAGACAAGGTTCTTATGAAAAGACCATTGAAACAATTCAAACTCTAACAAAATTAAGAAATGAAAAAAAATCCTCGTTGGGAATAAATATAGCAACAATTATGCTTCCTGAAAATTTAGAAGAAATTATTCCTCTTGTAGAATATGTTACAAAAAATAAAATTAACGGAATAATGTTTCAATTGCTCGATGATAAAGAATCTTTCCATGGATATTTCTACCAGAAAGGATGCAAAACTTCTACATATAAAATGCCTGTTGAATTAAGAACGAAATATAAAAATATGGCTAAAAGAGCAATTGAAGTAATAGATAAATTGATTGAAATGAAACAAGCCGGACATTCTATATATAATTCTTATGAACAATTAAATGCAATGAAAGTATTTTTCAATAATCCTGATGACATTTTAAATGAAATAATATGTGATGTAGGAACAACTAATTTTGCAATTGATCCTTATGGCGATGTAAGATTATGTTTTAATATGGAACCCGTTGGAAATATAAAAGATACTAATCCTGAAGATATATGGATAAATGAAAAAGCTAAAAAATGCAGAAACATGACAAAAAGCTGCAAAATGTACTGCAGATTATTAAATTGTAATTTTAAACATAATTTCGCAAATTTCAATAAAAGTTTTATATACAGATTAAAAAATAAAATAGTAAAAATACTAACTGGCAGAAAATAATATGAAACACACTTTAAAATCTTTATTATTAATATCAATATTCAAAACTGTTGTAAATGATAATATAATTTCATCATTCATCTCTTTTATTAAGAAACTTACTTCAAATGATAAGATTGAAGATGCTTTAACTTCATATTCAGAATTTATATATAAATTATACTGTGCAACAGATAACCAAAATTTATATGAGTATTTAAAGAATTTAATATATAAAGATGATAATATACTTTCACATGGTTGCACTTGTTGTATAGAAAAAAATAATCAGATACTGGAAACCGCAAGATATGAATTATATTTATTTAGTGAGCTTTTAAGTTATGATTATAAAAAAATAAAAGAAGAATTTATTTCAAAATTTCCCGATTCTAAAGATATTATAGAACATTTACCAATATTTTATATAAATAAAGAAGTTAATTTTAGTTTAGAAGATATAATAAATTCATATACAACAAAAGGTTATGGTGTATTTTCTTGCTACAGTGCGTTTAAGTATAATGAAAAACGTGAAATAATACCTGTAAAATATTTTGATAATATTACATTTAGTGATTTAAAAAATTATGAGTATCAAAAAGACATAATAAAGAAAAATACAAAAGCATTTATAGAAAATAAAGAAGCAAATAATATATTGTTATATGGAGACAGAGGCTGCGGAAAATCTTCAACAGTCAAAGCTTTAATAAATGAATTTAAAGAATATAATCTTAAAATAATACAAGTCTATAAAGAAAGTTTCATATACCTATCAGATTTATATGAAAAATTAAGGACTCAACCTTTAAAATTCATAATATTTGCTGATGATATATCTTTTGATGAGGATGAGAAAAATTTTTCATCTATAAAAGCAACTCTTGAAGGATCTTTAACAAATAAACCGTCAAATGCAATAATATATGCAACAACAAACAGAATGCATTTAGTAAAAGAAAGTTTTTCATCAAGAGAAGGCAATGAAGTTCACTATAATGATACAATCGATGAACTAGTTTCTTTATCAGATAGATTTGGAATAATGCTTACATTTTCATCACTTACAAAAAATGAATATTGGGATATTGTAAAACAAATAGCAAGTGATTGCTGCGTAAAAATAGATGAAAACTTGCTTAAAGAAGCCGAAAAATTTGCAGCATTAAAAGCAATAAGAACTCCAAGAGTAGCAAGACAATTTATTAATGATTATATTTCATCTATAGAAGTCTAAATGTAAAATAAAGTTTCAATTTTCTATATAAATCTTATATTCAATACATATCTGTTGTAGTATAAGAAAGTATTTCTGCAAGAGGTGTGTATTTATGAAAATTTCTGCTGTAAATCCTTACATAAAAAGTTATTGTTATTTTTCAGGACAAAAGAATGAACCTGTAAAAAAAAGAAATAAAGTTGAATGTCGATATGGCATAACTCCAAGAGGTATTAATGGAGAAAGGCTTGTAATGGGTGGTAATGCTGGTGATTATTTCATATTAACAAGAAATCTTTCAACTGAAAAAGTAGGATCAAAATTTATAGTTGAGTCAAAACTTCCCGAATATAAGAACCTAAAAATGTTAATAACACCAGAAAGTGAAATAAAATCAGACACTATGTATATAGGAATAAAAAAGAAGGGTGAGCGAACACCAAGCTTTAAAGGACGATTATATGGCAGTATAAGACAAGAAAATGGCAGAATAGACTATAAAATGCAAGAAGAATATATTCGATACTGGATGGAAGGAATGCATTCCAAAATTACCGAACTATATCAAGACCAAAATAATGGAGTAAAAGAAGACTATAATTTTTTCATACCTAGTGATGGAGATGGAACAAGATATAGAGATATAACAACACTTCAAGGAGGAGTTACAAAACCTGCATCAATAATACCTGCAGAACTTAACGGTAAAAAAATGTCATTGGTTCAATCAGTAATAACAAATTTTGCAAAAACAGGAAAACTTGATAAAATGTTTGATTTAGTTAGAGTTGAACCTGCAAAAGGCAGTGCATACGCATTTTTAGAAGCACTAAGAACAAATCAACTGTCAACAAAAAAACCTGTTGTATTTAGCTGGGGAGATAATTTTTCAGATGTAGATGTTTCTAGATTAATGAAAACACATGAGGAAAATAATTCTGCATTTACAATAACAACAATACCGACAGACAAATCACAAACAAAATCATTAAGCATAGTAAAAATTGATTCACTTAAAAACGGAGAAATTAAAGAATTTACAGAAAAACCACAAGATGATTATTATATAAACAGCTGCATAGTTGATGAACTTGGTGAGGATAAATGTCTATCAGCTGTTGGACCATATATTATATCTCCTTATGTGCTTGAATGGATAAGAGAAAAATATATTGAAAATCCTGATTATTTCCTGCACGCGGATAAGGGATATGACTTTTCATCTATGATAATTGCAAAAGCTCTAAAATCTTTGCAAGCAGGCGAAATAACCGATGAAGAAGGTAACAATTTAAAAATGACCCTTCATATTATTTCAGATAAAGAAACATGGTCAGATTTAGGAACACAAAAAGATTTTTCAAAAGCAATGAAAGCGATAAAACAAGGCAAATATGCTAATCTTCCTTATGAAATGATTTCAACAATAAAAAGAAATGTTGATGAAGATGGAAATATTACATTTGACAATAATGCAAGAAAGCTTTTTGATGAAATGAAGAAAAATTTAAAATTAAATACAAAAAATGTAATCTCATATTATAGTGAATAGCTTTGTGTTATAATAATTTCACTATGAATATAAATAAAGTAAAAAGAATTGTATTTAAATTCGGAACAAATGTATTAAGAAATGAAGATAAAGAGATATCTCTTTCAAGAATATATTCTTTTATTGAGGATATATCAAAATTACATAAAAAGGGGAAAGAGATAATAATAATAACCTCAGGAGCTGTAGGACTTGGCTCTAAGAGATTAAATGTAGATTCAAGCGACAGTTTATCAATAAAACAAGCTTGTGCCGCAGTAGGACAATGCCAGTTAATGAGCATATACGAAGATGGTTTTAACAAATATTCAATTAATACAGCACAAATTTTATTGACAGAAGATGATTTTTCAAACAGAGTAAGATATTTAAGCTTAAGTAACGTACTTAACACCCTTTTGGAATTAAAAGTAATACCGGTAATTAATCAAAATGATACAGTTTCAGTAACGGAGCTTGCAGAAACAGGGAATCCATTATATGGAGTTAGTTTTTCAGATAATGATAAATTATCGGCACTTGTTGCAAGTAAGTTAGATGCGGATTTATTGGTAATTCTTTCTGATATAGATGGATTATTTGATGATAATCCGAAGGAAAATCCTAATGCAAAACTTATTTCAGAAGTAAAAGAAGTAACTCAAGAAATAGAAAATTATGCACATTCAGCATCAAAAGGCGGAAGAGGCGGGATGAAAACAAAGCTTGAGGCCGCAAAAGTAGTAACTCATTCAGGAGGTTTTGTAACTATAGTAAATGGTAAATCACCACAAGTGATAAAAAGATTATTTTCAGGAGAAAAAATGGGGACAATCTTTTACCCGGCAGAACAGCTTTCTCAAAAAAGAAGGTGGATAGCTTTTGCTACCAATATAACGGGGCAAATTATAGTAAATGATGGTGCAAAAAAAGCGGTGACAAAAGAAAATAAAAGTTTGCTGGCAATTGGAGTTACAAAAGTTAAAGGTATTTTTTCAAGAGGAGATGTTATTTCTATACTTGATGAAAAAAATAATGAATTTGCAAGAGGAATTATAAATTATGACTCATCTGATTGCAAAAAAATAATAGGAATACACTCTGATAATATATATGAAATACTAGGACATAAAAATTATGATGCAATCATTACAAAAGATAATATTGCACTATTATAGGAGAAAAAATGTCAGAAATTATCAAAATTGTAAAATCTGCAAAAGAGGCATCAATAAAAGCTCTTCAACTAAGTGAAACAACAAAAAATGAAGCATTAGAAAAAATAGCTGAAACTCTTGAAAATAATAAAGAAAAAATTATTGAAGCAAATAAATTAGATTTGAAATCTGCTAAAGAATTAGTCGAACAAAGAGAAATAACAGAATCTACCTATAACAGATTAAAATTAGATGACAATAAACTAAGAGATATGATACAAGGTGTAAGGGATATTGTAAAACTTGAAGACCCTGTTAATAAAATAATTTGGAAAAAAGAAATAGCTGATGGAATTACATTAAAAAAAGTAAGCTGCCCTATTGGATTAATTAGTGTCATTTTCGAAGCGAGACCGGATGTTATTTCTCAAATATCAGCCTTGGCAATTAAATCATCTAACGCAGTAATCCTAAAAGGCGGAAAAGAAGCAAACCAAACAAATAAAACAATTTTTGAAATAATAAAAAATGCACTATATAATATAAAGGATTTCCCTATAGATATGATTAACTTAGTATATTCAAGAGAAGATATAAAAGAACTTCTTGAACTTGATGAGTATATTGATTTAATAATACCAAGAGGTTCAAAGTCTCTTGTAAAATATATAAAATCAAATACAAAGATACCAGTATTAGGACATGATGAAGGAATATGCCACATTTATATAGATGAAACAGCAGATATAAATAAGGCAATAAAAGTTTGTATAGATGCAAAATGTCAATATCCAAGTGCTTGTAATTCTGTAGAAACGATTTTGATTCATAGGAATGCAATTAAAAATATATACAAAAAACTAACTGATGAATTACTAAAAAATAGAGTAAAAATAAAGGTTGATAAAAACTTATTAAAAATTACTCCAAATTTTGAAGAGACAATAGAAAAGGATTGGTCAACAGAATATGGAGATAAAATTGTATCAATAAAAGAAGTCAATACAATAGAAGAAGCGATAGAACATATAAACAAATATGGTTCAGGACATACTGATGCTATAATAACAGAAAATGAAGCGAATGCAGAAAAATTTATGAAATATGTTGATTCTGCAGGTGTATATAAAAATATATCAACAAGATTTGCTGACGGATTTAGATATGGTTTTGGTGCAGAAGTAGGAATATCAACAAATAAAACTCACGCAAGAGGTCCCGTGGGACTTGAAGGATTAACTATATATAAATATAAACTTTATGGAAACGGAGATATTGTTGATGATTTTACAACTGGAAAAAGACATTTTAATAAAAAATTATAAAATAACAAAAAATATTTTTATGATTTTTATATAAACAGTTAAAAGTTAGGAGTTTAAAATGATAACAAAAATTTCACCAAGTGTTCAAAATGTAAAAAGTATTAATAATACTACAAAATCTACACCATCTTTTGGATTTGCAAGATTAAATAGTTTAGGAAGAGAGTCAGCAGATACATTTGGCTACCAAAATAACTCCTTTTTAAATTCAGATATGTTTAGAAAACAAGGTTTATTTAGAAGATCAACACTAAGCACAATGTTATCAAAAGGGGAAAATTTCAAAGACTTATGCAGTGCATACGGATGTAGTAAAAATGCTAAAACTAATGCAGAATTCATAACAACACAAATACTTTCCGGAAAATCAAGAGATGCTATTCAAAAATTACCAAAAGAAGATGTTGAAGAAGGTTTAACTAATTTGTATTTCAGCAATTATGATAATCCTGAATTAAACCTAAAACAAACAAAAGACTTACTTAACTTTGTAAAAGAATATATCACACCGGAAGATTTTATAAAACATGCTGGAATTTTAGCCGAAGGTGCTGAACGAAAATAAATTATAATTATAAAAAAAGGAGATTATAAAAAATCTCCTTTTTTTTTGTCAATCAATGCATAAATAATTTCTTTTACATCATTTGTAATATCAGTAGGATATTTTATATTTTTAGCAATAATCTTGGAAAACTTTGATTTTTTAAACTCACCAATATTTCTTGTTCTATAAAAATATTCAAGATTATCACACATTTTATTAAAAATATGCAAATCATCTTTAATAATAGGCAAACAAGTTTCGTACTCAGAATTTAAAGCTCGTTTTATCAGATTTAAAGAAAGAATATCTTCAAATTCTCCATTTTTAATTAAAATTATTTTATCTTTTTTCAAAATTAAATTATTTAAAGATAAACATATTGATTTTGCATCAGAATCGAACAATAAAATAATTGGTATATTAAGTTTATCCTTCAATTTAAGATATAAATCAGGACTTTTACTTTTACCACCGGCACCTAAAACAAAAATACCTTCTTTATCAAAATTAAATCCTAACTTATTTGCAAAAACAGGTATTAAATTTTCTTCTGTTATCCCTTCGACAATCAAAACTTTTTTAATCGGAAATTTTAAAGAATATTTTCTTCTAAAAGAATCAATATCATTTTTGTAAAAAGGCTTATCAAAATTATAAGAAGAATTTACCTTTATTAAAAATTTAAGATTTAGAGGAGCAGTATCATAACTTATATGCTCAAGAACAGGAGAAATAAACAGTTTTGTATTTAATAATACTTTAGTATTTGAATCAATGTTTTTAAATGGTAAAGTAGATAAATATTTTAAAGCTTTATTTACTTGAAAATTATTTTCATAACTTGGGAATAAATTCATTACTGATTTATTCCAGATTAACTTAACTAAACTTGAAATAATGCTAACAGGAAGCTCTTCTAATTGGGATTTAGAATAATTAGGAGAAATTAAACACTTAGATAAAATTGAATAAAAAACTCTATTATAAGAATCTTCAGGTGGCTTAAAACGAGAAAGTCTATCAAGATTAATAACAAGCTCATCAAAAGAAAGTAATTTGAATTTATAATTATCAACATTAAAAGAAGGCAAGAAAAACTCCCTAAAAAATGAGGGGTATAAAACCCCTCATAAAATAAATATTAAACATTAGATAATTGTCTGCTAACGGATCTTGAAACAGATTCAACAAGAGATCTAACAACAGCAACCATAGCAATTGTAGAATTCAATTTATTTACACAAGAACCAACACCAACAGCGCTAGCACCAGATGCAAATGCTAAAGGAGCAGTTGTAGTCGTAATTCCTGAAGCAGTCATTACAGGAATTGAAACATTTCTAACAAGCTCAATTGTATTAGAAATAGAAACTTCTGCTGTTTGTAATAAACCTCTTGCACCTGCTTTAGAAGGAGTAACTGTAGCAGCACCTTCTGTTTGAATTAAATCAATACCCATTTCCTCTAATTTCATAGCTAAAGAAACTTGTTCTGATATATCAATATGACCTGGAACAGTAACACAAATGAATATTTCTTTACCATTTAAAAGACTTAAAGTTTCTCTTACAATATCAAGAACTTCATTAGCAGTAACTCTTGTACCTTTTTTATACAACGCATCGAAATTACCAACTTCAATAGCATCAGCACCTAATTCTACAGCATTAGCAAGCTCAGCCGGAACAATTGAAGATACAAAAATTGGAAGAGATGTCATATCTTTAACCATAGAAATGATATCTTTATCATAACAAATATCAACAGCACTAGCACCACCCATTTCTGCAGCACTAACAACATTTTTTACAGATTCTGAATTAAAATTATCAATACCAGCAATAATTTTAATTGCTCTTTTTTCTGCTAAATCATTTTTAAATCTTTCAATTCTATTCATAATACCTCCGATTAAACATCTAAATACAAGAAAAATTATAACATAATATACAAAAAATAAAACAGGCTATTTATAGAAGCCTGTTTTAAATTAGTTTAATTAATTAATTAATTAATTTTTATGACCGGTCCATCTATGATCAATTTCTGATTGTTTTTCAGTTGCATTTAAAGAAGCGGTCCAAATATTAGCAGCAAGCGCTATTGCAGCTACAACACCAGCAAGAATTTTATTTGGAATTTTCTTTGTTAATTCTTTTCCAGCTTTTTGAGCAGCTTTTGTTTTGTAAGAATTAACTATAGCACCACCTGTATAAACTAATGAACCGGCAACTGCACCAGAAGTAATACCTTTAAAGGTACCTTTTATATACTCACTTGTTGTTGAAAAGAATTTTTTAATATTAGCAATAAAACCTTTGATAGTTTTTATTGGACCTTTCTTTTCTTTTTTTTGTGTAGTAATTTCAACAGAGTCTTTATTATCATTTTTATTTTCTATTGGATTGGATGCTGGAATGGCTGATTTAACAGTAATTTTAGCTGAAGGCTCATCAACAATATTTTTTGCCTGTGTATATAAATTATTAACAGCCGGCATATTACTAAATATTTCTGACATATTTACCCCACTTTTCTATTAGATATATTATTAAAACATATAAAGTAATATTTTTGACTTTTTTGAAAAGATATATTAATTTTTGTAAATTAAAGATATCATTTCTCTAACGGCAGTATCTAACCCTACAAAAACTGCACGAGAAATTATACTATGACCAATATTTAGTTCTACAATACCATCAATTTCATGCATTTTATGAACATTTTTATAATTCAGCCCATGTCCTGCATTTACCTTTAATCCAAGTAAATGTGCTAGAGAAGTAGCTTGTCTTAATTTAATGAATTCAGGTTCTTCATTTTTTGTACCAAAGGCTCTGGAAAAAGCCCCAGTATGAAGTTCAATAAATTCTACACCTGTTTCAGAAGCAGCACTGACTTGTTCTCTTTCAGGATTAATAAATAAACTTACCTTAATACCAGCATCAATTAAGGGTTTAACAAATTCAGTAATTTTACCTTTTTGAGAATATACATCAAGTCCGCCTTCAGTTGTAACTTCTTCTCTTTTTTCCGGAACAATACAACAGGCATCAGGCATAAGCTCTAGAGCAATTTTTTTCATTTCATAAGTTGCAGCCATTTCTAAATTAAGTCTACAATTAACATCATTGCGAAGAGAGAATACATCATAATCTGTTATGTGTCGTCTATCTTCACGTAAATGAGCCGTAATTCCATGGACTCCAGCATTCACACATATTTTTGCCGCCTCCAAAACAGAAGGTTCAAGTTCTCCTCTTGCATTTCTCAGTGTAGCAACATGATCAATATTAACACCTAATAACATATAACATTTCTCCATACATAATATTAATTATATTGTCATTTTATAATAATTACAATGTACATTGAAATAAAAAAATAAAAAAGTATTTACAATAAAAATTTAAATGTTAGTATAAGAAAAGATATTCCTCAGTAGCTCAATGGCAGAGCATTCGGCTGTTAACCGAAGGGTTGTAGGTTCGAGTCCCACCTGAGGAGTTTTTTATAAAATATTTGGGCGGTTAGCGCAGTTGGTAGCGCATCACATTGACATTGTGGGGGTCGCTGGTTCGAGTCCAGTACTGCCCAAGTTTTATATAAAATTAAAAAATTTTTATATGTATAATAGCTTAAACTTTTAAATCTAAAAATTATATTTTAATTAAGAGTAAATTTAAATTTAAAATTTGGATAAATCAAGACACGAAATACTATCCGGAGTTTCTCCATTTTAACTTATTTATATTTACAGTATTACTCTGAATTATTCTAACATCAAGTGTTTGCAGTACAAAGTTATCATTTGAACAAATCTAACTAACCATAACAAAGGATATGCAATTATAATATAATCTTGAAGTTATAAATAAAATCTGTCATAATATAATTGGTGATAATATAGATACTACTTTTCTGTAGTAATTTGTATTATAACTTATGATATCCTCGATACTGGACGTGCTAGTAGTACGTTACAAGTCGAGGATATCATTTGTAAATAAACAATTTTATTATATTACATCAGTTGAATTTAATATAAAAATTTGTTATAATATTATTATCCCTTGCTAACCCATACTAGTCGTATGAATGTTAGCGAGGGATATCTCTTGAAAACAGTATTTATCATACCATCTTTGATTAAAGCAATTTCATAAAAATATGATATAATAACTTTTGCTATGAAAAAAATAAGTTTAGTATTTTTTATTGTTTTGTTTTTATTATTTACTATTGTAAACATTATGAAAGCTAAGGAAGAAAAGATTTCTAAAGAAAATTGGGTACAATTAAGTAATAATATTTTTATAGATAAAAATTCTGTTGTTAAAGAAAAATACTCAACATCTGCTTGGTTTAAAATATATACATCTGAAGATAATAACTTGGGAACAATCAATGATAACTACGTACTATATGAATTAGTAAAATATGATGCAGGAGGTGATTCAGATGTACTTGCATTATTACATATAAAATCTTTTGATATTAATGGTAATATGATTCAAGATACAAAAAATTCTTACAATGTTTTTTCTGGACCAAGTGGAGTAAATAACGGCGAAATTTATTTCAATGCATTATGCAATATAAAAAAAGGGAAGTGATTTCACTCCCCATCAGGTGTTAAAAATAATTCTTTTTCTTTTTTTCGAAGATTTATTAAAAACATGAGCTGAGACGTAGTCTTGCAAACGCATTAAAAAAGAGAGTCTCTAAACTCTCTTTATATGGTGGAGACGGAGAGATTCGAACTCTCGTCCGGAATGGGATATAAACCTGCATCTACGAGCGTAGGCCTGTTAATCTCGATAAAACTACGGCAACGAACCACTCCTATAATTTTATCAAAGCAGTTTTAACTGTTACGCAGTTTGATGGTATAACTTAACCCTACTACCATCATAATAGGGCTGCAACTTGCATGTTTGCGCTATATTAAACGGCAAGTTGGTCTAATATAACGGCTGAACTGCGCCTTACGCAGCAAGAGCTTGTGCTCTTGAAAAATCAGCTTTAATTACGTTATTAGCGTTTATTTTAGTTTGCTTGTTGATAACTCAGAACAGCACTGAGACCCGCAGCCTGATTACACCAATCCACCCGTCAAATCCAAAACGTCCCCATTTATTTAATTTTCAATGTGCTTTTTTATTATTACATATTTATTATTTTTTTCAAGTATTATATAACTACATTAATCCTTTTGCTTTTAAAGCTTTGTATTTTTCATCAATTGAATTGGCAGCTAGTGTATTATCTAATAAGCTAGATTGAACTAGTTTGTCAAAATATGTTCCATTTGTGAATTTTGTTCCGGCTTTGTCCATTGCTTTAATAAATTTTTGAATAATTTTATCTGATAATTCTTGAGATTTATTTTGTAATTCTTCAGAATAGTCTGATTCTGCAAAATTAATTCCAAAATGTCCGTCTAACAGAGCAAATAATACATTACCAAATTGCGTATTATTTCCCTTTAGTTTGTCATTTATATCAACAAAATTAATTCTCTGTTTGTCAGTATTAAACATTAAATTATATGGATTGCAACAATCAATTTCATAACCTTGTTTTGTTATATAAGCTGTATCTTGTATACATTTTTCAAAGGTTGAATCAGGACAATTAGATATGGCTTGAAGATATTTAATATGCTCATTTACAAAGTTTGGTGTAATTTGGTCTGCAAATTCAAATGGTATACCACAAGATTTTCCTGTTTGTTTCTTTAATATGTAATATACATAAGAAAATCTATTTCCATGAGGTATTTCAACTCTTGCTATAGTTTGCCCAATATTTAATTCAGGTGATATATCTTTAACTTCTACAATTTTAGGCTTTTCATTCGGAATTTGGAAGAAATTACCTCTTTTGTATTTTTTTATAACCCAATTGTCATTATTTGGAATTTCATATGTTTCACCTTCAAACCCGGAACCAAGTATTCTCCCTGTTCTTTCTACTATTTCTTCTACTTGTTCTAAAAAATTAGTATTATTACACCATTTTTCAAATTCAGAAAAGCTTTTCTCGTCTATATTATTTACATCACATTTATTTCCTTTAAAAGAACAACTTTTTACAAATACATCTTTATTTAAAGTATTATTGAACTTTGGGGATTTATTTGTATTACTTAAATAAGAATTTATAATATTATTACTGTATGATACTTTCATAATTAAATTTCCTTTTTTATTTTAAAATTCAAAAAAAAATAAAATTGATAATAAATTTTTTTTTCAAAGTTTTGTAAACAATACTCAAGAATTAGTTCTTTAGGGTTATATTTTCTAAAAAATTGTGTTATAAATACAATAAATAAAAAATTGGAGGTTTATTATGACTGTAGGATCATTTGTATTTATGTTACATTCTCACCTTCCATATTACAGAATGGCTGGAATGTGGCCTTTTGGTGAAGAAAATTTGTATGAATGTATGTCTGAAACTTATGTTCCATTGCTTAATGCAATATCTGAATTATATGAAGAAGAAGGAATAAAAGCAAAATTGACTGTTGGTATTACACCTATATTAGCAGAACAATTAAATGACGAACATTTGAAAAATGGGTTTATTGAATATTTAGATTCGAGAATAAATTCAGTTGCAAAAGATTTAGAAAGATATCCTGATCCAAAAGTTGAACATTCTCAACATTTAAAATATTTAGCAAAATATTATTTTGATTGGTTCAATCATATAAAAGATTCATTTGTTAATAAGTATAATAAAGATTTAATTGGGGCATTTAAGAAATACCAAGATTTAGGTTGTATAGAAATAACAACATCAGGAGCAACCCACGGATTTTCACCTTTGCTTGCAACAGATTCAAATTTAAATGCACAATTTAAAGTTGGTTCAGATACAACAAAAAGATTGTTCGGAAAGAAAGCAAAAGGCTGCTGGCTTCCTGAATGTGCATATAGACAAGGTTATGAATATATAGGAAAAGATGGTCAAAAGAAATGGAGACCTGCTATTGAAGTTACTCTTCAAAATAATGATATTGAATATTTCTTTACTGAATCTCACGTTATTGAAGGTGGTAATTCTGTTGGGAATAGAAGAGTAGTCGGAATATACGGTAACATTGAATATATTCCGCTTCCAGAAAGAGAAGCCACTGGCTACGATACATATTCTGCATATTGGCTCCCAGATGCACAAGTCGCAGTTATGGGTAGGAATGACAGAGCTGGGTTCCAAGTATGGTCAGCTGCTGATGGATATCCAGGTGATGGTTTATATCGTGAATTCCATAAAAAAGATGATAAATCTGGTATGAACTATTGGAGAATTACTTCGCCAACAACTGACTTGGGTGATAAAATGTTGTATGACCCTGTTTTAGCAATGAATCAAGTAAACTCTAATTCAGATCATTATACTACACTTTTATATCACCTATTAAATGATTATAAAAAATCAACAGGAAAAGAAGGGCTTCTAATGGTTTCTTTTGATACTGAGCTGTATGGTCACTGGTGGTTTGAAGGTGTTGAATTTATAAAACAGGTTATTAGAAAATTAAATAATTTTATTCCTGAAATTGAAAGATGTACTGCAGGTGAATATTTAGAAAAACATCCACCTGTTGATACAATTCAAATACCTGAAAGCTCTTGGGGACAAGGTGGTCATTTCTACGTGTGGTTAAATCATTTAACTGAATGGATGTGGCCTATTATTCATGCTTGTGAAAAGAGAATTATTGATATTGTTTCTAAATATGAAAAAATTCCTGAAAATAAACTTCTTCATAGAGCATTAAATCAACTTGCAAGAGAGAATCTATTACTTCAAAGTTCAGATTGGCCGTTCTTGATTACAACTTGGCAGGCGAAAGATTATGCTACAGATAGATTCAATGAACACGTTGAAAGATTCTCTTTAATTGCAGATATGATAGAATCAGGAAATATCAATGATGAAGAATTAAAGAAAATTGAATCAATAGACAATTGTTTTCCGGTAATTGATTATAGGGTTTATTTACCTATTGAAGAAGGAAAAATTCCTCAACAAGAAGCTAAATTAGCTCCATTATATAAGTAATAATAATTGAATTATTTAAAAAAGAGAGTATATTATGTACTCTCTTTTTTTTGTTCCTTATATATTAGATTTGCTATTTCTAAGTCAATAGGATATGTAATTTTAATGTTGTTATTACTGCCACTTATTACAAAAATATCTGCCAGATTATATTTTAAAACTAAGCTGCAATCATCAGTATTTTCAATAAGATTATCTTTTATTGCAAGCTCATGTGCTCTTTTTATAATATCAAGTTTAAAACATTGAGGAGTTTGACATCTTCTTAAAAATTTTCTATTTAATGTATTTTTGATGATATTATTATTGTCAATTTCAATTATTGTATCAGATGACTCTATTGCTACATTAACGGCTTTATATTCATTAAGCGCATAAATACATTCGGAAATTATTTTATCATTGATAAATGGTCTTACAGCATCGTGTATTAAAACATTTGAATTAAAATCTTTAATTGCAGAAATACCTATATAAGAACTTTGTTGTCTGGTCTTTCCTCCTGGAAGTACTTTTAAGACTTTCGAATAATTATTTTTTAAAAGTATATCTTTAACTTTATCAATATATAGTGGATTTGAAACTAAAATTATGCCATTAATTAGGTTATTTTTTTCAAATACTTCAATTGTATGCTCTAGTATAGTTTTTTCTTCTATAACTGCAAATTGTTTTGGAATATTTAATCCTGCTCTTTCTCCACTTCCTGATGCAAGAATTATTGCATAATTATTTATCACTTTTTATTCCTTCGATATAAATATTTTTTAAATTTGTAAATGGATATTTGCCATATAATATATAATCATCTTCATCAGTTTCAAGACAAATAGAATTACTACCTTTTTCAGTTTCACAATCGATAAACATATACCCTTTCTCATTATTTAATTCATAGTAGTCTGTTAAAAAACATTTATAAAAATTTTCATAATCATACACTTTTCCTATATAGTTTTTTGCTTCATTATCATCAAAATTCATATATGGAAAGAAAAGAGTAGTTGGAATTCGTGCATATTCAATTGGAAATTTTGGTATTTCATCATTTAATATTGATTTTATATAAATTTTTTCGATGTTGTATGAATAAACTTTAATTTGTTTTATATATTTTATAAAAGAATTATAATTAATTATTGAAAATATTGAAAATAAAATATTAATTATAGTAAATGTAATAAAGAAAATTTTTTTATTTTTATTATCTGATATAATACCTAGTAAAATTAATATAGTATATACTAATATACAAGAAAAAATAATACTATAATGTGAGTTAAAAAATAAGAATCTAATTGAATAATAAATATCGATCATAAAAATAGTTGAATATATTGTAATCATTGAAGATATTATTACTATATAAATAAATATTAAAATTTTGTAATTTGCTTTATCTTGTTTTATAGCTAGAAATGAAAATATAAATAATAATACATAAAAATACCATTTTTGTAATATCATTAGAATAACAAAATTTTTAGTAAATATATATATGTTAGGCGGAATCTTTTTTAGAAAAACTATAAAATTATAATCATATGTTGCGATTGTATTACCTGATAAATAATCAGAGAATATAAAGAATGAACAGAATCCAATAATAAAAGAAATGTATAAAAATAAATTATTATTAAAAACATTCTTTGTTCTTTCTTGAAAAAAAATATACATAAAAATTAGTATAATAATTCCACTTAATAGAAAAAATTCGTTCCAAAATGGGACTATAAAAAATATAAATGAATAAAAAATTTTCTGTATTTTGCTTAGTTTGATATTATCAAAATATAACTTAAATAAAATTGATAAAAAGATAAAAAAAGGAAGAATTCCAAGTAAATATTCTGTATAATTTATATGTTGATCAATTATTGAAAAAATGTAAGGATAATTAACATTGTAAAATATATAACAAATGGGAAGCTTCAATATAAAGAAAGAAAAAGGCAGAATAAAAATACATTCAAATCTTTTAAGTAAAAAAATTTTTTTATTATCATTTAAAAAGAAAGCATTTGTTAAAGCAATTGAAGTAAGAATAAAAGGTATAGCGATTAATACTGCAGATACAGATTTTCTTGCATCATTAGGATGAATATTGAGAGATGCAGGAATAAAGTTATTTATAAAATATGCAATAAAATCTCCTGGAAGTCTTCCTGCTGATTTTATTTTTAAGAAGTTAAAAGGCATTTGCAAATCATGCAAGTTTAGAACAGAAAATTCTTGTATTTTAATTAATAATATAAATAATAATAAAATTATAAAAATATTAATATAAAGTATAATGTTATTTTTTAACTTATTTATCATAAATACTCACTATTCTTCTTTTTGAATAATTAAACCTTGAACTTCTTTTTGTAAATTAAGTGAATCCTGTAAACTATTTTTTAATTCTGCTGCTGTATTAGCATTGTAGAATTTCCCTGATGTAACTAAAGCTACGCATTTTAATTGATTATTTGCATCTTGATCACCTATAGCAAGTGCTATTACATCTATACTAATATCATCTCTAGTTTTCATAAGTTCAATAATAAAATCACAAGGACTTTCATCACAATTCTCACCACCATCACTTATTAATATTATTCTTTTTTTTGATGTTCTATCAGCAAAGTCAAAGAAAGCAGCTTGCTTTAATGAATATGTAATAGGTGTCCAGCCAACTGCATTGATAGAGCTGAGCCTTGAATAGATGTTGATTGCATTATTTTGTTGTATCGGAGAAACAAGCTGTGATGCTGTACAGCTTTGTTTGGGTGTAAATCCTGTTTTATGGCCATATACTCTCATTCCAACATATGTTTGTGGTGGAATCATTTGTAAAATTTCTTTCATTGTTGATAATGCAATGTCTATTTTTGTTTTATTACCAAGTCTTTCATTCATGCTGTTCGAAAAATCAACGATAAAAAGAATTTTTTCTCCTGCATTATTTTTTAAATTTTCACCAGTTTTAAACTTATAATTATTTGGCGTCGAATATGTAAAATTAGGTTCAGCAGAACATATATTACAAAACAGAAATATAATTACAAATGTATATATAAATGTATTTTTATTCATTATCCACCCTTTGTATTATACTATCAAAAAATACATTCACTGTCATTATCCTTTAAGAGATTTTATATATCAAATTCAAAAGCATAATTTGAATATTTTATAATATTTTTGTTTTTTGATTTGTTATCTATACTGTCTTTTTGCATAATATTTTGATTATTATTAAAATTAGGATATTGAGAAGTATTTATATTTTGTTTTGAATAATTTGAAATTTTTTCTTGTATATCAAGTGGAGAAACTGAAGTTACCGCCGTTTCAATTGAGAGATAAAGGTCATCTATGTTTCTTACAATAAAATATTTACCTTTAGTTGTGCTTGCTAAACAAGAAAGCTGAGAATATGCATTTTCATCTGTAGATATACCTATTACGTCAATTTTAATATCATCACGAGTAGTCATTAGTTCTCTAATGTAACTGCAAGGATCATCTCCACATCCTTCTTTTCCGTCAGTTATTAATACAATGTGCTTAAGAGATTCAGTTAATAAAAAATCGTTATTTATTGCTTGTCTTAATGAATAACCGATAGGTGATTCTCCAAACGGTCTATAATAACCTGAAAGTCTGTTTTTAATGTTTGATTTATTATTAGAAGCAATAGGAACTTCAAGTTTAGATGCTCTACAATCTCTATTTGTGTTAATTCCTGTGCCTGAACGATACATTGTTAATGATTTTTCATCAGGACCAAATATTCTTAACCCGATTTTTGTATCATCTGGTAGTTTATCAATAACATTTCTTAATGCATTTACAGCATAATTAATTCTAGGTTGGTCATTTAATTTTTTTTGCATAGATGAAGAAAAATCTAATATTATTAAAATTTCTTCATCTTTATTTAAATTCAAATTATTAATATTTGCATTTTCTCCTGTATACTTTGAATAAGTATATTTACCATCATAATTATCATATGATGAAGCCTTTAATTGTATAATATAAAATGATAGAAATAAAAGTAAAAATAAAAAAAATTTGTTAAACAATTTATAATCCTTTATTGGGTTATTAAAAGTTTATCAAAAAATTTGACAATAGTCACTATTTATAAGTTTCGAACATATAACTTTTATATTTAATAATATTATTTTTTTGTTGAATATTATTAGTAAAATTGTAACTATGTCCATAGTTATAAACAATTGAATAAAAAGCTGAATTTAATTCTTGCGCATTATCTATTTCTATAATTTTACCATTTGTATGCTGTGATAAACAATTAAGTTGAGTTTGGGCTTCATCTTCAATTTCACCTATTATAATAACATCGATTTTGATATCTTTTCTGTAAGATGTTATTTCTTTTATATACTTACAAGGATTTTCTCCGCAACCTTCTTCTCCATCAGTTATAAGTATAATATGCTTTGGGTTCGCTGAATCCGAAAAGTCATATTGAATTGCTGTTTTAAGACTGTAGGTAATTGGCGATAAACCTAGAGGGAATATATTTTCTAAATTTTTAATAATATTATCAACATTATTTAGTTTTATAGGATTTATTAATTGCGTTGCTTGACACATTTTTTTGGGAGATAAGACATAACTAATGGAATTTTGATTTAATGAAAGTCCAATTATTCGCATTCCTATTTTCATTGAAGAATTAGACTTTGATAAAACCTCCTTTATTGAGTTAATTACAATAATATACTTGGGTTCATTATTAATTTCATACATCATTGATGTACTTGCGTCAAATAAAATAAGAGTTTCTTCTTCAGCGATTGCTGGAGTTAAAAAAATAAAATAAAATATAATTAATAAACAGGAAAATATGAAAGACTTCAGCATATACATAAGTTTAACAAAAAATTCTGCATAAGTCTTCATAATCGAAAGAGGCTCAATTGAGCCTCTTTTGATTATAAACATCAAATAACTAACATCCAATACCTAACATTTTTTTATACCAACTAAATGTTTCAATATCACAACCATTGAATGTTGTTTTTAATGATTGCATTTTGAGATATTTCTCAAATTCTTCTGTAAATTTTGAAGTAATGGAAGATGAATTTTGTTTTAAATCTGCTGCAGTATTAGACATAGAACCCTCCGTAAATTTTTTATTTCAAACACAAAATATATAGCTTAATTATATATTTATTTTAACATTATGTTAACACTTTTTCATTCTGACTAACTGTACTATATTAAAAAACTATATTTAGTGTTGAGTTATAAATATGTAAAATTTAATTAAGTTAATTGTTTTTTTAACAATTAATATTAAATATATTTATATATAATTAGGATTAATAGATAACCATTGGTATGTTTGTTTTTCGTAGTTAACAGGAGCTTCAACAATAAATGTTCCGCCAAAACGACCCCTTGAAAATGTAAGAAATCCTTGACTTGCAAGAGAGTTCAATGATTTTCTAATAGTGTTTGTGCTTACATCAAATTTTTCTGATAAATCTTTCATTGATGGAAGTTTATCTCCAACTTTATATTCTTTTGAAATTAAATTAATAATTTGCGATTCAACTTTTTGATAACTATAAAACGCAGCATCCTCAGCCTTTGAAAAAATAGAATTTTCTTTTAATGGTTCATAAGCTGTTTCTAATGGGTTTTTAGCTAAAATTGTGCCATAGCGGCCTCTTCTTGATATTAAAATTCCTTCATTTGATAATTTGGAAATACAATCATGAACCGTTTTTATACTAACTTTTAATTCAGTTGCTAAGAACTCATGAGAAGGGATTTTATCACCTATAGAATATCTATTTGCAAAATAATTTTTTAATTCAATAGTAAGTTTGTCTACTAAGGTATCTGCTTTAAAAATTTCATTAGTTCTGCTTTCAAGAGCAACAAGTTGTGGATATTTTATTAATAACCAGTTTGAATCATTACCTCTTGACTGCTTTGATTCTAAAATACCTTCTCTACATAAAAATTCATAAGCAAGTCTTGTTGTATTTTGAGAAATTCCAAGTATTTCTGACATTTTACGAGTTGAGGGAATATTTTTATTTAATTGAATGTCTTTTTGAATTATATATTTTTTTATTGCAATTATTGCTTTATCACGTCTTGACGTAGATTTTACCAAGTTAACTGAAGGATTAGTTACGTTAGAAATCATAGTTCCAAGTTTTTGTTTAGATTTTAATAAGCCCTCATCTTCAACATATCTAATTGCATTTTGTACTGTACCAACACTTACACCTAGATATTTAGACAAGTCTGCTTTGTTTGGCATTATGTCATTTTCTTTTATTTTATTCTTGGAAACAGCAGATAAAATCCAGTTAATAATCCATTTTTTAATTAATGAATCTTTAGGTTCATATGAAGAAGAAAAATCAGGAATTTCTTCTGGTAAATCAGATATTTCAATTTTTTTTTGAATTGATTTTATTTCTGTCTCCATAGATAACCTCCGATTTTTTTATTTATTATAAGTCAGATTATTATTTTTTTTGTTATTATAACAAATAAGTTTAATAATTCGTTACTTTAAATAAATAATTAATTAATTAGTTACACTATACCTTCTTTTATAGCTTTAACAGCAGCTTGAGTTCTATCATCAACAACTAACTTTTGAATAATATTACAAACATGTGCTTTTGCTGTATGCTCACTAATACACAAAATTTTGGATATTTCTAAATTAGATTTACCATCAACAACTAATTTTAAAACTTCAAATTCTCTTTGAGTTAGGTTTGAATGAGAATTTCTGAACATGGCTCTAGAAGTTTGTTTTTGTGGAATTATTTTATCAGATTTTTCCCTTAAAACTGGCACAATTTTAGGGTCAAGCCACATAGCTCCATCATAAACTGTTTTGACAATGTTCATGAGTCTGTCAGTATTTACATCTTTTAAAACATAAGCATAAACACCTAATGATAATGCCTTAATAACTTCATCAGCAGAATTGTGTGAAGTTAATATAATTGTTTTAGAACTACATTCTTTGTTATTTAGCGCTTTTAATACACTTAAACCAGACATATCAGGTAGTGAAATATCTAACATTATTACGTTTGGTTTGTACTGAATAGCTTTATCTATTGCCTCTCGGCCATTTTCAGCCTCAGCAACAATATTTATCTCATTATTCTCTTCAAATAAGGACTTTATACCAACTCTTAATAATTTTTGGTCTTCGACTAACATAAGACTAATAATACAATTTTCCATTATTCCCTCCCTTGGATATAATAGAAATATAATTAATTCGTTTTATCCGCCAAAAAATTAAAAATTTGTATAATAATTTTTTTCTTAAAAAAATAAAATAAATTTTAATTTAAAAAATTTATGGTGTTATTATTTAATATCTAATAGAAATATAACAATAAAATAATTTAGAAAAAATTTATATCTAAAAGTAATATAGTAATAAAATAATCAATAATTTTTTAAAAACATAGTTTGAGAAATTCTACATGAATTTTCTTGCTCAAAAGTTCTATTTTTTATAATATCAGAAGCAATTAAATTTAAATTAGAATCTTTATAGGTAATACCACTTCGTGTATTAATTAAATCTAAATCGAAAGAGGATAGAGGAGATAAAATATAATTTTTATTTTTCGAAGCAATTGTACCTATATCAACATTATCAAGAATTGTTTTACCAACAAATAAATTTAATTCAACTAATGCACTTCTAAATGGAGTAGAACGTGAGTAAGAAATTAAAATAGAATTATCATTCATTAATTTATAGATTTGTTTTAGAAAATCAATAGTCCATAGTGTAGGATCTTTTTGAGGAGAAAATGCATCAAGAAAAATAACATCATATGTAGTGTTTATATTTTTAAGAACAATCCTAGCATCATTAAAATGATATTTAATAGTTTTATTTAAGTAAAGTTTAGATAAATTAGGTTCATAATTACTAGACGATATATAATTATAATATATATTATGTAAGAAGGTGTCTTTTTTAAGTTCCTGGTTCAAATCATAAGGCGATTTTAATAAAAAAGACATCAAATTTAGTATATCTTTGTCAAAAAAATGCTCAATATCAAAATCAGAATACTCTTTTATTTTAAAATTTAAATCATTTAAACTTATATTGCTATTTAATACTTCATTTAATATAAAAATTTTAATTGATTTGTCTTCTATACCATCATTTAAAAATGGTGAAATTTTTACAAAAGAATCATTTATATCAATACAATCAATTTCCATTTCTTTTTTTATAAACTTATTAATAAAAGCTTTTAAATTATATCCAACACCTGTGCATATATCCAATAGTTTTATTTTTTCTTTGTTTTTTAAATTTTCAAAAATTGGATTAATAAATTTTTCATTTGCCTCTTTTAAAGCACCGGTTCTAGAATGAAAAATATCTCCAATTACATTACTATATAATCCTGTTGATTTGTCTTCTGTTTCAAAAAAAGAAAAACTTTCCATATTTATAATTATACATTGATTATATTTTGTTCTCTAAAAATTCAAATAACTTTACGATATATATTAATAATATTTTTTGTTTGAAAAATATTATAACTATATATCTATTAGATTTAAAAAATAAACTTTTATAAATTTTTTTTCAATTAAAAAAAATTATAATAAAATTTTTATGAGGAAAAATTTAATGAAATATGATTTAGTAATTTTTGGTGGTGGAACATCAGGTATTGCTGCTGCATATATTGCTTCAAAACATGGACTCAATACACTACTCGTTGAGAAAACTGATGTACTTGGGGGTAGTATTACTCAAGGTCTTGTTGTTCCTTCTATGAAGGTTAATTCAGAGTCTATAAATACCGAATTTTTCTCTGATTTAAAAGTCTTTGCTGACAAATATTCAGCGAGACACACATATTTAGACAATAATGACGCTTGGTTCAACCCTGAATTACTAAAAATAGTGCTTGACATAATGCTTGAAAATGTGAAATGTAATGTATTATTCTCTTGTGAGCCATTGACTATATATTATAACCAATCTTTAGAGTATTTTGAATGTGTTATAAGTCATAAGATATTATCATTACATATCGATACGAGTTATATTATAGACGCAACTGCTTCTGGAAAAATTTTTAAACTTTTAAACTGTGATTTTCAAAAACAAGAAGAAAATTTTCAAAGTCCCAGCTTAAGATTTATTATGTCAAATATCGATATAAAGATATTTGCAGATTGGATTTTAAAATTTGATACCAATAGAGATGTTACAACAGTTGAATATACAGATAACCAGATATATCTATCCACAGCTTGCACTTGGGATTCAAGCAGGAACTGGGCTTTAGCTCCTATATTTAAAAAAGCTGTTGATGATGGAGTCCTTGAATATGAAGATACTGCATATTTTCAGGTATTTTCAATACCTAAAATGCCTGATGCACTTGCGTTTAACTGCCCTAGAATTATATTAGAAGATTATGAAGATATTAATGATCCTTTTGTATATTCAAGAGCGTTAAAACAGGGAAGGGAAAGGATTTATAGATTATCGATATTCTGTAAAAAATATCTCAAAGGCTTTAAAAATGCCTATATATCTCATATTTCTGATATGCTTGGACAGCGTGAATCATATAGAGTTAAGTGTAAGGAAACAATGACAATAGATAATATTCTTAGTGATGAAAAACCTGAAAATATTGCTCTTTCTTGTGATTATCCTATTGATATACATACAAATAAAAATAATACAGATGTGCTTAATTATACAAAGCGTAATTATTACCTGCCAGTCGATGCATTAATTTCAGATAAATATAATAATTTATATGCAGTTGGGAGAATATTAAGTGCCGATTTTAAATCACAGTCTGCATTTAGAACTCAAATCAGTTGTTTCTCTATGGGAGAAGCTGCTGCAAAAGATATTTTAAAAAAAATAAATTAATCCAGATAAAATGCTGTAACAACTTTATGTGAATCTTCAGCATGCTGAATTGCTTTATGAAGAGTATTTGATGTATGCGACAAGAAACAAATTAATTGTTGACATTCATCAATAATTTCTCTGTTACATATTCTACTTGCATCAGCTAAAGTCATCATTGAGCGGTCTGGATGCTCTAAAATATTAGGAACACCAATCAATTGGTCTTGTACATCAGAGGGTTGTTGTCCGATTGTTTGCGGTAAAATAACTCTTAATTTATCAGGATTTGCTTTCATTGCTCCTCTAATAGCAGCGGCATTTGTACCACTTGAACCGCCGCTTGTTATAACTGTATTACCTTGTATTACAAGTGCATAAGATAAAATTTCTATAATTTGTTGATGTGTTATTGGTAAATTTCTGCTTCCAATTATTGCAACTTTTTTTGCTGATTGTTGAATTGTTGCTAATTCCATTGCTAGTGCATCTAAAGTATTAGGGTCACCTGCTTTTACTGTATCTAAATCTTCATCAAGCGGAACCATAATTTGTTGTTCATTTTTATTCTCGTCTGACATATATTTCCCTATTTGTCTGTACAATTTTTTTTATAAAAATATAATACCACATTTTTGGAAAAATAAAAGATGCCTTAATAATTTTACGAAATCGCAGTTAAATTAAATAAATAATACTTTTAATAAAATATTTTTCAATTTATAATATTAAAAGAGTTTAGTTTTTGTAATAAATTATGACTAATATTTTAGAGGGATTAAATAGGGAGCAGCAAGAAGCAGTACTTCAAGAAAGAGGTACAATACTTGTACTTGCAGGTGCAGGTTGTGGAAAAACAAAAGTATTAACGACAAGAATTGCAAATTTGGTTGAAAATGGTGTTTCACCTTATGAAATTTTAGCTGTTACTTTTACTAATAAAGCCGCAAAGGAAATGGTTGAAAGACTATCTAAGATGATAGGTGAAGAAAAAGCCAAAAAAATGTGGATTGGTACTTTCCATTCTATTTCAGGCAGAATTCTAAGAACAGATATTTCTGAATATAAAGATGAAAACGGAATTTCTTATGATAATAAATTTGTGATTTATGATGATACTGATTCTAATTCTATTTTAAAATCTGCAATAAAAAATTGTTCTTTAGATGAAAAAATATATCAGCCAAAATTGTTAAAAACAATTATATCTAATTCTAAGAATAAAATGTTAGATGCATACTCTTATGCTACTAGAGCTAGAGATTACAGAACTGAAAAATATGCACAAATTTTTTTAGAATACCAAAAACAATTGCACGCAAATAATGCACTTGATTTTGATGACATGCTTGTCCTAGCCGTTAAGCTATTAGAACAATCTGACATAGTCAGAGAAAAATATTTTAATAGATTTAAGCATATATTAGTTGATGAGTTTCAAGATACAAATATTTGTCAATATAAGTTAATAAAAGCAATATACACCAATAATAAAGAAGAAGAAGAAATTCCTTTTGAAAAAAGTCTATGTGTAGTTGGTGATGTTGACCAATCTATATACAGCTGGAGAGGGGCAGATTATAGAATTATTCTTAATTTACAAGCAACATTTAAAAAAACACATTTAATAAAATTAGAGCAAAATTATCGTTCTGCTGAAACAATTTTAGATGCTGCAAATGCTGTAATTTGTAATAATAAACAAAGAATAAGCAAAAATTTATATTCTAATTTAGGTAAAGGTCATAATTTAAGCCTGTATCAGGCTAATGATGAAGCAGATGAAGCATTAAATTTAGTAAGAGAAGTTAAAAGACTTTCTTTGACTGAATCACTTTCTGATATGGCAGTTTTATACAGAACAAACTCACAATCAAGAGCAATAGAAGAGGCTTGTATGGCAAATAATGTTCCATATAAAGTTGTTGGCGGGTTAAAATTCTATGACAGAAAAGAAATTAAAGATATTATTGCATATTTAAAATTAATATATAATCCTAGTGATTCACAAAGTTTAAAGAGAATTATAAATGTTCCCAAACGCTCTTTAGGCTCTGGAACTGTTGATAAATTACTAGAAATTTCTGAAAAATCAGGTTTAAAATTTATGGAAATTTTACAAGATATTGATGAATATAATGAATTTACACCTACATATAAAACTAAATTATCAGGATTTTACAATTTAATTTTAGATTTTCAAAATCAATTTTACAAAATGGATTTACCTGCATTTATAGGTTATGTCCTTGAAAAATCAGGTTATATACAAGATATAAAAGATAATGAAGACGAAGTTACAGCTGAAGCTAGAATTGATAACCTTCAGGAGTTTTTGAGTGTAGCAAAAGAATTTACTGCACAAGATAGTGATGTTTTAGGTGAATTTTTATCTCAAGTTTCTCTTGTAAGTGATATAGATACTTATGTAGATGATTCAAATGCATTGACTCTTATGACACTTCATAGTGCTAAAGGACTTGAGTTTGATACTGTTTTTCTTTGCGGACTTGAAGAAGGAATTTTTCCCCATAATCGTTCATTAGATGCTCCCAGTGAAATGGAAGAAGAAAGAAGACTTATGTACGTTGGAATAACAAGAGCAAAGAAAAATCTTTATTTAAGCTATGCTAAACGACGTAAAATGTGGGGGGAATATAAATATTATAATCCAAGCAGGTTTATATCCGAAATACCTAATGATTTAATTGATTACAATGAATCGTCATATTCTGATTCAAGTAGTTCATATAATCAAAATGCTACATTTAAAAAAGCTGTAGATTCAATAAAAACAAGACACTTAGAAGAAAATCATGATGGAAGTATTAAAGCAACTACATCTTTCGGCAAAGATTTTATAGCCCCTCAAAAAAGAGTTCAGCATAATACAAGTTTTGTTGTTAAGAGCAAAAACAATCAACAAAATGCTCAGATTCGTAAACAACAAGAAGAAGAAAAAATGAAGGATTTTTTTGAAAATAATCCAATAAAAAAAATGTTATTAGAGAAAAAACAAAAAGAGGCTGAAAATAATAGTAAAGAAGCTAATTCTGAGCAAATTTTAAAAAGAACAAATGAAAATAGCTTTGCACTTTTTAATGCAGGAGATAGAGTTTTCCATACAAAATTCGGTGTGGGGAAAATTGATGAAATAAAGCAAATAGGTTCATCTTCAATGTTAATTGTTGATTTTGGAAAATTCGGAAAAAAGGCGCTTGATGAAGCATTTGCACAACTAAAAAAGTTTTGATACTATTATTTTATCGTTTGAAAAGGAATTTAAATGAATTATAAATTAATTGACATGAAAGTTTTTGGAGATGAAAGAGGCAAGCTTGTTTCTTTAGAAGGAAATAAAAATGTTCCATTTGAAATAAAGCGTGTTTATTATATTTTTGATACTCTTCCGGAACAAGCAAGAGGTCTTCATGCTCATAAAAATATGGAGCAAATTATTGTTGCAATGGATGGAGCGTGTCAATTTCTCCTTGATGACGGGAGAACTAGAGAAGAAGTTTGGTTGAATAGACCTGATAAAGCTTTATATATTGGTAAGAATATGTGGAGAGAAATGAGACATTTCAGCTATGGATGTAAATTAATGGTTCTTGCTTCTGATTATTATGATGAAAAAGAGTACATAAGAAATTATGACGAATTTTTAAAAGAGGTTAAATATATTGAATAAAAACATTTTTTTATTATTAGGCGGAAATAAATTAAACTATGGCATACAAAAAAAAATGCAAAAAAATGGATTTCTAGTTTATGTTATTGATTGGAATGAAAATCCTGATTTAAAAGGAGATAAACATCTACAAATAGATGTTAAAAATGCAGATTTAATTATTAAAACATTAAAAGATTTAAATATTATTGATAAAGTAATGTTTGCATATTCATCTATTGATCTTGCCGTACCAACAGTAGCTAAAATCAATAGAGAAATTGGTTTAAAAACAATATCAGATCAAGCATTAATAAATTCTGTATCTAAAACTAAGCAGTCAAATGCTTGGAACTCTCAAGGTATATTAAATAAAATATCAAAATCTTATGATAAATTTGATTCAGAAATAATAGACTTAAATAATAATTATAAATTGATTGTAAAGCCAGATAATGCAGCATCTTCAAGAGGCATAACAATTCTAAATAAAAATAGCAATAAAGATGCAATATTGAGTGCCTTTAAAAAAGCACAATCAGAAGCTACAAATAGTATAGTTGTTGTTGAAGAATTTGTTGAAGGAATTGAGCATACTGTAGAAATGATTGGTGATAGTTTTGGAAATGTATCTGTTTATGCTATTTCCAGAAAAACACATACTAATAATACAAACAATAATAAAATTGCCGTAAAGCTGCATTATAACTCTGAATCTATAGAATTGCAAAATAAAATTGCAGAATTTGGCATAAAATGTTATAAAGCGCTTGGATTTAGTTCTTCTTTTGGTCATTTAGAAATTATATTAAAAAATAATGGAGAAATTGTTCCTGTTGAAATAGGTGCAAGATCAAGCGGATTTATAGCTTCTGATTTGGTTGATATTGTATCAGGTTCTGACTTCATTAATGATTTAATTAAAGTTCAAAATGGTTGTAAAGTTCAAAATGGTTTACATCAACAAACAAATAGTTCTTCTATGTATTTTTTCTATGACTTCCCAGAAAATATAACAATTAAAAAGGAGTGTAATTTACTTGATTTCACTGATAAATCTATTTCAAGCAGATATTATGATAGGAATAATATAAAACTTAATAATTTATTTAAGAAAATAGAAAATGACAACGCCAGATTAGGGTTTGAAATATTAGAAGGTCCTAAAGAAATTATGACAATTGATTATATTAACAGTAAAGAACATGAAATGTTAAATTACATGTTTGGAGATAAATAAATGTTTTATGATGCACATATTCATAATAGAAACGCTGAAAAGGGTGGTTTTCTGGTTGGATTAGAAAATGAACCATATTTTGAAGGTACTTTATCTAATGATGATGTTTTAAAAATGCAAAATGAAAATTATATTGCTTTTTATTATGTTACTTGTCAAGAAATAACTAAAAAGTTACCTTATAAATTTTTAAAATTTCATCCTAGAAGAGAAAGATATAACAAAAATCAAGTATTAAACAGCATTGGAATTAATTTACCGAAATGTGTAATGGTTGATACTTTAAATGAACCTTATTGGACTGCATATGATTATTGGGAAATTGCTAAAGCCTACCCTAAAATATATTTTATTTTTTCTCATGCCGGAGGATATTTAATTAATGATTTTATAAAAATTTGCCACTTCCAAGATAACGTATGGATAGATTTTTCATTAACACATACAGTTTTAGGTCATTTAGGAAATATTGATAAAGAGTTAGTTTATATTAATCAGGCAATAAAATATGCACTAAATGCTTCTTTCAAGAATAAAATATTACTTGGATCTGACTTTCCATTTTTTTCACAAGAAGATGTATACAAATACTATGATAAACTAGGTGTTGTTAAGTTATTAAATAACAATTTTGAAAAGTTAAAGGAAATTATAAAATGACAAATTTACAGCAAGATATTATTGATTATTTAAAAGAAAATAGAGTTTCAGCTACTGAAGTAGCAGATGCAATGTATAAAACAGGTGCTATAGAAAATGTTCAAGCAATAAATAGAGGGCATTTTTGTGTAGGTCCAGTGCACTGGATATATGCTTGGAGTGGTTCCAACTGGAATGTTCATGAACAAATTCAATCTGTAAAAAAAGGTGAAGTTGTATTTGTTGAATGCTTTAATTGTGATAATAAGGCTATTTTTGGAGACTTAGTTTCCAAGTATTTAATACTATATAAACAAGCAAGTGCCGTTGTAGTACAAGGTAAATTAAGAGATATACCAAGATTAATAAAAGAAAATTGGCCAATTTGGTGTAATGGATATACCCCTATTGGTTGTGTTAACACAAAACCAGAAAAAGATATAGACAATGAAATTATTATTCAACGTACTAATTACTTTAAAAATTCTATTGCTGTATGCGATGATTCAGGTGTTGTTGTAATACCTCAAGAAAAAATTAATAATGACTTTTATAAAAGATTAGAATTTATAGAAGAACAAGAAGATATCTGGTATGAGTGTATTGATAGAAAAAAATGGACTACTTTTGATACTATATGTTTAAAAAAATATCTGAATGAAAATAACTAGATTATATTTATAGAATTTTTATTTATAAGGATTAATAAAATTAATGATTAAATTTTTAGATTTATATAAAATTAATGAGAGATATAGGCAAGAAATAGATACAAGAATAAAAAAAGTTATTGATTCAGGTTGGTATATTTTAGGTAATGAATGTAGAACTTTTGAGGAAAATTTTGCAAAATATGTAGGTACTAAACACTGCATTGGATGTGCTAATGGGCTTGATGCACTTAACCTTATAATAAAAGGTTATGGCTTTAAGCAGGGAGATGAAATAATTGTTCCTGCAAATACATATATTGCGTCAATTCTTGCAATTTCTGAAAATGGATGTACTCCTGTTCTTGTTGAACCTGATATAAATACTTATAATATTAATCCTAATTTAATAGAAGAAAAAATAACTGAAAAAACAAAAGCTATTATGATTGTTCATTTATATGGACAAGCTGTTCAAATGAAAAAATTATGGGAAATTGCAAAAAAATATAATTTAAAAATAATTGAAGATTCAGCCCAAGCACACGGAGCTTATTATGAAAATAGAAAAACAGGTAATTTGGCTGATGCAGCAGGTTTATCTTTTTATCCCGGGAAAAATCTCGGTGCTTTAGGTGATGCGGGTTGCATTACAACTAATGATGATGAATTTGCAATAAAAATACGTGCTATTGCAAATTATGGCTCAGACTATAAGTATCATCATATTTATAAAGGTGTTAATTCAAGACTTGATGAAATTCAAGCTGCAATTTTAGATGTTAAACTGAAATATTTAGATGAAGATAACAATAGAAGAAAAGAGATTGCAAAATTTTATAGAGAAAATATTGTTAATCCTAAAATAATTTTACCCAAAACATACGCTGAAACTTCACATGTTTGGCATATATTTGCCATAAGGGTTCAAGATAGGGATAAGTTTCAGAAGTATTTAGAACAGAACGGAGTTCAAACTAACATTCACTATCCAACTCCTCCCCATAAACAAGGGGCTTATAAAGAATGGAATAGCTTGTGTTTTCCAATAACAGAAAAAATTCACAATGAAATAATTTCAATACCAATGTCTCCTGTTATGACTAATGATGAAATTAATAAAGTAGTTGAGGTCGTAAATGCTTGGTAAATGCAAGAAAAAATATGATTTTGTATTTAGTCTTGGTGAAGCTTGTTCTTCTACTCAAGCATTAAGAGATGCTAATTTACAAAATAGAAGTTTTCCTTTTGATTGGCTATATGGCTCTGATTTTAAAGGAAGAATTAATATTTTATTGTCTGAATTTAATAGGTTTATTGACATTGATGATTTAGTTGATGAAAATATTAATAATGGTGATTTAAATAATTTATGTCATATATATAGTAATAAATATAACGGTATTGTCTTCAATCATGATTTTCCCGAAAATGAAAGTCTTAATACTTCTTATAATAAAGTTTTAGAAAAATTTCAAAGAAGAATTAACCGATTATTCAATAACATTAATTGCTCAAAAAAAATATTATTTGTATATATTGAAACTCCAAATATAAAAATAAAAACCTCTAATGAGGACATTTTAGAATCAATGAAAAAAATTAAAAATAAATATCCAGATAAAGAAATAGATTTATTAATATTTTCCAATGATAAATTAATAAAAAAAAATAAGTATATTTTAGAAAAATTATCTGAAAATATAACAAAAGTCAGAGCAAATTATAAAAGACATGAACACGATAAAATTCCTTATAGAGTTAAACATAAATTTTTAGTAAAACTTTTAAAAAATTTATGTTTTGAAAAAATTTCTATGAAAGAAAAGATATTAAATTTATTTAATTTTAAGAAAAGTAATGTAAAAAAGTATGATCATATTATTTCATTAGGGTATAACTGTGAAGTTTCATATCAATTTTTTAAATACTATCATTTTGTTGAATCAAGTCTATTTGCTTGGTGTAATACAATAAATATTGATAATTTAATATTTGCAATTAATAATTTAGATAAATTAATAACAGGAAAACTTGAAAATGTTAAGCCGATGTGGAAATGTTTCAATACCAATATACGTTTTCATGGAAAAGCTCCAATGAAAATATGGACAAGCAATGAACCTGTTAATATTGAAATTATTAATGAAGATAGAAATGAGCTTATTTCACGCATTAGTTATTTAAAAGAAAAATTCATAAAAACTTCAAATGATAACAAAAAAAATCTCTATATATTTAAATATTTAGTTACCACTGAAAAAATTGAAGATATTGAAAAAAATATTAATGATTTATATCTTTCTTTAAATAAAATTGCAAAAAATGAATTTGACTTGTTGATAATTATTGAAAAACAAAAGATTCCGACTAATTTTCAAGAAAAATTTGTAGATAAGAATATTTTTATTAGAACTGTTGATTTTTTTGCACCTGAAGATGATGTAACTGGAAAAAACTTTGATAAAATAGGATGGAAAAAAATATTTGATGAGTTTAAACCTAATTTTAAACTTAAGAAAACAAAAAAATTTAAGTTTGAGGAAGTCTAATGGAAAATCTAGTTTCAGTTATTATCCCTTCATATAATCACGAAAAATATGTTCAAGACACAATAAAATCAATAATTATGCAAACATATAAAAATATTGAACTTATAATTGTTGATGATGGTTCAACAGACTCTACTTTTCAAAAAATTAAAGAAATGAAGGATGAATGTGAAAAAAGATTTAAACGCTTTTATTTTGAAACAAAGCAAAATGAAGGTACTATTGCAACTTTAAATAAATTATTTAGTTTAGCAAAAGGTGAATATATATATCTTATTGCTTCTGATGATATGATTGCCGACGTTGAGGCATTAAAAATCCAAACTGAATTTTTAGATAAAAATAATGACTATGCTCTTGTTGTTGGTGATAACGAAATAATTGATTCAAATAATAACAGATGTTTTTGGCTTGATGATGAAAGAAATATAACTTATGACGAAAATAAAGCAAAATATAAAACATTTGTAGAATTTCTTTCTAAAAATAATAATAACTTTAATAATGTAAATTTTGGTACATATAAATCTATAAGACCTTATAATTATATTCCTAACGGATATTTAATAAGAAAATCAATATATGACAAAATTATGCCTTATACGAAAGAAGCACCGCTTGAAGATTGGTTTTTAATGCTTCAACTTTCTAAATACGGCAAATTTAAGTTTATTGATAAAATACTATTTTCTTACCGCTGGCATGTTTCTAATACTATTAAAAATACCGCCAAAATTCACAACATATCTGTTATGACTTGCAATTATGAAAGACAATTAGTTAAAAATAATGATTTTTCAATGCTTGTATCTAATATAAATGAAATAAATGAAATCGGGCTACTAAATAAAACGATGGGAATTAAAAATTTCTTTGAAATTTTAATATATAAAATCCCTTCAATTAAAACAATAATAATAAAATTATTCAATATTGAAATATATAAAATAATAAAATTTCGAAAATAAATATAAATTATATAAAAAATATAGCACTTTTTTTCAGTCAAATGTTTTTATATATATAAGAGCATGATGAAAGAGGGGAAATATGGCTAGAGTACTAATATCAATGCCCGAAGAATTTTTAAACAGAATTGATCAAGTTGCAGAAGGTGAAAACAGAACACGAAGTGAATTAATTCGTGAAGCATTAAGAACTTACATTCACAAGCAAAAGGTTAAGGAAAATGCTCTTGCAATAAAAAATGCAAGTATATTAGAAAGTTTACTTGACTAATAGGCTACAGACTTAAAAATTGGAGATTTGGGGAATTAAAGAAAGAAGCTGATTATATAGCTTCTTTTTTTAATAATGTTATAACTTCTGTGTGATAAGTATTAGGAAACATATCAATAGGTTGAATTATTTGAGGAATAAAATTTTTTTCAATAAGAAATTTTAAATCCCTTGCTAATGTAGAGACATTACAGCTTACATATATAATAAATTTATCAGTCAATGAAATTAAATTATGCAAAGCTTTTGAATCACACCCTTTTCTTGGCGGGTCAATTACAGAAACATCAAATTTTACATTGTTTCCTTTTAATATTTCAAAGTTTTTTCCTGCATCTCCATTAATAATTTCAATATTTGTACATTTATTCAATACAACATTATATTTTGCATCACAAGATGCAGTTTCAGCTTCTTCAATACAGACAACCTTTGATGCGATATCACTTAGCCATATTCCAAAGCTTGATACGCCTGAATATGCATCTAAAATAGTAGGGTTATTAATATTTTGTTTTATTAGATTTTTTACAGTATCAAACATTATTTCACCGCAATATGGATTAACCTGAAAAAAGCTATTTGCACTTATTCTGAACTTTTTATCTGATATATTTTCTAAATAATAATCATTTCCTGTAATAATTTGTGTATTTTTTCCCATAATTACATTTGTTTTAGTCTGATTAAAATTTATGCAAACTCCCTTTATTACAGGAAATTTTTTAACTAAAATTTCTGCAATTGATTTAAATTTTTTGTTTATTTTGTCAGTATTTACGGCAAAAATTATTATTATACTTTTTAAATCAGATGATTGCCTAAAAATTATATGCCTTAATTCACCAAAGTGTTTTTTTTCATCATAAGCTGATATTTTTAGCTCTTGCGCTTTATCTTTAATAAATTCCATTATTTCATTGATTAATGGATTGTGCATAGGACAATATTTTATGTTTACAAGTTCATGTGTTGAATTCTTATAATAACCTGCAACAATTCTTCCTGTATTTTTTTGCGAAACAGGATATTGTACTTTACATCTGTATTCAGATATTTTAGGAGAAGGGATTGTTTGATTAACCTTTAAATCAATACCTACAATGTTTTTTAATGTTTCTCTTACAATATTTTCCTTTTGTACAAGCTGCTCTTTATAGTCAATAAAAAGCCAATTACAACTTCCGCAAACATTACTAAGCGCACAAACAGGGTTTACTCTATAGTTGGAAGGTTTAATTAATTCTACAACTTCTCCCAATAAATAATTTTTATTAATTTTTTTTATCCTAACCTTAACCACATCATCAGGGCAAACATTATTAATAAATATAGGAATATTGTTAACTCTTGCTAAGCCTTTTCCTTCATTTATTAGTTTTTCAATTTTTACAATATATTCCTCATTAATAATCATAGTTTAATAATTCATCTTTAACTCGAGCAATAACATCATTCCAATCATTAATTTTTGTTTGTTTGAAAATTTTAACACTATTGTACCACGGAGTAGTTTTTGTATCATTAAACCAGCGCCATTCTGCTGTATATGGAAGCATTAAAAATGTTTTAACTCCTAATGCCCCTGCCATATGCACTATTGAAGAATCTATTGTAATTAATAAATCAATACTTGAAAGCAGCGCAGCTGTATCATCATAATTTTTTATATATTTATTTAAGTTAATTACCCCATCTATTGTTTCAATACCATGCTCGAACTGAAATGAATAATATGTTATATTACTTAAATTTAAAATGCCTGATAAAACATTAGTATCTATTGACCTATTTTTAAAGATTTTCTTATTTCCTTGCCAAAATAATCCGATTTTTTTATTTGAATTTTTAAATATACTTAAGTTCGCAAAGTATTTTATAAGTTCTTTGTCAGCTTTAATATATCCATTAGCATAAGGAATATTATTAAAATCCATATTTAAAATGTACTGCAAATCCATAATAGATATAACTGTATCATATTCGGTTTCCGGTGTCTTACTCTTTGGAATTACTGATATATTTGGAAAATTTCGACTTAATACAGATACAAGTGTTTTATCAGTTTGTAGCGTTATATTTTTTGTAATTTTAGATAAACAATTAATATACCTTGAATACATTATAGTATCACCTAAACCGCAATTAGAGTATAATAATACGTTTTTATTTTCTATACTCTCATTTTCTTTCCAATATTTATCTTTAAATATTTCAATAAATTTAGTATCTTCACTTCTTTGTTTATAAAGTTTCATTCCTTTGATAAACTCCTTGTTAGTTAGATACATCATTCCGAGCGTAATTTGACTTTGTTTGGAATTTGGATCAATTTTTATAATATTTTCAAGTAAATTTTTTGCATCATCAGTACGTCCAAGATACTTAAGTGCAACTGCTTTTCCGTGTAAATAATTTATATTTTGTGGAGAAAATTCAACTGCCTTATTATAAAAATTTAATGCTAATTCATATTCGCCTAAATCCATATAATTTATTCCTAAAAGAGAATATGCTTCATGTTTTGAAGTATTTAATGTTAACAAATAATTTAAAACTTCAATACTTTTTTCATTTTCATATAATTCTCTATATAGTTGAGCTAAATTTAATAAAACATTCTTTTCATTTGGAGCAAATTCATTTGCTCTTATTATGTATTCTAAAGCTCTTTTTTTATCTTTGTCTTTATATAAAACACACAAATTAACAAGAGTTTCTATATGATTTGGCTTAAGTTTTAATACACTAAGATAGTTTAGTGTAGATTTATCAATTCTATTAATTTTAGAATATAAAACACCGAGGTTGTAATAATATAAATATTCACAAGGGTTAAGTATTACAGCTTTTTCTAAAGCATTAATTGCAGCATTTATATTATTATCAAGTTCATATAAAGTTGATAGTAATGTATATGCTTCAAGAGAATCTTTTTGAATAAATAAGCATTTATTAGCATACATTAAGGCATTTTTTATATCATTTAATTCTTTATATGCTAATGCAAGATTATAACAAGAATTATAGTGTTTAGGATTAAAATCTATTGCCTTTTTATAATAATAAACTGATTGTTTAATATTATTTAGTGTTTTATAGGCAATTGCAAGCGAATAATATATATCATCATCCGGATTCTTTTTAACAGCTTGTTCTAATAATTTTATTGCATTATTTATTTCTTTATTTGATAAATATGCCTTTGCAAGATTGCATAAAATATAGGAAGAATCTTTCAAAATAAGTGCTTTTGATAGAAGCGTTATTGCTTTCTCAAAATCACCTTTTGAAATACACAACAACCCATATAAATTTAATATATTAACATCCTCAGGTGCAATTTCTAAAAGCTTTATATATAAGTTTTCTGCTTCTTCAATTTTATTTTGAGAGTGAAGATTATATGCCTTATTTGTTATTTCTTTATAATTTTTAACCATATAAAATAATTATAATTTTTCTAATTCTAACTTTATTCTTTTTATTACACTAACCCAATCATTTGATTTCTGTTGTTTAAATATTTTAATGCTGTTATACCAAGGCGTCTTATCTTCATCATAAAACCACCGCCACTCTGCATCATAAGGAAGCATTAAATAAGTTTTTATACCCATCGCACCAGCTAAATGTGCTATTGAAGAATCAATTGTAATTAATAAATCAATATTTTTTAATAAAGCTGCGGTATCACTATAATTTTTAATATAAGAAGATAAATCTATAATAGGAAGATCTTTCTTTAAATCATTAGACTCGAAATCTACTTTAGATAATTGAAATGAATAAAATAAACAATTCTTAACTTTTAACAATGGTTCAAAATATTTTAATTTTACAGATCTATTTCTTAATGCAGTTGGATTACCTTGCCAAAAAATACCAATTTTTCTTTTGTCATTATCAAAAATTTTTAATTTTGATTTTGCGTTAATTAATTTTTTAGGTACACTAATATATTTATCTGCATGAGGAATATTAAAAAAATCCATATTTAGGTTATATATCAACCCCATTTCTGGAGTAGAATAATCATAAGAATTTTCATCAATATTATCATCCCTTTTTAAAATATCGATATTCTTATAATTGTATTTAATTATGTCAATAAGTGAATTGGGAGCTGTTAGAATAATATGTTTTGCTTTTTTTGATAAGATATCTAAATATCTTAAAAACATAATTAAATCTCCTGCCCCATGAGAAGAATAAATAAGTATATTTTTGTTTGTTGGATCTTCTTTATGCCATAGTTTTCTTCTATAATAAGCTATTTTATTTAAAACATTTGCCGGTAATTCTGATCTGAATTTAGTAAATGCTTCCTCAGATATTCCATAAATCTCACCTACTTTTAATTTATAAAAGTATTTTCTGGCTTTTTCAGCAGCATCTTCAACAGTATGAACATCAGTATGCCAATTATAATAATAATCTTCTACTTCCTTAAAATTTTTTCGTCTTAAGTTAATAATAGTAAAATCTTGAATAACAGCAGGCGTCTTTTCTAAATTTTTAAGAATATCAAGTGCTTTATTAGTATCTCTATGACACGAATATGCATATGCAAGTGAACATTTTGCGCCATCATCATTTTTATTGTATTTTAAAGATTTTTTATAATATTTAATAGCATTTTTATAATCAAATAACTCAAGATAAGAATCTGCTGCCATAGAATAGTACATAGAATTTTTTGAATCCAGTTCTATTAATTCAAGAGAAATTTTTAGTGCTTCTTCAAAATTCAACATATTTATATATGCAGTATAAATACTAAAAATTATATTTTGATCTAAAGGAAATAATTCTCTTGCTTTTAGATATAAGCTTAAAGATATATTTTTATCAATATATTTATATACAGAAGCTAAACTTACTAAAGCATCTTTTCTGTTTGGAACAAGCTGAAGAACTTCTTCAAAATATTTGGCAGATTCATTATAATTTTTTAACTGTTTATATAATACAGCTATCCTATACAAAATATTTGGATTCTTAGAAATTTCTGATGCTTTTTTTAAATATATAAGTGATTTATCTTTATCATTAAGACTTTCATATAAATATGACAAATGAAGTAATAAATCAATATCATTTGAATTTTTGTCTAAAGCCTTTAGAGCATATTTAATAGAATCTTCAAATTTATTTAAATAAGAAAAACATAACGAAATATTATACAAAGCAACAAAATTACTATTATCTCTGACTATTAACTTTTTATAATATTTAATAGCATTTATATAATCAGATTTTTTCATATAAATAAACGCTAAAAGATTAATTATATTATTATCTTTAACCTCTATTGAATCAAGTTCTTTTATTGCAGAATTATATTCTCCTTTATAAATATAAACTTTTGCTATACTTATTTTAATATCAATAATTTGTGTAATTTTAAAGGCTTTATTGAATGTATCAATTGCATTATCATATTCTTTTAGTGATACATATAATTGTGCAAGTAAATTTAATACATCAGCTGATTCAGGATTAATCAATAACAATTGATCATATATATTTTTTGCCTCAACTAAATTTCCAGAAACATGCATATTATAAGCATTATCAAGTAATATAGAAAACTTATTATCCATATATTTATGATAATTCATATTAATTGTAGTTGCAACTCAAAATGTAAAAAATCAAGTTACATCAGGCAGAGTTGCTCTGTTAATACCTATTTTATCGAGATAATCAAAAATAGGTCCTTGTTTACCTTTTTGAATCCAGCTAAAATCCTCATCTAAAGAATCTTTAACCATATTTACATATTTTCCCGGTTGATTAAAATATATTGTTAAGGCTTCTTTCATTGCTTGGTAAAATCCATCTGCAGTTAATGGTTTTAATTTATCAGTAAGAATACCATTATTTTTACCATTTCTGTTAACTGTATCAACAATACCGCCAACAGCACTTCCGACGACAGGTGTTGCTACGGCAAATGATTCGCCTTGAGTTAATCCGCAAGGTTCAAAAATACTTGGTAATAAGAAGAAATCTGAAGCTGCCGTAATCGCAGTCATAGGCGCAAACCCATGAGCAAAAATAACTCTGTTAGAATCTTCTTCTGATAAATATTTATTTTTTAGATCTTCAATATGTTTTCGTTGAACACCACCTTCACCATCTTGCCCTGCAATATAGAATATAGGTTTTGGCTTGCCAGGAAAATCTTTTTCCCAATTTTTCATCAATAATCTTATGGCTTCAGACATAACAGGTATACCTTTCTGTGATACCAAACGCCCAACGGAAGAAATTATCGGTGTATTTATAATTTCTTCATCTGAAAGAATTGGAAGTTTTGAATTTCCTTTTTCATCTACTAACTCAAGTTTAGGGGTAAGACTTCTAACTTTCTTAACCTCTTCTGTCTGAACATTTTCATTATTTTTAAGTGAAAATGGTAACATAAAATTATTATAGAAATTAATTTTATTATTTTGTCTTGCAATCATAACTTCCTCTACAGAAGAGGATTTATTATATGTTTCAAAATCTAAATCCGTTTGTTTCTTAACAGAATCTTTTCTGGCTTCAATTGAAAGATTATTAAAATCATTTCCATTTATAATGCCAACTAAAGAACCCGTATTATTTCTTTGATTTAAAGCCCACCTTAATTCACCTGCAAGTTCAGGATGTTCACCAGAAATAATTTCATTTGCATAATTTTGTGAAACAGGATGAAAATAATCACTCAAACAAATTCCAATATTAAGTAAGTTAGTATGATTTGAAGATGGATCATTAAAATTTATTACCAATACATTATCAAGATTTTTTAAACCATTATCAGATGGATCAGTACTTGAGGCATTTGTTTTTGCATTAGATACAACATCAAATGCAAAATTGTCAAAGAGTGTATTCAATATATTTGCAGTTGCTTCTCTTCTCTGATTATCATCATTATTATTTCTCGTTGAACCTTGATACATTGCATTATGACCAATAGTAATAATTCTCATATTTGATAATTTTTCTGAAGCATCATCACTTAATTGTCCATAAGCATTTTCTAATGGAGCTTTATATCTCGCTAATGCAGCAATAGGAGAAGCTTGCCAATCATTTAAAATCATACCATCTGGTGATTTGATTGAGTCAAACACACTTTTATTTGGTATAATGAGAGATTTAACACTTTTTATATCTTCTTTAGCTTTTGCAAATTCATAAACAGCTTTAGAGAAAAATGCAAACTTTTCAGGTTCTTCTGTTTTCTCACTTGCTTGATAAATTGTACCGTTAAAGTAATGATCATTTTTTACAAATAATAATTGTTTCTTATTACCATATTTATCAACTGAATTATTAACAAAAATTTCTACATCCTCTGTTTTAGACTTGCCTGCTTGATAAGTATCAAGTTTGAAAGAAGCAACTTTATCTAATTCAAATTCTTTACCTTTATAATTATAGAAATATTTCCCAGCTTCTTCTCTAAAGCTTGCAATACCTTTTTGTTGATACATAGGTATAAAAGTAGGAATACCAATACCAAGTCTTACAATATTATTCTGTACCTCAACAGGAACAGAACCTAAACCACCTTCTTTTATTGGTGCAAACTCAGATGTAATAGACCATAATGTAGGATTTTTAGAAGTTATTGGCTTTACACTTGGTGCTTCATATAAATATCGTTGAGCTGCTTTCTGAATTTGAGAAATAGCTTGATTATATTTTTGGGCATTTTTATTCAATGAATCTGAATTTTGTAGAAGAGGAATACCCTCAAGGTTAATTGTATATTTCTTATTTAAACTGTTTGCGTTAATAGCAAGTGATTGTTGAGCAGAATTAATTGCATCTGTAGATTTTTTATCTATATCTTCTACACGACTTTGAATTCTAGATGTAACTTCTTTTTTTTCATCAGAAGTTAATTTGCCGGCATTATATGCACTGCCTAGACCTGCTATAGCAAGCAAAGCAGACCATATTTGTGCATTACAAATTTTTGCTTTATCTATATGTTGTTCAATATTTTTTGATACTAATCTAGAACGTTCTTCATCAATAACTTGTAATTTTGCTATTTCCCTTGTAAGAAATTCTATATTGTTTTTTAATGATTTTACATTCTTATTCGATAACTTATACGTAATTCCTGCAGTAATTGGTATGGCAACTATGGGTATAGCAATTGGAGCAATTTTCTTTATAGTATTTAATACATTGCTTTTAGGTGTCTTATTATTACTATCATTCTTATTCTGCGAATTATCATTATTTTGCTTATAATTTGTAGACACAACTGGCCTAAACTCAGAAAAAACTCCAATCTTCATATAATACCCCTCTAATAAACACGATTGCTTAAACAATAATAAAATAATATTATGCTAATTTTTTGTAGTATTATTACAAAAAATTTACATTTTGTACCATTAGTAATATGATTTTATTACAAAATAAAAAAAAATTAAATATTTTAATTAACATTAATTTATGTTTCAATATTTAACATTAAAAGTATACATATTAAAATATAAAAAAGACAGTTGTGATTGGTAGGATAATATGAAATTAAAAGATACACAAGCATTAACATCATTTAAATATGGTTGGTTATTAAAAAGAATTTTTCCATATATAAAACCTGTTTTAGGAAGAGTTATTTTGGGGTTTATAGTAGCAATTCCCGTTGGATTATTGGATGGTGTTGTATCTTTTGCCCTTAAACCATACATGGACTATGTTGTAGGCCAACAAAATCTTATTATATTTGGCATAGAAATACCTTATTCAATTCTTGCAATTGGTATGCCTTTTGCGATTATAGGCTTTGCTGCTTTTCAAGGTGTTTTAAGATATTTAAATTCTTATTTAACTGATTGGACCAGCTTAAAAATTACAAATGCTGTAAAAATTGATTTGTTTTCAAGACTTATCTACATGGATACTTCATTTTTTGACGAAAATTCCTCAGGTTTAATTATAAACAGGTATTTAACAGACCCTGATTTTGCATCAAAAGGCATAGTAGAGCAAATTAAAACCCTAATTATCAGTATTTTTGGTGCAGCATCTTTAATTGCAGTTATGTTATACAGTTCTTGGAAACTGGCAGTTGTTGGAGTTTTAGTTCTAACAGTTGCTTTTTTACCTGTTTTTCTTATAAGAAAAAAAATAAAATCTGTTTCAAATAAAAATACCGTTATCACAGGTGATATTACAACAACAATTAATGAAACTTATTCAGGTAATAAAGTCGTAACATCTTATAATTTGCAGGAAAGACAAAGAAAAAACTTTATTGCAGATATTAACAAAAGTTTTAATGTTTCGATTTCACTAACAAAAAGAGTTGGCTGGATGTCTCCTCTTATGTATTTAATAGCATCTTTTGGCATAGCCTTTGTTTTATTTTATGGCACAAAATTAATATATTCAGGACAAATGACAGCAGGTTCATTTGCTTCTTTTGTTACTTCTCTTTTATTGTTGTATAAACCCGTAAAAACTTTAGGAAATACCATGACAACAATTCAAACAATATTTGTTGCAATGGGAAGAGTTTTTGAATTATTTGATTACAAGCCTTTAATAACAAATAAAGAATATACCATTAAAATTCCTGCTTTATCAAATAATATTTCATTTGAAAATGTTTATTTTGAATATGCTGAAAATCATCCGGTATTAACAAATATAAATTTGACAGTAAATAAAGGTGAAACTATAGCTATAGTCGGGAACTCAGGTGGTGGAAAATCAACCTTAGTAAATTTACTTCCACGGTTTTATGATGTTAAAAGCGGGGCAATTAAATTTGACGGTATAGATATCAGAGATTTTAATTTAGCAGAATTAAGAGATAATATATCATTTGTATTTCAGGATAATTTTTTATTTACAGGAACAATAAAAGAAAATATATTATTAGGGAAACCAAATGCAACTGAAGAAGAACTAGATGTTTCTATAAAAGCTTCTCATTTAATTGATGTTATTACTTCTTTGCCAGATGGATTAAATACAATGTTAGGAGAAAGAGGTCTTACACTTTCCGGCGGACAAAGACAAAGAGTTGCTATAGCAAGAGCTATGATTAGAAATACTCCTGTTGTTATACTGGATGAAGCAACATCCGCCCTTGACAATGAATCAGAAGCCGTTGTTCAAAAAGCACTTGATAATTTAATGAAAAACAAAACAGTTTTTGTAATTGCACATAGATTGTCAACCATTAAAAATGCTGATAGAATTGCAGTAATAAATGATGGCAAACTGGTTGAACTCGGTACACATAATGAATTATTATCAATTGATAATGGTCAATATAAACACTTATATGAAATGCAATTTAAAAATGAAGAGGCAAAAATTTAATAAATGAAAAGAATTCTTATAACAGGTGGAGCAGGATTTATAGGCTCACATATATCAGAAAAATTATTAAATGAAGGTAATGATATTATTTGTCTTGATAATTTTTTTACCGGGTCTAAGGATAATATAAGGCATCTTATCGGTAATAATCGATTTGAACTAGTAAGGCATGATATTATAAAAGAATATTTAGCTGAAGTAGATCAAATATACAATTTAGCATGCCCTGCATCTCCAATTCATTATCAATATAATCCCATTAAAACTATAAAAACTTCAGTTATAGGTACTATTAATATGTTAGGACTTGCAAAAAGATGTAAGGCCTCAATTCTACAAGCAAGTACAAGTGAAGTATATGGAGATCCAAAAATTCATCCACAAATTGAATCCTACTGGGGAAATGTAAATCCTATTGGAATTAGAAGCTGTTATGATGAAGGAAAGAGATGTGCTGAAACACTCTTGGTTGATTATCATAGACAGCATAATATTAATATTAAAATTGCGAGAATATTTAATACATTTGGTCCGAAAATGGCACTTAATGATGGCAGAGTTATTTCTAATTTTATTATTCAAGCACTCAAAAATCAACCTATTACTGTGTATGGTAATGGTCAACAAACACGCTCATTCTGTTACATAGATGATTTAGTAAATGGTTTAATTCTATTAATGAATTCATCTAATGATTTTATTGGACCGGTTAATCTTGGTAATCCTCAAGAATTTACTATTGAAAATATTGCAAAATTAATTATTGAATTAACAAATTCTAATTCAGATATTATATATAAACCACTACCCCAAGATGACCCAATACAAAGAGAGCCTGATATTTCTCTAGCTAAAAATAAACTTAATTGGACTCCAACAACTGATATAAAAGATGGGTTATTAAAAACAATAAGCTATTTTGATTGTATTTTGAGAAATTGCAAAGATTAATTAAAGGTTTTTGTGAGAAAAATAATTTTCTTTATTTTAATATTCTTTGTTAATAGCAATTTTGCAAATGCTATTGAAGAAGTTGTGCTTGAACAAAGCAGGTTAAATTTATCTAGTTTATCTGATATATATTACGGAAGAGCAGAAAATCAAGCCCAAATATCACCTATTATAAAATTATTCACTAAAAATGGATTAGAATTTGAAAATTCTAAAATTAATAGAATAAAAGCTACATTTTTATATTCTGGACATCTTTCATATGGAAATGTAAATCATTATGGACAATTTTTTTCTCATGATTTTAACACTGTCGAACCTATGATTTCAGTTCATTTCAATGAAAATAAATCTAAATTCATGTTCGACATTAATCTTACAAGGAATTTAGAAGGATACTCAAATTGGTTTACACAAAGAATTTCGCAACTTTATTTTTCTCATCAAATTACACCAAATCAAAAATTAATTATTGGACAATATAGAAGAATTCCTAATTCTTACGATGGAAGTAGAAGTACTTGGGAACAAGAAATGGTCTTAAAATCACAGTTGGGAAGAATTCTCGGTGATTCTCGTTCCGTTGGATTAAGAAATATTGGAAGTTATAAATATATTGACTATGATATAGGAATATATGACAGTACAAGATATATGAAAGATTTTGGTAATGGCGCAGATTTTACAGGGTATTTACTTATAAAACCTCTAGCTAATTTATCTAAAAAAACAGGTGATCTTAAAATTGGAGGCGGATACAACTTTGGCAAAAACAACATAAGTTATAATACTTTTTCTTTTTTAGTTGGATATGATTATTATAAATTTCACTCTCATATTGAATATGCAAATTCCGATGGATATAATTCAATATTTGAATCAAAAAATAATGTAGATGGATTATATACACTTATTTCATATGACATAACTCCTAAACTTACTTTATTGGGAAGATATGATATCTTTGACTATAATAAAAATATACATAATGATAATATCCAAGAATATACAATTGGAATTACTTATACAATTTTTTCTAATATGAAAATAATGCTAAATTATGTAAGAAGAAATTGTGATAATTTACCTGATTCTAATCTTATTTTATTTGCTACTAGATTTTTTATCTAGTATAATAGTATTTATGAGTAAAACATCAGATGTAAAAAAAATCAAAGAGTTAATAAATAAAGTTGTAAATAATCCAAATAACTCAGATAATTATTTACATCTGGCAAATATTTATATAGAAAATTTAGAATATGAGCTTGCAGTTAATGTACTTGAAAGCTTATTGAGCTTTGAACCTACAAATTTTATTGCATTAACAAATTTAGGTAATTTATATTATTATAAAAAAGACTTTTTAAAAGCAGCCAATTATTATTCAAGAGCTGCAGAACTTGGAATAAACAATATATCAGTATTTTATAATCTCGGTAATGCATATGCAGAACTTGGAGAATTTAAGCAAGCTATGTCTAATTACATAAAAGCTTTAAATATAGACAAAAATAATTATTTGACTCTTTCTGCTATTGCAATGTTATATCAAGATAATCAAAACTACGATGAAGCATTAAGATACTATAATAAAGCATTATCCTTATGTAGTACTTTGCCTGAAAATTACATTAATATTGCTTTAGTATTAATGAAGAAAGGATTGCATGCAGAATCTTGTTATTATTTTGATACTGCTTGTAAATTACAACCGAATAATCCAAAATTTATTTTATATTCTGCAAATGCATATTCTGCATCCATAAAATATGATATTGCAAATAAACTATTTAAAAAAGTAATTAAAATTAATCCTAAATATTATCAGGCTTATGTTTGTTATGCTATTTCATTATATGAACAAAATAATATAAAATTAGCTATTAAGTATTATAATAAAGCAATTGAAATTAATCCTAATTTAATAAATGCATATATTCTATTAGGCAACTTATATTTTTCAATAAAAAATTATGATAAAACAATTTTGCTATATAAAAAGGTACTTGAAATAGATCCAATTAATTCCAATACTTATACTTTACTTGGTAATACATATGTAATGTTAAAAGATTTGAGAACAGCTATTTCAATGTATAAACAAGCTATTGATATTGATTCTGATAATGATGAATTAAAACTTATTTATATTGAAATTATTCAAGAATTTATTAATGATAAAATGAAAAAGAAAGATGATGATAAAAGTGCAGCATAATACTATAAAAATTACTACAATAGAAAAAATTATTTCTATATTATCATATATATCGATGGGCATTATTGGATTATTATGGCTAATAGTTGCACATTTAAAGAATAAAAAACTACGTTTTTTTCTTATGTATAATGTTGTACAATCGATGGTTATTTCTATATTATTGACAATTTTAAAATTAGGACTAGATATAATTCTTTCAATTCTTGGACGAATTCCATTACTTGATTTTATAGCTGCTATTATATACTATGTAATATCTTTTAAAATAATTAGATTTTATTCTTTAGGAATCTCATTTACAGCATTTGAGCTTATATTATTTTTATTATTAATTTATATAATTATTGGAATATTACTTGGTAGAATATTTTATATTCCATACTTATCAAATTTTATGCAGAAAACAATGAAGAATTATAATTGATTTAGCATGTATGTAACATAACTTTTAGCTAATCTAATCTCATCTCTTTTTTTAATATATTTTTGAGACATTGCAACTTTAGCATTTACTTTAGCTTCCTCTTCTTCTTGCATTTCTTTATATTTTTTATCACACTCAATCTTTATTCTACGCAAATAATTAAAATCAAGTTCTGGAGGTAATTTCTTTTCAAAACCTAACTCTGATAAAGATGGAAATACAGAATTTCTTTTTTGTTTTTTACTTATTGCTCGTTGATAAAGATACGATTCATATGTATAATCATCAAAAGCGTCTTTTGTAGAATCATTATAATATCTAAGGAAATGGTCTTTAAAAGGCTTATATGCAATATGTATTGCATTTTTATTATCCTTTAATTTGTAACATAAATCTTCAATGTCTTTTAATCTTTCAACATCAGCACCAATAATTTGGATTTCACCGCAATATCCATTAAAAACACCATTATTACGATTAAATGCATCATCAGATAAATCAACATTTATGTGTATAGCAAGATATCCTGTTTTGGACTTATTTTTAATAAGCTCAGCACCAGCAGCTTTTGCAAGTGAACGAAGTTGAGCATCTGTTGCATATAAATAATCTGAAATTTGTTTACCATTTGGTAGATTATCAGAATCAGGAATATTATTTTCTATTGATGTAATTTTCAATTTTTTATCTTCAACAGCAGACTTCAAAGCGTTAATTATCATTGACGTATACTCAGGATTTGGATCCCTTAAAATAACTCTAGCGCCAACTATGTCTTTTGCATAATACTTAATTCCATTTACTCCTGTCGGGTCAACACTAGTTTTACTTTCAAAATCTGAATCTTCAAAAGATTCAACAATTTCGGTAAAGATTTTTTTAAACCGTTCTGGAGAAACTGAATCAAAATCAAACCTATTATATTTTTTTAGAACATCAATTATTTCAACTAAATAATAAGCGCTATTTGTATATGGAGGCAGTTTTCTTCTTCCATCTTCAGGATCAATAACTCTTTTTATTTCAGATATTATTGTTTCTTTATTAGTATCAGGATTTATTTTAAAATATTGCGATAATTCTTCAAAAACTTGATCCGAAAATTTTATAACTTCTTCTCTTTGTAATTTTGAATACTTAGATACAACTTTTTCTCTTATACTTGATGCTGATTTTGTCCTTGTATATAATCTGGCAATCGGTTTTTCTGAAGCTTTATCATCTGAAGATTTAGAAACAAATGAACCTAGATATTTTTCTAAAACAGAATTTAAATAAAACCTGGCAGGCTCAGAATTTTCCTCAGTAACTCTGCAAGTGTATCCAGATGGCGCATCCTGCATATTTGCTGCAATCAATTTTGCTCTACCGGAGAAAGAAACAACATCAGATTTAAGAGGACTTAGATTGTCATATTTTTTGTGTGGTAAAATTCTTTTGACAAAATTTGAACTATTTATATAGTTAATATTAAAATTCTGAACTAGATTAATCATAATACTAATTTAAAACTTATAAAAAAAAATTTTGTTACTTAAAATTTATTAGTTAAAATTACTTTACAACTTTTGATAGACCTAATGGTTTATCAACATTTCTATTTAATAAAAAAGCTGTTTCGTATGCTAAAAGCTGCATTATAACCAAAGTTGTAAATATAAAATCAATATCAAACATTGTATTAACAGAAATTACAATATTATTATCAATATTCTTTACAGGGATTGCAGAAATTATTAATAAATCTGATTTATAATTATTGCGAATTTTCTCTATTACATTTTGAGTAAAATCAATATTATAATTATTTATTATTGAAATAACAGCACATCTTTTATTTAAAATAGCAATATGTCCATGAAGAAATTCTCCGGTTGGATATGCAGTAGTATTTATATAAGAAGTTTCTTTTATTTTTAAAGCTCCTTCTTTTGCTAATGGATAAAACATGCCTGATGCTAATATTGCAGCATTTTCATAATTATAAAGTTTTTTAGAATAATCCTTTATTAATTCTCTATAATTAAACGCCTTTTTTATGCTATTTTTAACATTTTGAAGTTCATAAATAATTTTATCAGATGGAATTTCTTTCTGTTGCATTATTTTTGCTGCAATTAAAAATAAACAAAAGAGTTGCGCACTCATTGATTTAGTAGAGGCTATAGATTGTTCCTCACCTGCATAGGTTAATATTTTATATTTAACACCTTTATATAAAGTTGAATCTTTTGTATTAGTAATACCAATAGTTTTATTTGTTTTTTTACTAACTTTTTCTAGAGATTTATTAGTGTCAAAAGTTTCACCTGATTGTGATATAAAAATATATAATGTATCAGAATCAACATCAACATTTTCAACAAGAGAAAATTCGCTGGCATAATATGATTGTGCTTCACAATGAACATTATTTCTGAGATAATTAGCTGCAATAGTAGCACTATGATATGAAGATCCGCTTGCTATTAATGCTATTTTATGAACATTATCTGGTATCTCAATATTAATTGAACCTTTTTTTGATACATATTTTTTAAGAACTCTATCAATTACAACAGGTTGCTCAAAAATTTCTGTTTCCATATTTGTTTTAAGACAAGATTTTAAATGTAGTTTATTAAAAATATTTTTTAAAATATTCATTTCCTTATTCCTGATATTAAAATACCCTAAAAGATAATTAATTATACATTAATAAAATTTTTTTTGATAATCTTTTAAAACACTTTCTGGACTAATTAATCCAATTTCAAACAGAAGCTTTGTCTGAGCTTTATTATATTCAATCATATTATTAATTAAATTAAGATTTGATTGAACTTTTAAGTTTTGAGAAGCAATAACATCAATAAAAGTTGCTTCGCCGGCTTTCATATTTGCTAAAGATAAATCTAGACTTAAATTGGCAGCCTCAGTTTCATGTTTTGCCGCTTCAATTTTTTTTAAAGCATTTTCAGAATCATAATATGCATTAAGTATGTTTTCTTTCACAGTTCTTTCTAAATTAATCAGTTCAAGTTTTTTTGCTCTAAGAACCGCAGTATCAGCCTTCATTTGTGTAATAGTACCTAATAACATATTTTTACCCAAATGAGCTCTTACATCTAAAGTAACGCTGTTATGTGATGACAATCCTATTCTTCTTGTTCCAACAAGTCCATTTTGATATGAGAATGTAACTTCTGGAATAATATCAGTATAATTCATATTTCTCATAGCTCTATACATTGCGACTTCAGACTTTTTAGAACGAATATCTTCTCTTGATTTTAACGCTTGATTATATAACGTTTCAATATCAAAAGATGGGTTTACTAGAACCCTTTTATCAACAGATATTTCAAAAGGATAAATAGCATCTAAAATATCAACCCCCATAATATTGGCAAGTGCAGCTTGACTTAACCTTAAAGTATTTAATGTAGTAGTATAATCTTGTTGAGCACCTGCAAGTTCAGCTTGTGCTCTTTTTACATCATATAAAGTACCTAAACCACTATCAAAACGTGCTTTTGTATATTTAAGCTGTTCAATTCTATCAAATAAATTTACTTTCTGTACTTCTATTTCCATTTTTTTTTGCAATGTATCATAATAAGCAAGTACTGTCTTCAAAATTGTTTCTTCTCTTGTATATTCAAGTTGTGCTTTTTGTGATTTTAAGGCATTTCTTGTAATTGAATTTTGAAAAAAATATTTACCTTGATTTATAGTTGACCATTCCAACACGGCCAAACTTTGTATTGGAACTTCATGAGCGCTTGTTGCAACTATTCCTCCGACTAAATATTCTCCTGTTAAATACCTTATATCAAAGTTATAATAAACATCTGGTAATAAACTGAATTGGGCATTTTTATTTAACCAATATGCCTCGTTTTTATTTTCTTTTCTTATTTTTATATCAAAATTTTCGCCTAATGCGGTTTTTATACAATTATCTAAGTCTAAATATATAAAATTTGACCCGAGTTCTTCTGATATTTCTCTATCTATCAGAAGTCGTTTTTCAATATCCGATATGGTTGCATTTCCTTTTACAACTTCTGAAAATTTTTTATATGATTCACTTTGATATGAGTTTAGATAATCATCAATATAATCTGTTATATCAGCATATACAGGCATTATAAAAAAAAATAAAATTACAAATAAAAATATAATTCTCATATGAAAATTATGTTTTAAATTTATATTAATTCAGTTAGTCTACTAGATATTTGTATAGGCTATTTATTTTCAAGTTTTTTTGTTCTTACTTGAACATCTTCAATAAGTTTTCTGTTAATAGCCAATAAATCTGCTAATATTCCAAAAAGGAATGTTTGAAATCCAGTAATAACAAGCATCGAAGATATAATTAATGATTGAATATGACCATTACCATCATCTAAAATATATAAAAAAATAAACCTGGCCAATAAAGAAATCCCTATTAGAAAAATGCTACCTCCTATTATAGCAAAAAATCTAAATGGTCTATATATAATAAACATTCTCAAAATTGTAAATGAATTTTTTTGAATATACTGAAATATATTTTTTACAAGTCTTGATTTTCGATATGAATCATTAACTCTAATTGGAACAGAAATAATATGCAATCCTTTTGTTTTTGACTGAATTACAGTTTCAATTGTATATGTATAATTATCAAAAACATTAATAGATAAAGCAGCATCTTTTGAAAAAGCCCTAAACCCGCTTGGAGCATCTTCAGTTGCTGTTGAACTTAATAATCTTACAACTTTAGAACCAAAAAATTGTAAAAACTTTTTTAATGGTGAAAAAGTTTTTATTTGTGTGATAGGTCTTGCTCCAATAACTATATCAGCTTTCTTTTGTATTATAGGTCTAACTAATTTTTCTATATCATCAGCATTGTACTGATTATCTGCATCTGTATTTACAATTATATCAGCCCCTTCTGCTAATGCTCTTTGAATTCCTGCTGTAAATGTTCTAGCCAAACCTCTATGATGTGTTGTTGTTACAATGTGATTTACACCGTACTCTTTTGCTATTTCAATTGTTCTATCGGTACTACCATCATCTGATACAAGTACTTCTATTTCATCTATTCCTTCTATTTGAGTTGGAAGTTTTGACAATGTAACAGGAAGTGCAATTTCTTCATTATAACAAGGTATTTGAATTATTAATTTCATACTAATTATTCTTAAATATGTTAAAATTTATTATATTACATTATAAATTTTATAACAATCATCATGAAAAATAATAATACGTTTAAATTAATTTTAATTATAGTATTTGGTTTTTTACTTAGAATATGGTATATAGATAAACCTGAAGGTTTCTGGTATGACGAGTATTTAGGCTGGCAAATAGCTGCACAAGACAATTTATGGTTGTTTTTCCAAAATATAGTAAAAAATTGTCATACTCCATTATATTTTTTATATTTAAAATTTTGGATATTTTTTTTCAATAATTCTGATACTGCACTTAGATATTCTTCCGTTATTCCATCTATATTTTCTATTCCAATAATGTATTTAGTTGGAAAAGAAATTAAAAATTATAAATTAGGGTTTTTATGTGCTTTCACTACTGCAATAAGTTCTTTTTCAATATACTTTGCACAAGAACTAAGACCCTATAGTTTATTGTTTTTTTTAACCTCTATATCGCTTTTATTTACAATTAAAGTTCTGAGAAATCCTAAGAAAAAAGATTTATTCTTATTTTTTATTTTTAATACTCTTATTATTTTAATACACACTTTAGGAATTATATATGTATTTATACTGTTAACAATAACAATTTATTACCTAATAAATAGATTGGATAATACTGCAAAAAAAAGTACTATTTATAATTTATTAATTTATTTATTATTTCCTATAATATTAATATTTATAATAATTTCACCATTTTTATACAATATACTTACATATAATTCATTATCACAATTTTGGACTAATTTCAGTACAGCTAAAATTTTATTAACATTTACAGATTATTTTTCACCAATACAATCAAATATTCTTAATACCCCAGATGCTATTAATTTTTTTCTATATCAAAATGGAGAAATAAACTATATTTTCATACTTTTTGGCATTTTACCAACATTATTAGCATTTATTGGCATCTTCAATGGTATAAAATCAAAAAACAAAATCATACATTATTTGTTAATTATAATATCAATTTTTTTCATTTATCTAATACTAATATCATATACTGGCAGAATGGTTTTAATAACAAAATATTCTACAGAAATGTATCCTGCATTAATTTTATTAATGTGTTATGGATTATATAAACTGAAAAATAAAAAAATAAGATTAATACTTATTTCTTCTTATTTAATTTTAAATTTATTTTACATATTTGCTGCAATTGATTCCGCACCAAAAAGAACTCGCCCTGAAGGACACAGGTGTGTTGTTGAATTACTTAGAAATTCAAGACTTAAGCAAGACGATTTTGTTGTATTAACATATTATGATAAAGATAAATTTGAAAGATATTTGACTAATAATGATAATTACAATTTTTATTCAATTAATAAGTTTAACTTTAATTATTTCTTATATAATGAGCCGGATTATAAAAAAGTTATTAACTACGGTTCAATAATATATAGAGATAAATTTAAAGAATATCCAAATAAAAATATTATTTCTTATTCAAAAAATAATTTTCAAAACGAAATGAAAATAGGAGATAGAATAGGAATAATATATTTAAATAATGTATCTTTTTTCTCAAATGAGAATATTCAAAAAATTTTAGAAGATAAAAATTTATATAACAGAACTCCTTTTATATTTTTAGTATTTTCAACAATTAAAAATTCGTTAATGGCATCTTTCAAAGATAATTATAAAATTGATTCAATAACTCATGCCGGAGATTGGACTTTAGTTGTATACGTAAAAATAAAAGATTAATCAGATAGTTTGAAATCAACTAATGCTAACAAATTTGAATTGATATAATTTTTCAAGGAATCATCAAACTCAATTTTATTATCAATCAAATGTTTGACATCACTTCTGGCCATTTCAAGTATATATAAGTCTTTTGATAAATCAGCTAAATGCAATTCTACAATGCCGCTTTGTCTAACACCTAAGAATTCTCCAGGACCTCTAATTTCTAAATCTTTTTCAGCAATAATAAAACCATCATTAGTTTGAACAAGAACATTAAGTCTATTTAGGACTTCATCGCTTCTGGATGAGGATATAAGAACGCAATAAGATTGATCAGCCCCTCTTCCAACTCTGCCTCTTAATTGATGAAGCTGAGATAAACCAAATCTTTCTGCATTTTCAATTACAATAACAGTAGCATTAGGAACATCAACACCGACTTCAACAACAGTGGTTGAAACAAGCACATCATATTTTTTATTTTTAAAATCAGACATAACTTTATCTTTTTCGTCAGTTTTCATTTTTCCGTGTAATAGACCAACTCTTAAGTCAGAGAAATAACCATTTTTCAAGTTTTCCGCCTCTTTAGTTGCAGCTTTTGCTGATAATGTTTCTGACTCATCTATTAAAGGAAAAACTATATAAGCTTGATGTCCAAGCTTAACTTGTTCCTTTATCAAAATTAATGCTTTTTTTCTTTGGATAGCAGATAATAAAGCTGTTTTGATTGGTTTTCGACCTTTTGGAAGTTCATCAATAACAGATAAATCCAAGTCTCCATGAACAGTAAGCGCCAATGTTCTTGGAATAGGAGTAGCAGTCATAGTAAGCATTTGGGGAATTGCTGCTTTTGATTTTAAAATATTTCTCTGTTTAACGCCAAATCTATGTTGTTCATCTATTACAACTGCACCAAGATTATTAAATTCAATATTATCCTGTATAAGAGCGTGAGTTCCAACAGCAATATTTATTTGTCCATTTCTTAAATCTTTTGCAAGTTTATCCTTTTGTTTTTTTGTATTAGAAGAAGTAAACAAAGCAATATTTATACCAAATGGAGTAAGCCATTTAATAAAATTATTAAAATGTTGCTGTGCAAGTATTTCAGTTGGCGCCATTATAGCAGTCTGAAAGCCGTTTTCTATTGCAGCAAGAAGCATAATGCAAGCAACAACTGTTTTTCCACTTCCAACATCTCCTTGAAGAAGTCTTTGCATTGGTTTTTCAGAATTAATATCATTTAATATTTCATTTATTACTCTTTTTTGTGCATCAGTTAACTCAAAAGGTAAAGACTTTATGAATTTATTTACTAAACCATCATCATGAATATTTAAGGCAACAGTTTTATATGCTTTTGTATTTTTTTCCTTAATAAGAAATAACTTTAATTGCAATAGGAATAATTCTTCATAAACCAAGGTAAATCTGGCATTTTCGAGCTCTTTCATATTTTTGGGGAAATGAATAATACTAAGCGCTTTATTTCTATCCAGCATATTATATTTTTTTCTTATTTCTTCAGGAATAAGATTTTTAATTATAGGTCTATATTCAATAAGTGCATTATTAATAGCCTTTCTTAATGCTTTAATATTTAAATTTTCAGTAACCGGATATACTGGAACTATTCGACCTAAATTTAAATTTTCATCAAGAATTGTACTTTCTCCTACAATTTGAAATTGTGGTTTGTCTATTGTAAGTTCATTTGAATAATTATCATATTTTACACAACCAGACACCATGATATTTGAATACAACGGAAATTGCGATTTATATCTTTCGATAGAATATCTATTAATTTTGGAATAAAAGAAATTCAAATTAAAAAAAGAAGATTCATCTTTTATTGTAACTTTAATAATAGTTAAATTATTTTTAGTAGTAAATGTTTTTAAAGCTGAAATTTGTCCATATATTGTTACATTTTGACCAATTTTTAAATTTTTTATTAAAACTCTTTTTGAATAATCAATATACTTTTTAGGATAATAACTTATTAAGTCAAAAACAGAAAAAATACCTATTTTATTTAGTAAATAACCAAATTTAGGACCAATACCTCTTAGATGTATAACATCCATAGAATATATATCAGAATTATTTACATCATTATTTGAAATTTGAGCTTCATAACAATTTGATGAATCTTTTTTTAAAAGAGTAATAAACCTGGAAATAGTTTTTTTTCTTTGCAAAATATTTTCTTGTGGATAATGTTCAAAGGCCTCAATAATAGGCAACCATTTGGGATTTTTCGAAGAAAATTTATAAATCAGTTTTAGCTGTTTTAATATAAATCCCGAAAAAGAAGTTTCACGACCCATAATATCAATATAATTGTATTTTTCTTCAACACAAATCGCTCTTTTTATTTGCTCTATGTCAATATTATTAATATAACTATCAATCATTTTTATTTTTTATATTAAGTACTTCATATATATTAATAGGCTTTGATTTACCTTTGATTGTTACATGCGTTAATTTTACAACATCAACATAATTTTTAACAAATTCATAAGTATACTCACTAATTAAAAATTGTGTTTTTAGAATTTGATTATAAGCTTCAATTCTATATGCAAGATTAACATTATCACCAATTATCGTATACTCAAATCTTTCTTCAGTTCCAATATTACCGGCAAAAACTTCTCCAGTATTTATACCAATACCTATTTCAATTTTAGGCTTACCGTCTTTAATAAGTTTTTCTCTAAGAATTTTAACATTTTTAATAATTTCTACACCACAAGAAATTGCATTTAAAGCATGAGATTGACATTTAATTGGTTCACCGAAGATGGCGAGAACACCATCTCCCATATATTTATTAACGATACCGTGATATTTTGCAATAATAGGTTCTATTGTTGAAAAATATTCATTTAATATTGATGTAACATCTTGTGGACTCAATTCTTCTGATATTTTTGTAAAATTTCGTATATCAACAAACAAAATAGTAACAACAGTCCTTGTTCCGCCTAATTTTAATTTATCTAAATTTAATAATACCTTTTTCATTACATCTTTTGATATATATTTACCCATAGCGTGTTTAATCATTTCAGTTGTTTTATCAGTAGTAATTAAAGAGTATATCTTTTTTAAGAAAGCACATACATATAACGTAACTATTGGAGTAAAAGGAGGTATTAATATATTAGAATTATACTGAAAAACAAAATATGAAAAGTATATTAAAGAAAGCATTGTTGTAAATAATAAATTATATTTGAAATTTTTAAATCCCCAAATTACTAAAATAGAAAAAATAAAAGTAATTAATAGTGTAAAATCATCTTTTATTGTTGAAAGAAAACTATTATTAATCATATTATCAATAACAGTCGCATGAACATCAATATCAGCATGTTTTTTTAAAACAGGCGTTTCACTAAGTTGCTCCCAAACATTTTTATCTGCATTTAAACCAATGACTACAATTTTATCTTTAAAATTTTTACTTGAAAGCTTTGGAATTATTCCATTTTTATATGCATTATAAGAGTCAATTACATCAATAGCAGAATATGTATTATGTGTATAATAATCACTTATAGGTTTATACCAATTTATATGAGAAAGTATTCCAAAAACACTATTCCCAATATAATCACGTCCTTTTCTTGTAAAAATTGGTATTTTTAAAGATTTGCAATCATCATATGAACATAAAAAGTCATCATTAAGAGTAAATGAATAAATATCACTATATAAAGAATAAGCACTAAGTGCTATAGAAGGCAATAATTTATCGTTTAATTGAACAACTGGCATATAATTTCGGACATTTTCATCTTTATCTTCTTGAATAATTGAGGAGCCAAGGATTTTTACATTTTTAAGAAAATCTTTAGGTAATTTAATAACCCCCTTATATGCAGAAATATTTTTATTAATTCTTTTATCAATAATATTAATATTTGACTTTTCAGCAAATTGCTCAAGAAATTCTGGAGGAAGAACATCACCTGTTAAGTTGGAATTTAATAAAATATAACTATTAATTAACTTATTATGTAAAGATAAATTTTTATAAAAATAAGCATCACTTTTTGGATTATAAGTATCAGGAAAAACAACAAGATTATGAAAAACAATTACTTTAGCACCACAAATAAATTCAAGATAATCAAAAATATCTGATATAATATCACGACTCCACGGCCATTTAATTTTATCTAAAGATTTATTATCAATAACAACTAAAACAATATTTTCTGATGCTTTTTTATTAAATAAATGAACATAAGTTCTTGTAAACAAATCAGTAACCTTATTATCACAAAAATTTATTGAAATAAAATAAGTGGAGATAATAATACAAATAAAAACTAAAATTATAGTTAATTTTGGTGTAAAAATTTTATTCATATAACTATTCTAACGAAATAGATATATTTGGCAAAAATATAAAAAATATTAACTAAAATATAGCTCCATGACATAAAAATTTCTTTATAATAGAATAAATATATAGAAAAAGAGGATAATAAAATGAAGATATCATTAGAGTGGTTAAGTGAACTTGTAGATATAAGTGATATAAGCACTGAAGAAATAGTACATGCGCTAACAATGAGCGGATTAGAAGTAGAAGAAATAGAAAAGTCTGGTGCAAAATTTACAAATATAATTACAGCAGAAATAAAAGAAATAAGACAACACCCAAATGCAGATAAGTTACATTTAGTAGATGTTAATCTTGGGGATAAAATAAAGACAGTAGTATGCGGAGCACAAAATATAGAAGTAGGTCAAATTATTCCATATGCTTCAGTTGGTTCAAAGGTCTTTTCAAGAAAAACAGGCGAGCAATTTGAACTTACCCCTGCAGTAATAAGAGGAGTATCATCAGAAGGAATGCTATGTTCACAAGATGAATTAGGTCTTGAAGGAATGCAAAATGAAGACGGTATTTTAATATTAAACAGAATATACAATAATATAAGAATAGGTGAACCACTTGAAAAAGTACTAAATATAAAAGAAGATATAATAATAGATGTAGCGCCCACAGCCAATCGTGGTGATGAGATGTCGGTACTTGGTGTTGCAAGAGAAATATCCTCACTATTCAATAGAAAATTAAAGTTTTCTGAAATAGAATCAATAAATGATTTAAGAACAGATAAATTTAAAGTTGAAATTATAGCAAATGATGCTTGTAAATATTATGCAGCAGGCTTAATTAAAAATGTTGTAATAAAACCATCACCGGAGTGGATGAAAAGAAGACTGGAAGTTTCGGGGATAAGAGCAATAAATAATGTTGTTGATATAACAAACTATGTGTTGCTTGAATATGGTCAACCACTACACGCTTTTGATATGGATAAATTAAATGGATATATATGTGTCAGAAGAGCAAATGAAAACGAAACAATAGTTACACTTGATGGGGTTGAAAGAAAATTGAATAATGATTCAATATTATGTGCAACAAAAGAAAAAGGTGTATGCGTAGCAGGTGTATTTGGTGCAGAAAATTCTGGAATTGATGAAAATACAAAAAATATTGTATTAGAATCTGCTTATTTTACCCCATCAACAAACAGAAAGAATTCAAGAAGTATAGGTTATAGAAGTGAAGCTTGCGCAAGATTTGAAAGAGGCGTAGATATTGAAGCAACAAAACCTGCATTGTTAAGAGCTATGCAATTACTAGCTGAATACGCAAATGCTAAAATTGACGGTATCGCAGAAACAGGTTCAAATAAGCTTGAAGAAACACATATTACTTTAAGATTTAGTCAAATTAAAAGAATGCTTGGAACACAAATAGAAAAAGAAAAATGCATAGAAATTCTTAAAAATCTTGGATTTGAATTAATAGGTAAAAATGATTCTGCAGCAAAATTTAAGGTTCCAAGCTATAGAGTTAATGACGTAATGCAAGAAGTTGATTTAATAGAAGAAATAGCAAGAATATATGGATATGACAAAATAGAACCAACACTTCCGAATAAAACAAAATCACCTGAAGTATCAATAGAAACAAAGCTTTTAAATGATATTAATTCGCTATTTATCGGTTATGGGTTTAATGAAGCTGTAACATCATCCTTAATAGGGGAACCATTATTAAATCAATTTGGACTTTCATATGAAAAAGAAAAAGCCGTATATGTACAAAATCCTCAATCAGATGAACATACTATGCTAAGGCAAACAACAATAGCAAATATCTTAAATGTAATAAAATCAAATTTTGATAATGGACAAAAAAATATATGGATATATGAAGTAGGGAAAACCTATTTTATAAAAGAATCAGCTACACAAAAAGATAGCGGAGTTGAAGAAAATCAAATTCTTTCAGGTGCTATTTGTGGTGAAACAAATTCAAATTTATGGAAAAAATTACCCAAAGTTGACTTTTATACACTAAAAGGTATTATAGAGAGTTTATTTATAACATTAAATATTAATAACAGAATAAAGCTTGTTCCTGCCGATGATTGTGAATATTTACACCCTGGTAGAGATGCAAAAGTTATACTGTTAGGAAAAAATCCTGAAATTGTAGGATTTTTCGGAGAAATCTATCCTATAATTAAAGACAAATTAAAGATAAATCAAGAAATATTGTTATTTGAAATTAATATTGGTAAATTAATAAAAGCAGTAACTTCTTCAGTTGTAAAATATAAACAATTACCGCAATATCCTGAAGTTCAAAGAGATATTTCATTTGCGATAGAGAAAGATATTACAAATGAACAAATAATGTTAGCAATTAAAAAGAGCGCTGATTCAAAATTATTTAAAGGTTCAAACTTATTTGACATATATGAAGGAGAACATATACAGGAAGGTTATAAGAGTCTTGCCTATAGAATAACCCTGCAAAATGAAGAAGCAACACTAACAGACGATATAATAGAAAAAGAAGTAAATACTATAAAATCTGGATTAGTTAAAAAATTCCCTACAATAATATTTAGATAGTCAACAGATAAATATAATATACAAAGTCATATAATATTACAAATTGTATCATAACGTAATAATTGACTAAATTTTTATTGAAATACTAATCTAAACAGATATAATATAAATAAGTAATTAAGGAATGTACATGCTTAAAAACAATACATTACAAAATTATTTGGGGATAAATTCAAGGAGGAATTTCTAGTGCTTAGAAGCAGAGATATGGGTAGATCCATCGCAGTTAGAAGATGGACAAATACAGCTTTAGAGTGTTATAAAAGAGGTTGTGTTTGTGAAGGTTGTTTTTATACGGACTTTTTTAACGGAACATCTCAACGTTGTCAGATGAAAGCATCCGTTTTAGAATTGGTGAGAGTATTGGGAAAACCAAATGTTGAAATTCAACAAGTTTTGGTAGATTAAAATATAAAACTCTCGAAAGAGAGTTTTTTTTTTGACAAAATAAAAGCTCCTAAAATGGAGCTTTTATCTTAAATATAAATAAATAATTAAATAATTTCTTTATATTCTTCGGTATTATTTAATAAATCATAGTTAATTTCATTTTCATTATCAGCAATAACAGCGGCAACTACAGCATCACTAGCAACATTAACAGTTGTTCTAAGCATATCAACAACTCTATCAATAGCGAATAAGAAAGCAAAGCCTTCAACCATTTGCTGTGGTGTTAAGCCTAATCCATTTAAAACAAGAGCAATAGTAATCAAACCGGCACCAGGAATACCTGCACTAGTACTTGAAGCAATAATAGCTAATATCATTATTTGAATAACTTGCAATGGTTCTATAGTAATACCGTATGCTTGAGTTAAAAATATAACGGCAACTGTTTGAAATAAAGCTGTACCATCCATATTCAAAGTTGCACCTAAAGGAAGTACAAAACTGCAAACTTTATGAGAAATTCCTCTTTTTTCACAACAAGCAATAGTTAATGGGAGAGTAGCACTACTTGATGCGGTACCAAACGCAACTAATAAAGCTTCAATTACAGCGGTATATAAAGTACCAACCGGAACCTTACTAAAGAATTTTAATATCAACGGATAAACAACAAGTAGCTGCAAAATGAACCCAACAAATATTACAGCAAAAAACTTAGAAATAGTATTAAATATACTTAAACCAAAAGAAGATACTGCAACTGTAGTTAGAGCAAAAATACCTGGAGCTGCAAAAATCATAATCCAATCAGTAAGTTTCATTGTTGCTGCGAAAACAGACTCAAAGAAAGAAACAATTGGTCTATTAATTTCTCCAACTTTAGATAATGCTAAAGAAAAAATTAAGGCAAAGAAAATAATAGGAATCATTTCACCTTTAGATAAAGATTCTAAAGGATTTTGAGGAATCATATTCAAAAACATGTTCCCAAGTTGTCCTTTTTGAGCAGTAATTACACTATTTACTTGATTTTGAAGTTCTAAAGCAGACGCTTGACTAATATAACTTTGAACCCCAATACCTGGTTTTATAGCTAAAACAAGAAAAGCACCAAGTGCAACAGCAAGTACAGTTATAATCCCATAGTAAAGAATCATCTTTTTACCAAATTTACCTATTTGTTTGCTGTCACCAATACTAGATATACCAACTACAATGGCACTACAAACTAGAGGAATAACAACCATTTGAATAATTCTGATAAATGCTTGACCAATAATATTGAGAACTTTAACAAATGGTACTAAAAATCCAGGATTTTCGTGAATATAATTACCGAAAATCACACCTGCAATAATAGCAAGAAAAATATGCCAATTTCTCTTTATACCAAGACCTATGGCTACAAATAATGTTTGTACGTGTAATTTCATATTAACCTCTTATTCATACTGAAGTGTCCTCATTGTACAATTATTTCAATAATAATTCAACTATTTAAAAAATTGAAAAAATAGAAAATAATATTTAATATTTTTATAATAAAATTATAAAAGTAGAATACAAAAAGAGAAAAACCATGGAAAATATAGCTAATAAACATTTTCATTTTATAGCAATTGGCGGAGTTGGAATGAGTGCACTAGCAAAGTATTTAAGAGAAAGAGGTGCAACAATATCTGGTTCTGATATACAAGAGAGTAAATATACAAAATTATTAAACAACATTGGAGTTAAAATTAATATTGGACATAAGAAAGAATATATTTCAAAAGATATGATTATAATTGCAAGTAGTGCGATACATGATGATAATCCTGAAATTCAAAGAGCAAAAGAGCTTAATTTAAAAATATACCATCGTTCTGACATATTAAAAATGATATCAGATGAATTTGCACAAAAAAGCGGGGCTTATTTTATAGGTTTTTCAGGTACACATGGCAAAACAACAACAAGTGGATTATGTGCTTATGTTTTAGAAAAAGGTGGATTTTCTCCTTCATATATTGTTGGAGGAATTATTCCAGAAATTAATACAAATGGTAAGTATAATCACGAAAAATATTTTATAGCAGAATTAGACGAATCAGATGGAACAATACAAAAATATTCTACAGATATTGCAGTAATTAATAATATGGAGGAAGACCATCTTGATTACTATAAAAATGGCTTTATTGATATTGCAAAAACTTTTGGCAAATATTTGTCAAATAATAAAAACCAGAAAGTTATAATTAACAATGATAATATAGGAAACAGAAAATTTATAGAATTATATAGAGAATATAATTACATAACATTTGGACTAAAAAATAAGTCTACGTATATGGCACAAAATGTACAAAAAGAGGGCTTAACATCACAATTTGATGTATATAAAAATGAAAAATATATAGATACATTTAAAATAATTATACCAGGAGAACACAACATATATAACGCATTAGGTGTTATAGCAGCACTTATAGAATCAGAAATTGATATAAAAAATATAAAAGATTATTTTTCAAGATTCTCAGGCATGGGAAGAAGATTTCAAAAAGTTGGAGAATATAATGAAATAAATATATATGATGATTATGCTCATCATCCAAGTGAGATAAAAACAACTTTAAATAGTGTCAAAAATTCGATAAAAAAAACAAATAGACTAGTAGCAATATTTCAGCCACACAGATATACAAGACTTCAAGGGTTATGGAATGATTTTAAAACAGCATTTAATTGTGCAGATATCGTTTATATAACAGATGTATATTCCGCTGGAGAAGATGAAATACCCAATATAAATTCAAAAACCTTTTCCAAAGAAATTGAGAATAAGAATTCACAATACATATCAGGAAGTATAGAAGAAGCTGCTTATAGAATATATCCCGAGCTAAAAAAAGGTGATATAGTGATAACATTAGGAGCAGGTGATATAACAAAATTCGGTAAAGCCTTAATAAATAATTTAGAGGGAAAAAATTAAGTTGACCATAGTATACAATAATTACAATATAAAAAAACATTCAACATTTAAAATTGGTGGCAACGTAAAAAAAGTTGCATTTCCAGAAACTATAGAAGAACTTATTAATTTATTAAGTACAGAAGAATATGATTATGTACTTGGCAATTGCTCAAATATATTATTTTCATCTGAATATATTGATAAATCAATAATTTTAACAGAAAAATTGAATAAATATTTTATAAATGGATGCAGAATAAATGTTTCATGCGGAACAAAAGGACCAATTATATCAAGTGAATGCCGAAAAAGGGTTTTAAGCGGATTTGAATTTTTAATAGGATTTCCGGGCAGTTTCGGTGGAATGATATGTATGAATGCCTCTGCACATAACCAATCTATATCTGATTCATTTATAAGAGCAAACTTATATGATATAAAAAATAAAAAAATAATAACACTAAATAAAGAAGAAATGAATTTTAGATATAGAGAGTCTGTTGTTACAAATAATAATTATATTATTTTAAATGCAGAATTCGAACTAAAAAAAGGTAATGAAGACGATATAAATGAGATAATGAAAAGAAATATTGAGTTCAGAAAAACAAGACAGCCCTCTTTAACATATCCAAATGCAGGAAGCATATTTAAAAATCCGGCCAATGATTCAGCAGGTAGATTACTTGATTTATGTGAAATGAAAGGAGAAAAAGAGGGCGGAGCAATGGTTTTTGACAAACATGCAAATTTTATAATAAATAAAGATAATGCAACATCGACAGATGTATTAAAATTAATGTATAGAATGCAATCAAAAGTAAAAGAGAAATATACAATAAAACTAGTACCAGAAATCAAGTATATAGGAAATAAAGGAACAGAAGAGAATAAAATATGGGAAACAATTACAGAAAATATTCAGAAAATACAAAAATAGGGGTATTATGTGGAGGCTTATCAAGCGAAAGAGAAGTTTCGCTAAGATCAGGGAAAAATGTTTTAGATGCCTTAATAAGATTAGGATATAAAAATGCCCAAATTATAGATGTAGATAAGAATATATCAAATACATTAATAGAGAAGAACATAGAAGTTGCATATAATGCGCTTCATGGTAAATATGGTGAAGACGGATGTATACAAGGAATATTGGAAATTTTAAAAATTCCTTATACAGGAAGCGGCGTAATGGCAAGTTCTATATGTATGAATAAAGAATATACAAAAAGAGTATTATCCTCAAACAAAAAAATTCCTTTAATAAAATCTGTATTTGTAAGAAAAGGTGAAGACGTATTAGAAAAATGTAAAAACTTAAACTATCCTATCATAACAAAACCAGTATGTGAAGGTTCTAGTTTTGGAATGACTAAAGTAAATACAAAAGAAGAACTTATGCCTGCATATAAAGAAGCAACAAAATTTAATGATGACGTATTAGTTGAAGAATTTATTAACGGTTATTTTGTAACAGTAGGTGTATTAGAAAAAGGCAATGAAACATTTGCAACAGAAATACTAGAGATAAGACCAAAAAATGAATGGTACGACTATGAAGCTAAATATACAAAAGGAATGTCAGATTTTATAGTACCATCAACATCATTATCAGAAAAAGCAACAAAAGAAATAAAAGAAATATCAATAGAAGCCCATAAGACAGCAGGTTGTTCAGGAGTATCAAGAATAGATTTTATGATAATGAATGATAGTCCATATTTTCTTGAAATAAATACAAGTCCAGGAATGACGGATACAAGCGATTTGCCTGCTCAATCTTTAGTAATGGGAATTTCTTACGATGATTTAGTATTATTAATTTTAAACAATGCAGGTTTAAATAAATAAATGTCAAATGAATATTCAGTAGAAAGAAGAATAAAACAACATAAACTTCGTAGAAAAGCAAGACGAGGTGAAATAACAATACGAAGAATATATAAATTAATAAGATTTATATTTATACTCATAATATTTTATGGAGTGTATCGTGTTTTAATGTCACATTATTGGTATCTTCCAAATGATATTTATACAAATCCAAATAGTAATCAAATTGAAATTTTAGGAAATAAAATTGTAAAAAAAGAAAAAATCGTAGGAGAGATGAAAAAAATAAATCTCCAAAAAAAGCCAATATACAAAATAGATCCTGCACCTATAGCACAACAGATAGAGACATTAAAACCTATAAAAAGAGCTTATGTAAGAAGATTCTGGCTACCTGCGAGATTAGTAGTAATGATAGAAGAAGTAACTCCAGCTATAATAGTTTCACCAACGGAAGAATCACAAGCAATTATAGCATTTGCAATTACTGGAGAAATTATACAAAAAGAATATTTACCTCTTGATGATAGCTATAAAGTAGTAAAAGTACTAAGTTACGGAACACAAGGCGATGATTATGAGAAGTGGGATGGTAAAAAAATTGCGAACTTATATAATCTAGCAAAAAATATAGAAAATTATTCTAAAGAGAAAGTAGAATATATAGATTTAAGACAACCGCATAATGTATTTGTCCAGCTTACTAGTGTAAAAATAAGGCTTGGAGAGCTTGACGTTTCAGTGTTTGAAAGGATAAAAGCAATTAGAGATATATTGCCAGAAGTAAAAATGTTAAAAGAAAATATAAAATATATAGATTTGTCTTGGAAAGAATCAAAATATATTAAGCTGGATAAAAAAAGTACTTGAAATTAAATATTTATGTAATAACATAAAATTGTCAGAAAAATATAAATCCAACACATAACATGAAAGCAACAAAAATACTTATGCTAAGGTAGGTAAAGGTTGTATAACATGTTTTTTTATTTTTAAGGATACATAATATATGAAAGGCAATTAAAGTGGAAGAAACTAAAACAAAAAGTAAAAAGAGAAAAGTTGAAACTGTAGTTGAAACACAACAAACAGAATGGAAAGAACAAGTTATTCAAGTAAGAAGAGTAACAAAAGTTGTAAAAGGTGGTAAAAAGTTAAGTTTCAGAGCTATAGTAGTAGTAGGAAATAAAAACGGACAAGTAGGTGTAGGCTGTGCAAAAGCATCAGAAGTAATTGTAGCAATACAAAAAGCAGTAGCAGACGGACGTAAAAATTTAATAACAGTACCAATCTTCAAAACAACAATTCCGCACCCAATAACAGGAACATCAGGAGCAGGCAGTGTAATGCTAAAACCGGCATCACAAGGTACAGGAGTTATTGCTGGTGGTGCAGTACGTGCAGTATTAGAGCTTGCCGGAATAGAAAACATATTAAGTAAATCATTAGGTTCTAAATCTCCATTAAATGCTGCAAATGCTACATTAAAAGCACTTCAATCATTGAAACCATTTGATGTAGTTGCAAAAAGACGCGGATTATCATTAAAAAATATGCTAAATTAAGAGGAAAGTAAAAATGGCAAATAAAAATATAAAAATCACATTAGTAAAAAGTTTAATAGGCTCAACTGAGAAACAAAGAAGAGTTGCAAAAGCTTTAGGATTAACAAAAAAAGACCAAACTGTTGAACATAAAAATACAGCGGTAATAAAGGGTATGGTAAATGCAATCTCTCACTTATTAAAGGTAGCTGAGTAATAAGAAAGGTAATTTAAAATGACAGAAAGAATAAAAATAGAAGATTTAAGACCGGCAGAAGGTGCTACCGGAAAAATAAAGAGAGTAGGCAGAGGCAGATCATCAGGCATGGGTAAAACATCTTGTCGCGGCAACAACGGTGAAGGACAAAGAGCCGGAAGATCTTCAAAAAGAGGATTTGAAGGTGGACAGATGCCTGGTTACAGACAAATGCCAAAATTAAAAGGATTTAAAAATTTTAATGCAATATGTTATGCTGCAATTAATGTAGGTGAGTTGTCTAATGTACAAGCAAATGAAATAACTTTAGAATCATTAAAAGCAGAAGGAAAAGTTGATTCAAAGGCACAAGCACTAAGAGTATTAGGCAATGGGGAACTATCAAAAGCAGTAAATGTGAGTGCAAGATACTTTACAGAATCAGCGAAAGAAAAAATTGAAAAAGCAGGTGGAAAGGCACAGTTAGTATAATGCAACAATACACACCAAATCAGCAAAATTTGCAAGCAATGTTATCTAATTTAAACATAGCCGGTTTAAAAAATAAAATAATATTTACACTTGCAATGATAATGATATTCAGATTGTGTGCTCAATTACCATTATTTGGCATTGATGCACAAAATTTTGCAAATTTAGCTGCAACAAATAATCTAATTGGATTTCTAGATATGTTTTCAGGGGGTGCTCTTGGAAATGTATCAATAATCGCGTTAGGGATAGGACCTTATATAACAGCATCAATTATAATGCAGTTATTAGCGGTAGTTATTCCTCAATTAGAACAACTGCAAAAAGAAGAGGGTGAAGCAGGGAGAAGAAAACTTTCTCAATATACAAGAATTTTCACAATAGTAATAGCAGCTTTGCAGTCAATGGTATTTGTAATATATTTACTAAAGACAGCAAGGGGAGCAATAATGCCTGACGTAAATATAGTGGCATTTGCAATTGGCTCTATAATTATAATGACAGCCGGTTCAGCATTTACAATGTGGCTTGCAGAATTAATGACAGAAAGAGGAATTGGAAACGGTGCTTCAATGTTAATATTTTGCGGTATTATTTCTAAAATCCCATTCTATACAAAACAAACAGCAACATTAGTATCCGGTAATTCTTCATTACAACCCGGCTTAATATTATTATTGCTAATATTTTTTGCTACAATGATATTTATCGTAATAATGCAAGAAGCAGCTAGAAAAGTTATTATTGTAAATCCAAGAAGACAAGTAGGAAATAAAGTATATGGCGGGACAAATACATTTATTCCTTTTAAGTTAAATCCAGGCGGTGTAATGCCAATAATTTTTGCTATAGCAATATTACTATTTCCAACTACAATAATAGAGCTTGTTGGAAGAGCAAATATGAGTAACGGAACTTTTGGCAGCATATTAGTATTTATATCGAATGCCTTGAACCCTTCAGGTTTTTTATATAATGCAATATATTTTGCACTGATTGTAGGATTAACATTCTTCTATGCTTCAATAATTCCTAATTTACAACCAAAAGAAATAGCAACAAATTTAAAAAAATATGGCTCATCAATTCCCGGAATAAAGCCAGGGAAACCAACAGCAGAAGCATTGGATAAAATTTTAAGCAAAACTACCTTTATAGGTGCTTTTGGACTTGGTATTGTTGCTTTAATTCCTTCTATTGCTTGTAGTATTACAGGAATTACAACACTTCACGGAATTGGAGCAACCTCATTAATAATTATGGTTGGTGTTGCACTTGATTTTATAAATCAAGTAAGAACTAATTTATTACCAAAGAACTACGAAAGTTTCTTAAAACAATAAATTAATTCAGTAAAAATTAAAAAGAACCCAATAAGGGTTCTTTTTTAATGCTGAAAGAGTATTATGTGATATAATTTTGAAGTAACTAGTCAAAGCAGGAGAAAATTATGAAAAAAGAATTTATATTTATAGGCCCGCCTGGAAGTGGAAAAGGAACACAAACAAAAAAATTATCAAAAGAATTCAACCTGCCACATATTGATACCGGTTCACTATTAAGAGAAGAGGTAGCTTCTGGAAGTGAGAACGGTAAATTAGCTAATAGTTATATGGAAAACGGACAATTAGTGCCAATAGAATTAGTTTCGACAATCATTAAAAACAGATTATTAAAAGAAGATTGTAATAAAGGATTTATTCTTGATGGATATCCAAGAAGTTTAGAACAAGCATTAGCACTTGATAATATATTAGAAGAAATAGATAAAAATATAAAATCAGAACTACAAGTATTCTATTTTAATGTATCACAAGAAAAGCTAGTTGAAAGACTTGTAAATAGACGTTCCTGCAGTAAATGTGGAGCAATATACAATTTAAAGACAATGACATTAAATGATAAAACAAAGTGCGAAAAATGTGGCGGAGAACTTATAAGAAGAGAAGATGACACAGAAGAAGTTGCCAAAAAGCGTTTTGAAACCTACTTTAAACAAACAGAACCTCTTGTGAAATTGTATAATGATAGAGGTTTGTTAACACAGTTAGATGCAAGTTTAGATATAGATACAATTTATAATAATTTAAAGGGAGCAATAAAAGAGAATGTCTATTCATAGGAAATCAAAGTTTGAAGTAAATCTAATGAAACAAGCAGGTAATGTTGTAGCACTAGTTCATGCGGCAATGAAAGATGCAGTAAAAGAAGGAGTTACAACAAAAGAGCTTGATGAATTAGCATATAAAATAATAAAAGCCAACAAAGCAGATCCAACATTTTTAGGTTACCATGGATTTCCCGGAACAATATGTACATCAGTAAATGAACAAGTTGTACATGGTATTCCATCTAATGACGTAATATTAAAAGAAGGGGACATTATAAGTATAGATGTAGGTGCAACACTAAAAGGTTTTGTAGGAGACAGTGCCTGGACATATCCAGTTGGCAAGATATCAGAAGAAAAGAAAATGCTATTAAAAGCAACAGAAGAGTCATTATTTGCAGGCTTAGAATATATGAAAAGCAATGAACGACTAGAAACAGTAGCCGGAGCAATAGAAGATGTTGCAAAAAAATATAAACTGGGAATAGTAAGACAATATGGTGGACATGGAGTCGGCCGTGAAATGCATGAAGATCCATTTGTTTTTAACTATAGAACAAATCATCCGCTTATTTTACAAAAAGGAATGACTATTGCAATAGAACCAATGTTAAACCTAGGATGTGATGAAGTTGATGTATTAGAAGATGAATGGACTGTTGTAACAAGAGATAAAAAGGCATCTGCCCACTTTGAACATACAGTTCACGTTACAGATGATGGTGCTGAAATTTTAACTAAATTATTATAAGGAATATAAAATGATTGAAATGAAAGTTATGGGTATAGCAATAGATACTGCAAGTGGTTCTCCTATTATTGTTTTAAATGATAAAGAAAATAGAAAAGCACTTCCAATATGGATAGGATCAGCAGAAGCCAGTGCAATAATAAGAAAAATAGAAAATATAAAAGTTCTAAGGCCAATGACACACGATTTAATTATAGATATAATAGAAAAAACTGGATATACTGTTAACAGAATTGAAATAAATGATGTAGAAAAAGAAACATATTACTCAACAATTTATCTGACAAATGAAAATGAAAATGAAATAACAATAGATGCAAGACCATCAGATGCAATTGCTGTAGCAATTAGAGTTGATGCACCAATATTTGTATCTGCAAAAGTTTTAGCAGATGGAAGTGTTTCTTGTGATAGTGCCAAAGATGAAGAAGAATCGGAAGAATTTAGAAATTTTATACAAAGTATAAAACCTTCTGACTTTGAAAAATTGCTTAAAGACGATAAGCAGTCTGATCAATAGTAAAACTATTAAAAAAATATTGACTATTATCTTTGTTATTAAAAAGGATATTAGAATATTTATTTTTGAATATTCTAATATTTTTTTTCTTTTCAATTTGACAAAGACCAATAGTAGTATCTTTACAAAAAATATCAAATAAGAATCTAAACATATACACCTATACTAATCTTGTTGTATAATTTTAATGATAAATATTAAATAATCAAGGAAAGGTCAAATAAACATGTCAAAAATTACAAAAGAAATGGGATTGATAGAAATAGTACAACAATATCCTGAGACAATAGAAGTATTTCAAAAATACGGATTAGGATGTATAGGCTGTGCAGCAGCAAGATTTGAAAATTTAGAAGCAGGAGCAAAAGTTCATGGAATAGACCCTGAGAAAATGGTTGAAGACCTTAATGCAGTTATTGGCCAGTAGTATTAAATAACTCAAAAACAACTTCACGGTTAAAATTATTAATATAAACGTGACAATTTATTATGTTTTTATTATTATTTTAATACTATAAGACGATAATTATATTAAGGAGACATAAAATGGAAGTAATTCTAAAAAAAGACGTACAAAATATTGGAGAAGCAGGCGATATAGTTAATGTAAAGGATGGCTATGCCAGAAATTTTTTATTACCACAAAATTTCGCTGAAATAGCAACAAAAGGTGCAAAAGAAAATAGAGAAAAAAATATTGCAAGAATTAAAGCGAAACAAGAAAAGTTACACGCTGAAGCTTTAGAATTAGCTAAAAAAATAGAAGCCTTAGAAGTAATTGAATTTTCTGCAAAAGCAGGTGAAAGTGGTAAATTATTTGGTGCAATTACAACAAAGAAGCTTGCTGAAGAAATTAAAAATAAAACAGGCATTGAAGTAGATAGAAAAACTATTTCTTTAGATGCACCTATTAATAAACTTGGTAAATTCAACATGCAAATTAAATTAACATCAAAAGTTAAAGTTTCATTAGGTGTTAGTGTTACAGCTTCTGAAGTATTAAAAGAAGAAATAGAAGAAGAAACTAAAACAGAAGAATAATTTGTGATATACTAAAGAAAGAAAAGGGTAAATCATGTTAAACATTCAAAATCGACGTTATGTAAATAAAGGAGGCTTTACGATATAATCGTACGATTTTTATGTGTATAAATATTAAAAGCCTTCTAATTTAAATTAGAAGGTTTTTTAGTACAAGAAGGAGTATAAAATGAAAAATATCCGACGAGAAGAAAGAATAAAAAAGACAATTGCCCCAATTGTCAAATTAATGAATCTAGCTTGGGGCTTGTAGCAAATAAAAAGGAAATAATATGTCGATACAATCAATAACAACAAAAATAGTTTCAACATTAGGAAACAAAGAATCATTAATACCAATAATGATAAAAGATGGAGTTGATTCATCAAGTTTAACATATAAATCATTTAAAGAAGGTGGTCCCATCGAAGGAATGGATAGAGCAATTGATGAGTTTGGTACACAAGCTATTTGGATTGGTGGAATACCATTTTATAAAAAATTAATAGATTATACTGCATATAAAATAGGGAAAATAAATCCACAAGTAGATCCAAGAATAATAGCGAATAAAGAATATTCTGCCTGGGCAAAAGAAAATGCAAAGGGTATAATGGCCAATACAAAGAGTCAAACTGTACAATCAGCTATAAAAGATTGTCTGAAAGATGGAGGAAAGCTAGCTAAAAATTTATATAAAGGTAAAATCATCGCAGCAACAGCCTTAACTCTTGCTACATTTTTTCTCTTAACTAAAACAAAACAAAAAAGAACAAAAAATACTGTTATTGATGAAATGAAGTCAATAAAAGACCATAAAATAAAACAAAATGAAGAAAAGAATATTTTTTCAGAATTTAATGAATACCATTCAAGTAAAAATCCAACATTCAAAGGAATAGGTAAAAATTTAGGTGAAGCAATAATGTTTAACCCTGTGCACAATATGAAAATTATAGATGCAGGAATTACAACAGAAAGACTTGCATGTTCAAGAAATAAAACAGAATTTTTTGAACATGCAATAAAAGAAGGCGGATTTTTATTCTTTATATATGGGTTTGGAAATTTAATAGAAAAAGGTATAAATAAAGCTGCTGATAAATTCTTCCACAAACCTATAGATTTAAAAATTGATGTATTAATGGATAATAAATTAGCAGACGCACTATTAAATGGTAAAATAGCAAAAGATGTTGCTCAATTGCCTAAAAAAGATAAATCTTTAACGGAAAAATTAAATTTTCTTATAAATAATCCAAATAATATAATAGTTCAAGCAGCAAAGAAGTCAAAATTTATACAAACTTTAAAAGATACAAATGGAGCAAATATAATAGATACCTCAAAATATATTGATATAAAAGAAATAGAAGCTTTAGCACAACAACTTCTAAATATTGATAAAAACTTCCAAGCAGCAAAAGAACCAGTTAATAAATTTTTAGCAAAAACAAAAGCACTTAAGGTAAGCTCTGTTATGGCAAATATTGGAATATCCTGCCTAGTTCTTGGATATGTAATTCCAAAACTCATATACAAATATAGAGAAATGAAAACAGGAACTACAAAATTTCATGTTGCAGAAGATATAAAAAAACAAAATAAAAAAGACATTCAATAGAATGTCTTTTTATTTTAAGTAGAGTTATGATAAAATTATTAATGAGAAGAGGAATAATTTTGCGCTATAAAAGTTGTTATTGGATAGAATCTGGAATAAATTTTGATATAGATGCATATAAAGTATGCTGTTTGTATAGTGCAAAGGGCGGCGGTAATACAATAATTGAAGATAACTATAAAGGGAAACCAATAAATTGGGAAAAAGTATTTGAATTTAAGAAACAAATGAAAGATGTCTTCAAAAGTGGGAAAATATATCCAAAATGTGAAGGTTGCATATTCTTAGAAGAAAAAGATTGGGATGACAATCATACAAAGATAAGTATGATAAATCTTGATTATTGGACAAAATGTAATTCAAGATGTTCATATTGTCATACAATGACAGATAAAAAACGATATAATAGTTTTAAAAATTATAACTTCCTTCCAATCTTAAAAGATATGATAAAAAGAGATATATTAAGACCAAATGGACACGTAAGTTTTGGCGGCGGTGAAGTTACTTTATTAAAAGAGTTTGAAAAACTTCTTAATATATTTATAGATTTTGGATTTCCATTAATCAGAATTCACTCATCTTGCATTTTATATTCAAAAGCAATCGAAAAAGGACTAAAAGAAGGATGTGTTGACTTAATTGTTTCTGTTGATTCAGGAACAAAAGAAATGCATAGAAAAATAAAAGGAGTAGATTCGTACGATAAAGTTTGGAAAAATCTTAAAAATTATGCTTCAAAGCAAAAAGATAAGTATGCGGTAAAGACAAAATATATTGTGATTCCCGGTGAAAATGATATTAAAGAAGAAATAGATACTTGGCTCATAAAATCAAAAGAGAATGGAATTAATTTTGTATTACACGAAATAGAATCAAAGTGGTTTTATGCACGAAGAGAAAATGTAGATGATAAAATTTTTGAAATATTTAATTATGCAAAAGAAAAAGCTGAGCAACTTGGATTAAAGTACGAACTATATGAAAGAGCAGAGCACATGATGAAATTTCATAAAGAGAAAGAGCACCAATAATGAATAAATATACTAGCTGCCACTGGATATTACATGGTTTAAGTTTCGAAAATGATCATATTGAAATGTGTTGCTTATGTTGCCATAAAGGTGGCGGCAGGTTATATATAAAAGAAAATTATAATGGAAAAGGATTAACTTGGGACAATATCATCGACTTAAAACAAAAATTTATTAATGAAAATAAAGAAAATATAATAGACAGAAGATGTGAAGGGTGTTTTAATCTTTCAAACAGGGAATGGGATGATAATGAAAAATATATAAATTATATACATTTTAACCACTGGACAAGGTGCAACAGTGATTGTATATATTGTTATACTTCTTGGGATAAAAAGAATTTTCAAAAGAAAAAACATTATAATGTATTACCTATAATAAAAGATTTATTTAAAAAGAAATTATTTAGACCAGGAGGAGAAATAACATTTGCCGGAGGTGAACCTACAATACTTGAAGAATTTGATGAACTAATAAAGTTACTATTAAAAAATGGCGCAGACAGAATTACTGTTCATTCTTCCGGTATTAAGTTTTCTAAAGCTATTGAAAGAGGGATAAAAGAACAAAAATTGCACGTCTGTCTTTCTGCAGATTCAGGCACAAGAGAAATGTACAATAAAATTAAGAGAGTTGATTGCTTTGATAAGTTTTGGAAAAATGTAAAAAAATATGCTAATGCTCAAACAGATATTACTAAGAACTTTGTTGAAACTAAATATATATTAATACCGGATATTAATACAAATAAAGAAGAAATAGACAAATGGTTTGAACTAAATATAAAAAATGGTATAAAATCTATTGTTATAGATATAGAAAATGAATATTGCAAAAAGCTAAGAGAAAACAATATAACAACCCCACAATATTTAATTGATTTATGCAAATACATAATTGAAAAATCAAGAGAATTAAATTTAAATTTAATTGACTACAATAATTTCAGGTATTTAACAACAGAATACAAATTAATATGAAGAGGGAAATGTGGAAAAATTTGAAAGTTGCAGCTATATAGAACACGGAATGGTACTTGATTCTTGTAACACTATAAGATTTTGTAATAATTTTAATCCAAGACATGGCGGAAGACCAATAATTTATGAGAACTACCATGGTGAAAAAATAAATTGGGAAGAATTTTTCAATATAAAAAGCGAACTAAGGAAAAACTTTAGAGAAAATTCTTGTCCTGAATTATGCAAAGAGTGCGTAAATATAGCATATAAAGAGTGGAATAATGATGATTATATTGATTATTTATTATTAACCCCCTGGGTTCAGTGTAATTCAAATTGTATATATTGCGATGCTCCAAGAGATAAATATGTTCTTGAAAATACAAAACCATATAAGGTACTGCCATTAATAAAAGATATGATAAAAAATAACATATTAAAAAAGGAAGGAACTATTGATTTTGCAGGCGGAGAACCAACTATATATTGTGAATTTGAATCACTCTTAAAAGAATTCATTAAAAATGATTTCAGAAAAATTATTATTCATACTAATGCTATAAAGAGAAGTAATTCTATAATAAAAGGATTAAGAAAAGGAGTAATTAGGGTATTAGTATCAATAGATGCTGGAACACAAGAAACTCATAAAAAAGTTAAGCAAGTAAATTCATACAAAGATGTTTGGAAAAATTTAAAAGAATATGCAAAAAATCAACCTAAAGATGCTGATTATGTAAAGGCCAAGTATATAATTGTTCCTGGATATAATGATAGAGAAGAAGAAATTTTAATTTGGCTAAAAAAATGTAAAGAAATAGGAATAAAAAGTGTTGTACTAAATCTTGATTTCAGATGGATTATGGATAATGTAAACAATGATTTAATACCAATATATAATTTAATGCAATACACATTAAAAACATCAAAAGAAATAGGCTTAAAATGCGAGTTGTATGGACAAATTTTTCAAGTAAAATGCGAAGTCGAACACTCAAGAGAAGAAAACATAGCCGGATTTTAATATAAAAATAATGTCAATAATAAAATATTAATCCATCACAAGATATTTTCTACAGATTCTACAGATAAAAAATATGAAGATAATATAAAATTTTTAGATTTTATACCTAAAATACATACAAAAATAAACTATAAGTTTAATTTTTCAACTAATTTTGGCATAAGAACATCCCAAGCAGCTTCATTAGGATGGGGATCTGTCTTTGAAATCCAATATTTAGAATTAATCAAGTTAACATCTGTCAATTCATTTGCTTTATATACAATAATACCATCATTTTTTAAAGAAGAAAAAACTATATCATATGGTGATAAATCATCATATAAAATTATGACCAGTTTTATGTCTGGAAAAGAATTTTTTAAAAGTCTATTCATTTCTCTAAAATAAGCTACTATATTTTTTCTATGAGTAATATAATCCTTATTGAAAAAGTTAAAATAATAAATATTAAAAAAATAATAATAAGTGAATGTTTTTTTGTATAGAGGATAGTTCCCTTTATACTCAATAACATGCCCATATTTATCAACATTAAAGACTGGATTAGCAACACAATCATTAAACATCACAGGAGAATACATTCTTCTAATATGATCACTAATCATAAAATATATAAAATATTCAGGATTATTTATGTTTTTATCGTACAGTTTATGACTGAGAACATATAAAGTATGTTGTATACCTTTACCTGGAATAGCATAATTATAAACTGGTCTTTTTGATAACTCAGACAATTTATACTGTGGAGTATGAATACCTTCAAAATACAAACCATATATATAAGAACATCCTGATAAAATAATTGGTCTTTTTTTATAATTTAACCCAACTGGAAATCTTTGAACCACTGTTTTTAAATAATCTTCATAACTTATACTTTTTAAATGATATTTAATATTAGGATGCGTCCTTTTAAATGAGATAAAAAGACACATTTCTAATAAAAAAAGTAGCAAAATAAATAAAATAACATTTATAAGTAAAATTTTTACAAATTTCATTTTATAAACATAACCTATTTACTAAAGCTGGAATAATAATATCCCAAGCTTCTTCGGTTGGGTGAGTATCCGTTTCAGATAATTGATATTTACGTTGTAAAAGATTAACACCAGAGATTTCATCTGTTTGCAAAATTATAAATCCATCTTTTTCTAATTTAGATAAATCAAGCCCAAAATTATTTTTATCTCCATAAATTAATATTACAAATTTTATATTAGGAAATTGTTTTTTAATTTCTTTATTCATTTCTTCAAAATAAGCATTAATATACAAATTATGGCGTTTATAATTTTTTCTCAATATATATTTATAAAATAAATTATTAAAATAATAAAAAGTATAAAACTGTCTATATACTGGGAAATAATCTCTATACAACTTAATATTACCATTCTTATCAATTCTATAATCAGGATAACCGACAAAATCACCCATACAAACATTAGTATATAATCGACGAATATGATCACTCATCATAACATAAATTATAAATTCTGGATCTTTAATAGATGTATCATATAACTTATTTTGCAATATAAATAAAGCATTTTGAATACCTTTACCACAAACTGCATAATTATAAACAGGCCTATGAGAATAATTCGCTAATTTATAGCCTAAAGTTTGATTTTCATTTAGATATTGACCAAAAGCAAAAGAACAACCTAAAATTATAATTGGTCTTTTATTATAATTAACTCCAACAGGCGGTCTAAACCTGTCGGGAGTTAATAAATTAATATAAGGTATTTTTCCAATATGATATTTTTCATTAGGTTCTTTGTTAGAATAATAAAAAAATAAAATCAATTCAAAAATACCTAATAAAAGAATAAGAAAAAGAATATTAATAAATATAATTTTTATAATTTTCATAAATTATCTATTTCTTAATCTAGACAAAAGTCTTAGTATTTCAATGTAAAGCCATAAGATTGTAACCAAAAGTCCAAAAGCACCATACCATTCATAAGAAGAAGGGAGCGGAGCTTGTACTCCTTTTTCAATAAAATCGAAATCAATAATTAAATTTAATGCAGCAATAACAGCAATAACAACATTGATTACAATTGAAATATTGGAATTTGAATAAAAATAAGTCGGCAATGCACCAAAAAAAGACATTATAAAAGATACAACATAAAAAATTAAAATAGCCAGTGTCGCAATAAAAATTACAGCTTTAAATTTTTCAGTTGCTTTAATAGCACCTAATTTAAAAAGCATGGCCATTGAAAATACCACAATTAAAGTCATTGAAATTGCCTGAATAACAATACCCGGATAAACTTTTTCGAAAAAGCAAGAAATGCCTGACAAAACTGCACCTTGAGAAAAAGCATAAATCGGTGCAAGATATTTGGTTAAATCTGCTTTAAAAGCAATAATTATCGCGCAAATAAAACCTACAATTATACCTGCTGTCATAATCATATTTACAAAATCAAAATGTTGCAATGAGAATTGATAAAACACAGCTGCAGCACCAGCTAGCATTATTAAAGAAAGAATTAATAGTTTGTTCATAGTACCTGAAATACTCATAGGCCTTTCAGTTAATGCGTAAGTTTGCTCTAATAAATTATCTCTTAATATTGGATTAGAACTTTTCATATTACCTCCATAAATATATACATGTAGATTATACCATATTATAAAAATACGTGAGATTGTTTTCATAAAAACGGAGGGATAATTAAAATGAAAACAATAATTGAAAACATAATTTCGAGACAAATAATCGATTCACGAGGAATACCAACAATAGAAACAGATGTAATATTAAATGACGGAAGCATTGGAAGATGCAGTATTCCATCAGGAGCATCTACAGGAAAATATGAGGCATTAGAACTAAGAGATAAAGAGGAAAAAAATTATTTTGGTAAAAGCATATTCAAATCAATTAATAATATAGAAAAAGTAATTAAACCTCTGTTAATAGGTAAAAGCATATATGATCAAAGAGAAATTGATTATTTAATGATTGAAAAAGATGGCACAACTAATAAACAACATCTGGGTGCAAATACAATATTAAGTGTATCTTTAGCAATAGCAAAAGCGGCTGCAAAAAGTAAAAATTTACCATTATATAAATATATAGGCGGTATTTATGGATATATAATACCAATACCAATGATGAACATAATTAATGGAGGAGCCCACGCAAATAATAAATTAGACTTTCAGGAATTTATGATACAGCCAATAAAAGCCTGCAGTATAAAAGAAAGCTTAAAAATAGGTGTTGAAATTTTTCACGAATTAAAAAAAATACTAGAAAAAAATGGTTATTCAACAACTGTAGGAGATGAAGGTGGATTTGCGCCAAATTTTAATTCAAATACTGAATCACTTGACACAATAATTGAAGCAATAAAAAATACCGGATTTTCAACAGATGAGGTTAAGATATGTCTTGATATAGCAGCATCTGAATTATATAAAAATGGCAAATATATATTAGCTGGTGAGAATAAAGAATTTACAAGTACCGAAATGATTAACTATATTTCAAACTTGATTAATAAATATCCAATAATTTCAATAGAAGACTGTTTAGATCAAGATGATAAAGAAGGATGGAAAGAAATAACAAAAAACCTTAACGAAAAATGTCAAATTGTTGGTGATGATTTATTTGTAACTAACTATAAAAGATTAAAAGAAGGAATAGAAAGAAAAATAGCAAATGCAATTTTAATAAAACCAAATCAAACCGGAACATTGACAGAAACTCTTGAAACAATATATCTTGCACAAAAAAACGGATACAAAACAATTATCTCACACAGATCAGGAGAAACAGAAGATACATTTATAGCGGATTTATCCGTAGCAGTAAATGCAGGACAAATAAAAACCGGATCACTATCAAGGAGCGAAAGGACATCAAAATATAATCAATTAATACGTATAGAGGAAGAACTATATAAAAATTAAATTTGCAAGAAAATAATTTTTATTTTAAAATAATATAGCCGTGCTCCACGGGGACATTGCGGATCTCTTGACCCGAACGCACAGCGGGGTGCAGAGCCTACTGTGAGGCACTTGTGAATACGGCAGAGTTTATCTTTATTGCTGATAGCAAAAGTATTTATGGCGTAGTCCATCGAACCGTGTCAGGATGGGAACATAGCAGCACTAAGATGTAAACTATGGGTGTAATTATTTTTGAGGGAGATAAATATAAATAAAACCATATTTATAATTGTCGATAGGTAGTGGCACGGCAAAATTGAGAATTCTTTTTGAATTCTCAATTTTTACTTTCACTAGCCTGCTTTAGCTCTTCTTCAACTTGCTTTATATTTCCTGAAAAAGTTACTTGTTTATTTATAGTATATTTTAAATATTTTATGTAATTAATTTTATTTTTTGATTCTTTATATATTTTAGCTAATAAATAACAAAAATCAGCTTCTTGCGGCAAATCGATTATAGCTTGCTTTAAAATTTTTTCTGCAAATAAATATTTTTTATGTTTTGCATAAACCTTAACAAGTAATTTAATTGCATCCTTATCTAAAGGATTAGTTTTGATTGTATTTTCTAAAAATGAAATGGCTTTATTATCAACACCCTTTTCTAAATATATTAAAGCTAAATTATAATAAGCCCAGCTATAATCAGGATTTTGAGCTAAAACATTATTATACCAATTAATAGCTGAATCAACCTCACCAATTGATTTGTATTCATAAGCCAAATAAAATTTAGCAATAATATCATCACTATTAAGCTCTATAGCTTTAGTCAAATGCTCAATGGCTTTAGAATGAAACTTTTTTTTAGAATATATTTCACCAAGATGGAAATATGAATTAGCATCATTTTTATCTTTTTGTATTACTTGAGAAAATAATTTTTCAGCATTATCATAATTCTTAATGGTAATATAAACATTAGCCAAGTTATACATTATATCAGTATCATTAGGAGAAATATTCAAAGCATTAATATAAGAAGTTATTGCCTCATCATAATATTTTAATTTTTCTAAAATTATACCAATATTATATAGAATTTTAGGATTATTTGGGAATTTATCTTTTAAGAAAATAAAACTTTTTAAAGCTTCTTCATTTTCACCAATATCAGAAAGCATAACAGCATACTCTTCTAAAAGATTATAATCATTAGGATTTTGCTTTAATTTTTCCTGTATTAATTTAATATCTTCCATTATAAAAAACTATTCCTCTGTAATTATTTCCTTTAGTGCAAAAGGAATATATTCAATAACATCAGAAGCAAGAACAGAATACTCTGTCATATCAGAAGAAGCAATATCACCTGATAAACCATGAATAAACACACCAACTAAAGCTGCATCAAGTGGTGAAAGTTTTTGAGCAGCAAGTCCTGCAATAATACCTGTAAGAACATCACCAGTTCCAGCTTTAGCTAAAGCAGAATTACCACTTTGATTTATATATATTTTTTCACCATTTGTTACAATTGTTTGATTTCCTTTTAATACAGTAATACATTCATATGTTTGAGATGTAATTCTTGCGTATTTTTCTCTATTATCATTTATTTCGGCAACACTTACATTTAGTAGTCTTGAAAGTTCTTTTGGATGAGGGGTTATAATTGCATTCTTTAAATAAATATTACTTTTATTCATAGCTATTATATTAATACCATCTGCATCAATAATTAGTCTTTGTCTTTCATTAATAAGAGAAATCAACTCTAAAATAAATTTTTTAGTTGACTCATTAGTAGTAATACCACAACCTAAAGAAATAACATTATAACTCGATAAATCTTTAATATTATTATTAGAATCAATACACCCAATAGAAGAAGAATTCAAAGGCAAATATGTAATTTCTGGCGCCATTGAAGAAATAACATTAATTAATTGCGGAATACAAGCAAGAGAAACATAACCTGCCCCAATTCTTAATGCAGATACAGAAGACAAATATGCAGCACCCGGATAAAAAGCAGAACCTGCAATATTTAATATACGACCATAAGTTGATTTATTAGAGTTTTGTGTTCTTTTGGGTAATAAAGTACTTATAAATTTTTTATTAATATTATTAGCCATTTTGTCTTATTGCCTCATATATAACAATTGCCACAGAATTAGAAAGATTCAAACTTCTTCGTCCATCTAACATAGGAATAGTAACGGCAGACTTATTATTTTTCTTTAATAAATCCTCTGGCAATCCTCTTGTTTCAGGACCAAATACAAAAAAATCACCACTTTTAAAATTAAAGTTTGTATAAATATTTTTTGACTTAGTAGTAAGATAATAAAAGTTAGAATTAGGAAAATCTGCAATTAAATCATCTAAATTATCATATTTTATAATTTCAACACTATCCCAATAATCTAACCCTGCTCTTTTTAAATATTTATCAGATAAGGAAAATCCCAATTTTCCAACTAAAAATAATCTTGCACCACAACAAGAACAAAGTCTTGCTATGTTACCAGTATTTTGAGGTATTTCTGGTTCATATAATACAACATTATATTTTGAGTTAATCTTCATTTATATATCTTTTACTTTCAAAAATAACAGGAAGTCCCCTTATAACACACATTGCAACGGTAATATATACCAAAACATTTGCTGTTGTTATTAAATAAGGCTGAATATTACTATAATAGACAAACTGGTCAACAGTTAATGCATCATAATATTCAAAATTAGGTATATAAGCAATAATAAGCATTAAAAATACCAAAGTTTTAGCAACACCATATATTGCTCTAGAAAATCTTGAAGCAGTTAAGAAATGACAAAACTTATTCTTCATCATAGAAGAATCACCGAATGCAGTATACCCTTTTGCAAGAGCTATACTTCTCAAACCATCAGTAATAATACCTCTTGTAACAACAACCATAGGGACCCAAACGCCAACAGTTCCTATTACAGCAAAAGCAATCCAATAAAGGTTTTCAACAACTCTATCACCTAAAATATCAAAAACAGAACCAAATTTAGACTGTTCATTTAATTTTCGTGCAACATAACCATCTAAACCATCTAAAATTATAACAAGTAATGTTAAGAATATAGCACCAATACTTAAAGCAGGATTACCTGTAAAAAGAAATTCAATTGCAATTACAGCAAGTATCATTCTTAATATTGTTAATAAATTAGCCATTATTTACCCCTATCAAATTATCTTTTACTTCTCGATAAAGCAAAACTAACATTATCTAGTTTTTTAACCTTTTCGCCTAACATTATTTTTTCTGCATCTTCTAAAATTTTAACTACATTAAAACCATTATGACCATCGCTTCTTGCTTGCTTACCTTGTTCTATACAATTTAGAAAGTGTTGACATTCTAATTTTAAAGGTTCAATTTCTATATAATCAAGAACTTCTGTTTTAGAGACTTTAGGACTTGAACTTTCAAAAATTTGTAATTTATTTTCAGCAAGTGTATCATCAAAAATAGCAGTAGCCTTTGTCCCTCTTACCAACAAATTTACCCTCTTTTGAGGATGAATCCAGCTATCAGAAATATGAGCAATAATATTTCCTTCATATTCAATGGTAACATGGGTAATGTCCATAATATCATTATTATCAGAAGAAGCTCCGACAGCACTAATAACTCTAACAGGTTCTTTACCTAAAATGTAACTTGTCATAGAAACATCATGAGGAGCTAAATCCCACATCACACTTCTATCATTTTTAAAATGATTAATATTTAGTCTATCGCTTTGGACATAAGTTATGTCGCCCAAGATACCTTCATTTATAAGCATTTTTAACCTATTTACAGCAGGATGATACATTAACAAATGTCCAACCATTAATACAATATTATTCTTATCAGCAAGCTCAGCTAAAGCCATAGCCTCACTTGAAACTGTAGATATAGGTTTTTCTACATAAACATGTTTACCTGCTTCAATTGCTTGTTTTACAATTTTATAGTGAGTATGGCTTGGAGTAACAACAGCAACTGCTTCAATTTCAGGATTATTAATAACTTCATTTGAATCAGCAGTAAGATATATATCAGGATATAATTCACTTAAATTTTTTCTATTTTCAGCATCTAAATCACAAACTGTATGTAATGCGTTCAAATTATAAAAATTCCTAACAACATTCTTTCCCCATATTCCACAACCTATTACACCTATGTTATGTAATTTCATTTTATACTCCAAAATTCTTACAACATGTACTATATAACATTATTATTGTAAAAAATAAGAAAAAAAAGGTCAAATTAAATATTTATAAAGAAACCATTCTAAACAATTTGAATTCTATTATCTTTTCTAACCTCAAATGGTTGTTGAATACCCTTAATATAATCAATTGTAACTTTATCTTTATCAAATGTATAACGTTCCAGAATATCTTTATCATCACGTTTTAGCATTTCAAGGTTATCACCACCGCCTATAAGAAATTCATCGTAAACAGCGGTATATACCATATTCGGATTAGGATTATTAACATCAATAAACCTTTTATGACCTTGCTTGTCAACATAAATTAATTCTAACAAGTTACCGCTTCTGTCTAATTTATATGATAATCCTGAAACCTGCATAATACCAGGTTTAGAATTTTTTGCGGATAAAGATTGACCACATAGCTTAATTGCATCAACTAAATCTTTTTCATTTAATTTTACTTTAAAAAGTTTATTATTAAATGGAAAAATACTTGTAATGTCTCTTTCTGTAACCCTTCCGTAATCAACACTACCTCTAAAATTTGCAGAATTAATTAATACGATATCAGCCTCCAAGTTTTGTCTAATTGCATCTGATACAAAATCAGCCCAAGGGTTTTCTTCAATTAAATTATTTTTAGGGATAGAGTCTACATGTCTAAGATTACCAATTTCAGGTGATTCACCCAGTATTGAATCAATTGTTTTAGACATAATTAAGTTTGGTGAATAAAGATTTGTATCTAATACATTATTTTGAACATAAGTAATTTGACCATCTTTATTAAATTCAAGATTTAAAATACCGAAATGATTTCCATCTCTACCGGCTTGAGTAATAACAACAGGTTCACCCGTTGGAGAATAAAACATGTTTTCTCCGGGTCTGATACTTTCTATCAAGTCATGAGAATGACCACCTAATATAACATCAATACCACTTACTGTCTGAGCAATTTCTTTTTCAATAGTATTACCTTCATGTGATAACAAAATAATTTTATTTACACCTTGTTCCTGAAGTTTTTTAACTTCTTCTTTTAACTCTTTTATTGTTTGATCTTTATCATCAATTGTAATACCTTCTAAAATTTTTTTATCTTTAAGACGAGAATTCATATCAGAAGGCTGAACACCTATTAAGCCGTATTTTTCACCACTTTCTCCTTGAATAATAGTAGAGCGAAGAACTTTCTTCGCTAAATCAGAATCATTATTAGGGAAATTCATATTCATACCAAGAATATGCGTTTTAGAATTTTTTAACAATTTTCCACAAATAGATGCAGTTATATCAAATTCATGATTACCGGGAGCCTGTGCATGAATACCGGCTAAATCTAAAAATTTTGCACCAACAATATTTCTTTTCTCATCAGATCCTATAAAAGTATCACCTGAACAAAGTTTTAACATATCAGAACCATTTTGTTTTGCAACAAACTGAGCATGCTCACCAGCTGATAATAATCTTTGCATTTTGGGAACTTGACCGTGCAAATCATTCATATACATTATAGTTGTTTTTGTTGTCGATATTGGATTTACAGTCCTTCTAGAAGAAGCATCATTCGTTTGCAGACCTTTAGTAGAAAGATTTTGTGCGGCTATATTTTGTGTAAGAATATTCATTGCTGTTATCCAATTATCTATTCACATGCACTAAGTGAAAACAATATTTTTTTTGCTATAAATTCCTATCATTTTTAATATATCTTAATTTATCATTTAAAATGATTAAAAGTTTTAGACATAAAAATATCATTATTAATTTTTTCTTTAACATTATTATCTCTAACATACACACAAGGAGATAAATCTTTATTAAGAACTTTGCCAATACAAGTAAACAAATTCTTATCAAGTTTTAAATACAAACTTTCAGGAACACAAGCAATTAATTCAAAGTCCTCGCCTCCCCACATAACAAACTCTTTATAATCAAGATTATTTGTTTTTGAGAAATGAACTAATTCTTCACTAACAGGGACTTTGTTAATATCTATTTCAATTGAATGTTTACTAGATATAGCAATTTTATATAAAGCATCAATTAATCCGTCAGAAGAATCCATAACAGCGATATTCGAGTCCAAAGAATTGATTATCAAAGCACTTTCTTTTAGTCTGGGAACAGGATTTAAATGAGCGTTTAATAAAGATTTATCAGAATATAAAAAATTAGATAATGCATATAAGCCTGCAGAACTTGAGCCATGAAAGCCTGTTGTTAAAACATAATCACCTTTTTTTGCATATTTTCTTGAAGATAAAAATTTTGAATTTTTATTCCCTATTACACAGACAGAAATAACAACTTTGTCTGAACCTGTAATATCACCGCCAACAACTTTAACATTATACTCATTGCAAATGTCGTTAACTCCTCGATAAAATTCCTCAACAAAACTATTTTTAGTATTTGAAGGAAGTGACAAAGAAATAGTTAAATATTTAGGGCAAGAAAGAGCTGCTGCTATATCACTTAAATTAACAGCCACTGACTTTCTCCCCAATAAATATGCAGAAGTTGTATACATTGAGAAATGTACACCTTCAACCAAGGTATCGTGAGTAATAAAAATATTTAAATCATCTAAAAAAGCGCAGTCATCGCCTAAATATGAATTACACGATAAGTTATTATTTATAATTTCTAATAATTCAATTTCATTCATTTTAATATTTTACAATATAAATAATAAAAATTTAAATATGTTAAATATTAGTTATTTTATCTTTTAAATATTTTGTAAACATGTACAATAAATAAAGGAGAATTTGGTTAATGAGCCAAACATTAATATAACAAAGCGAGGTATAAATGATAGAATTAAACTATCGTAATATCAAAGAAGAAATCATAGGCTGTGAAAACGGTTTAGATATTGAAAGAGAATTTGACAATTATAAAGATGCCATACATAAAATAATTGCCGATTTAAATTCGAACAAAGATAAACCGGGACAAAAGCTTAGATGGATGAACTTAGGATACAATGAAGAAACCATTTGGTATGTAAAAGAATATGCCGCGCTTGTTGAAAATCGTTTTGAAAATTTACTAATTTTAGGTATGGGCGGTTCATCCCTTGGAGGCAAAGCTGTTTGTGAAGCCCTTTTACCTACTTATTGGAATTTTTTAACAAAAGAACAAAGAAATAACTATCCAAGAATATTCTTTCTAGATAACATTGACCCTGATCAAATGAATTCTTTATTAAATATATTGGATTTAAAAAAGACATTAGTAAATGTTGTAACAAAATCAGGTTCTACAGCTGAAGTAATGGCACAATTTATGATTTTAAAAGACAGAATGGAAAAAGAACTTGGTGAAGATTACAGAAAAAATATTATAGCAACAACAGATAAAAATATAGGCATATTAAAACAATTATCAGATCAAGAAGGATACAAAACATTTTATATACCTGATGATGTTGGCGGAAGATTTTCAGTATTTTCAGCAGTAGGGTTATTACCTTTTGCTCTTTTAGGAATAGATATCCAAGAAATTACTCAAGGCATAAAAGATATGGATTTAGCTCTAAAGAATACAGATATTCATTGTAACATAGCAGCTCAAAATGCGCTAATTCACTTTTTAATGGATGTAAAAAAGGGCAAAAATATTTCTGTAATGATGCCATATTCATATCGATTAAGGTACGTAGCTGACTGGTATTGTCAATTATGGGCAGAATCTCTTGGAAAAGAAAAAGATAAAAATAATAATATTGTAAATACTGGACAAACTCCGGTAAAAGCAATCGGAGTTACAGACCAGCATTCTCAAATTCAACTTTATAATGAAGGACCAAGTGATAAAATCATTAATTTTTTAAGAGTAAAAGAATACGATACAACTCTTGACATTCCAAATATTTTTGAATATACGGGAATAAGTTATCTTGGAGGAAAAACAATCAATCAATTATTTAATGCGGAAGCTGATTCAACAATGGCGTCATTAATTGATTATAAAAGACCAAGTGTAACTATAACTGTACCAAAAATAACGCCATATTATATGGGACAATTATTATATATGTTTGAAATACAAACAGCTATAACAGGGGCTTTATACAATATAGATGCATTTGATCAACCCGGAGTAGAGCAATCTAAGAATTATACATATGCTCTGATGGGAAGAGTTGGTTATGAAGACTCAGCACATGAAGTAAATTCTAAATTACAAGACTCAGTAAAAATGTAAGATAATAATAATTGAAATATGGAAAGAAAAACACAAAAAGTATTAGGGTATGATGTAGATTTAATATCATTTGATGATTCAATAAGATTTCTTATTGAAAGAATAAAAAACAAACAAGGAACACAAGTCATCACTATCAATCCTGAAATTATAGAACAAGCAATAAATAACAAAGAATTGGATGAAATAATAAAGGAAGCAGAACTTGTTGTAGCAGATGGAAGCGGTATTCAACTTGCACTAAAATTAAAAGGTATAAATCAAGAAAGAATACCGGGAGTTGATTTAGCTATTGAGCTTATAAATCATTGTAATTCATTAAGATATTCTATAGCAATGATTGGAGCGAAAGAAGACATAATTAAATTAGCTGTAAGTAATATAAGAGAAAGATATAGTGATTTAGATATCTGCTATTATAGAAATGGATATTTTACACTACAAATGGAAGAAAAAATTATAAAAGACTTAGAGCAAGCAAATCCTAATGTTATATTAGTTGCACTTGGAGCTCCGAAACAAGAATTTTTCATAAAAAAATGTAGAGAAAAAATACCCAATTCAATATATATAGGGGTAGGCGGAAGTTTTGATGTATGGGCCGGAATTATAGAAAGAGCACCGGAATTCTTTAGAGTAATGGGACTAGAGTGGGTATATAGAACATATAAACAACCTCAAAGATTAAAAAGAATATATAAAACTTTGCCTCTCTTTGCAATTAAAGCTATAATAGAAGCAATACAATACAATACAGATTATTTTTGCATCAAAGGGGAAAAAATGATAAAACAAATTAATGAACTTGATATTGAAAAAATAAAGGAAGTATCAAAAAAGCTTAGAAGAGAAGTTATAATGATGATACATAATGCACAATCAGGACATCCTGGCGGTTCATTATCTTGTATAGATATACTAAATGTTTTATTTACAAAATGTATGAAACACTATCCTGAATGCGAAAAAAATTCAGACTATAAAAATAGAGACAGATTTATCTTGTCAAAAGGACACGCATCAGCATCATTATATGCAATTCTTGCTCATTGCGGATATTTCAATGAAGAAGAATTAATGACATTTAGAAAATTCGGTTCCAGACTTCAAGGTCATCCTTGTTCAAAAAAACTAAATGGAATAGAAGTTTCAACAGGATCTCTAGGGCAAGGACTTTCTATTGGATGCGGTATGGCATTAGGTCTAAAACTTGATAATATAAACAGCAAAGTATATGTATATATGGGTGACGGAGAACTTGAAGAAGGCAGTGTTTGGGAAGCAGCAATGAATGCATCCCATAATAAACTTAACAACATTATAGCTTTTGTTGATAGAAATAAATTACAAATTGACGGTTCTACAGAAAATGTCAAATCAATAGGAAACGTAAATGACAAATTCAAAGCCTTTGGATGGAATACAATTGAAATAGACGGGCATGATATTTTACAAATATATAATGCAATTGAAGATGCAAAAAAAGCTATAAAACCTACAGTTATTATTGCAAATACCATAAAAGGTAAAGGCGTATCATTTATGGAAAATAATGCCGGATGGCACGGAAAAGCTCCTAATGATGAACAATTAAAAGAAGCTTTAATAGAATTAGTTTAAGGGGTCAATATGGATAGAGAATGTAAATCAGTAAGAAGCGTTTACGGAAAAACTTTAGTAGAACTCGGAAAGAAAAATAATAATATTGTAGTTCTAGATGCAGATTTATCCTGTTCAACCCAGACACAGATTTTTGCGAAAGAATTTCCTGATAGATTTTTTAATGTAGGAATAGCAGAACAAGATTTAATGACAACAGCAGCAGGACTTGCGTGCTGCGGAAAAACAGTTTTTGTTTCAACCTTTGCAATGTTTGCAACAGGAAGAGCATGGGAGCAAATTAGAAATACCATTTGCTACTCTAACTTAAACGTAAAAATAGCAGCTACACATGGCGGTATTACTGTTGGAGAAGACGGAGCCAGCCATCAGGCACTCGAAGATATTTCTCTTATGAGGAGTATTCCAAATATGATGGTTATAGTTCCTGCTGATGCAACAGAGACAAAACAAGCAATAGAATTCGCAGCATCTCACTTTGGCCCAGTTTACATTAGAATTGCAAGAACTAATCTTCCTGATATATTTGATGAATCATCCTATAAGTTTAACCCTTTAAAGGCAAATATTATTAAAGAAGGCAAAGATATTTCTTTAATTACAAATGGAGAAACATTGGTAGAAACAATAGATTGTGCTAAAATATTATCAGATTATGGGATAGATGCAGAAATTATTAATGTTCCGGTTGTAAAACCAATAGACAAAGATACAATTATAAAATCTGCAAAAAAGACAAATAAAGTAATCACAATAGAAAATCATTCAATAATTGGAGGTTTAGGAAGTTCAGTTTGTGAAATTCTAAGCGAAAATTACCCAGTAAAAATTCATCGTATAGGAACTAATGATGAATTTGGTCAAAGCGGTAAAGCAAAAGAATTAATGAATTTCTACGGATTAAATGCAAATAAATTAGTACAAAAAATACAGGAATTGCTTAAATGATTCAACTTAGAAATGTATATAAAAAATATAAAGATAATTATGCGCTTCAAAATATAAATTTAGATATTATGTCAAGTGAATTTGTATTTTTAACAGGTTCATCAGGTGCCGGAAAATCAACACTGATGAAACTTCTATATAGAGAAGAAATACCAACTTCAGGCACTGTCATGATAGGAAATATTAATATAGCAAAATTACCAAATGACAGAGTTCCAAATATTAGAAGATGTATGGGAATAGTTTTTCAAGATTATAAACTGCTTCCAAATATATCTGTATATGACAATATAGCATACGTTATAAGAACTTTAGGAATGCGTTCAAAGGAAATTCAAGAAAGAGTAACAGGAGCATTAAAGATTGTAGGATTATTAAATAAAATGAATGCAAAACCTACTGAATTATCCGGAGGCGAACAACAAAGAGTAAGTATTGCAAGGGCAATTGTGAATGGCCCTCCACTTTTAATAGCAGATGAACCAACCGGAAATTTAGACCCTAAAAATTCTTTAGAAATTATGCAAATACTTGAACAAATTAATGATAAAGGTATTACTGTTATTGTTTCAACTCATGACAGAGATATAGTTGATTATTTCAGAAAAAGAGTAATTACTATGGAACAAGGTCAAATAATAAGAGATGTTCAGGCAGGTACATATGAATAAAAAAAGACAAATAAAAGAAACTGTTAAAAGACATATTCCGCAAAGACATTTATCCTCTGTAAGAATTATGTACAGGATAGCAATGGAAACTGTATACGGTATAAAAAGAACCGGTCTTATTAATATTGCCATTATTGCTGCAATTGCTGCTATACTTACTATTTTTGGTGCTTTATTTAGAACAAGTTTTTCATTAAGTTCATATGTAGATAATCTTGGAGATACTTTTGAAATATCAGTATATCTTAAACAAAAAACTGATCCTGTTCTTATGTCTTCAAGAATTAATGAACTTGAACATGTTAAAAAAGTTTCTATAAAAACAAAAGAAGAAGCTTGGGAAGAAATGAACAATAATATTGATGTATCAGGTATGGATAATCCGCTTCCTGATACTATTCATGTAACTGTAGATGATCCTAAGAATATTCTTGTTGTATGTGATTCAATAAAAAAATTACCCGGAATAGACAGCATGAATTACGCACAAGAATTTGCGAAAAAACTTCAAACTATTACCACCGTTTATAATACCGTTACAGTATTTGTATTAATTGCAGTAGCTCTACTTACTATTATTATAATTAACTGCACTATTCAACTTGTCATACAATCAAGGAAAGAGGAAATTGAAATTATGAGGTTAATGGGTGTCAGCAACTGGTATATTAAAATCCCATTAATTTTACAAGGTGCAATATATGGCTTTTTAGGGGCAATTATTTCTTTAATACCATTAAATACAGTACAAAATGCATTAGTTAAATTAAATGACTTTTTAAATGTACCAACCTCAGACTTTGCAGTGCAAATTGTTGTATTTTGCATATTTGTTATAGCAATATTTTTTAGTGCAGGCGGAAGTATGCTTTCAATAAAGAAACATTTACAGGTATAATTGCTTATTTACTTATTTTAAGTAAATTTAAATCCTATAGATTGATTTTTCCTTGAATCAGGTAAATAATCTCTTTTATCAGGCTTTTCTTGAGCAGATATTTTTATTGATTCTATATAATCATTTACTGAAATATCCGCTCTATTTCTTCTTTTTGCAAGTTTTGCAGCGTTAGCAGAAATAATACAAATAGATTTATTAGAATATCCACTTAAAAGTTTTATTAATTTTGTCATGTCTTCTTCAGAATCAAGCAAATTTTTTCCTTTTGAAATTCCTGATAAAATTTTATTTAATAAAGCGCCTATAGCATCACTGTCAGGTAAATCAACAAAATATGGATTTTCAAATCTTCTTATAATAGCAGGGTCAAGTAAATTATATTTATTTGTTGCGCCTATCAATATTACATTGTGCTTTTGAGCCTTATCTATTGCTTGAAGCATAGTACCTACTTGCTTCATATCTTCATTATCAGTTCTTGAATTTCTATCAAAACCTAAAGTATCAATTTCATCCATAAACAATAAGCAAGGCTTGCCTGTATCTTCAGCAATTTTTATTGCTTCATCAAAAGCAGCTTGAATGTTTTTTGATGTCATATTTATAAAACTAGATCCAGCTTTACTAATATTAAACTTATAAAGAGGAAGTTGAGCTTCAGAAGCTAAGGCTTCAGTAATATATGTTTTTCCACAACCAGGCGGACCAAACATTAGTATTCCCTTGGGAATTGAAATACCATACTCTTTTAAATCTCTATCTGCTAATTCAGGGTCAGCAATATAATCAAGTATACCTTCTTTCAAATCTCGTTTTAAATCACTCATTCCCATAACTTCCAAAAAACCTTTCGGTGAATCTGAAGTTGGCATATATTCCTCAAGAAGAGATTTATTTTTATTTTGCATATCTCCCTTAGCTTGAGGTTTTTCGGCCACATCCAATTTCGGCTTTTCAACAACTGTATCTTGTTCTTTAATTATAGGGTCTGTAACTACTTTCTTTGGTTGAAAACCATCTGTCCAACAAGCAATTACTTCGCATACCTCATTTTGCCAACTATCTTTTTTGGCACCATTATTTATATATTCATCTTTATAATACATATATTCTCTATCTGGAAATTTTAAACCTTCAAATGTAATAGCAATAAACCCTACAAGCATTTGTTTTAATGACAAAAATAAATCTAAATAATCATTATATTTAGAATCAGTTTTTTTACAGCCAGAACGTGAATACTTATCAACAATAGCTTCTAATTTATTACATTGTGAATTCAAATTTGATAATGTTTGTGCCCATTGTTTATCAGGTAAAGATTTTATAGCAAATTTTAATTCACTATTTAATTTTTTATCATAACCAAATGAAACACTGTTTCTTATATTTCTATTTATAATTCTCAAAATATTACCTCTTTTCTGATTATAAACAAAATATGAAAATATATTTTTTGTTAAAAAAAAAGAAGCTATTCGCTTCTTTTTTACATTTATTAAACTTCTATATACTCTTTTAATCGTTTACTTCTATTTGGATGTCTAAGTTTTCTAAGCGCTTTAGCTTCAATTTGTCTTATACGTTCTCTTGTAACACCAAATAATTGACCAACTTCTTCTAAAGTACGTTGTCTGCCATCATCCATACCAAATCTCAAACGAAGAACATCTCTTTCTCTTGGAGATAAACCGCTTAATACTTCAGCTAAATCTTCTCTTAAAAGTTCCTGAGCAACGGTTTTTACTGGTGCATCAGCATCTTTATCTTCAATGAAGTCACCAAGTCTTGAATCTTCTTCTTTACCTATAGGTGTTTCTAATGATAATGGTTCTTGAGCCACTTTTATTATTTCTCTTAATTTAGGAACTGATATATTCATCTCAACAGCTAATTCTTCTTCAGTCGGTTTTCTTGAAAGCTCTTGAGCTAGTTTTCTTGTTACTTTTTTAAGTTTATTTATAGTTTCAACCATATGGACAGGTATTCTTATAGTTCTTGCCTGATCTGCTATAGCTCTTGTAATAGCTTGACGTATCCACCAAGTAGCATATGTAGAGAACTTATATCCTCTTTCGTGATCAAATTTTTCAGCAGCTCTTATTAAACCAAGGTTTCCTTCTTGTATAAGATCTAAAAATAACATGCCTCTACCAACATATTTTTTAGCAATACTTACTACAAGCCTTAAATTAGCTTGAACCAATTTTCTCTTTGCAATTACCCCTGCATTTCCACCTTGAATAATTTTCTTAGCTAAGTCTATTTCTTGATCCGCTGTTAAAAGCTTTATTCGGCCTATTTCTCTTAAATACATTCTAACTGGATCATCAAATGAAACACCTTTTGGTAAAAGTGCATCAGTAATAGAAACATCTTCGTCATCTACTTCATCTGCAATATCATTTGCAAATAAATCTTCATTTTCCATTGTATCGATAATTTTATTTCTTTCAGAACTAATGATTACATCCATTCCGTCACTACTAATAGCTTCGGGTTCTGTCATCATTATAATACTTGATGCATCACTAGATTCATTTTCCATTGTTTCTTCTTCTTCTAATATTCCGACTACCGATAAATCTGAAATTTTCTTTTTGCTCATTGAATTTATTCTCCGATTTTATGTTTATTTCTTATTCTTTCACGTACTTGCATCTGATATTGCATTGACTCTATATCATCATCATCTAATTGCTTATATTTTGACATTAATTCATGCTTTTCACAATTAAAATTGTATTGTTGTATACTGTTGATATTATCCCATACAGCAGCTTTAAAATCACGCTCCGAAAGGTTTTTAAAACTATCTGCTATATATATTAAATCAGTTATTATATCCTTTAATTCATTATCCTCAGCAAATTGTGTATACAGGGCATCAATTAATTTTTCCACATCATTATTTATCCGATATGATAATTTGTCAATTGCTTCTTTGATAATAATTAAATTTTTATCTATAAATTTAACATTTTTTATAACTTCTTTAAGATAATTTACATCCGTATTACTTCCACCAGTTAGAAACAAGCATAATAAATTTTTTTGTGCTTTTTCACAATAATTTAAAGATTTTGTTACAATTCTATCTATTGGTTTTTCTACAAGATTTTGAGACATTTTAACCTTATTAATCTCCCTAATCAAGGCCTTTTCATCCACATCGATTTTATCAGAAATAATCTTTATATATTCATTTTGAACGATATTATTTGGAATTTCCTCGATTAAAGGCATGATTTTTTTTACTAATTTTAGCTTATCTGTTGGAGAAAAATTAGAATTATAATCTTTCAATATCTGATTAATCTCGAAATCTAACAATAAAGGAGCTTTTTTTATGTACTTTTTATATGCTTCAATTCCAAACTCTCTAATATATTCATCTGGATCTTTACTACCTAATGGTGCAATTACTCTAATTTCACAGGTATATTTATCATCTGATAGTGAAGAATATGTTTGATCAAAAATTTTTAAATTTCCAAGTCCTGAGAAGGCTTCTTTTATTACTTCTGTACTTCTTTGAGTTGCTTTTAATCCAGCTTCATCAGTATCAAAAGCCAAGTATATTTTCCTTGATTTTGAATATTTAGCAATAAGTCTAATATGATCGACCGTAAGAGCAGTACCGCAAGATGCAACAGTATTTTTTAATCCTGCAGCTTGAGCTGAAATTACATCAAAATATCCTTCCATTATAACTACATAGTCTTCTTCTATCATTTTATCTTTAGCAACATTGATACCATATAATATCCTGCTTTTATTATATAAAATAGTATCCGGTGAATTTAAATATTTTGGGTTTTGTCCATCTTCTATAGCTCTAGCGCCAAAAGCTATTACATCTCCTTTTTCATCTCTAATTGGAATCATAATTCTATGGCGAAATCTATCTATATAATCACCCTTTTCGGTTTTTATAATTAATCCTGCTTTTTCCATAATGTCAGGAGTATATTCACTCTTAAAATGATTTACAATGTCATTATAACTCTTCTCAGAATATCCTAACTTGTATTCATTTATAATATCAATATTAATACCTCTTTTTTCAAGGTAAATAACAGCTTTTTTTGCTTCCGTTTTTTCTAAAAGGTTTTTATTATAATATTCACAAACCTGTTTAAGTAAATCTTTTACTTTTTGCTTTTCATCTGAAGCAGATTTTGTATTTCCTGAATATGATGGTAATTCAATACCAAATTGTACAGCTAAATCTTTTATTACATCATTAAAGGATTGATTATTTATTTTCATCAAAAAGCTTATGGCATCGCCACCTTCACCACAGCCAAAACACTTAAAAATTCCTTTTTGAACATTAACACAAAATGAAGGTGTTTTTTCATTATGAAAAGGACAACAACCCCAATAATTATTACCTTTTTTCTTTAACACTACCCTTGATTGAACTACATCAAGTATATCTAGTCGACTTCTAATTTCATCTATTACATCTGTATATGTTTTTTCAGCTGTCATTTATTTTAATCCGTTCATTTGTGCAAGTTTAAATAAAAACTCATCATTATTTTTTTGAACAAATGGTGAAGGAAGAAAATTTTCTTCATATTTTATTAATACATATCTATCTGTCATTCCTGATACATAATCACATGCAGTTAACATAATTTCGCTATTTAAAGAATTTGGATAGATTTTTGAAAGTTCTTCGCAATAATACTCAAATAATCTTTTAATTACATTTTGAGCTTTATCTTCTGCTTCTTTTGCCGGAGAATTATTATAAACATGATCAAACATCCAGCTTCTTAATTTTATAAATTGATTAAAGCACTCGTCTGACATATATATTTTATCTTTTTCAAGACTATTTTCAACAATATCCGCAACAATTTTTGTTAATCTAATTCTGTTTGTTGTAGAAAAATATTCAACACTTTCTTTTGGAATATCTTCATTTGAAATGATTCTTGCTCTAATAGCATCTTGAATATCGTGGTTAATATATGCAATTTTATCTGAAAGCCTTACGACCTGTCCTTCGAGCGTTGATGGCATACATTCATAAGAATGATTTAATATTCCATCTAATGTTTCATGTGTTAAATTTAAATCTTCAATAAATTCAACTACTCGAACACTTTGTTCATTATGTCTATATCCATTGGGCATTAACTCATTTAAAACTCTTTCGCCACTATGACCAAATGGAGTATGTCCCAAATCATGACCAAGAGCTATAGCTTCTGTTAAATCTTCATTTAAATCCAAAGCTCTAGATATTGTTCTTGCAATTTGAGAAACCTCTAACGTATGTGTCATTCTTGTTCTAAAATGATCATCATATGGAGAAAAAAACACTTGTGTTTTATGTTTTAAACGCCTAAATGCCTTTGAATGCAGTATTCTATCTCTATCACGCTGATATTCTGTTCTTAAGGAACAAGGTTTTTCTTTGCGCTTTCTTCCTTTACTATCCGCACTTTTTGATGCCATTGAAGATAAATATTTATATTCCCTTGTTTCAATTTTTTCTCTTACTGTTCTTATAATCGAATTCATATACATCCCACCTGTATAATTTTATATTAAACTAACCTTATTATCACCTTATTTGTACTTTTTGTTTAGATTATTTAATATATTATTAAAATAAGACTTGATTATTAGTTATTTTTCTTATATTATCAACCTATAAATATATTTGAAAGGAAAAAAAATGTCAGTTGAATGTGCAATTTGCGGTAAAAAACCATTGAAAGCAGCAAAACTTTCATTCTCTCATAAACATAATGTATATAGACAAAACCCTAATTTACAATCTGTTAAAATTATTGAAAATGGTACTGTAAAAAGGGTTAAAGTTTGTACTTCTTGTTTAAGAGCTGGTAAAGTTCAAAGAGCTATTTAATTGTTTTATATTCATATAAAAAAGAACCTATTATAGGTTCTTTTTTATGCTACTTTCTGTGATGATAATACTGATTTTAATGCGGTTAGAACTTCTTCATTTATTTCACCGGCTTTTGCTTTCGATTCTAAAATAGAGAAAGTAATATTATCGTTTAATGGTTTCTTATAACTTCGCTCTTCTCTCAATGCAGAATATATATCTGCTATTGAAAGTATTTGTGCTAACTTATCATCTTTTTGTGGATTATAATCATGATGATTTTTAACCAAATCAAGAACTCTTTTATTCATTCCAGTTTGTGATAAAAGCTCATATCCTAATTGAGAGTGCATGTCAACTATTTCTTTTTCTTGCGCGGTTAAATTTGTCGGTTTATTTAATATTTCTCTTGGAATAAGAACTTTTCCAAAATCATGGAAGATACAAGCTTGTTCTAATATTTGTTTATCATACGGTGATAAATTCATAAAATTTGCAATTTGTAAGGCATAAGCTGTTGTTGTTGTTAAGTGTGAATTTATGATTTCAGAAATATTTTCAGGATTTATACTAACAGAAATCCCTTTTTCTTTAAACATTTCATTAATTTTTGGATTTGAATCAACTAACTTTTTAATATATGATGGATTTAAATATGCATTCAATAATTGTTTAGAATTATAATTACTATACACAAAATTATTATGGTCAATCTTCGGACTTGGAGCAGTTACATATATATTTTTTTGGAAATAATCTCCATTATTATTTATAAAAGGTGTTATTGTACCTTTAAATGGAACATTATTTAATGCATCATTATTCCCAATATTTAATTTATCAATATTATTACTTACCTTCAAGACAAAACCTTTTATAAAACCTACCCTATGTAATAATAAAAACATTTTATAAAAAAAAATTGACATACTTAATATACTTTTATAAAAATAAAATTATAATTGTTCATTTTCAGCAAATTTAATCTTGACAGAATAAAAAAAACAAAGAAAAATAAATATAAAATATGTTATAAAAATATATAATTGTGGAATAGCATTAAAGTTACAATATTATAAGAATAGAGAATTTTAAGGAGAAAAACAATGTATTCAAAAGAAGAACTTGCAGAACTTATTATAAAAAATCCGGAAGAATATAATTCATACAAGAATACAATAGAAGATGAACTTGATTTAACAGAACTTGATTTTTCTAATATTACAATAGAAAATATAGATTTTTCAAATGCAGAACTAGCTGGAACTTCATTTGTTGATTCACATTTATCAAATGTAAATTTTACGGGTTGTGATTTAAATGCTGCTGATTTTACAAGGGCAAATATTATAGAATGTGATTTTTCAGAATCAATTCTTAACGGAACTGATTTAAGTTATGCTACAGTTAGCTATTGCAACTTTACTGATGCTGATATGGCAGGTTGTATTGTAAAAGAAGCGGAATTAACTGATTCTGATTTTTCTGCAAGTTTAAATTTAGCAGCAACAAGGGCTGATGAAACAACAATATGGCCGGATAGTGATTTATTGCCAGACGATTTTGATACAAATTATTCAAAAGATAATGAAGAAGAAGAAGAGTCCTCTATTGAATATTAATATCTGTAGTATTATTATAAAGAAACCGCCAAATTGGCGGTTTCTTTATGTATTTTTTTATTTATCAGCAGGAATTCGCATTGCATAAAAAGACCGTACAACAAAAATTAACGCAATTATAAATAATATAATACCGACAATCGGAGCAGCCTCTTTAAATGCAGGTGCAATTGCTATTTCCATAGCTAATAATCCGAATAAAGTTGTAAATTTGATAATAGGATTCATTGCAACTGATGAAGTATCTTTAAACGGATCACCAACCGTATCACCAACTACAGTTGCATCATGCAGATGAGTACCTTTTTCATTTAAATCAACTTCAACTATTTTTTTAGCGTTATCCCAACATCCTCCGGCATTTGCCATAAATACTGCCTGGAATAATCCAAAAATAGCAATACCTATTAAATAGCTTACAAAAAATGATACCGGATTTACATTATTACACATAGGTGCAGATAAGCAAGCAAATGCTAATGCAAAAGCAAATAATGCAATAAATATATTTAACATACCCTTTTGAGCATATTCGGTACAAATTTTTACAACTTCTTTTGAATTATCAACATTTGCCTTTTTATCATCACTATCGCCCAGTTTAATATGTTTTGATATATATTCAACAGCTCTATATGCACCTGTAGTAACAGCCTGCATAGATGCACCTGAAAACCAATATATTACAGCACCGCCCATTAATAAACCTAAAACAGTATATGGATTTAACAAGTTTAAAATAGCTTCGGGCATAATACCTAAAGTTTCTTTAATAACTAATATTAAAGAAAATATCATTGTAGTTGCCCCAACAACAGCCGTTCCTATTAAAACAGGTTTTGATGTTGCCTTAAAAGTATTTCCTGCGCCATCATTTTGTTCTAAATATTTTTTTGCAGTTTCGAAATTTGGTTCAAATCCAAATTCATCTTTTATTTCATCAGAAATATTTGGTATTTCTTCAATTAAAGATAATTCATACACTGATTGAGCGTTATCTGTAACAGGGCCATAACTGTCTACAGCAATCGTTACAGGCCCCATTCCTAAAAATCCGAATGCAACAAGTCCAAATGCAAATACAGAAGAATATATCATTATATCAGGTGATATATGAATACTTGCAAAATATGAAATTGTCATTAAAACTACAATAACAAGTCCTATCCAAAAACCTGAAAAATTACCTGATACTATTCCTGACAGTATAGTTAAAGATGCACCGCCTTCTTTTGATGCTGTAACAACCTCACTTGTGTGTTTTGCTTTAGGACTTGTAAATACTTTTGTAAATTCAGGTATTAATGCAGCTCCTAACGTACCGCAACTTATTATTATCGATAATGTTAACCATAATTTATTTGGCATATCTCCTATTAAATAATGGCTTACACAGAATGTCATTAAAATTGATAATATAGATGTTAACCACACCAAATTAGTTAAAGGTGCTTCGAAATCAAATTCTTGTTTATTTTTAAATAATAAGTTATTTAATATTCCATTTATTCCATAAGCAACAACAGATGTTATTATCATTAAATATCTCATTACAAATATCCAAGTTAATAATTGTATTTGATATTCAGGGAATACACCTAAAAGAATAAAACTTACAAGCGCAACACCTGTTACACCGTATGTTTCAAAGCCATCTGCCGTAGGTCCTATAGAATCACCAGCATTATCTCCAGTACAATCAGCTATTACCCCAGGATTCCTTGGATCATCTTCTTTAATGCCAAATTGTATTTTCATTAAGTCAGAACCAATATCTGCTATTTTTGTGAAAATACCGCCTGCAACTCTTAATGCAGAAGCACCAAGAGATTCGCCTATAGCAAAACCAATAAAACAAGCTCCTGCTAAATGCCCAGGAACGAATAATAATATAAATAACATAACTATTAATTCAACACTAACAAGCAAAACACCAATGCTCATGCCAGCTTTTAGAGGAATATTTAAAATATCTAATGGTTTATTTTTTAATGCAGTAAATGAAGTTCTTGCATTAGCTAAAGTATTCATTCTTATACCAAACCAGGCAACACCATAAGAGCCAAGTATACCAACAACAGAAGCTGCTAAAATTATAAGAACATTTTTTATACTCATCTCTTGTAAAAAACCAAAATAAAACGCAATACAAATTGCAATTAAAATTTCTAAAACAATTAAAAACTTACCTTGTTGAACTAAATATGTTTTACAAGTTTCAAAAATTGTATTACCAATTTCTATCATGCTTTTATGAGCTTTTATAGATTTAATTTGACCATAAGCTATAAGACCCCATATTAAACCTAAGACTGAAACTATAATTCCTGCAAGAAGAAGATTAAAATTATTTCCTTCAATTTTCGGAACAATAAGATTTGCCTCTCCAGCCATTGCAGGCACACTCACCAAAAATACCGCAATAAATAATGCAGAAATTTTTGAAACTGAGTTTTGACATTTTTTCAAAAATGACATTTTACTCTCCTTTTTCTATCAATTACAAAAGTCTATTATATAGTATTATTTGATTTTTAACTACTAATTAAAAAATATATACAAATTTGAGAGTTAAATATTACTTTTTTCTGAAAAAATATCGAAACCTATAGCTTGCTTTAATGTCTTTTTAACCTCACAAGACCAATCAATACCTTCAATTATCTCACCTTCATGTTCTGAAACTGTTCTTATTATATTATCTTTAGTTTGTGGATATTTAGATATAAATTCCCTTAAAGGAATAGAACTTCTTAAACCATTCCAACTTCTTTTTACTACAAGGTAATTTGAATATTCATTTTTACCTCCTAATGATAACGGAATTATATGTTCAATTGTTTTAGTATCACGCTGCTCAAACTTTTCTCCTGAATATGTACAAGTATCAAATTTTTTTTTAAATGTTTTTTTAGAAGAAAATGGACAATTATATAAATTAATAGATTTTATATTCATATTTACTTACACTCCTACTGGAATAAGGAATCTAAATATATTTTTTGTTAATATCAAAATCTAAATTTTGTTGAAAAATTTAACTGGGACTTAGCCGGTAAATTATCAGTAGAATATGTTTGACCGGCACCTAAATTTAAATCCATTCTCTCATCTTTAAATGGTTTTAAGGATAATACCACTTCATTCTTTTTTTGTCTGTTTTCCAAATTATCAGAATATACATTTTTTATGGAAACATGATTATTTAATTTTAACTCCGGTGCAAAAGATACTGTTCCAGAATTTTTGTTAGACTTTAAATCTAATTTACTTGGACTATATGAAGATGTAAAAGAAAATCGTTCTTTTTTATATTTTGAATAAACTGATAACGAATCACTCCATTCAGCCGAAGACGCTGTAGTTTTATATGTTGCACCAAATAAAGTATTCTTGTTTAAGTCTTTTTCTAATGATTTAGAATATGATTTTTTTTGAGGTATTTGCCTATTAACATCTTGATATAACAATTTATCATAATTTCTTTCAACAGGAGCATTCTTTATACTTAAATTAGTATAATCAACAGAACCTTTTTTTATATTTTCATATTTCTGATTTATAATATTTTGAGAATCCTCTAAATTCAAAAAAACAGCATTAGAATCATCAAAATCGTTTCCTTGAACGTCCGATGCAATACTGAATATACAAAATAATGATAATAAAAAACAAAGCTTTTTCATATTTATATTATATCTTTTATTTTGTCTTTTCAGCAACACCATCAGGAATTAAACGATATCCGCCACCATATATAGTTTCAATATATTTTTTTCCATTAGAAATTTTATCAATTTTTGTTCTTATATGACGCATGTGAACTCTTATAGTCTCTACTGCATCATCAGAAGAATATCCCCATACATCATTTAATATTTTTGCACTTGAAACCATATTGCCATAATTTTGCATTAGTAAATTTACAATATCAAATTCAATAGGGGTAACCTTTGCAATCTTTCCATTAATTTCTATTGAATACGTTTCCGGAATTAATGTGATATCACCTTGAGTTAATACTTCTTTTTCTACAAATGATTTCGGTATATTATTCGAGCGTTTTAATAAAGCTTTTATACGAACTAAAAGTTCTTCCATTTCAAAAGGCTTCACTAAATAATCATCAACTCCAATATTAAACCCTTGAACTTTATTTTGAAGCATATTTAAAGCTGTAAGCATAATAATAGGAATATCTTTTGTTGATTTGTTTTCTCTTATTCTCTTTGCAACAGTATATCCGTCTACCTCAGGCATCATTACATCTAAAACAATCAAATCAGGTAATTCTTGTTTTGCAAGAGCAAACCCCTTATTACCGTCTAATGCAGTTACTACCTTATAATATGCCAGTTCTAAATTAACTTTTATTAATTCATTTATAGCTGTATCATCATCAATTACTAATATTTTAACCATATATTACCTTCAACATTATTTTTAGTCTATCATAAAAAGAATGATTACTTACAACATTTTTCTTTCCATTTGCAGCAATCAATAAAGCTAAATTTGTATTAGATAAATAAAATCTAATTTTATCAATCAATTCAAAATCAGATTTATAAGTTTCAATCTCTTTACCATCTTCAAAATTATTTACTAAAATATTACTAAAAGGTGCTATTAAAAAACCGCCCGAAGCTAATACTTCCATACATCTATAGTTAATCTTTTTATTTTTATTACTCAACATATCTATATTTACTTTTGAGTGAGAATATATATATGACAAATCTTTTGTATTTTCAACATATCCTCTATAAGATTCTCTGTATAAATCAATATATTTTGAATCCAGTAAATTATTTTTATAAATTTCATCCACGCTTTTATAGAAATCATAAGAACGGCAAAAGATGTTTATTATGCCAAAATTATAAACAATTTTAGATAACAACTGTTCTCTATTTAAATAAGAAGGATTACCAGCAAATGTAATCAAAAATTTATAACCTGAAAATTTTCTTTTATAATCTTTTGCTTGAACAGCAGGAAGTATACTATATTTCTTCTTCTTATTTTCATAAGAAAAACAATATGAATTATTTTTATTTACAATTTCTATTGGAATATCATCTATATCTTCTGCATAATTTATAATTTTTGTTTTGTCTGTTTCTATATTTCCTAAAAATAATATTAAGTCATTAACTTGTTTAACATCACTCCAAAAAACAAAAATTATTTCAGGAGAAATTTTATTAATTTCGTCTATTTTCAAATCATAAATTTTTTTCTCAAAAACAAAATACGACAATTCTCTAAAAGCAGAAGAAAATCCTTTTGAAATATATTTACTCTTATTATTATCAGGTAATATTACAAGAACTTTATCCATTCTTATATTGTATCAGTAATTAAAGATAAATAAAAGAAATTTAGTTAATCAGAATTATTATCATTGCTTAATGGTTTTCCAAATAGCATACGACTCAAACCCATACGTTTTTTTAATGTATTTTTTATACCATCAGTAATTTCGTCAACATTTTTTATTGTCATTTGAGTTTGACATAATACAGAATTAACAATAGGAAGTGTTGTTTTATCAATCTGATTTGTAATTTCACTAAGATTCGATGTAATTTCTTTAATATTTTCAGTTGTATCTTTTATATTACCAACAGAAGATGAAACAGTATTACTATCTAAAGAAACACTTAAATTGTCTGAAATTTTTTCCAAATTAGTAGTAGTATTTGAAAGATTTTTAGCTGCAATTTTAATATCAGGAGAACAATCAGCAATAAGATCTTTTATTTCAACAAAAATATCACTTAAATTTTTAACAGCAGTATTTGCACTTTCTATTAAATTAGTCGCATCATCAACAATAACATCAATATCATCACCACTGAATTTTTCATCTAACAATGAATTAATATCTTTTGTTATAATTCCTTTAACCTGATCATTATTCTTTAACTTAATTAATGAAGGATCATCAGGATACAATATACTAACATAGCCATTTGACTTCTTTTTATTAATTCTAACAGTTATATTTGACGGAAAATTAACTTTACTTGCTTTTAACTTTAATTTTAAGTAAGTATTTATATAATCCTTATCCGGATATATTTTTGTAGTTCTACCGACCTTGAAACCTTTATAATAAACATTCATTTGCTTTTCAAAAGGTTCAAGTTCATCAAACTTTACTATTATATTTATAAATGCAAAACGGTTATACAAGAATATAATAGAAAATACTATAAAGATTATAATTAATACTATATATATTTTTTTCATACTTATATATAATAAAAATCAAATAAATTTTACTATAACCCAATCAGCTAAACTAACTACCTATTTATTTTATTTAATTTAAATTTAACAAGATAATTAACAAAAACTAATGGCAATCTTGAAACAAAATCAGCAAGATAAGATAAAAAGCCTACATTATATGATAATTTAGGATTTTTTGAATTTATAATTTTTACAATAGTATTAACTACATAAGAAGAATCTATACCTTTCATATTATTTTCAAGAGCATTTCTTTCTAAATAATTCATTTCCTTTTCATACTTAATTAAATCATTTTCATTTAATTCAGAAAATAATTCCTTTGTCATATCAACAGATTTTTTCCATATCGGAGTACAAATAGCTGCAGGCTTAACTGAAACAACTTTTATATTATCTTTGTTTTCAAGTAACAATGAATTAAATAATATATCTAAAGCTCTTTTAGAAGCACAGTAAGCTGATATGAAGGGAAATATTCCAGTTGATGCCATAGAACTAATATTTATTATTAATCCATTTTTTAAAAATGGCAAAAATTTTTGAGCCACTGCTACTGCACCAAAAGTATTTACATCAAATTGTTCTTTTAGTTTCTTAATACAAAGAAATTCAACAGGACCAGCAACAACAATACCAGCATTATTAATAAGCACATCTATTTTATCTGTATGTTTAATTATAAACCAAAAAGCTTTATCTATACTTGATTGATTTGTAACATCAACGTAAACACCTATTATATTATTATTTAAAGACTCAATTTCATTTTTATCAATTTTTCTTCTAACACCTGCAAAAACTTTATATCCTTCTTTTGCAAGTTTAATTGCAACTTCTCTACCTATACCTGAAGATGCACCTGTAATAAAAATTACTTTTGATTTTTTATTTTTCATAACAAGTAATTATTTAGCACAAAACTTTGATATAATCAAATTATGTTTAATAACAATATTGAAATTGGACAAAAAGGTGAAGAAATTGCAAAAAAGTATCTTATAAATCTTGGGTATAAGATTATAGATACAAATTGGCATTACTCAAAAAATGCCGAAATTGATATTATTGCTATTGATAAAGATTGTATTGTTTTTATTGAAGTAAAAACAAGAACTAACCTAAATTTTGGACACCCTTTTGAAGCTATAGACTACAAAAAATTAGAAAAAATCCATAAAGCAATATTAGGTTATCTTACTACTTCAAAACTAAAATATAAAAATTACAGAATTGATGGTATAGCAATAATTGGACTCAATAATTCAAAAATAGAACATTTAAAAAATATAGGTCAATATTAAGACCAATCACAAATACCTGAATTACATAAAGCCTTTTCTAACTCTGGGATTACAGAATCTAAAGTCATTTCAAATGTAATAGGCGTAACAGAGACTTTGTTCCACCTTAAAGCATTAATATCAGAGTCATCGTTATCACAATGTTTAATAAGTTCACCCGCCATCCAATAATAAACTTTGCCTCTAGGGTCAACTCTTTTATCATACTCATCAGTAAACATTTTACCGCCAAGACGTGTTATAGCAACTCCCGCTAAATCTTCAGGCATTAAACCGGGGACATTAACATTTAATATTGTTTTTTGTGGGAAATTAAAATCTTTTATTTTATGAACAAACTTTAACATAAACCTGGCAACATTTTTGAATAACTCAGGGTCTGATGACATACTTGCAAGAGAAACAGCAATACTTGGATAACCCATCATTGCTCCTTCCATTGCGCAACTTACAGTACCTGAATATAAAATATCAGAACCTAAATTTGGACCATGATTGATACCTGATATAACCAAATCTGGCTTTTCTCTATCATTCAAAATTGCGTTAATTCCTATTTTTACACAATCACCTGGAGTACCACTTGTAATCCAAATTCTCTTAGCACCAAATCTTGAATCAAGTTCCTCTACACGAATAGGTGTATGCAAAGTCAAAGAATGACCGGCTGCACTTCTTTCTCTATCAGGAGCTATTACATATACATCATGTTCTTTACTAAGTTCTATAGTTAAAGCCTTAATACCTTCAGCCATAACACCATCATCATTTGACAATAATATTTTCATATAAACCCCTTTTATATTCTTTGGACTTTAATACAATTTATACCTTTTATATTCCACTTAAAATATGTTTTTTATCAATATTATTTCTCATAGCAACTTCTTTTACTGAAACAGGCATTACAAAATTAATATTGCCATCTGAAACTTTTTTATCACTTTTCATAGCATCATAAAACAACTCTTCATCAAGCTTTATGTTAAAATCTGTCACTAAATTATAATCCTTTAATAATTTAATAGACCTATTATAATACTCTCTTGATATTGTACCTGTATTTAATGCCAAATCAAAAATAATCTTCATACCTATAGAAACAGCTTCACCGTGAGTAAAATATCTATAATCAGTTACTATTTCCAAAGCATGAGCATATGTATGACCAAAATTAAGAATTGCTCTTAATCCCTTTTCTTTTTCATCTTTATTTACGACACTGCTTTTTAATAAGCAACATATTTTTATTAATTTTTTAAGTATCTCATGATTTTTACTAAAAATTTCATTTCTATGAGTTTCAAGAAATTCAAAGAAATGATAATCAACTTCAGCTTTGCAGCTCTTTTCAATAAATGCATATTTCAATACTTCTGATAAACCTGTTTTAAACTGTCTATCATCTAAAGTATTTAAAGTATTAGTATCAGCAAGAACTAATTTGGGCTGATAGAAACTGCCAAGAACATTTTTACTTAATTTATGATTAACAGCAACTTTTCCTCCAACAGAGGAGTCAACCTGTGCTAAGAGTGTTGTCGGAAGCTGAATATAATCAATACCTCTCTGATAGATAGCAGCGGCAAAACCTGCCATATCTCCTATTACTCCACCACCAAATGCTATTATGGCATCTTTTCTTTCTAATTTTAATTTTAGTGCTTTATCTATTATTGTACCTAATATTTCTCTACTTTTATATTCTTCTCCATCTGGTAAAATTATAAATTCTGAAAAATCTGAAGCTAATTTATTGCCATATAAAGAATGTACTTTATCATTTGTCACTATTAAGAACCTATTAGCACTTGTACATTTTCTAATATGTTCATAAGGATTATCGAGTAAATTTTCACCTATTAATATAGGATACGAACTGCCTTGTGTCGGATTTATTTTTACATCAATTCTTTCCATTTATACACAACTTTCCTATTATTTCTTTTACTATTATATCAGCAGTTTTATTATTTGTATCGATTATATATTGTACTTGCATATACTTTTGAAGTCTTTTATTTAATAATTTATGTATTTTACTTTTTATATCACCATCGGCTAAAAGAGGTCTATCTTTAGAATTTTTTACTCTATTGTACAAAGTATTTTCATCAGCATTTAAATAGAAAGTAGTTGATTTTTCATTTAATAGTTTAATATTATTATCACACAAGATAATACCACCACCTGTAGAAATTATTTGATTATCACTGTTTAAAACCTCTTTTAAAGTTTTGGATTCAATTTCCCTAAAATATTCTTCCCCTTTATCAAAAAAAATATCATTTATAGAACATTTTTCTGATTTAACAATTAAAGAATCAATATCTACGAAAGAAAATCCATTGAGTTCTTCCGACAATAATTTTCCAATAGTAGTTTTTCCTGCGCCCATCATACCAATTAAAGAAATATTCAAATCAGCTACCTCAAAGAAATTTGTTTAATATAATTATTAAAATTTTGTTTCATTTCAAACAAACTATCATGTGAAAATTTTTCAAGAAAAACATCTGCAATAACTATTGCAGCCATAGCTTCAGCAACTACACTGCAGGCGGGGACTGCACATGTATCTGACCTTTCAAAATGAGCAGAAACTTGTTCTTTTCTATCAATAGCAACAGAGTTTAATGCTTTCTTCATAGTCGGAATAGCTTTCATTGATGCAGAAATTATAATGTCTTCTCCATTTGACATACCGCCTTCTATTCCTCCTGCATTATTAGTTTTTCTTACATAGTTACCATTTTCTATAAAAATTTCATCGTGTACTACAGAACCAAATGCTGAGGCAACACTTTTCCCCATGCCTATTTCAACAGATTTCACTGCAGGTATACTCATTATTGCTTGAGCAAGAAGTCCATCTAATTTTCTATCCCAATGAACATGTGAACCCAAGCCAACAGGTACATTTTTAAATACTACTTTAAAACTTCCTCCAATAGTATCACCTTGAGTTTGTGCTTTTATAATTTCACTTTTCATTTTTTCACATAAATCATCACTATAAGTTCTAAGTTCAGACTTTTCTATTAATTCTATATAATCAAAAGGATTTATTTCAACATTCGAAAATACTTCTCCAATTTGAGTAACAAATGAAATACATTCAATGTTAAATTCTTTTAAAATAGATTTCGCTATAGCACCAACTGCAACTCTGGTAGCTGTTTCTCTTGCACTGGAGCGCTCTAATATATTTCTTACATCTACATGATTATATTTTAATACGCCGGAATAATCAGCATGCCCGGGTCTCACATTTTTAATTTCTTTAGACTTTATTATATTAATATTTTCATCAGAAAGTTCAACTTTCTCAGTGCTCATAGGAATTTGCCAATTTATCCAATCTTTATTTTCTATTTCCAAACAAATAGGGCTGCCTATTGATAAACCATGTCTTATACCGGAAAGAATTTTAACTTTATCTGATTCTATTTTCATTCTCCCGCCACGCCCATATCCGCACTGGCGTCTTGATAATTCTTTGTTTATAAAATTAATATCTATATTAATTCCGGCTGGTACTCCTTCTATTATTGCATTTAAGCATTTACCGTGAGATTCGCCTGATGTTAAAAATCTAAAAATCATTTCTGTCCTTAATTAAAATAACAACAATAATTATAACAAAGAATTTTCACAAACTTATACATATTATTAAATAAATTTATATAAAAAATATACATGCTTGTAACATAGAAAAAACTACTATTACAATAGCAAATAAGCAAACACTTACTTAATATAGGCCATGACATTGTCAAGCGAAAAAAAACAAAAAGTGTCAAAATTACCATTATTAACGATTGTAAATATTATTTTAACTACATACAAGTAGGCTCTTCATCCATTGTAAAAAATCATTAAAAAATATTACCTTGTATGAGTAATTTATAAGTTTTACTATAGAATAACAAAGAAAAACGGCTTTCGGGAAGGAGTGATGGCATAAGCTTTCTTTAGGGGAGAGAGTAATGAAAAAAGGGAATTTGGTTTAGACTTTAATTAAAAGATTTTGTCGGGAAGAGATTAGGGATTTAAAAAGTTCTGGAAAACAGAACTTTTTTAATGCAAATTTAACTAAATGATTTATACTAATATAATAGTTGCTATTATTGAAAGGTTAATGTATGAAAAGAGCTATATTAATTGTAATTGATTCAATGGGGATAGGAGCAATGCCTGACTGCAGAGAATATGGCGATATTCCTGAATGTAATACATTATGTAACGTTGCAAAATCTGTTAATGGTTTAAAAGCCCCAAACTTCTTTAATCTAGGTTTAGGTAATCTTGCAGAAGTTCAAGGCATTGAAAAAAATCCAAATGCAATAGCTCAATATGGAATTATGAAGGAACATTCTAAAGGTAAAGATACAACAACAGGTCATTGGGAGATGATGGGATTAATTTTAGAAAACCCCTTTAAAGTTTATCCTAAAGGATTTCCAGCCGAAATAATAAATAAATTTATAAAAGAAACTAACTGCGGTGGTATACTTGGCAATTATCCTGCATCCGGAACTAAAATAATTGAAGACTACCACGTTGAACATTCAAAAACAAACTTCCCCATAATATATACAAGTGCAGACAGTGTTTTTCAAATTGCAGTTGATATTGATGTTATTCCAATTGAAACTTTATATACATACTGCAAAATCGCAAGAAACATTTTAACAGATGAATATAATGTCTCAAGAGTAATTGCAAGACCATATCATATTGTAAATGGGAGACCCGAAAGAATCGGAGGGTTAAGAAGAGATTATTCCGTTGAACCGTTTAAAGATTCAACGTGTGACGACATAATAAATAATAACGGTTTAGTGCTCGGCATAGGGAAAATAGAAGACATATTTGTAGGCAAAGGTATTTCTCATGCTATTCATACAGGAGGAAATACTGAAGGATTAAATATTACGCTAAAAGCAGTAAAAAATGAACTTGACTTAAATGAATTAAAAACATCTAACTACAATATAGAAAAATATGATAAACAATTTATATTCACAAACTTAGTAGATACAGATATGTTATATGGACACAGAAATAATCCATCGGGTTATGCTAAGGCCATTGAAGAAATAGATACATATTTGCCTAAAATAATAGACAATATGACAGAAGAAGATTTACTTATTCTAACTGCAGACCACGGTTGTGATCCTACAGTTGAAGGAACTGACCATACAAGAGAGCAAGTACCTTTGATTATATATTCAAAAAATATCAAAGCAGGTAGATTACCTGAAATAAATTCTTTTGACTATATTTCAAAAAGAATTAAAGATTGGTTTGATATAACTGAATAGAACACGTTTAAGTTTTATTTTTGAATTTTTATGCTATAATAATTCTGTTATTTTTTATATATAGTTAAACAAAAAGGAGAAAATAATGAAAGTTACAGTTAATGACAGTTGTATAGCTTGCGGAGCATGTGAATCAGTATGTGATGCAGTTTTTTCAGTAGATGATGTAGCTAAAGTTAATGAAGCCGGTATCTCTGGAAATGAAGATTGTGTTAAAGAAGCTGCTGATTGCTGCCCTGTTAATGCAATTGAAGTTGAATAAATAAATTAATTATAAAATTAATAAAAAAGAGAGAAGTAATGTCTCTCTTTTTTATTTTAATTATTCTGTAATATAGAATATTTTACACCTTTATATTTAGGCCATATATTAACAGATTTCAAATCTCTATTTCTTATTACTATAATATTATTCTTCTTTTTTATTTCTTCTTTAAACCAATTCTCATCATATACATGAAAATCTATTTTATCTAAATCTGAATAGTATAAAATACTATACCTTTTTCCTGTTAAGTATGTTGATATTGTATAATTATTTTCCTTAGCATACTTTGCATATTTCATTAAATCATCTTGTCCAAAGGAATAATCAAATTTATGTATTAAGTATCCTCCAACACTTGAAATTAAAGACATAAAAACTGCTATACAAATAAAAGAATATAATCTTTTATTACTAATTAATAAATAAAAAATGGAAAATGAAAAAATAAAGAAAATTAAAACAATAAATATTTGTAGATTTTTAATATTAATATAAATATTTTTTTCAATATAAAAACTTATGAAACAAGATAATAAAGCGACTATAAACATAAATAATACTAATGTAATTAACGAATAATAAACAAAATTTTTATTCTTAGTTTCATAAATAAATTCATAAAAATATCTTCCTGAAAGAATTGCAATAAAAGGAAATATTGGAAGAATATATGTAATTAATTTTGTTGTTGAAACAGAAAAGAAAATTAAAATTAAAGCCATAGAAATTACATTTAAAAATATAAATTTACCAAAATCTTTATTTATATCTAAAAAATTGATTTTTTTCTTAAAAAATTCTTTAATATCAATAATCAATCCAAAAATAAAAGTAAATATATAAGGGAAAAAACCCCATAATATAGTTAATATATAAAAATATACCGGTTGTTGTTTTCCAATAATATCAGAACCAATAAAACGCATTATATGATGTTTTACAATATAATCATTGAAAAAATCCATACCATGAATATCAAGCATAATATAATGCCAAGGAACAACTATAATTAGAAAAATTAAAGTTCCAAATAATAAATTAAAAAACAAATTTTTATAATTTTTAAAAATAATAGAATTAACAATAATAATAGAATAAGGAATAATAATTCCAGGTATTCCTTTTGCAAGAACGGCAAACGCAGAAAAAATATATATTAGAATATTAAAAATTTTCTGTTTTTTACCTTCTAAATAAAATGTATAAAAATAACACAAAATAGATGCAACTGTAAAACTTGTAAATACGCTATCCAATATAGCCATTTTTGTAAGAATTATGTATTCTAAAGAGCTCATTAATATAATTGAATTTATAAAAGCAAAATTTATATCTTTTACTTTTTTAGAAATAGAAAATAATAAGGATAAAGGTAACAAAGATAAAAGTACAATAGGTATACGTGCTGTAAATTCTGAAATATTACCAAATAATTTAAAAGATAAACACTCAAGCCAGAAAAATAAAGGCGGTTTTTCAAAGAAATATTCACCATTTAATTTCAACGATAAATAATCATTCGAATAAAACATTTTTTTAGCTATTTCAACATATCTTGTTTCATCAACATCAATTAATTGATAAGAACCAAGTAAAAATACATATGTAACAATAAAAATAAAAAATAATATTAAATATAAATAAAAATCTTTTCTTACCATTAAAAAACCTATTTAAATAATCAAACATTAATTTGATGAGATTCAATCATAATCATAAGAACAGAAATATCAGCAGGTTTAACACCGCCTATTCTTGAAGCTTGTCCTAAAGTAACAGGGCGAATCTTTGCTAATTTATCGCGGGTTTCGGTTGAAATATGTTTTATTTTTGAATAATCAATATTTTCTGGAATTTTTATTTTTTCTAATTTATCAGACATATTAACTTGTTGAATTTGCCTTTTAATATAACCATCATACTTAATTTTTACTTCTACCTGTTCATATATATCTCTTGGATAATTTAAGTCACGTGTTTTTTTATCAAGCTCTCTTAAAACCTCATAAGTAATATTTGGTCTTTTTATTAATTCAGAAAGCTTAATTCCCCTATCAATATTTTCATTATATTTAGCAAGAATATTATTAACTTCATCAGAAGGAGAAATTTTATCAATCATTAGTCTATGAATTTCATCATCAATAGTTTTTTGTTTCAATAAATAAGCATCATATCTTTGTTGAGAAATCAATCCTGCATCATAACCTATTTTAGTAAGTCTTTCATCTGCATTATCTTGGCGAAGAAGTAATCTATATTCACTTCTTGAAGTAAGCATTCTATATGGCTCATCTATATCTTTGGTAACCAAATCGTCAACTAATGTACCAAGATAAGACGATTCACGAGAAAGAATAATCATATCTTTCTTCTGAAGGTATTTAATAGCATTAATACCGGCAAGAAGACCTTGAGCAGCAGCTTCTTCATAGCCTGAGGTCCCATTAATCTGACCTGCACAAAATAAGCCATTAACTCTTTTTGTCATTAAAGAATGGGTTAATTGAACAGCAGGCATATAATCATATTCAACAGCATAAGCAGGTTTCATAACATGAACATTTTCAAGTCCGGGGAGCGATTTAAGCATTTTTATTTGAACTTCTGCAGGAAGACTTGTTGAAAAGCCTTGAACATACATTTCATAAGTATTTTTACCTTCAGGTTCAATAAAAATATGATGAGAAGGATTATGTGCAAATCTAATTACTTTATCCTCAATAGAAGGGCAGTATCTTGGACCAATACCGTGGATAAGTCCAGAATATAATGGAGATTTATCAAGATTTTGTTTAATAATTTCATGAGTTTTTGCTGTTGTTCTTGTTAAATAACAAGGATATTGCTCTCTAATAGGTCTATTAGGAAGAAAAGAAAAGAAAGACGGATTCTCATCACCCGGTTGAACTGTCATTTCATCAAAGTTAATAGTTCTGGCGTCAACCCTGGCAGGAGTACCTGTTTTTAACCTACCCATTGTAAATCCGAGTTTTTTTAATGAAGGTGATAATCCCTTAGCACTTGCTTCACCAAGTCTTCCAAATTCTAAGTATTGTAGACCTATCCAAATTCTTGCTTCTAAAGATGTACCTGTAGTTAATATTACACAAGGAGCTAAATACTCAAGACCAAATTCATCTTTTAATCCTTTTACACAATTATTTTCAACTAATAGCTCAAACATTGTACATTGTTTTAAAGATAAATTTTCTTCACTTTCAAGTAAATTTCTAACAAATCTCATATATTCTTTTTTATCGGATTGAGCTCTTAAAGCTCTAACAGCAGGTCCTTTTGAAGAATTCAAAGTTTTAAGCTGCATATAAGTGGCATCTGCTGCAATAGCCATTATACCGCCCAATGCATCAATTTCTCTGACAAGACAAGATTTTGCAGGACCACCAATTGCAGGATTACAAGGCATTAGTGCAATATTATCTAAATTTAGTGAAGCTAAAAGAGTTCTTGCACCAAGTTTGGCACAAGCAATGGCGGCTTCACAGCCTGCGTGTCCAGCTCCAACTACTATTACATCATACTTAAACATATTTTAATTATATTCTAAAAATATCTTTAGTCATAAAGTTTTTTGTTTTGTAAAAAATTTGACAATTTATCTTAATAAATTTTAAAAACTCCATGACAAAAATTTTTCAAAGAATTATTATTATATAGTAATGTTTATACATATATGGAGATGGGGAAAATTTCTAATTCAGTTTTAAATAAAAATACTAAATTCTTTTTAGAAAGTACAAATTTAAGTTCTTTATCCTGTGATGATGATAAATTTAGTTCATTAAGTATGTCTGCAATGCTAGCCAGAGGTGAAGTTCCGGAAGTTCATAGAAGAACTGCAGATAATTATATGGTAATAAAAAAAATTTATGGAGCTCCAGTTGTTCAACCTCGTATTAATAATAAAGAACGCGCGCTGCTTGCTAAATATGATTTTAATCCACTTGAATTTTCAACAATAAAACAAATAAATGAAGAACTTTCTTTTCTAAAAAGATGGTCTATGTCTTTAGAAAAAAATCTAAGAGCAGATGCAAATGAAATAATTCAAATTAGAGCAAAGGAATTAAAGTTTCTTGTAGCTTCAAGATATGTTAACGTAACAAGTGAAATCTATCAAGGTTATAAAGCACTAGAAAGATATTTTGAAGAAATTTCAAAATATTAATTAAAGGTAATTTAATAAATCTTGAGCGAGTTCTTTCGCAACAGCGATTGCTTTCTTTTGCAATAATTCGTTTACAAAGAAATCATCATCTTTAATATAATCTTTAACAATCTTTCTTGCATAACTTCCGATAGCAACACCATTAACATTAACATCACATTCTTTAGCTAATTTTGTTGACTTTGAATTAGTACCTCCTGATAACAATATATATACTGGCAATTTTGCATCGTTAATTAATTTAGCAAACGCAACTGTTTGAAGTGTTGAATTATAATTGTCTTCACTTCCAGACATTGGTTTTCCATCAACTTGTAATATAACAGAATACGGTTCAGACTTTTTTAACATTTCCTTTAACATATTAATAAGATTATCATCACCAAGCTTTGATCTATCTAAACAAATACTTAATAGTCCATTATATAAAGACTTTATTTTGTACCAATTATCAATAATTTCATCTTCTTTATCACTTGTGCAATGAAATTCAACACAGTCAAGTTTTTCAGAAATTAAAGGTAAAAGCATTGTATATGGAGCTTTATATTTATGCTCGACAATTATTGCAGAATTTTTACATACATCAAAACATTTAAAACAACCTATGCATTTTTTATCATCAACATTATATTTATTATCTTCAATGTATATAGCATTTTGCGGACAAACAGATAAACAGTTATTGCAATTAAGACATTTCTGATAATTAATAACAGCTTTCGATACATGAACATCATCCTTTAGACCTATGCTCACGCATATATTTGCTTTTGAATCAGCTCTTTTTAAACCATTTTCTGCCGCAATTAATACATCTTTTTTTGCACATATATCAAAAAAATTAAAACCAGACATTGCATAAACATATACCAGTTTTTCAATTTCTTTTATATTTTCATTACCGGCACCACAAATTAACTTTAAGCATTTTTTATTTTCTAATTTCTGTTTTAAAGTTTCCATAATAAAATTATTATATAATAAATTAAAGGATAATAAATTAAAGAGGCTAATATGAATACAATTAATGAAAAAGATTGCTTATTATTAATAATAGATATACAAGAAAAACTTGTAAAAATGATTAATAATAGCTTAATAATAAATAACGCTACTAAAATAGCAAAAACAGCCAGAATATTAAACTTACCAACAATAATAACAGAACAATATCCCAAAGGTCTTGGAAATACTATTGAAGGAATAAAAAACGAAATTACTGATGCAAAATACTTGGAAAAAACTAACTTTAGTGCTCTAAACGAATTTTCAATAGAAGAAGAAATTACAAAAGCAAATAAAAAACAAATTATTATTTTGGGAATCGAAACACACATTTGTGTACTACAAACAGCTTTTGACTTACTAAAAGAAGGATATGAAGTTTTTGTTATAAAAGATGCAAGTGCTTCAAGAAGTGAAGAAAATAACAATCTTGCTCTTCAACGATTAATACAGGCCGGAGCACAAATATTATCTACGGAGATGGTTATATTTGAATTATTAAAAAGTTCAAAACATTCTAATTTCAAAGAAATACAAGCTTTAGTAAAGTAATCTTTCTATTCTTTCATAAAGTTCAAATTTTGTTCCCATTTCTATAGAACGTTGTTTAGTATAATTCAACAAATCGTATATATGTTGCGGAACATTATCTTTATTATCTAAATACCAATTTTCTTCAATATCAAGAATAGTATATGATAAACAATCTTCTTTATTTGCCATTAACCAATTATCAACTTCAGAAATAGAATCATTAACACCGGGAATAATAATATATTTAGCACTAACATTAGCGATACCCGATGATGTTTTAAATTTTGCATATTGTTTTATGTTCTGTCGTACAATATCGTAGCAATCAACATTTTTTATTTTTTTATAAACCTCTCTACTACCAGAATCAACAGATACAACTATATGTATTTTATTTTCAGTCAAACCTCTTTCTAGACAAGGAATATATTTTATACCAGATGAATGTACTCTGATATTTTGAAATCCATTATTAATAAAAAATGAAATTATATTTTCAAATTCATCAAGCAAAGCAGGCTCACCACCACCAAATAAAATTTTAGAATTTCTTTTTAAAATACCAGACTCAAACATTTTTTTTATGATATCAAAGATTTTATAAGATTTTTTAGAGAAATCATCAGGATGTTTATTAGAGTAACAATATGTACACTTAGCATTACAAGGTAACCAATGACTAATATATAAAGAATCAATATAATTTCTTTCATCCCAAGCTTCTAATTTTAGAAATGGGCAATTCATACAATTTGTATGTATTTTACCTTTTTTATGGAAATATCTAAACTTATTCTTATTTTTAAAAATTCTTTCTATATTAAAATTATCCCCATCAAAATTATCTTGAACAATTATATGTTTGCTGGGCTCGCAACCACAAAGACAACACATGGTAATTTTGGAGGGGAAAAATACAAGCCCATGTTCAATCCAAGGACAACTATAATAAAAACCTTCTTTTTTTGATAAATAATTTTGATTTAAAACAAACATTTATTTTCTCTTAAATAATCTTTTAAAAAAATTTCCTCTATTATTATAATAAACATTCTGTAGCCGCTCATAAAGTTCAAAATTAGTATGAAGTTTTTTAGAACGCTTTTTAGCATATTCTACTAAATCAAAAATATACTTTGGAATATTATTACTATGTTCATGATACCAGTTTTCTTCAATATCTAAAACCGTCGTATATAAACCGGCTTCTTTATTAGCCAAAATCCATTTTTCAATTTCTTCTTTAGTATCATTAATGCCTGGAATAATTATATATTTAGCACTAATGAGAAATCTGCCTAAAAATGTAGTTTGAAGAGCATACTTTCTTATATTTTCTCTAACCATATCATACATAGGAACTTGCTTAACTTTCTCGTATACTTCTTTAGAACCGGCATCAACAGAAACAACGACATAGCCTCTTATCTCATTAATGGCTCTTGCCATAGCTTGGCTATATTTAATGCCTGAAGTATGAACTCTTATACCCCAAAAATAATTATCTAATAAAAAGTTCATAATATCTTCAAATTCATCCAATAAAGTAGGTTCGCCTCCACCAAACGATATATCAGCATCAGCAGAAAGATATCCCCTCTGAAACATATCTTTTAATATTGGTAACACAGAATATCTCTTTTTATTTTCAAATTTTTCAGGATGTTGTGAAGAAAAACAATATATACATTTTGAATTACAATTAGACCAATGACTAATATACATATTATCAATAAAATTACCAATATTATCCCATTTAGCTTCCTTTAGAAACGGACAGCCAATACAATTTTTATTAATTTTTCCTTTTTTATGAAATTTTCTATATATCTCTTTTATTTTAAAAATTCTATCCCAATCAATGGATTGACCGGAATAATTATCTCTTAATAGAGTATGACCACCAGCTGTATGTCCGCATATACAACAATTGGCAATTTTATTATGAAAGAAAACTAAACCATGTTCTATCCATGGACAACTATAATAACACCCATCTTTTTTACTTACATATTTCTCATTATATACGAACATTTTATCCTCGTTAATTAGGTTATCATTTATGTTCTTTTCGGTCAATTTTGGAATATTTATATATAATACAGGCTCTATCATATAAATCCAATTCTATATTATTTAACTTAGACATTTCTTTTGCAAACAGAACTAAGTCAATAACATAAGAAGGTATATTCGCCTGCATTTCATTATACCAGGCAATGTCAATGTCTAAAGCCAACTTTTTTATTCCAATATTTGAACAAAGCATAAACCAATCTAATAAATCTTTTTTATTATCATTATAACCTTTTAATAAAATAAACTTTAAAATTACTCTTTTTTCTCCTATTTGTTGATAGTCGAGATAACGCTTAACATTTTCAATCACAATATTAAAAGTATCAGTTCCTTTAATTAATTTATATAAAAAAGAAGATGCTGCATCAATAGAAATAACAATTTCTGCCAAATTTTTGGAAATTGCATCTGCTATAGATGGACTATACTTTATTCCTGAAGAATTAATATTTATATTTTTAATTCCATAATCAATTAAAAAATATAATAATTTATCAAACTCCGGATATATAGTTGACTCACCACCTGCTATAGAAAATTTTGTATCTTGATTTACTAATTTTGCATCGATTAATTGTTCAATAATAGGAATAATATTGTAATGATTAGCATCCTTAAGATTATTATCTCTAACTGCGGGGCAATATATACATCTCGTATTACAATTTGACCAATGTGTTAACAAAATATTCGAAAAAACTTTTTTTTCTTTCCAAAAATCATTTTTTAAGAATTGACACCCTTTACAACTATCAGGAATAATATTATTCCTAATCTTGTTCTTTAATACTTGCTTGTTATTTAATATTTTATCAATGTCAAGCCAAAGTCCATTAAAAGAATCTTCTAATATATAACGACCTTTACCTTCATGACTTTGCTCACAACAAACTCTTATAATATTTGCATGATCAAAAATAATACCATTTTCCAACCATTCACAACTTATAAATTTTTTTTCATTTTTTATTATAGAAACAAAATTACGGAAATTTTTTTTTAATTTTGAAAACATTCATAACTCCTACTTTTAACATTTAGAATTATGTTTAATTTCTCTATCTATTTTAAGATTAGAAGCTCTTTCATACAGTTCACAACTTTCTATCTTGTACTGAGGGTATGACTTATAAACGAAATCAAATATAACGTAAATGTATTGAGGAATATTATTTCTATTTTCTTTAAACCAATTATCTTCAATATCAAAAGCAATATGTCTTATACCTGATTCATAAGTTTTTTTCATCCAATTTTTAACTTCATTTATATCATCATTAATACCGGGTATTAAAACATATTTGGTTCTAATAAGTCCATTTTTAGCTTTTGCATAATTTGCAAGATTTTTCCAAACTTTATCAAAACAAGGAACATGTTTTATTTTTTCATATAATTTTTTAGAACTTGAATCAACCGAAGTAATCAAAGTAATTTTACCGAGTTTTAAACCCTTTTCTATGGCAGGAGAATACTTAATTCCATCAGAATGAATTCTAATATTATAAACATCATAATCCAATAATAGATTAACTAATTCTTCAAATTCATTAAGTATAGTAGGCTCACCACCACCGAATGTAATTGTAGATTTTTTAGAAAGCACACCCTTTTCTATCATATCTTTAATAACAGGCAAAATATTATATGTTTTATTATTATTAAAGAAATTTTTATCTTTTTCTGTGTAACAATAAATACAATTACAATTACAATGTGTAAAATGACCTATCAAAACTTCATCAATATAATCATCATCATTCCAATCCTGTTCTTTAAGATAATAACATTCAGAACACTTATCAGGTATAATGCCTTTCTTAAGATTATCTCTAATAACTCTTCTACTTTTAAAAAGTTCATCCCAATTAATAAGCTCTCCTTTATAATTATTAATTTGAACAATATTACCACCTCCGGGATGAGAACTTATACAACAAATTTGCACTGAATTTGAAAAGAATGTAATTCCATGCTCTAAATGTATACAACTAATATATTTCAAGATTAATACCTATAAACTATTTTAAATACAATATTAATTATACATATAAGAAAAAACAAAGACAAGAATATAATATTGTATCGCATTTTAGTGACAAACTAATTTAAACTCGGACAAATTTTTTCTTAGATAATGTAAAAACAAGTTTCTTGACTAAAAAATACTAAAATGATAACTTAATAAAAGAGGAAAATATATTTAAATGAAGTATTTAAGCTGTAGATATATAGAACACGGTTTGGATTTTGAACATACAAGACTCGAAACATGTTGTTTCACTTGTCATTCGGGTGGAGGACATATTACACTAAATTCAGATTATAAGGGTGAAATGATAGATTGGGATAAGTTATTCACCTTAAAACGCAAATATAGAGAAGAACATAGAAAAGGTAATATACTTCCAAATTGTAAAGGATGTGTTTTTTTAGAAGAAAAAGATTGGGACGAAGAAGATTATATCAATTTTTTACAATTCAATTATTGGATTCAATGCAATAGTAAATGTACTTATTGTTATGAAGTACAAAACAAAAAAATATTTGATAAAATAAAACCCTATAATACTGTACCTATAATAAAGGAAATGATAGAAAAAAATATACTTCGAAAAGGTGGAGAAATAGCATTTGGTGGTGGTGAACCAACTATTGCTCCAGAATTTGAAGATTTAATAAAATTGCTTACTGAGAGTAGTTTTAGAAATATGAGAATTCATTCTTCCGGTATAAAGTTTTCCCCTGCAATTGAAGAAGCCATTAAAAAAGGAGTATTAAATGTTGTTATTTCCATCGATTCAGGATGCGAAAAAACATATAAGAAAATAAAAACCGTGAATAGTTTCAAAAAAGTAGTTGAAAATATGAAAAAATATGCAGCTGCTAATAAAAATAATTATGGTTTAATGACTTCTAAATATATAATTATTCCAAATGTCAATGATAATAGAAAAGAAATTGATTTATGGATTGAAACGGTTAAGTCAATAGGCGGTAGATGGTTAGCTGTTGATATTGAAGATGTTTGGTATAAAACAAATAGAGCAACTATTTCTCCATATTATTTAGACTTAGTTAATTATATTATAGAAAGAGCTAATGAATATAAAATGAAAGTTGAATTATATGATAGAGCTCGTGGACTAAAAGAAGGGAAAAATCAAATTTAATAAGTATATACTTTGTTACAAACTGTGACTTATTTTCTATTCAACAAAAAATGTAGGCAATTTTTTATGTTTTAAATTTTTATTATAATAGAAGGTATAAGTATTACTATGCTAAAAATTTCACAAGTTAATAATATTGATAAAAGTATATTTGAACAAAAAAAATGCAAAGAATTATCAATTGGTAAAAATCCAGTTCAAGCCACAAATGCAGGTTTAGTTCAATATTCTGCCGAAAACCTAAAAGCATACATACCTTCTTTTTCTGCAAAACAAAAAGAAACAAATAACACGAATAATATACCGTCAAGGAATCAACAAATAAGAACAATTAAATCAAAACTAGACAAAAATTATCAGATTTTATTAAACAGATTAGATAAAAATGGAATATTAGATAACAACGATTCAAATGATGGATCAACAGTTCTTTATAATTTATACAGAATAGCAACAGAACCGAGAATAAGAGGTCTTTCTGATTCTTTGATAATATCAGAAGTTTTAAAAGCACTAGATAATCCTTTTTCAATTACACAAAAATTTGGAGATATCCCAGAAAATGTTGCTAATGAAATAGAACAAGAAACAGGAGAGAAAATACCAGAAAGCGCTAAAAATGTAGTTTCTTCCTCTTGCGTTGTTACAAGCATGGAATATAACCTTGCTAGTAAAAAACCTGCAGAATTTGTAAGATTTGCACAGGGTTTATCAAGTAACAATTATTCTGTAACTAAAAAAATTAAAATGTCAGATATTTCAAGCGGAATGGCTGAAGGTTTATGGAAACTTAGAGAATTTAATACAGAAAGTGAACTTAATAATTGGGAAGATATAACAATAAAATTAAAGCCTGATAGAAATGCTATAGTAAGAGCTCGTGTTCAAACTTCATATAAAGATTCTAATGAACGTTCTTGTATTGATGTTTTAATACAATCAGCATTATTAAATTTAGGTTCTCAACACACATATAACGCAATTACAGATGAAAGAACCGGAAAATTTAATCCTGATAAAAGCGGTTTAACAGATTTTGAAAAAACATTTGTTGAAGAAATTGTATTTGAGAATCCAAAAATTTCTGTTGTCTATCAAAACTTAGACGAAAATGGATATTTAACAGGGTATAATTGTAAACCTGAAGAAACAAAACAACATATTTTAAAGTCTTTGGCATTAGGACAAAATGTAATCATAGGGTATACTCATCTTGATAAAAACAATAAAGTTGATGGTGGTCATGAAATAACTATAATTGGCTACGAAAAAGATGAAAATGGTAAAGGTTTCTTTATTTGTAACGATACTGATGATAATAAAGATGAACCTATAAGAATAAGTGAAGAAACTTTATTACCATTAATTCATCATGCAGGTATTTCAAAAGAGGCCTTAAGTCAAAATGATTATATAGTTGAACCTTGGCGTGAAATCCTTGAACAAATAAAAAACGATTTTTCACAAAATAAAGAAGTATAATATTGTCCGATAAAAATTCACGATAAGCTGAAAGTGTAAGTGAATTTTTTTGAGTGGCATTTTTAAAAGGTGAGTACTTTGTTAGCGAGGATGACTCGGTAATAAATTACAATACTAGATTAAATAAAATTGATATTGACAATATTATATTGTCAGAAAAATTCATAATAAGCAGAAATAGTGAGTAATTTTTTTTATAAAACTAATCTAAAACTTTATTTATGTGTTAAAGTGTAATTTGAAAAAATAGAAGTTAGTGGCTTTTTCAAAAGTTAGTACATTTAAAGAAAGGTTAATCTTATAGAAAAATGCGACACTAGCTTAAATAACTAACAAAAAAGAGACTATATAGTCTCTTTTTGTATTAAGTATTAAGTATCAATATTCAAGATAATCTATACATAAGTATCAATAGAATCTAATTTATCTTTTGTAGAACCACTTAACTTCGAAAGAAGATAAGATGTTAATTTAGAAGCCATTGTAGTCTTTGTATTATTTGAAGTATTAACAGACATAATTGAATCTGACTCATTATTTATATTTGTTGATGACAACAAAGAAGGTTCATCTTCAGGCTGTGGAGCTTCTGTAGGATTTTCCGAACATGTTGGATCTGTTGGACCAGTCGGACTTGTTGGACCTGAAGGTTCTGTTGGACCAGTCGGACTTGTCGGATCTGATGGTTCTGTTGGATTAGATGGACTTGATGGTTCTGTTGGACTAGACGGAAGAGTTGGTTCTGTTTCTTGTGATGGATCTTCCGTTGGTTCTGTTGGACAAGTTTGATTAGTTGGATCTGTTGGATCTGTATTACCTGTTGGATCCGTTGGATCTGTATTACCTGTTGGATCCGTTGGATCTGTATTACCTGTCGGATCCGTTGGATCTGTATTACCTGTCGGATCCGTTGGATCTGTATTACCTGTCGGATCCGTTGGATCAGATGGATCAATAGGATCAACTTCTGAACCACCCTCTGTAGGTCTTATTGTCGGATCTGTAGGTCCCGTTGGACCTGTAGGGCTTGTCGGATCTGTAGGACCGGTCGGAAGAGTTGGTTCTGTTTCCTTTGTAGGCTCTTCTGTAGGTATAGTTGGACATGATGTTGGATCTGTCGGATCGGTATTATCAGTTGGATCTGTCGGATCAGTATTATCAGTTGGATCTGTCGGATTATCATCCGGAATACTCGGTTCATCATCCGGAATACTTGGTTCATCATCCGGAATACTCGGTTCATCATCCGGAACACTCGGTTCTTCGTCCGGTATACTCGGATTATCAGGAACTGAAGGATTTGGCTTATTTGGCTGAGGATTACAACAAGGTCTTAATATTGCACATTCATTTATTCTATAATTGAATTGAGGTAAATTTAATTTTACACCCTCTTCAAATCTTGAAATACCATTTTCATCAACAAAAGAATATTTCATTAATCTGTCTATATTAATTGTTGAATGTTGTAAAATTTCATCAAGAGTTTTACCTTCAGTATCATAATCTTTATCGACATCAAATACTCCATAGTTATGAATTCCATTTTGGTCTTCATATTTAGTAGCAAAAATATCTAGATTTGCATAAACAACTTGTTGCAAAATTTGAGTTGCAAATTCATCAACATAATTAACATTATCATTTAATACTAATTTCCCATCCACAACTAATGCAAATCTGCCATTTCCATCAGGAGAATTGTAGAATTGAAGAACATCTGCTAATTTAAATACCTGACCTTCTTTCATTAAACCATCTTTATCCGTATTATCAACAATGGAAATAGACAAATCATTTTGTCCGTCAACTACTGCAGAGGGTGAAATTTGATATACTATTCCATCTCTATTGCCTGATTTAACGTCTGCATTTTTTGCAGTTGTTCTTAATGTTGTAACAGAAGGAAGAGAAATACCTAATAATTCTTTATCTGTATTTTCATCTAATGTTCTATTTAAATCATTTATATTAGCAGTTTCAATAATATCATTAAAGTTCATTTCATCTAATATATATTCAAATTCAGCAGCATTTTCAGGTGAATTAACAACTGCATAAACGATATCTCTATATGCTTCATCTGAAATATCTTTACCATACATTCCATATATCATATCAGAGAAAGAAGAAAATTCATCATCTAACAAATCACCACCATCTTTAATTACACTAGCTGAATTTGAAGAAGGAGTATACAATGATGAAGACGTGATAAATGTAACATTTTCAGGTTCTTCTCCTTGTACTTGGTATACAATAGAAGTAGGCATTGTCAATAATCTTGTGTCTAATAATTGATCACTACTGGTAGTACCTTTATATAAATCCAATCCGCTTATTTTTTCATAACTTCTTGCTTTATCGCCCATTTCTACTTTTATATATGCAGCTAAAGAAGGATTTGATTGTATAATTTCATCTATAATTTTATTTTTAATTGCAGACTGTTCATCTTCATCATAAGAAGCCAAATCATCAGAATATACTTTTGAAATTATCTCATTTAAAGTATTACCACCTGTTAAATTTTCTGAAGCATTTTCTGTAATAGTAACGATAATTGAACCTTCTTCATTTCTAGGTAAATTTTCATTTGGATGTAAAATAACTTCTCCATTAGAATTAGTAAAATAAAATTCACTAACTGGAACAGAAATCAATGAAACATCAGCTAATAGAGTTTTATCAATTAATCCTGAGTCCATTAATGCGTCAGTTTGATTTATAATATCATCTGGGGTTTGAGTTTGCACTTGTGTTTGCTCATGTGAATTTAGAGCATTTGAATCAACATTGTTTATTTGAGCTTGATTATTATTACAACTGGCTAAGGGTAATGTCATTAAAGCAGCAGACCCTATTAATGCAGCTTTCTTTGCATTTTCTTTTGTTCCTTGAAAAGCAACATATGTTTTATTAAAATTATTTTTCAACCTATCATTTTTTTTATAATTATTAATATAAGATGAAATATTACCTATCTTCATTTAGACCTACTCCTTTTAGTAAAATTATCTAACAAACGTAATACTTGTGAAAGTAAATTTTTGCTTGTTTTATTAATTTAATGTTATTTTTTTTACAAATATTAACAAAATTATTTTTTATAATTACTTGTTAAAAAAAAAATATAACATTAAAATTTAAAGAGAGTCTTAATATGGGTAAATCAAAGAAAAGGATTTTTAATAAGAATACAGATGATAGAGGAATAACTTTAAAAAGAAAAGAAGTAATTTCTATAGTTTTGCATGCAATAAAAACAAATAATATCAAAGAAGAAATATCCAAATATATAAGTCTATTTGGTATAACAATAGAAGAATTATTAGAAGAAGGCGCCGATTATGAAGAAATTACGGCATTAAAACACCTTTTTATGTAATTATATTTTCGAATAAAACTTTTTCTTGTTCAGATGTTTCAAGATTTTTTATAGTTAAATAATTATTTTTTATTTCATCTTCACCTAAAATAATGGCTTTATTAGCAATTTTAGAAGCTTTCTCAAGTTGCTTAGAAAATTTTCTAAAATTATGATCAAATTCTACACTATAGCCTTTTTCTCTTAGTTTTGAAGCAAGTTTAACAGCTTCTATTTGATTATCTGAAACTACAAAATAATCTATTTTAGAATATTCTAATTGCGGTATTAAAGAATTTAGTCTTTCAACCCCCATTGCCCAACCAACTGCAGGTGTATGAGGACCGCCAAGAGTCTCAACAAGACCATCATACCTTCCTCCGCCGCAAACTGCATTTTGTGAACCCAAATTATTTGATTTTATTTCAAAGACTGTTTTAGTATAGTAGTCAAGTCCTCTTACTAAAAATGTATTTTCAATATATTTAATATTTAAAGCATCTAAATACATTTTTAACTTTTTATAATGCTCAAAACATTCAGGGCATAATTTTATACCTGAAACTTTATTTCTCAAATTATATTCTTCAAAAAGTTTATTACAATCCTCATTTTTACAATCTAAAATTCTTAAAGGATTCTTTTCATATCTGCTCTTACAATCATCACAAAGTTCTTCAAGAAATGGAGCAATAGCCTCTTTTAATTGTTCTTTATATTCTTTTCGGCAAACATTGCATCCTAGAGAATTTATTTCAACAACTAAATCACTTAATCCAATTTTTTTAAGAAATTCAGTAGCAAGTAAAATACATTCAGCGTCTGCCGATGCATCTTGAATACCAAACATTTCAACTCCAATTTGATGAAATTGTCTTTGTCTTCCGGCCTGAGGTCTTTCATATCTAAACATAGGACCTTTATACCATAATTTAACAGGCGGACTTTCTCTGAACATATTATGTTCTAAATAAGCTCTCACAACCCCTGCTGTATTTTCAGGTCTTAATGTTATGGAACGATCACTTTTGACAAAAGTATACATCTCTTTATTAACAATATCAGTTGTATCACCAACCCCTCTTTCAAATAATGCTGTATCTTCAAAAATTGGTGTTCTTATTTCTTTGAAATTGGCTTTTGAAAAAACTTCACTTGCAGCTTTTTCAATATTTTGCCAATTTATTATTTCTAAAGGTAAAATATCTTTTGTCCCTTTTTGTGCTTTTATACTCATACATACCTCTCACATAAGAATTATATAATAAAAAATTTAATCTAATTAACTTTTATTTGATATTGGAATAGTAATTATAAATTCAGTACCCAAAGTTTCCTTCGAAGTAAAGTTAATACTACCTTTATGGAGTTCAATAATTTTCTTCGAAATAGAAAGCCCAAGTCCTGTTCCAACACCTATTTTTTTAGTCGTAAATCCAACATCAAATATTTTATTTTGAATTTCAAAAGGGATACCAGAACCATTATCCTTAATTTTAACAATTAAATTATGTCCATCAGAAAAAGTACTTATCTCAATTTTACCTTCAATATTTTTTTTATTAATGCTATGGCAGGCATTTACTAAAATATTCATAAAAACCTGATTTAACATATTTACACTGCAATATACAGGTGGCAATTGAGAATAATATTTAACAACTTTTATTTTATCTTTTAATTCGTGGGCTATTAATTTTAGAGTCAAATCTATTTCTTTATTAATATCAGCTTCTTGAAATTCTGCTTCATCAAGTCTTACAAATCGTTTCAAAGACTTAACAATGTTAGAAATTCTGTTAGATGCTTCTATATCAATATTATTTAATTCCTTTATCATATTAATTTGTTCTTGTGTTAAATTTAAGTTATTTGAAATAATTTTATTAATTAAATTATTATTTGAATTAATAGATGCTAGTGGTGTATTAATTTCGTGAGCAACACCGGATACAAGTTGTCCTAAAGATGCCATCTTTTCTGAGTTAATTAATTGCAATTGTGTTTCTTTAAGTTCATTTAAAGTTTTTTGTAATTTCTTATTTTTCTTATTTAATTGAGTAATTAATCCTGCTTGTATTATAGAACTTGCAAGCTGAACTGAAATGGATTGAAGTATTTCTCTATTATCATCAATTGAAATTTTCTGTTTTGTAAAGGTAACAATTATCCCAAGCAGTCTATTCTTGTTATAAACGGGAATAATAATACGAGTTGCTCCATTTGGGATAAATTTATCTGAATTAATATATTCTTTTAAACAAGAAGATATAAAAATATCTTTATTTCTAATATTTTGAACCACGTCTTTTTCGTATTCACAAAATAAATTTATATCTGTTCTATCTGTAACAGAGTATATAATTTTAAAACTATTTTTTTCTCGCATAGAAAAATATGTTTTAAAAGAGCCAAGAAGATTATGAATTTCTTCTAATGCAGAAGACAAAATGAATTCCATATCATTTGTTTCTCGTATAACAAGTGAAATTTTATTAATAATTCCCATTTTAAGAACCTGCGTTTGAGCATGTTCTTGTAATTTATAAAACTTATTAGTAGATTCTTTCACTTCATTATACTTTGATTCAAGTTCTTTATATTTTTTAATTAAATTAGAAAATGCATCTTCTGTTGTAAAATCCTTAAATACAACAACTCTGTAATCAAAATACATAAAAGAATATATATAAAAATAAATGAATTCTCCATTCGATTTTTGATAAGAAGCAATAGTATGAAAATTCTCCTTAGATTTTAACAGTATATCTATAGGAGTTAATTGTGTAATACTATCAGAAGACAAAAAACATAAATTGAAATTAAATTTAGTTTTAAATTTTTCTAAAGACTTAAAATCAAAAAAAGCAGAAAGAAACTTATTATTCTTAAAAATAATTTCATTATTTACCGTGAAAATACAAATTGGATCAGCATAATTATCAAAAAGAGAAAAATCTAACATTTCTACCTATTGGAATAAACAATAATGATTAACATAAGCAATATAAACACCTAAAAGAGCACCAACAAAGACTTCAAAAGGAGTATGACCTAATAATTCTTTTAATCTTTCAGCCGGCATTTGACCATTAGCGTAAAAGTCATCTCTTATCTTATTGAGACAAGCAGCAATCTTACCGGTAGAACGTCTTAAACCTGCAGCATCATACATAACAACTAAAGCATAACCAAGTGCAATAGCAAACTCCACAGATTCAAAACCGCAAATAAAACCAACAGTACAAGAAAGTGCAACAACACCGGCAGTATGAGCACTTGGCATCCCTCCTGTTGTTGCTAAAACTTGAAAATCCACTTTTTTAGTTTTTATTATATGACCTATAAATTTTAATAATTGTGCAACTATAGCTGCTTCAATTCCATTTACTATAATTTCATAACTTGTATTTAAGAACATTTTTTTATCCCTTCTGAAAGATCAGATACAACACCTTCAAAAATAACAGAATTTATTTTGTTGTTTTTAAGTATATCACAAGCTTGATTACAAAGAAATATAACTTGCTTTTTCGCTTCATCAAGACCAAACATAGAAACATAAGTTGATTTTTCAACACTAATATCTTTTCCGGGAGTTTTACCAAGTTCCTCTAAAGTTGATGTAACATCTAATATATCATCATAAATTTGAAAAGCATGACCATAATATTGAGCAAAAAGAGTAAGCTCTTCTAATAATTTTTCATCAGCACGACCTAAAATTGCTCCTGTTCTTATTGCAAGTTTAAATAATTTTGCGGTTTTATATTCATAAATAAAATCTAATGTTTTCTTAGAAATTTTCTTTTTTTCAGAATCTATATCAACAATTTGCCCTGATATAATACCATCAACTCCTGCAGCAATAAAAAATTCATTTAAAAGTTTTAAAATGACTTCCGCTGATATTGTTTTAGGGATTTTATCAATAACCATTTTAGGAGCAAAGCTTAATAGCGCATCACCAGCAAGTGTTGCGGTTGCTTCTCCAAAAACTTTATGGTTAGACAGTTTACCTCTTCTATAATCATCATTATCCATACAAGGTAAATCATCATGAATAAGACTTTGACAATGCAGCATCTCTATAGCACAAGCCATTGGCATAACACATTCTATATCAACATTAAATAAAGATGCTGTTTCTATAGCCAATACAGGTCTTAACCTTTTTCCTCCAGCTAATAGAGAATATCTCATTGATTCATAAATACTTTCAGGATAAAAAACTTCTATATATTTATCTAAACTTTTTTCTACTAATTTCCTAAAATTATTAAATCTTTCTTTTGCAACTTCATTCATTTTCACACTACATTTCTTTTTTATACATATTTTGTTTATTTGTTTTTCGAGATACATTTCTTTTTTTGCTTGAGATTTTAGTCAAAATTTTATTCTTATTATATTTTACTTTTGACTCATTTTTTAAAGATTCAACTGAAATCTTTTGTTCATAATCTTTTGCTTCATTTATAAATTTTTTATAACTTAAATATCTTGACTCCGAAATATTTTTTATCTGTGAAGTTAAAGAACAACCTTCTTCATCAATATGCAAACAATTATTATATTTACAAGATTTATCAATACTTGAAAATTCTCTAAAAAGGTTTTGAACTTCAATAGGAAGTAAAAAATCGAATTTAAGATGAGAAAAACCAGGTGTGTCAACAATAAAAGAATTATTGTCAATTTCCAGTAATTCGCAATGTCTTGTTGTATGAACACCTCTTTTTGTTTTTTCGCTCACAGGCAAAGTTTTTAAAATAGAAGATTTTAAAATAGCATTAATTAAAGAAGATTTACCGACTCCGGATGCTCCGCAAAGAATTGATGTATTATTTTTTAAAATTGGTTCTAATTCATTTATCCCTGTTTTCTTCAATGCTGAAGTAAAAATAATTTGATAACCAATTTTTGAATATATTTCAGTTATTTTCTTTTTAAGATATTCGGTATCATTAATATCTTCCTTATTAAAACAGAGAATAGGTTTTATCTTATGGTACTCACAATGAGCTATATACCTATCCAATTGTTCATAATCCAAATCAGGTTCTTTGAGAGCAGATACAATGATAAATTGCGAAACATTTGCAACTTTAGGACGTTTAATCAAATTAACTCTATTTACAACACCAGAAATGAAAGCTTGTTTTGAATTAATATCAATACTATCTAATTCAACGAAATCACCTGTAACTACATCAAGATTTTGTTTTTTTAAAACTGTTTTAAGCTTAGCTTCAATAACGCCAATTGAAGTTTCAACATAATAAAAATCTGAGAATATCTTAATAACACGTCCATTCATATTTTCATACTATAACAATTTTCTTTAAAAATAAATTATTAAATATTTAATTTTTTTATTAATAAAGGAACAATTATATCCCAAGCTTTCTCACTTGGATGAGAATCGTCAACCATATATTTTTTATCCGAAAAATTTTCTTTAGAAAGTTGAGATAAATATATAACAATAATCCCATTTTTTTTCAATTCTTCTTCTATATTTTCTATTATAGAATCGCCATCATATACAAAAAGTACAAATTTTGTATTATTAGAACTCTTTTTTATTTCGTTATTAACTGCTAAAAAATGTTTCAATAAAAATTCATTATTATCTCGCTTATACATTAACAATTTTTTTTCATAAAGTAAATTATATATTCTTCTTAATATGTATGAATGCCAGTAATATAAATCTAAATCAGACATTAATACTAAATCTTTATTTTTATTATATTTATAATAAATTACCCCATATTCATCAAAATAGAAACAAACATTCATTCTATTAATATGGTCGCAAATAAATGTATAAATTACATATTCAGGTTGAGGAATACATTTTAAAATATTATTCTGCAACATAAATAAAGTTTGCTGTACACCAGCTCCGACTATTCCAAAATTAAATACAGTTCTGCCTGTTTTTTTATAAAGTTTATAGGAAAAAGTTTGATTATTATCTAAATTCCAACCATACGTATAAGAACAACCAAATAATACAATTGGTAATTTTTTTGTTATAATATCACTACTATTACCAATAAGTATTGGTCTAAAATTAATCATTGGCTCATCATTATTCAAAGTTTTATTTTCATTCTCTTTATTATCAATACAAGACCGACATATATAATTATTCAGTGTTGTATAATACATTTTTTCAAATCTTTTTAATGGAGAAATCTTATATACCATAAAAAAAGGAGTACTAGGTCTTATAACTTCTACATAATAGAATATATATTCAATAATAAAAAATAAAAAAATAATAAGTAATATATTATATATAAGTATTTTTTTCATAATTTTCATAAAAATTAAAACTATATAAATATAACATGTTCTTATAAATAAATCAACAAAATAGAGAATTTAATCTAGTATCTCACTTTGTTAGAGAGTCATCCTAGCTAACAAAGTACTCACCTATTGAAACTCTGCTCTCCTTCGTTTCACTACAGATACAAGCTCACATAAAAACAAAGTTTTTGGTTCGTTTTGTAAAAAAAATTCAATAACACTTTCAGCTTATCGTGAATTTTTTCTCAGACAAGATTTATTAAATATACACAAAAAAATATTTAAGTTATAATAAAACAGAAATTAGAAGTGTATAAAAAGAAAAGAGAAAAATATGGTAGAAACAAAGAAAATTGAAATACCTGTAGGAAACAAAACAGTTACAATAGAAACAGGTAAATATGCAAAATCAGCTACCAGCTCAGTTACAGTTAGATGTGGAGATACAATGTTATTTATACATTGTTGTGTAAGCCCCGAACCAAGAGTTGGTATAGACTTTTTCCCGTTGTTAATTGATTATGAAGAAAGAATGTCTGCAATAGGAAGAATACCAGGCGGATATAATAGAAGTGAAGGGAAAGCCAGCGATAAAGCTATATTAGTTTCAAGACTTATAGATAGACCAATTAGACCATTATTTCCAAAAGGATATAGGAATGATATTCAAATTGTAGCTCAATTGTTTAGTTACGATCAAGAAAATCAACCTGACACATTAGCAATGCTTGGAGCATCTTGTGCATTAATGCTGTCAGGTGCTCCATTTGAAGGTCCTATTGGAGCTGTAAGAGTATCAAAAATTGATGGCAATTTAATTGCGAACCCAACACATCAAGAAGCAGCAAAATCAAATTTAGATATAGTTGTAGCCGGAACCCATGACAGCGTCATTATGGTAGAAGCAGGGTGTAAATTCGTAACAGAAGATGAAATTATGGAAGCTGTTGAATTTGCGCAAGTTGAAATAAGAAAACAATGTGAAGCTCAACTTCAGTTTGCGCAAGAATGCGGCATTGTAAGAGAAGAATTTGTAAATCCATATGATACAACCGAATTAAAAAACATAATTGACGAAGTTGCTCACGATATGATTTTTGACGCATATCATAATTTTGATAGAGAATATAGACAAAATAAACTGGATGAAGCAAAGAAACTTGTAAAAGAGAAAGTAGAAGCTTTGCCTGAAGATCACTATATACATAAAATCATAGAAGAAACAGGTATTGATTTTGTTGCAGAAGAATTTAAAGCAGCAGAAAAGAAAATAATGAGAGCAATGATTCTGGATGAAGGAGTAAGAGCCGACGGAAGAAAGCCAAATGAAGTCCGTCCAATCTGGTGCGAAGTAGGTGTTATACCAAGAGCACACGGAAGTGCAGTATTTACTAGAGGACAAACACAAATTCTTTCAGTAGCAACATTAGCAGGTCCGGGAATGAAACAAGAGCTTGACGGAGTTGATCCTGAAACAGAAAAAACTTATATGCATAAATATATATTCCCTGGTTTTTCAGTTGGTGAAGTAAAAGCATTAAGAGGACCCGGAAGAAGAGAAGTAGGTCATGGTCATTTAGCAGAAAGAGCAAATATCCCAGCCCTTCCATCACAAGAAGAATTTGGTTATACAATAAGAGTAACATCTGATGTATTAGAATCAAACGGATCAACATCAATGGGGTCAACTTGCGGCAGTTCAATGGCATTAATGAATGCAGGTGTACCTGTAAAATGTATGATAGGTGGAGTTGCAATGGGTATGATTACAGAACCAGGCAGAGAACCTGTTGTACTAACTGATATTCAAGGTATTGAAGATTTTCTTGGAGATATGGACTTTAAGGTAACTGGTAATGATGATGGTATAACCGCTCTTCAAATGGACATGAAAGCAAAAGGAATTGCGAATGATACATTAAGAAGAGCTTTAGCTCAAGCAAAAGAAGGAAGACTACACATTCTATCAAAAATGAGAGAAGTTATCACAGAACCTGCAAAAGAATTATCACCATATGCACCAAGAATATTTACAATGAATATTCCTGTTGAAGACATAGGAGCTGTTATAGGACCCGGCGGTAAAAATATCCGAGGAATTATAGAAGCTTCCGGTGCAGAAATAGATATACAAGATGATGGGAGAGTAACTATAACATCTAATGACAAAGAAGGCGCCGATATAGCAAAACAAATGATAAACCAAATAACATTCAAACCTGAAGAAGGAATGATTTGTAAAGGTAAAGTTGTTAAAATTGTTCAATTTGGAGCATTTGTCGAACTTGCTCCCGGTAAAGATGGAATGGTTCATATTTCACAAGTTTGCAAAGAAAGAATTGATACAATTGAAGGCAAATTAAATGTTGGCGATATAGTAACAGTTAAAATTGTTAAAGTTGATGATAAAGGAAAAATCAGTTTAACAATAAAAGGTGTTACCGAAGAAGAAGCTGCTAATTGCCAATAACACACAAAAAGAAAAACCCAAATCTTTATAGTAGGATTTGGGTTTTTATATATAAAAGGAATTAAATGACAAATAATATAAAATATAATTGTATATTTGGAGGAGGCGGCATTCGAGGAATGTGCTATGTTGGTGCAATAAAAGCACTAAAAGAATTTAATATTGAACTAAATTCTATTGCCGGCTCTTCTGTAGGTGCCGTATTTGCAGCTTTATATGCAATTGGATACAGTGAAGAAGAAATAAAAGATTTGTTTTTTGACTTTAATCTAAACATGTTCAGGGATTTAAATATATCAATATTTACAACAGATATATCAATAAGCAAAGGGGAAATATTCTTAGAATGGTTAAGAGAAAAAATTGAGAAAAAATTCTATGGAGAAAATTATAAAAAAGGAAGTAATAAACCCGTAAAATTTAAAGATATAAGTAAAAATCTACATATATTAACTATAGATTTAAACACTAATACTCCATATATATTTTCAAAAGAATCAACCCCTGAAGAAGAAATTGCATTTGCAGTAAGAGCATCTGCGAGTCTACCCGGATTAATGAAGCCAATAAATATTGGTGATGCAATATTAGTTGATGGTGATTTAATAAAAAGCTGGCCGGCTTGGAAAGTATATAATTCATTAGATAATTCAAATTCAAGAATTTTAGAATTCAGACTGGAAGGTTCAAGAAAAGAAAGAGATATAAAGAATCCAATGGATTATGTAAGTTCAATAATTAATACAATTTGGTATTTATCTACTGAAAATGTATTTAATATGAACCATTCAAATGATAGATATGATTATATAGTAATAGACACAAAAGACATTATTTTATTCGATTTTACTATAGATAAAAACATTAAAAATGAATTAATTGAAAAAGGTTATAATGATACAAAAAAATATTTATGTAAAATTCTTCCTGAAAAAAAGAAAATAATAATAGAGTATTATAAAGAAATATTAGAGAAATTACTGACATACAAAAAACATATAAAAGAAGGTAACATAGATAAAGCACTTTTTATTATTAATGATATTTTATCAGAGATGCCACAAAAAACTGAGTATATAGATAAATATTTTTATACGCAGATTAATGATTTAAAAGACATATTAAAAATAAACGCCAAAAAACTATTTTTTATAAAGAAAAAAGTTGATAATGAAAAACAAATTATTTCAAGAATTGAGTTTGTAGAAAATATATTAAAAGAACGAATAAATGAACTAAAAATATATATTACAAACTTTTGTAATAATTTTTAAAAATATAAACACAATCTAACAAATTATTTTATAATTAGTGTTTATATGAATAAAATATTAAAGAGTGGAGATAAAAATGACAAGCGAAAGCCTCATAGAGAAAGAGAGTTATAAAAATAATCCAAATAACTATGACGATAAAAGCATTGTAATTTTTAAAATAATAGATGGTATTAAAGAAATATTAGATGAAGATAGGCAACAAAAACAACCTTTATTTTTGTCAGTAAATGAGAAATTAATAATCAAAACAGTAAAGGAATTCTTAAATAATAAACAAAGAAATTATCTAATAGGAATAACAGGAGAATCCGCATCAGGAAAAACAACATTAGTAAATTATGTATCAAAAGCGTTAAGAAAAAAATTATATAACGAAACATATACATCATTATGTTGTGACGATTATTATAAAGATACATCAGAACTGTTGAAAGAAGCCGGAAGTTATGAAAATTTATATAAAACCGGATTTAGTTTTGATAAACCTGATGCAATCAATTTAAGCTTAATGAGAGCTCATTTAATCAGTCTAAAAAACGGATGCGGAGTAAATGCTCCTGAATATGACTTTGTAACTTGTGAAAGTATACCAAATAGAGCATATAAAAATCCTACAAAAGCGATTTTAGCTGAAGGTTTATATGTATTAGGCGAAGAACTTGTTGACTTATTTGATATAAAAGTATATGTATTTACCCCTTTTGAGAAAATAAAGGAACGCTGGTTTACACGCGCAATATTAAGAGGCAAAACAGGAGCTGCAGCTGAACACCAATTTAATGATGTAAATACAACTGCACAAATATATATACGCCCAACAATGCAGAATGCAGATATTGTAATTAATGGACTAACATCTGCTGAGTATATTGAAGAAATAACAACTAAAATAATTAATATGATTAATGATATAATAAATTTTTATAAGTAAAAAATTTTAATCAAAAAAATAAATTTATGTTTACATTTTTGTAAAAAAATGTAAATTTTTTTTTATAAAAAAAAATAAAATATTAAAGAAAAAAAAGTAAAAAACCGATATTAATACTAAGAAATAGTATATTTTGATAAAAAAAAACAAGGCATAATGAATATTAATAAAAAGGCAATAAAAAAGAATGAAATGTTTTAGTATTCATGTAGTCTTGTCAGCAAAGGAGAATTTTAGTGGCAAAACAAACCGCAGCTGCAAAACTACAACTTCATATAAGTAGGTTAAAAAATTTTCTCAACTTCACAAAAGCCTTTTTAAAGAAAAAGAATCCAATAAAAATGTTTATTACTCAGTCAATTACAACAATAAAAGAATTAATGACAGTAAAGCAGAAGTTAGAGAAAATAGAAAACCGAATAAATTATGAAAAATACAAGCTTAAAAAGACAGAACTAATTCTGGCACAGAATTCAGAACATGTATTTTTAAGAGGAAGATCACTAAACCAAACAAGGTAGCAAAATGGGTTTTTTAGTATCATTTAACAGAAAACTATATCTTACGAATTATGTCAATTCAATCGAGACAAAGATAAATGACATAACAACTCAAAAGTTAAATTTAACAGATAAAATAACACAATTATCATCGCAAATTAGTGATATAGGGAATACTGATTCTCCAGCTGTAAAAAAGTTAGAAGCGAGAAAATCAGAGTTGGAAAATTTTGAAAAACAACTCGATATAAAAATACAAAAGTATCAAGCACAACTTCAAGCTGCAAATACAGAATTACAATCGGCAGATCAAATGCTACAACAAAATATCCAACGTTCATTCTCATATAAAGTAGCATAAATAAATTAACTGGTTAGAATATATTATAAAAAAGGAGACATAATGTCTCCTTTTAAGTTTGACAAAATACATCTTCAATTTAAAATAAGTATTAATGAATATTTTAATTTCCGAAATAGAAAAAAAAGAAAACCAAAAAGATATATTAAATTTTTCAGAAATAATAGAAGAATTTAATAAAGAAAAACCGGTTAATGCAGAAATAGAAATAAAAGTTTTGAATACAACCATACTATTAACCGGAAGAATACATGCTGAAGTTAATCTTACATGTGATATGTGTTTAAAAGACTTTACAAAAGTATTAGATTTTGATGTAAAAGAAGCATATACAAGATATAATCTAAATAATGGATGTAATGCAGAATACGAGGTAAAATCAAACAACTTTACAGAAGATTTAAATGGAAGTAATGAAATAGATATAACAGATTTTATTTATCAATGTGTAATATTACATATACCAAATAAAATTGTTTGTGATATAAATTGTAAAGGAGACGAAAAACTTAGTGAATATTTAAACACTAAAAAAACGGATCCAAGATTAGAGATATTCAAAAATATAAAAATAGAAAAGGATAAGTAATTATGGCAGTACCAAAGAAAAGAACAGGTAAATCAGCACAAGGACATAGAAGAGCAAATTGGAAGGGAACAGTACCAGAAACAACAATATGTCCAAGTTGCGGAGCAACTGTATTAACCCATACTGTATGTACAGAATGTGGCACATATAAAGGAAAAGTAGTAAGCAATAAAGCAGTAAAAGCAACTACGGAAAAAGAATCAGAATAGATAAAAAAGAAAAAATGGGGATATAGAATAGTATGACTAGGATAGCTATAGATGCAATGGGAGGAGATAATGCTCCAAAAGCAATTGTAGAAGGAGCTGTATGGGCGGCAATGGAATATAATATTCCCATAGAACTTGTCGGAAAGCTATATGATATAGAAAGAGAACTTGATAGAATAGATCAAGAAGGAATATTATGTAGTGTAGGAGGGGGAATATTTCCACCAAAGAGAATAAAAGTAAATACAAAAAATTTAGATATAAAAAAGACCCATGCTTCAGAAGTAATAGAAATGGGAGAAGCACCTGGCCAAGCTATAAGAAAAAAGAAGAATTCATCAATAGTACTAGCAGTTAATGCTGTTGTAACAGGAAGTTCGGATGCAGTAGTAGCGGCAGGTTCAACAGGAGCTGCAATGGGAGCAAGCCTATTTGGACTGGGAAGATTACATGGCATTGAAAGACCTGCAATAGCAACAGTAATACCAACAATGAAGGGACCATTAGTTTTAATTGATTCGGGTGCCAATACAGACTGTACACCAGAAATGCTTTATCAATTTGGATTAATGGGTTCAACTTATGCTAAATCAGTTCTTGGAATTAATAATCCAAGGATAGCACTTTTGAATATTGGTGAAGAAGCAGGTAAAGGTGATGAATTAGCAAAAGATACATATAAACTTTTCGATGAGAATAAAGATGAATTAAACTTTATTGGAAATGCCGAGGGAAAAGAAATATTCTTAGGGAATTGTGATGTAATAGTATGTGATGGTTTTGTAGGGAATGTAACTTTAAAGACAATAGAAGGTGTTGCAAGAATGTTATTTTATATGATAAAACAAGAGTTTTATCATGATATTTTCTCAAAACTAGTAGGATTATTAGTGCGTCCGATATTAAAAAGAATATATGTAAAAATTAATTATGAAGAATTTGGCGGAGCATTACTACTTGGAGTAAAAGGAATAACAGTTATATGCCATGGACGTTCTTCTGCATATGCAATAAAAAATGCAGTAAAAGTAGCATACAATGCAGTAGAAGCAGGAGTAAACAAAAAAATAGCATCATATTACGGGGAGATATAGAAATGAATATTCCGGTAAAAATAGCCGGTATTGGCTTTAATGTACCAGAAGCAGTTATAACAAACGATGACTTAACTAAAATAATAGACACATCAGATGAATGGATAAGAACAAGAACCGGTATAGAAAGGAGACACGTACTATCCGGGAATGAAACAGCTGTTGAAATGGGAATTAAAGCAGCTGAAAAAGCATTAGCAAAATCAAAAATTGATGTAGAAGAAATTGATTTAATAATAGCGGCAGCAAGCGTTGAAACTCATGCTTATCCGTCAAGTGCCTGTGAAATACAAGCAGCAATAGGAGCAATAAATGCGGCTTGTTTTGATATTACAGCAGCATGTTCAGGTTTAATATATGGAATGGGAATAGCAAGAGCATTTATCAAATCGAACTCAGCCAAGACTGTATTAATAGTTGCGACTGATGCTGTATCAAGATGTTTAGACTGGACAGACAGGACTACCTGCGTATTATTTGGAGACGGAGCGGGTGCAATGGTATTAACAGTATCTGACGATGGTCAAGATGATATACTTGCAATAGATTTAAAAGCAGAAGGCAACTTAGGTGATTTTATAAAAATGCCTATTCCCGGTAAAAATTGTCCATTAGTTGAGCCTAATGAAGAAGAAAAAATGTTTGTAAAAATGGATGGAAAAGAAGTATATAAATACGTAGTAACAAAACTTCCGGGATACATAGAAGAATGTGTAGCAAAATCCGGCTTAAAAATGAATGAAATTGACTACCTAGTACCACATCAGGCAAATTTAAGAATTATAGAAGCATTAGAGAAAAGGTTAGATTTTGCTCCAAGTCATGTAATATCAAATATTCAAGAATATGCAAATACGTCTGCAGCTTCAATACCAATAGCATTAGTAGAAGCTATTGAAAAAGGTACAATAAAATTACCATGCAGTGCAATATTAACAGGTTTTGGTGCAGGTATGACAGTAGGGACAACAGTTGTTAAATTAAGAGAAGGTATTGCCTAATGAATAAAATTGCATTAATTTTTCCGGGACAAGGTGCCCAAAAAGTTGGGATGGGAAAAGATTTATATGAAAACTCGCAGGCAGCAAGAAAAGTTTTTGATACAGCCGATAAAGTTTTAGGATATAGCATTTCCGATTTATGTTTTAACGGAAGTGAAGAAGATTTAATGAAAACGAAAAATTCACAACCTTGCATTTTAACAGTATCAATTGCAGCATTAGAAGCCTTTAGAGAAAAATGCAATATTGATATATACTGTGCAGCAGGACACAGTTTAGGGGAATATGCTGCTATATATAGTGCGGGAGTTGTTGATTTAGAAAGTGTAATGCTTCTAATATCAAAAAGAGCTAATCTTATGAATGAAGCTGCAGAAAATACAACAGGGACAATGGCCGCTGTATTAGGTTTAGATAATAATACAGTAATTGAATTAACAAATAAATTAAAAAATGTATATGTAGCCAATTTCAATTCACCGGGACAAGTTGTAATAACTGGAGATAAAGAAGAAATTTTAAATAATATAGAATTATTTAAGGAAGCCGGAGCAAAAAGGGTGCTACCACTAGCAGTATCAGGAGCATTTCATTCACCATTAATGGAAAATGCAGGAAAAGAGTTCGTTAATTTTGTAGAAAAATTCAAATTCAATGATGCAAAATATAATATTTATACAAATGTAGACGCTAATGCCACAACAAAAGGCAATGATTTTAAATCAAAATTACCAGTTCAAATATGCTCTTCAGTATTATGGACACAAACAATAAATAATATGGAAGAAAATGGTGTTAATAAATTCATTGAGATAGGCCCCGGAAAAGTTCTGTCCGGTTTAAATAAAAAAATAAATCCAAATTTAATAACATTTAATATTTATGATTGGGAATCACTAAATACAGTATGTGAAGAACTTTCAAAATGTAAAGAAAAGGAGCTTGTATAATGACAGATAATAAAGTAGCTTTAGTAACAGGAGCCTCAAGAGGCATAGGGAAAGCTTGTGCTATAGAACTTGCAAAAGCAGGTTATGATGTTGCTATAAGTTATGCTGGAAACGATGAAGCAGCAAATAAAACAATAGAAGAATTAAATGCAATTGGAATAAAATCAAAAGCATACAAGTTTAATGTAGCAGATAAAGAAGCTTGTCAAAAAGCAGTTGAGGAAGTTATAAATGATTTCGGCAAAATTGACGTACTTGTAAATAATGCAGGAATAACGAGAGATGGATTATTCTTAAGAATGAATGCAGAAAATTGGGAAGCTGTTATTAATACAAATTTGAACAGTGCCTTTTACATGACAAATCCTGTAATTAAGTTAATGATGAAACAGAGATATGGTTGTGTTGTAAATATGTCAAGCATTGTAGGAATAATGGGGAATGCAGGACAAGCAAATTATTCTGCAGCAAAAGCAGGGTTAATAGGATTTACAAAATCATTAGCAAAAGAACTCGGTTCAAGGAATATAAGGGTAAATGCCATTGCACCAGGTTTCATACAAACAGATATGACAAAAGACCTAGACACAGAAAAAATTACAGACCATATACCATTAAAAAGACTTGGTTTACCAGAAGATATAGCTAAAACTGTTAAATTTTTAGCAGAAGATGCTACATATATAACAGGTCAAGTAATCGGTGTTGATGGCGGACTTGTTATATAATTTACAAATTTGCAAAATTATATGTAGATAGTATAATAATTTCATAATGAAAAAATAATGTATTAGTTAAAGTGAGGTAGAAAAAATGAGTGACGTACTTGAGAGAGTAAAAAAAGTTGTAGTAGAACAATTAAGTGTTGATGAAAGCATTGTTACTCCTGAAGCTAGTTTTACAGCAGATTTAGGTGCTGATTCTTTAGATACAGTTGAATTAGTAATGGCATTTGAAGAAGAATTTGGATGCGAAATTCCTGATGAAGAAGCAGAAAAGATAGCAACTGTACAAGATGCGGTTAATTATATTGAAGCAAACTCATAATCGCTCAAAAATTAGTTAAATATTTATGAGGGGTTCTTGATATGCAAGTTCTCCTCATTCTTTATAAGATAATATAGGTGAAAAAAATGACAAAAAGACGAGTAGTAATAACAGGGATGGGAGTGGTTTCTCCATTTGGAGTCGGCTCTAAAAAATTATGGGACAGTGTGGTAGAAGGTAAAAGTGCTGTTTCTAAAATTGAGAATATGGAAGATATGAGCGGACATACTGTATTAATCGGCGGTGAAATAAAAGAATCAGTTTTTAATCCTATTGACTATTTTGAACCAAAAGAAGCAAAAAGACTTGATAAATTTTTACAATATGCTCTTGTTGCAGCAAGAGAAGCAGTTGAAGATTCCGGTATAACAAAATCAGATATAGATCCATATAGA
>CALURV010000023.1 GCA_944323285.1 Candidatus Gastranaerophilales bacterium | reverse complement strand
CCATTAAAAGAAGTAAATGTTGAATGGAATTTGTACTTGTTTCAAAAACGATATAAACAAAAACTGCTAAATGAATATGAAATATATAAGATAGCCAGTATTCCTTTACATACTATCTATAGCGATATTCATAAATATATATTAAAGAAATATATAAACGATTTAGAATTAAGTGATTATTCTGCAGAAATGCCTAAAAATAAAATAGGTTTTATTGCCTTAAATAATAAAGATAATATTTTAAAAAATAGTCTGCAACTGCTTAATGAAGGAATTGAAAAATCTGTCTTATTTGACGGCAAAAATATAGCTTCAAACGGTTATATACTAGAATGTAAAATAGATGGACAAGTATATATGCAAATTTTTAGTACTTCAAACCCGATAAAAATATATAAGCATAAATATTCTCTTATTTTTAATAAATTTGATGAATTAACCTGCCCAATCCTTACATTAAATCAAAATTGTGACTGTATCATAATAAACAATAACTATGCCCTATTTTTTACAGGCAGGGCGGAAAGTATATTTGATTTGGAAAAACATTATAAAGCTTTGGCTAACAAATGTTTATTCTCCATAAAAGATAAACATTTATTTGAAAATTTTGAGACATTTGCAAATTATTCATCTGTTTGGCCTAAAGCAGCAAAATTCGAAACTTTTTCTTTGGAAAATATAGAAAAATTTATCCAGTTTAGTGCAGATAAGAAAACTGAAATATTAAAGAACTTTAACATAAAAACAGATGCAAATGGAGCTATTCTTACTGATAGCCCCGATAACAATGAAAAAGCTCTGAAATTTATTTGTGGAAAGTATTTAACAGATTTTAATAATAGTGCTTACGAAGTTACATATCCTCAAAGAATTAATCCTCAATAGTTTTTGTGATTATCCAAAAATTGTTGTCTACCTGAACACCTTTAACATTATAATATGTATTAGAATGCGGAAATTTAGTTTTACTTAATATAATAATATCATTTATCTTCTTATCATTCATATAAATTTCTGCAAAATAATTAGTATATCCTAACACCTCTGTCGTTGGATTATATGAAGTAAGATTGTATTTTACATACATCATAAGTAAAACAAAGAAAATTATTAAAAAACTTATTATTTGCTGCCTATTAGTAAAATCAAATGCAATAAGCGGTATTATATTACTTAAAAGATATGTCAAATTAGTTTCTTTAGCCATTGTTGCATTTCTTATTTCTATCGTTCTTAACATTATTTTTTGTTTTTTTATTTTATTTAAAAGCACTATAAGTAGAATAAATGATACTACTATTATTATCGCTAGAGTTAGTAATAAAGGTTGTTTTAATATAGAATCATTAAAATCATAATATTGTATAAATAAAATTATATATAATGGAATATATGAAGTAATAAATAAAATACTTTTTGCAAAAATTGATAACATATCCTCACCTTCTTTTTATATATTATACTATATTTTAATATGATTTTAAATATGTAAAATTTGTTTTGGAGAAAATTTATGGAACTAAATAAATTATATTCAATCGCCGATAAAGAAAATATATCTATAATTAATCACAGAATGGAAAATAAGGCGATTATTTGTGAAATAGATAAAGAATATTATATAGGTCTTAATTATTCAAAATTAAGCAATTCTCGTGAAGAAAAAGAAATGTTGGCAGAGGAATTAGGACATTATTATTGCTCAGCACTATATAATATTAATTCAGATAAAGAAACTATAAGAAAGAATGAATTTAGAGCTCGAAAATGGGCTTTTACAACTCTTGCTCCCGCTTCTAGTCTTCTAAAATTACAAGAAGAAGGTTGCAAATATTCTTATGAATTTGCAGAAGAATTAGGAGTAAGTGAAGATTTAGTAACTACTGCTTACAATTATTATAAAGAAAACAACTACTTATAGGAGGCTTATAATGGCAAAACGTGGTAATGGCGAAGGAACTATATATTATAGCGAAAAATTAAATAAATGGGTTGGACAATTTACTTCTGGTAGAAAGCCTGACGGTTCTTTAAATAGAAAATCCGTATATGGCAATACCAGAAAAGAAGTTAAAGAAAAAATGACTAAGACATTGGCAGATATTCAAAATAAAACATTTGTTGAAAAGTCTGACATAACACTTATAGAATTAGTAGAAAAATACATAAATCAACTTTATAATTCTAACAAAATCAAAGACGTAACATATAAAAGACATTTAGATACTAAAAAAATTATAGCTAGATTGGATATTTCTAATAGACCTATCCAAAAAATTACTATTTCAGAACTTAACAACAATCTTTCAAAAATTACAAATTACTCAAATTCTATAATAGAAAAAGTCTATGGTCTAATCGAGCAAGCTTTTAATTTTGCTTTATTAGACAACATAATAAATTCAAATCCTTTTACTATTAGAGGTGCAATTATAAAGCCAAAATCAGTTAAAGAAACTAAAAAAATTGAAGCTTTAACCATTGAAGAGCAAAATGCTTTTCTTAATGAATTATCCAAATGTAACGATACATATAAGGATATTTTTTATATTGCTATATATACAGGTATGAGAATTGGAGAAATTTTAGCTTTAAAAGATGAAGACATAGATATTAAAAATAAAACTATAAGTATAAAACGAACTTTAACTAAAGATGAAAATGATAAAATTATTGTTGGTAAAACTACAAAAACATATGTAGGGACACGTCAAATTCCGTTTTTTGACGTTTTATTACCAGTTGTAAATAAATATACTATTAAGGGCTTTTTATTTAAAAATAACGGCAATTTCATAAATCCTTCTACTATAAATACTCATTTCAAAAAAATTTGTAAAGATGCAGGTATAAAAATTAAAATTATACAAAAAAGTAAGAAAAATAGAAAAGGACAAGATACAATTATAAATTTGAAGACTAGTAATGTAAATACACACATGTTAAGACATACTTTTGCAACTAGATGTATAGAGGCTGGAATTAGTGCAGTTGTATTACAAAAAATTTTAGGGCACAAAGATATTGAGACAACTTTAAATACTTATACTTCTGTTTTTAATAAATTTAAAGAAGATGAACTAAAAAAAGCTGAAGAATATTTCACTAGAATAAATAATCAGTTGCATTAAAATTGCATTAAATCAAAAATAAAAAATCTATGTATTAGGCTTATCTCTAGCAAAACATAGATTTTTAAGTTTGGTGACCCGTACGGGAATCGAACCCATGATTCCACCTTGAGAGGGTGGCGTCTTAACCGCTTGACCAACGGGCCATGTTAATGCAGATGTTAGACTATAATAGAACTAACATCATAAAATACTTTATGTATTATTTTTTATTTCTATTATTTTTTCTAGTATTTCATTTAGTCTTTCTTCTTGTTTAGATAGATATAAATATCCTATCAATCCTTCAAAAGCTGTTGAGTACATATAATCTGTTGGTGCTGCGTTTTTTGGTAAATGATGGTTTTGCACATTTCTACCTCGACGCACTATTTCTTTTTCTTCTTCTGTTAAAATATCTTGTAATTTGTTTAGCAACTCTGCTTGTGCACCTGCTTTTACAAATTTTATTGCTTCTTTATGTAGTTTGTTTGGTTTTAAATTTGTTGTTTCTATAAGATATTTTCTTACATATAATTCATATATTGCATCTCCTATATATGCCCAAGTTAAAGGAGACATCGTGTTTACTTTTCCTATATTATCCATTATTTACTTTCTCCAATGTTATTTTCCCTATTTTCCCTGTTCTAAAGTCATTTAATATTATTGCAGATACTTTTTCATAATCTATTTCTCCACCTGAAATTATTGCTCCTCTTTTATTTGCAATTAAATTCATTATTAAAAGTGTTTCATTTTCCTTTGGTATTATACTATTAATTTCTTCATCTGTCAATTTATATCTTTCAAAAAGTTCCTTTTTATTATTTTTTTCTAAATATTTTAACAAATTATATGCAATATTTGTTTTATCTATTAATTCATCTTTTATTGTTCCTATATATGCTAATTTTAATGCTATATCTTCATTTTCAAATTTAGGCCATAAAACTCCTGGTGTATCTAATAGCTCAATATTATTTGATATTCTAACCCATTGTTTTTGTTTTGTAACGCCTGGCCTGTTTCCTACTTCTGCTGATTTTCTATTTATCATTCTATTTATAAATGATGATTTTCCTACATTAGGAATACCACAAACCATTATTCTAATGTTTTTGTTTACTCTTCCTTTGTTTGAGGCTTTTTCTATTTCTTCTTTCATTATATCTTGAACTTGCTTTAATGTTTCTTTTACGCCTTTCCCAGAATTTGCATCTACTGCAATTGCTTTAATTTCTTTCATTTTAAAGTGTTCTATCCATTTTTTTGTTTCTACTTCATTTGCTAAATCACTTTTATTTAGTACAATTATTTTTTTCTTGCTTGCTGTAATATCTTTTATTTCTGGATTTTGACTAGCAATTGGTGCTCGTGCATCTAGTATTTCTATTATTATGTCTATTAATTTTAAGTCTTCTATTATCTGCTTTTTTGTTTTTAACATGTGACCTGGGTACCAGTTGATTACACTTTTATGCAACCCCCCTTGTATTTCATTGTTCTTCATAAAAATTCTACTCCTTTCGCACTAAATTTTTAATTAAATCAAGTGTTTTTCCTTATATATTATAC
>CALURV010000022.1 GCA_944323285.1 Candidatus Gastranaerophilales bacterium | reverse complement strand
ATTGAAATGGAAGTTAAAAGACTTGATACTCAAATCACTTCTATTCAAAAACAACTTGAAGCTGTTGAAGACGCTGAAAGCTCTGCTATTGATAGAGCTACTCCTAAATTCAAAGGCGTTGGCTAATCCTTCCTTATTTTCTTTTATTTACTTATTCTTTATTTTCATATATTTTCATATATTTTTCGTATCTTTTAGAGGAACTTTTGTTCCTCTTTTTTATCTATATATAAGGTTGTTTTTTTTCTTTGCAGTATAATAAAAAAGGAGAAGAAACAAGGTAGATTATTATGTGGAATTATACAGATAAAGTTATAGATCATTATACAAATCCAAGAAATGTAGGTTCAATAGAAGATGCTGATGCAATAGGAGAAGCCGGTTCTCTTTCTTGCGGTGATATGCTTAAGTTATATTTAAAAGTTGATAAAAACGGAATAATAACAGATGCAAAATTTCAAACATTCGGATGCGGCAGTGCTGTTGCAAGTTCAAGTATTCTAACTGAAATGGTTATTGGTAAACACATAGATGAAGCAAGGAAAATAACAAACAAACAAATTGTTGATGCTCTGGGCGGGCTGCCACCTGAAAAAATGCATTGTTCTGTTATGGGGCATGAGGCGCTAGAAGCTGCTATTGCCAATTATTATAATGAAGAACTTACAATAAATACAAATGAAGATATTATTTGTCATTGTTTTGATATATCTAAATCATTTTTGGAAAATGAGATAAAAACAAATAATCTAAAAACAATTGAAGATGTAACAAATTATACAAAAGCAGGCGGAGCTTGCGGCAGATGTAAAGGAAAAATTCAGAATATTCTTGATGAAATAAATAATGCTGCGCCCAAAGAAGAAAAATTAACAAAAACTCAAATGATTATAAAAATAAATAATGTTATAGAAAAATACATATCAAATGAACTTAGAAAAGATGGCGGAGATATAGAATTAATTGATGTAGATGATAATAAAATTAAAGTAAAACTTACGGGCAGATGCCAAGCTTGCAATCGTTCACAACTGACATTAACTCATTTTGTAGAAGCAACCTTAAAAGAACATATTGATGAAAATATAGAAATTATTCAGGTGTAAAGATGACTAATTCAAAAATAATTTATTTAGATAACAATGCTACAACTAAAGTAGATGAAGATGTATTGGAAGAAATGCTTCCTTATTTTTCAAAAAATTATGGAAATCCTTCAAGTATATATGAATTTGGAGGCAGGAATTCTCTTGCAATACAAGAGGCAAGAGAAAAAGTAAAAGATTTTTTTGGGGCAAAAAGTTCAAAAGAAATATTATTTACGGCTTCAGGCAGTGAAAGTGCAAATACTGCAATAAGAGGTGTATTATCTATAGACAGGTCAAGGAACCATATAATCACTACAAAAGTAGAACACCCTTGCGTACTAAATTTATACAAACAACTTGAAAAAGAAGGATACGACGTAACTTATATTGGTGTTAATTCTGTTGGTGAACTAAATAAAGATGAATTATTTGATGCAATAACAGAAAAAACTGCATTAGTTTCTTGTATGTATGCAAATAATGAAACAGGTACAATATTCCCTGTTGAAGAAATAGCACAAATGGTAAAATCAAAAAATAAACAAACTAAAGTTTTTGTTGATGCCGTACAAGCAGCTGGTAAAATAAAACTTGATGTTCAAAATACCGATATTGATATGATGGGAATTTCAGGACATAAATTTCACGCACCAAAAGGTATAGGAGCTTTATATATAAAATCTTCTACTCTTATATCTCCATTAATAGTTGGTGGTCATCAGGAAAACGGAAGAAGAGCAGGAACTGAAAATGTACCTTTTATAATTGGTCTTGCCAGTGCTGCTCAAAAAGCTAATGATGCTCTTAACTATGAATCAACAACAGTTAAAAGATTAAGAGATAAATTAGAAACTGCACTTCTATCAAAAATATATAATGCAAGATTAAATTCAGCAGCACAAAACAGAGTTCCCAATACAACAAACATTGGTTTTGAATATGTTGAAGGTGAACTTATTCTATTAAGTATGAATGATTATGGTATTTGTGCAAGTTCAGGCAGCGCTTGTACATCAGGAAGTTTAGACCCAAGTCATGTATTAAAAGCCATGGGTATTCCTTTTACTGCTCTTCACGGAAGTATTAGATTTAGTTTAAGCAGATATACAACTGAAGAAGAAATAGACTATACAATAGAAAAAATGCCTATAATTATTGAAAAACTAACCAAAATTTCTCCGTTTCAAAAAGAACTTAATGAACTTAAACAGCGAAAAGGTATTATTTAAAGTACAAATACCCCACTAAATTGAGTTCTATACTTCCATACATAAGACGTATCCTATTGTTATCAATAATTTCTGAATTACAAAAAGAAATTGTATCTTGCTCTAAATCTTGCTTCGTTGGCATTGCCTTTACTGAAAGAATGAGCTGATTGCCTTGAGATAAATCTAATACATATTCATTATCTGTTATTTTTCTACACGAAAGTTTATAATATCCCGGGTTAATGTATTTCCCTTCATCATTGTATGCACGCATAGGAATCATAATTGTGCCGGTCAACCCAATACCATCGTCAGCAGCTTGTTCTTGCGTAAAATTTTTCAAATGATCCATATCATAATTAGGAGATAACGGTTTAACTTCCCTTTGAATTTTCTTTTGTTTATTTGACAAAGAACGCTCTTTCAACATTTTTATAGTTTTATTAAGTTTATTATCAGTAACTGGTTTTTGTCCAGAAAAACCCGAATTAAAAACAGAAGTATTTTCACCCCAAGAGGAAGAACTTTCCTTTTCTGCGGCAAAAGTTACATTATTAATTTGCATTAACAATGTAAAAATTAAAAAATATAGTATGTATTTCTTCATATTTATATAATACTTACATTTCTTTTAAAGTAAAGCTTTTTCAAAAACAATATATTTATTAATATGTTATTTTTTTTCACAATATGGTATTATAAGAACAGGCAGTAAATAGGAAGGTTTTAATTATGTCAAAATATAAAAATGTGTTTTTAATATTTGTAGCTATTTTATTATTTGTATATGCTGCTATGATAAGCATATATCCTTCATTCAAATCTAAGAATTTTGATTTTAATGCTTTTGAACAAAAAGCATTAGCCGCTACCGGATTAAACATAACTTTTAAAAACATTGATATAAAAGTAAAACCAAATTTTAATACTATTATTAAAGTTAGAGACTTAGACATTCAATATCCTGATAAACAACCATTATTTAAAGCCAGTTCTGCGGAATTAACAACATCTATCTCTGGATTATTATTTAAAAATTATGATATTAAATCGCTTAATTTAAAGAATGTTCAATATGATGATCAAATTTTACCTTCAGGTGATAACAAATTAGCATATTTACCGGAATCATTTAATCCTGAATTTTTTGGAGCAAAAAAAATAACAATTAAACCCGGACCAGTTTATATCAAAAATCTTAAAATTTCATACACTAAAGTTAATCCGTACTCATACAAAACGGAATCACAAAGGGAAGCTTCTTATTCTGATGACGAAATAAAATCATTCCTTGAAACATGTAACTTTAAAAATCTGAAAATTAAATAATTTATAAAAAATAAAAAGAAGGTTTAAGCCTCCTTTTTATTTAAGTAAGCTATGGAGGATAAATATGATGAAAAAAGCATTATTATTAATTTTGCCTATTATAATAATAGGAATGAACTGCATAAATGCAGATGCATATTACATACAAAAGCAAGACAACGAATATGAAAACAATCCTAATGTTGATGTATTTAAACCAACGTCAGGAGCAAAAATAAATCCGTCACCATTAGCCCAAATGATGGAAAATGCAACAAAAAACGCAACTCCAAAGAAAAATCAACAGCAACAAAATAAAACAAATCAAAAACAAAATAATCAAAGCAGTTGGTTCTAATTTTTTTATAAAGAGAAAGGAGAGCAATTATGAGAAAAGCTATACTTACTGGATTATTAATGGGTTTTATTTCATTTGCATACGGTTCATTTGCAAATGCAGCAACTGTTACTTTTACAAAGCCTACTGTACAGGTTAACACAAGTCAAGAAGAATCTGCTCTTTCGAAAAAAATGCAAGAGATAGAAAAAAAGCAGGCTGAAGCCAAAGCAAAACAAGAACAAAGGCAAGCTGAAGCTAAAGCAAAACAAGAACAAAGACAAAATGCAATAAAAAGCTTCAAAGATTCATTTAAATAACAAGAAAGGCTCTTAATAGAGCCTTTCTTGTTGACATAAAACATATCTCCAAGTTAAATTATATATAAAGAGGAGGAAATATGAAAATAATTTCAAAATTTTTAATATGTACCATTTTAATTTACGGAATGTATACTTCTACACAAGCTATAGCCCAAGAAACAACACAACCGGTTGTAAAAATAGAAATTCCTACATCAACAAATAATACTACTAATGTTAATTATGTAGATAACAATACTTCTACAACTTCAAAGGCAATTGGAGCAACTAAAGATGTAACTGACAAGACTATAGAAGCAACAAAAAATGCTACTAAAAAAACTGTTGAAGCTACTAAAGATGTAACAGATAAAACTGTTAAAGCTACTAAGAAAGCGACTAAAAAAACTGTTGAAGCTACTAAAGATGTAACGGATAAAACTGTTAAAGCTACTAAGAAAGCGACTAAAAAAACTGTCGAAGCTACTAAGGATTTCACAGATAAAACTGTTGACAGCGCAAAAGATGTTATTGATAATTTAAATCCAAATAAAGAAATAACAGTAGAAAATCTTGAAACAAACGCTTCTATACAAACATTAAAAAATGAGAGAAACGAAATTAGATCAGCTTACAATTCAAGAATAAAAGATGTTAATGCTCAAATAAAAGCAACACAAAAATCAACAACTATTTCAGAAGTTCAAAGGCAAAATAAAATATATACATTAAATAAAGAAAGAACTGCTCTAATAGAACAAAGAAATAATGAAGTAGCTAAATATAATGATAGAATTGAAGCAATAAAACAAAAAAATAAATAAAATATTATTTTTTATAACTAAAAAGAAGATAATTTAATTATTATCTTCTTTTTTACAATTTTCAGAATTATATAAACAAAATCCATCTTCATAAGCTTTAACAACAGATTTAGAAAACTTCTTTGATGTTGCCCAATATGAAGTATGTGCACCTATAAATGTTGCTCTGCTTTTTACATCTGATTTACTATATAAAAATCCATTATCCGGATTTATTTGCATATCAATTTTTTCTTTCAAATCTTTATAAGAAATATTTTTTGTAGTAGGATAACCCAACGGATCATCTGCATAATTTACCGTTAACCAGAACATATCATTTTCTAATAAATATTTATATAAAAGCTTATTATAATATGTAAGCGGATAATTAGTATTTGAAATATCCGAATAAAAAAGAACAAGAGGACTTGCAAAGTTTATAATCCCTTTTAATGTACCTTTAGGAATACATTCTCTGCAAGTAAATTCATCTAATTTCATATAATCTGCTTTTGATTGTTCTGTATTTAAATTGGGGATTAATCTATCCTCTGCGCTATAAACTGTCAAATTAGAGGCAATTAGAGCATCTATACAAGTTGGTTTCATTTTATTTATTTTTACAAATTCTTTGAACTCATCAGAAACATTAGTTCTGCTAAAATAATCATAAGCATCGATATCAGGCAATTTATTAAACAAATATTCATAAGTAACAAAAGCACCGGCGCTATATCCGAACAATACTACTTGTTTATTTTTTTTATAATTATCCATTACCTGTTTATGTAAATCTTGAAGAATTGGATGCATATTTCTATATCTTGAAACCCATATTGCATCATGTAAATAATGAGCAATAAGTGTTCTAACTGTTTGAGCCAGCTTAGGGCTGACCATCTTTGTTATACTCAAATCTGAATTAATTGTCTGGATTTCTTCTTGGCTTTTATCTCCCCAAAAAAATGCTTCAGGGATATTAGAAATTTTATATTTCCCATTTCCCAAAAAATTTTCATGCATAAATTCTGAAGAATTAATTGCTTTTAACATCTCCGGATGCATTTTATGCATTCCTTTAAAAAACCAATTCTTCATTTTTGCATCATTATTGTTTGAACCATTTATATATATAAACTGTATTTCACACTGATTTGAAACATTCTCATATGCTTCTGAATGCTGATTAAAAGCTAATAACAAGACTATGAATAACAAATTTTTTTTCATTTCTTAATTTATTATAAATAAAAAAAACAAGAATTTTAATTAATAATGTAACAATTTTATTGATTAATAAATTTATAGTATGATTATCATATTAGAATAATTAGGATTTATGTATGAACATTTTATTTGGGATTATAGGTATTGTAGCAATGCTATTAATAGCCTTTTTACTGTCTAATAACAGAAAAGCTATTAATTATAAAACAATAATAGTAGGATTAATTCTTCAATTTTTACTTGCAGTATTTATATTAAAATTTGAACCCGGAAAACAATTATTTGCCGGAATAGGTCATTGTGTGGAAAAAATATTAGACTTTGCAAATGAAGGTGCAAACTTTGTATTTGGACCGCTTACAAACAGCCCTGAAATTATGCATGAAATATTTGGAGATAAAGCATTTATGTTTGCTCTCAATTTAATTCCGGCTTTAATATTTATGATGATACTTGTAAATATATTATATTATTACGGAATAATGCAGAGAGTTGTCGCATTTTTTGGAAGAATAGTAAATAAGTTAATGGATGTATCAGGTGCTGAAGCATTATCTAATGTTGCAAGTTCTTTTGTAGGACAGGTTGTTGCTCAAATTATGATAAAGCCATATCTGCCTAATTTAACAAGATCAGAAATCTTGGCATCTATGACAGGAAGTATGGCCTGCTTGTCAGGAGGGTTAATTGCTGTATATGCAGGCTTAGGTATTCCGGCTCAGTATATGCTTGCGGCTTGTATTATGGCAGCACCGGGTGCTCTAGTCATTTCTAAAATAATTTATCCTGAAACACTTGAACCACAAACTAAAGACAATTTTAAAATTCGAAGAAGAAGAACTGATGTTAATGTTCTTGATGCAATTTCGAAAGGTGCCTCTGAAGGTATGAAAGTTGGACTTAATGTTATTGCAATGCTTATTGCTTTAATTGCTCTAATCGCTTTAATTGATTATATCCTCGGGAAATTAGGGTTTTATTTACATACCTATATGCATTTGAATTTATCATTTATAGGTTTAGATATTGAACATCTTTCAATAAAAATGATTTTCGGCAAAATATTTTCTATTTTTGCTATACTAATTGGAATTCCAATAAACGAAGTTACTACGGTTGGATCATTATTAGGTACAAAATTTGTATTAAACGAAGCAATTGCTTTTACTGATTTAATATCATTGAAAAATATTTTATCTGAAAAAAGCTTTATAATAACTACTTTTGCACTATCTGGATTTGCTAATTTTTCATCTGTTGCAATTCAAATATCAGGTATAGGAGAAATAGCACCAAATCAAAGAAAGAATCTGGCAAGAATGGGAATAAGAGCACTAATAGCGGGTACTCTTACTTCATATATTTCTGCTTGTATGGCTGCAATGCTAATATAGAAAGTTATACTTTTATATTAAGCTTGGACTTTACTGCATCATTTACTGCAGATTCTTGCTCACCTTGATTATTAATATACTTATCTTTTACAGAGAAATGTACTTTTCTTAAATTTTGAGTAAGTCTTGTTGAAGCATCTGCAATTTGATAAGTATCAAAATGTACTTCCTTAAAAGGAAGTGTTGTACATACTTTGCATTCTTTTACTACATATCTGCTTCCATTTCCGTAATCTATATAAGCAGCTGTATTATTTTTTACAACTTCACTTATTTGAGATAATGGTTCATCTAAAAATGGATAATAATAATATGTTTCATAATCCGTATTAACACCTAATACTGGATCTTTATCTATTATTCTTGTTGTTTCGCCCCATAAGCCTTTGAAACTTATATTCTCTTTTGGCTCTAAAAATTTTTTATTGGAATAAATACTTAAAGGTTTAATATTCATAGTATACCTTAACTTATATTCTGCAATAATATAAAAAACTCTAAATAAAATTTTTGCTACTTATTTAAGAAATTTATATCTATTTATTTATTGAAAAATATATATCTTTCAATCTTTTTTTACTAACATGAGTATATAATTGAGTTGTAGATACATCACTATGACCCAATAATTCTTGTACTACTCTCAAATCAGCCCCGTTTTCAAGTAAATGTGTAGCAAATGAATGTCTTATTGTATGCGGAGAAATATCTTTATTTATATTATGACCTAGTGTTTTTATAAAATTATATACATCTTGTCTTGTTATTTTTTTCCCATTTTCTTTTAAAAAACAATATTTTGTATCTAAGTTATATTTTTTTATTAAATACTCTCTTTCGATAAAATAATTTCTTAATGCAATACAAGCTTGATTCCCAATAGGAACAATACGCTCTTTAGCTCCCTTGCCTAAGCATTTTACATATTTATAATTCAAATCAATATTATTAATTTGTAAATTAGCTAATTCCGAAACTCTTAAACCTGATGCATATAAAAGTTCAAAAACTGCTTTATTTAAAATACTCATATTCTCATCTAAAAGTTCTTTTATTTCTTTCATCGATAAAACTTTAGGAAGCCTTTTCGGCAATTTGGGCTGTTCTAGGACTAAAGCAGGATTATGTTTTATGAATTCACATACACTCAACCAATTAAAGAATCCCTTTATTGATGCTATTTCACGTGCAATACTAAAAGAGGTATATTTTTTATCATACAGATTTTTTATATACATATTTAAATGCATACGTTTTATATCATTTAACTCTTCAACATTATGCATCTGCAAAAAATCAGAAAGAGAATATAAATCACGTCTATATGCATCTATTGTATTTATAGACAATCCTCTTTCAATTTCCATATATTCTAAATAACTTGATATATAATAAATCAACATAAATTGATTTTATCACTGTTATTATAAATTGTTAATTATAAAACTTTTTTTACATTCTTTATTGTAACATCAGTATCTTTTATTATCTCATTAACTATTTTTTCAAGTTCTTTTTCTTTTTGGTCATCATAATTGACAACTTCAATAGAAGGAATATAACGTTCAGACGATTTTCTATTAAACAAATTTAAAGCAGCAGACGGATTATCATCAAAACTTTCTTTTATAGGCGTTGAAACAGACTCATTTGAATTTAAAGATGAAGATGCAATATTTGTATTATTATTATTTGTTTTATCTTCAAATATTTTAATTAGGTTTGTTTCTTGTCCTTGTCTTGTTAATTTTGAATTATTTTTTAAACTGGTATTATTCTCAATTTGTTCATTTTTAGAATTTGTTTTATCACCAGAAGCACTTTTATTATTTTTTGCTAAGTATGCTTTAGGTTCACCAAAAATTTTATGACATAATTTTGTAACAGGTTTTTGAATAAATGGCTGAATAACCATTAAAATCAGGAGAAATCTACCTAAACCACCAACAAAACCCTTTAATGAAGGAGGGGAAATTTTCTTTTGTCCTAATATTGGAAGATTTATAACTTTTGCCTGTTTTATTTTATCTAAACCTAATCCTAAAATATTGCCAATAAATTTTAACGGTTTTTCCCATATCTTTAATTTAGCACCTTCTTTTCGTAGAGATTTAGCTAGTTGTTTTACTTCTTCTAATCCCTTGCCTGCCAAATCTTCAACTTTTGTTTTATCAACACCTTTTAACAATAAATCTCTTTGAATTTTAGCAATCTTTATTCCTTCTTTTGTTATATTTTCATTTAAATTTGTATTTTCTATTAAATTTTTTAATGCTTCTCTGCCTTCAACACTCATTCCCCTATATTTATTACCACAAGCTTTATATAATATATTTATACTTGGTTGAAATAACAATATACCAACATATTGTTCAGACAAAACATGCATAAAAGTACTTTTCTTTTCACCTTTAGGTGCTTCTTTAGCTGCTTTTACAGCTTGTATTATAGCATTAGCCGTAAAGGCAAGTCCTAATATACCACCACTAAAAGTAAGTACTTCTTTTGTTTTTACACTACTTTTTGCAAATAACTTTCCTATTCCAGTTTCTCCAAGTTTAAAATCTACTGCTTTTAATTTATTTCTTAAAGTTGATAAATGAATAGGATCTGAAGTAATACTACCATCTTTTACTTTGTCAACGCCTTTTGAAAGTATATCATCAAGAATTCTTATGGCTTTCTCAGCTGTCAAGGCTTCTTTTACCCCATTTTTACTTCCAGATGCTACTGTATCTAAAACTCTTAAAGACTCGGTAGATAATGGATTTACAGATGGAATTCTAAATGACTGATATTTTGCATCCTTAAATCTTGATAGAACTACTGCTATTTCTTCAGCAATTCCCTTTGTAGAACCACTTAATTTTCCAGATGATTCTTTAGCTATAAAATCTACAATTTTTCCTTGTAGCGATAATATTGCTTCTCTATCTGCTTCTTCTATTGTTCTTTTAGAAATTTCTTGAAGAGCTTTTTGTATAGATACTAAGTAATCTACTGTTACCGCTTTTTTTAATGGACCAATGTTTTCAAAATATTTCAAAGTTTCGGGAGATAGAGAATCTGCACCGCTTTTAAACAATTTTAGAAAATTACTATTATATTTTAATTCGTTTAAATTTGTAACTATATCTTGTATATATTTTTCTGATAATGTACTTCCTTTTGCTATTGAAGACTTTGGAATTGCTTTATATTCTTTTGTAAAATATTTTGTAAATCTATTATTTTTTAAAAAGTTTGATATTCTAGAACCATTTTTATCCGAAATTATATTATCTAAATGCAAAACATGAGATATTCTATCTCCGAAATTTGCAATTTTTGTTAATATACTATTTTTCTCTGCTCCGCCGGTTATTTTTTCTACAAATCTGTTTAATAAAACTAAAGGAGGTAAAAGTAATATAGTATTTTTTAAAACTGTAGGATCAGATGTATTTCCGGCTGCAGCTTTTATAGCAGAATTACTTTCAAAATTATCAGTAACTGCCTGCTTTGACTTAGACAATTTATCTTGAATATTTTCTTGGTTTATCCCAGCATTTGATACCTGATATTCTGCTAGTGATTTTATACCTTTTACCATGCCACTTCCTTTATATATTTATTAAAACAAATAAATATATAAATTGCGTTTTATTTTATGACATTATTGTTTTATTAACAATTCTTTATATTATTTAATCTAGTATCGCACTTTGTTACCGAGTCATCCTCGCTAACAAAGTACTCACCTTTTGAAAACGCCACTCAAAAAAATTCACTCTCATTTTCAGCTTATCGTGAATTTTTTCTCGGACAATTTAAGAATTAGCCATTAGAAAACAGGTTAAATGTTCTTTCAACATTATTACTTATCACTTCTTTTACTGAATCATATTCTTTTAAAATTGCTTCATGCTGTGTTTCTAACTGTTTCATATCAAGGTCTAATTGATTATCTTGTCTTGCAATTCTTGCTGTTTCATAATTATATTTACTTTGAGCTTCAGCATCATCCGATGTATCTAAAACATATTCCATTTCTGTATCAGACTCTAATGAAGATATTGAAATCCCATCTTTATTATTCTTTGTATCAAGTAAAAATAATACGCCATTCATTATTGATTGCTGCATTATTTGTGAGTTAGACAAATATTTTGTTCCATCTAAAACTTCATAATTTTCATTACCAATTGTTGCCAATCCTGTTGTTTTGTCAATTGATAATAAATTTTTTCCATCTGCATCTTTTGGAATAATCCAATTTCCATCGTCATCTTTTTTTAAATATACTTGATTTTTTGCTGTTGTTGCAAGATAACCCATTTGAGTCATATTATCATAGGTTAAATCTTGCTTTGAATATCCTTTTTCTTCCGTATCATCAGTTACTTTTATTGTTAATTTATAATTACTCATTGCCTCATTATATTCACTTGCAACTTTTTCTGATTGCATAGCTAATTGACTCTGCCTTTGCGAAATCATTATTTCACTAAGTTCAATGTCACTTAGCCTTGAGGTTAACATTAATAATCTTCCTTGTGATGATGATAAGCCCATTTGCTTTTCTCCGATAAGTTATATTACATGTATAATTTTTATCGGAATTTTTTCTCTAAACTTTAATATATAAGATATTTTTTTACATTTCTAAACATTATCTGTTTTTAATATAATCAGCAATATCAATTACATTATTAACCTCTTGAGGTATATAATATTCACAAGATGACCATAATAATGTTTCAGGAAACTCACAACAATTTTGATCTTCCACTGCTTTTTGGTTACAATATCCCTTTATCATATTATTTGTCCCATCAATTTTGGGCGAAAAATAGGCACAAGATTGGCATATTTTAATCCTAAAACCGTGTTGCTCTAGTATATCTGATATATTTTTTACCGCATCACACATTCTTACATAGCTTTGGGTTGTTTCTTGTTTTTTATTTTTATATCTAAATATTGCTTTTTTAAATCCGCCTTCTGATATCAATTCTATAGCACAAGGAAATATATTCCTTCCATTTGTTACGTTTACAGGAACTGTTATCCGTTCAATATTAGACTTTTGTTCTTTTTTCGTAAATTTAAAAACCTTTTTAAAAAATGACATTTCTGATAATGTATCAGAAAGAGTAAAAAAGGGACATGATGCAAGGTAAATTAAAGGTTCTACATATAAATGCGATTTATACACCGAAATACCAAATGCAATGGACAATATTACAGCTAAAACTACTGACCACGGAAAATCAAATAAAAAATAATAATTAAATGAATAAACACCAACTAAAACTAACAATGCAATCAATATAATAGGATTCGGTTTAAATAGTGAAAATAAAAATTCGGCAAACTTAAGATTAGTTAATGCTTTTAAATTAAAACAATGTATAAATAATGACATTTTAAATGAAAATGATGGTCTTCTTACCTCATAGTCTATTGAAGAAACATAAGTTTTTACCTTCGGAACAAAAACAGGAGGATAATTAACACTTGTTAGTAAAAAAGAATATTTTAATTCTGAATTTGCATCTTTAAAATCTATACATTGAACCTTTTCTAAAACTTCATGAGAAATAGCCATTACATCTGAATCAATTGGAACAGCTAGACCTAGTTTTGAACGACCAATTCTCATTATATTTGCATTGTATTCATTTACATTAGCCCATACCTTTTCATAGAAATCTGCATCTTCTAGGTATACCTCACTTGAACCAACTACAACCGGATTTTTTTGTAATGCTTCATTTATATTGTATAAGAAATCATTTTTTATTATTCTATTTGCATTTAAAAATACATATCCATCCACTTTTTTAAAAGACATTAAATTCTCAAGCAACCACGATATAGCTTTATCTCTACCTAAAGGAGTATCATCTGTAAGTCGCCATAATTTAGCTCCGCCAACAAACTCAAGTTTATTTGAAGAATTATCACTGCAATTGTCTAAAATAATATGTATTTGGTAATTGCCTTTTGGATAATCCTGCTTATTTAATTGCTCAAGCAAATTTACTATCGTTTTTTCATTGTTATGTGAATATATAATAACTATTAAATTTTTGTATTCTTTTCTTTCTTCTATATCGTATTTTTTCTTTTTTCTGGACACACTTGCAGCCACAATTACCGAAAAATAAATCGTAAAAACTGCAATATATAAAAAGAAAATAGCCAATATGAAAACATATATTTTACTAAGCATGTTCCACCTCTCAACATGATTTTATGAAAAAAAGAGATTTTTTTCCAGTAGATAGAAATTAAAAGAAAATCAATACAATGTAAATTTTTATTAAAATTATATTTTAAATTATAAACATTTTAACCAAAGTGAATTATTATAGTTGTAACAAATCCCCAAATCTCCTCCCAAGATTATTAAGTATTAGCTGCAGTGCAGCTTTTTTTTTGAAAATTTTTTGCTTGTAAATATAAAATTATGTTGTATTATATAATTACAATCTGTGCCTGTAGCTCAGCTGGATAGAGTGTTTGGCTACGAACCAAAAGGTCGGGGGTTCGAATCCCTCCAGGCACGTTCTATAGTTTATAATAAATTATCTGTAATCAAATACAAAATGGTTTAACTAATTTAGTATCGCATTTTGTTATAGATTTAAACCCAATAATAGGTTTCTGGGACATTGAGACGGGGAAAATTTAATAAAAAATCAAACAGACAGCACGATTGAGGCTGTTTTTTAGTATTGAGATGCATGGGACATTTTTTGCACTCAAGTACTCATTTCTTGCACTCTTTTGCACTCCGTTTGCAAATTTTTAAGACCACATTAGGCTCAAATCGCCTTGGTGTTTAAAGATAACCCCAGTGCAATAAAGTGCAATTTTATTTTCACTTGCAATTTAAGATACCCCAAATTATCTAAGAGATAAAGGATAAAATAAGTTTTTGAAATAATGTTTTTGATTTACAATCGGTGTAATGGAGGTATTTATGCTTGAAGCTATTGATATTAATTTTGATTTTACAACTGATACTCCACATTATTGGGAAGATTTCAAATATGGCAAAAGTTGTAAAGACCCTGATATGTGGAGTCCGACTTTGAGAAAATACCAGCAACTTTTATATAGTAAAGATTTGCCAAATGGAGAAATGTTTAAGCTAGAAATAGGAAGTACTCCAAATAATTATTTATATTGGAAAGATTTTTGTTTTGGTAGTGATTCCATAATAAATATGTACATACATCATAAAACATTTTGTTGTATTTTTCGATTTATTAAATGCTGGATAATATATTATCTAAATATTGACTTTTTACTAAATTTAGTATAATATATTATCTATGAATGTTTTTTTATTTAATCCTAAAACTCCTAATGAAATAGCAAAAGAATTGGTTGCAAAAATTAAGCAGCAGCGAAAAAAGCTTAAAATTTCACAAATGCAGCTTGCTTCAAAATCAGGTGTCAGCCTTGGCTCTATCAAAAGAT
>CALURV010000021.1 GCA_944323285.1 Candidatus Gastranaerophilales bacterium | reverse complement strand
ATAAATACATATATTATTACAATACAAGAAGGTACCAATGGGGGTTAAACAAAATGACACCTAATGAATTTAGACAGTATTTACAATCATCCTACTGATTGATTATAGTTTTTGGGGTACACTTCATTAAACCCAACCTACCTTATAAAAATATTTAAAGGATTTGTATAAAAATACAGATAAAACTTATTTTGAATTTAGGGTGTTTGATATTTATAAAAGAGTTTTAGCAGTTGTTTATTTTGACGATATAAACATAAACGATTCTATGAAAGCTTTTGCGGTTGTATTGTATATTAATTTGTAGGTTGGGATTTCCACACTGACTTTATATTTATGATAGGATGATATTAATCTTGATAATAATTAATGGAGAAAAGATTAATGCTTAAAAATATTTTAATTTTCATTTTGGGCATGGTAACGATGTTAGTAATTGTAGTCATCTTTGGAATTGCTGTAAACTCATTAAGCAATTCTGAAGTTCCTGGCTTAACTATATTCAAAAAAGAAGGAACTTGTATAAATGCAAAACAGCTTCATATATTCCAAACATTAGCACCTGACTTAGCATTAGCTGACGCAAAAAGTATTCCAAATTCAATATATGACCCTAATGAAATCTTGGTACTCTTGGTTGGCGATGAAAACAGTAACTTTTATGATGATTTAAAAATCAGTATTCCTAAAGGTAAATGTGTTAGGCAAATTGGCACTTATCAATACGAAGCAAAAATGGGTGTCAAAACAGTTCCTGCTGTGACTATTAAATAGGCGCATTATGGAATACGGAATAATAATTACAATTGTTGTTCTTATAATAACTTTAATAGTTAATGATTATAAGAGCTATAAACACAGTTATTACGCCCAAATCACTAATCATTCATATTTAGCAATTCATTTTAACGCAGGAATAAGTGGAGAATATTCACTTTATAAACAAATACAATCATTTGAAATAACTGGGTGTAAGTTCTTATTTAACCTCTATATCCCACGTAAAAACGGCGCTACGTCTGAAATTGATATTGTTATGTTGCACCCTAAAGGTTTATTTGTAATTGAAAGCAAAAATTATAGTGGGTGGATATTTGGTAAAGAGTATCAAAAACAATGGGTAGAAACATTTCCAAATGGGGATAAATACAGATTTTATAATCCAATAATGCAAAATGCAAAACACATAAAAGCTATTAGAGAAATTGTAAATGATAGAATACCTATCTATTCAATAATTGCTTTTTCAAACAAATGCACACTAAAAGATGTTACAATTAAGAGTGATATTATTGTAACCTATTATAACTCCCTTGCATTAAATATAGACCACAAATTAAATAGTTTAACCAATAATGATATGTCAACCGAATTATTTAACGAAACCTATTCTAAATTATATCAATATTCACAAGCTGATGACCTCACAAAAGCACAACATTTGCAAAACTTGTATTAAGTGTAGATGACTTTATAATTACACATAACAACATATTTCTTCTATGGATATGTTTTTTATTACTTGTGCAATTATTAGTGCGAGGGGTTGCAGCATATTTCCACTGTCCGCCACATTTTAAGAAAAGGTTCACAAATGTGAACCTTTTTTATTGTTTGAATTTGGGATGAAAAACCACAACTACAACATATCTTTTAGTTTCTGACAGGTTTTATAAAGCTGGTTTTGATAATTTTGAACTTCTCTATATGAAATACAATAATCTTCTGAAATTTTTTCTGGGGTTAATTCTTTTATAAATGATTGATAATTTTCTTGCGTTAATTCAATATAATTTGGCGAACCATTAGAAAATATAGAATAATAATCATCAAACTTAAAATCAACATTAAAATTAAAACCGTGATTAGACAGTTTTATTCTTTTATTTGGAATATTTAAACTATCTGCAGCAACTAAACCATGCAAACTTGATGAAATAACTGTCTCACATTCTGCTATTCTTTTTAAAGTTTCAAGTGGAGGCATTCTTAAATCTATTAAAGTAGAATCCTGAAATTTATATAATAATAAGTCTATTATTGGATTACAATAATCAAATTTATGTGGAATTATACCAAGTTGGTATTTTTTTTGTATTTTTTTTTCTAACAAATATGGAAATAGAAGACCCAAATCCCCGTATAAAACATCTTTGTATTTTCGTTTGTTTCTTTTTTCTAAAGATTTATGTGAAAGAATACCTCTTAAAATAAGAGGATAAATGTTTCTAAATGTTTTATCTAAAAAACTACTTTCTTCAATATCATAACTAAAACCTGTTCCCATTGTTATAATTGGGTTTGGATTATATTTTAAGAAATATAGAAATTTTTTATGCTTAATTATATTTCTAGGAGTTAACATCTGCATAAGAGAACCTATTGCAACAACATCACTGTTTGTTGGGTATCCTCTTTTTACTTTTATGTCTAATATGCGGTCAAAGAAAATAGGGTTGATTGAATCTCCAAAATTAATTCCGCGTGTACCTACATAGTATAATGTTAAACTCTTTTTCATAAATGTATCCTTATATGACGCAAAACATATAATAAAACTTAAAAAATATACATATTGCTATCATGATTATAAGTAAAACGCATAAAAAGTCAATAATATGAAATGCTAGACTACATTCTTTATTTTTCCGTTATTCGATAATATAACGTTGGGAGAAAAAGTTATGGCATCGGGTAATAAATTATTTGGTAAAAGAATAAGAGAGCTCAGAGAGAAAAATAATTTAACTCAAGAAAAACTTGCGGAGATATTAGAGTTAGATTACCAAACAATCAGCCGTATTGAAACAGGATATTATTTTACAAGTTACGAGAATTTAGAAAAATTTGCAAAAGCTTTTAATGTTGAGATAAAAGCGCTATTTGAAACAAAACACCTCGAAGAAGAACTTGATTTTGAAAAAGAAATTATAAATATGTTAAAGAGAGCAACAAAAGAAGAAAAGAAGCTTATTTATAAAATAGTAAACGATATTATTAATTAAAGATTTTTTATTTTAAGTTTGTCAGATACAAATTCATTATTGTAAATTTTAATAGAGACTTTTTCAAAAGATAGAACTTTTCAGCCGGAAAGTTCTTATATTTATTTTTAGTTTGAATGTATTTTTGTCAATTTTTAGTTTGTATTTTTTTTAATATAAATAAAGGTAGTTCAATGAATATAAATCTGAACAGTATAAATAATACAACAGGTATTTGGAATTGGCAGAAAGCAGTTATGCCAAGGACAAGTTTTATACAAGATACAGTGTCTTTTAGTGCTAATAAGTATCCAAATTCTAAAATTTCAGAGTTAAAAAATCAAACAGCAAGAGATTTCTTTTCAGAACTTTACCAGAAATCGCCTGAAAAATGTGAGGTATTGTTAAACAGTGAAGAAATAAGAGATTGTTGTAATAGTAATTGTCAACTTTTTTTTGATGATTACCAAAGTTTACATTCAGATGCAATAGATGTAATAAGAAGCAGTATAGATAAATTAGATGAAAAAGAAATTGAATATGTAATTTTATCATTAAGAGAAAGACTATCAGCAAATGGTGAAAATTTATTTAACGGAATGGTTTTATATTCTAATGATAAAGATGCTTATGAATATATTATAAATTCTCCAAAGCATATAGACCCTTATGTTTATTCAAGCGGTTATTCAAGAGATTTGTGTAAATACATATGCGGATTATCACCTGATATAGTTAGTGGTTTATCATATAGTACTATTAAAGAAATAGAAAAAGGCAACATTCAAGATTTTAATTATTCTGCTTATACATCAGACAGTGATGCTTTTTTATCTAAGCCTGATGAAGTTGAAAAAATGAGTAATTTTTTGAAGGAAAATAAGTGTGAAAATGATTTTACTGTATATAGAGGTGAAAAAAGTACCTGGATGTTTGATTCTGTTCCATTAGATGATAAGTCTTTAGAACGGGAAATCAGGTTAATGGTTATGTTAAATCCTAAATCCAGAGAAATACAGGTTTTTCCAAATAATCATAAATATGCAAATTTTTCTACGCAGAGTATGTATGATTATTTTAAAGGAAAAGAATCTTTAACACTTGCAGATGCTATGCTTGTTGCACAATTTGGAAGTTCGAGATATATAAACAAAATTTTAAATAGAATAAACAGTGCAAAAATAGAAGATAGCAGCTTTAAATCTTATACATTAGACAAAAATTTTGCAGAATATTGGGCAAAAAGCAAAGCCGGTGAATGCAGGGAAGATATGGTTTCAATGCTTTCTAAAGCAACTATTTGCAAAGGCAATGAAGTAGGATATGCTACAAGAAGCAGTCAATATGAATTTATTCTTAATAATAATCCAAAACAATTAACTTTCAGTAATGCATCTTATGATAAAGAAACTAATATGTTTTATTTTGAAACTCAGGTAAGAGTCATATAGTTTACGTTATTATGTAAGTATATAATTTTACATACAAAAATTACATTATATAGTAAGTATGTAAAATAATTCTAATCTTTTTATAAATTTGTATATAATATTTTTATGCAGGTTTAGCAGGTATGAAATGACTAAAGTATTTAATAATAAGATTAATTTATTAAAAGCATTGGCTATTTTAATTGTGGTTTCTGGGCATTTAGAGTTTTCTTTAATACCAATGTTTCCTCCGTATTCTTTTCAGATAGTATTATTCTTTTTTATAGCCGGAATGCTTTTTAATGAGAAGTATTCTTTTGCTGAGTATATAAATAAGAGGATAAAAAGCTTATTAATTCCATATTTTGTATATGAATGTGTGTATATAGTTATTACTATATTAATGGTGCCAGTAGTTGGTAAATTTTGGGGAATGCCTGTAAGTATTAAAAATGAAATTTTAATGCCGTTTATAACAGGACATCAATTAGATTTAATAGCACCTTTATGGTTTGTTCCGCAGCTTTTTATAAGTTTAATATTATATTATGTCTTAAATAAATTTTTTAATAGAATACGTTTCCCTTATTTGGTAAGGTTTATATTTTTTGTAATTTTAGCGTTAATGGCAATTCAGTTAGGAAGATTTGCAGATAATATATATATACTGCCTGTAATAAGGACTTTATTTTCATTTTTGTTTATTTTTGCAGGGGTTTATTATAAAGCAGAGGTAGAGAATAAAAAGAATATATTTACTCCTTTAGTTTTTGGATTTGTAATTTTTCTTCAAGCGATATTATGGCTTACCAATATGGATTATACCCCTATAGACGGTATAGGATTAAGTTATATTCTTATATGGGGTGAGTTTGATAATTGGATTGTTCCTATATTAACAAGTTTTACAGGAATTTGGATTAGTTTATTTATTGTTGAAATATTTTATAATTATATTAAGGATTGGAGTTTTATAAATAAGGTAGGTCAAAATACTTATCATATAATGGCAAATCATATTTTGATTTTTAATCTTATTACTTATTTTATATTTTATATAAAAGGAATTCCTTTTGATGTAAAAAATAATGCTGATGTATATTGGTTCTATAATCCTTTAAAGTTCACATATTTATATTTTGTAATTGGAATATTTGTTACTACATATATAGGTGAATTTATAAAGTTTGTAAAAAGAATATATGAGAAAAAATTTTCGAGGAACTGAATAAAAGGGAGAATTTATAGAAAGTTGGTTCATAGAGAAATCAGAAATATCTTTTTAACCCTAAAGAAAGAATAATCCCATTTCTTCCTCCGTTTCTTACGGTAACTTGAATATAGCCTGTAAAATTTTCGCCTGTTGATTTTTGTAAACCAATACCATATTGTACATAAGGTTTTAAGCTTATCTCTCCGACACTAACATCATTAGGTGAGAATTTAGAGGCATTTATTATATTCCAAATTTGTTGTACACCTATATAAGGCTGCCAGCCGTCATTAAGATTAGCTGTTAATTTAAGTCCTGGAATCAGTTGAATAGAATATACAGGATCAGATTTTACAACAACGTTCTGAGCGTTAACATAATCAAAGGTATTAACCCAAAGAAATGCGCCTAAAAAACTTGGCTGAAGAGAGAGTTTTTGTTCTAAGAATTCGAAGTTATAACCTGTTTTAACGGCAGCAGTAGCACTAATCATAGAGAAATTTAAGTTTTCGAAAGAGCTTTTTGCAATGGCGTTATTAGCTCCTACATTGGTTAATACTCCAAGGAAGAAATTATCTTTAAAAAAGACTCCAGAGGCTCCTAGTTGTCCGCCGTTTTGAAAAATTATTCTTGCATTATATTTTTGTCTGGAGCCTGTATATCCGGCATGGAATGTTAACACTGCATCCCAATCTTTATTCAAATCAATAACGTTAGTATCGTATCCGATATATGTTCCATAGGCTGTATTATGTACTATGCTGGAATTTTCAAGTTCTATTGTTTCAAAAGCGCTATAGGGTTTTACCCAAATGCTTTCGGTTTTAGATGAACGTTGCTCCGGAGAGAAGGTTGATACAGAAGCATTTGGAACCGTTACAGCTTCGGTTTTAAGCGGAAATAGAAAAAATAATATAATTATTAGTGGATATAATTTTTTAAGCACAAATTCAACCTTTTGGTCGAATTTATCATTAAATTATAAAAAATACCTCCCTCTTAAGAATATATATTCTTTTAGCTTTTAGAACAACATGAAAAATCAGACTTTAATGTTACATGAAAATGTAAATAAAAATATAATATACATAATTATGTAAATAAATTTCTAATTTTAAGATAAAAAAGGATAAATATGAAAGAGTAAATAGATTTTTGGGGTTGGAGTAAGTTCAAATAGATATTCTTTAAGTTAAATGTTATAATAATTTGAGTGGAAAAGATAATATGGATATAAATAAAGAAAAGAAATTTGCAGCAAGTCTTTCTATTACATCAAATGCTTTAATAATATTGTTTAAGATTATAGCAGGAATAGTTTCCGGCAGTATAAGTATAATATCAGAGGCAATACATTCGTTTTCTGATTTTTTAGCTTCTGTAGTAACATTTTTTGCAGTTTCCAGATCAAGTGAGCCTGCGGATAAAGATCATCCATTTGGTCATGGAAAATATGAAGATATGTCGGGGTTCATAGAAGGCGGTTTGATTATTCTTGCAGGATTATACATAATATATGAGGCTGCTAAAAAATTAATTACAGGGTTTAATCTTGAGTTTGAATCAACACTTGGTATTTATGTTATGGCGTTTGCTGTTATTGCTAATTTTATTGTCAGCAGTTATTTATTTTATGTGGCAAAAAAGGCAGATTCTGTTTCTTTATATGCTGATGCTGAGCATTTAAGGACGGATATTTTTTCTTCATTGGGTGTATTAGTAGGATTGGTAATAATTAAAATAACCGGTTTAGTTGTTATAGACCCTGTAATAGCAATAATTGTTGCTGCAATTATTATTAAGGCGGGTTATTCTATATCAAAAGAGACTTTAAATAATTTGTTGGACGGTTCTTTACCTGATGAAGACATGAAGAAGATAGAAGCAATATTAAATAGTAATTTATCAATAAAAGGGTATAAAAATTTAAAGGCAAGGAAAGTAGGTCAGTGCAAGGATATTGAAATAACTATTTTCTTTGAACCAGAGTTAACAATAGCGCAATGTCATAAAATTTGTGATGAGATAGAGGATGAAATTGCAAAAAGTTTTTCTAATATAACAATAATTATTCATCCTGAGCCCGAGGAGGTTGGCGAAAGAAAAGACAAGAATATAACATTAAGTTGTTAAAAGGAGTTATAAATAATATAATTTAGATTAAAGAGGAGAGATGTCCGAGCGGTTTAAGGTGCAAATCTCGAAAATTTGTGCAGGGGCAACCTTGCCGAGGGTTCGAATCCCTCTCTCTCCGATTTTTGTTATATTTTTAGTATTTTGATAGAGGGATGAGAACCCTCACAAAACGAAGTTTTGTTTTAGGTTCGAGCGCGAGAGAGCAGAGGCTGAAATGGCGGAGGCGAGGAGCCTTCGACATGAGAGCCGTTTAACGCGAACGAGCAAGAGAATCCCTCTCTCCGTTTTTATGGGGTTTATATATTTTTAAAGTTGGGATGAGAAACAATAATATCAGCTGCCAGCCTTTGGGTATTTTTCTGCAATGAGAAAGGTACAAGTATAAAAAGTGTTCTAATTCTTTAACATAATATAATTTTAATGCTATTATGCTTAATATATCCGAGAAAAAATTCACGATAAGCTGAAAGTGTGAGTGAATTTTTTTACAAAACGAACCAAAAACTTTGTTTTTGAGTGAGCTTGTATCCGTAGTGAAACGAAGGTGAGTGGCGTTTTTAAAAGGTGAATACTTTGTTAGCGAGGATGACTCGGTAACAAAGTACGATACTAGATTAAGTAATTAGATTAAATTGTGAAATGTTTTATGGATAATATTGTTGCAAAAATTTTTAGAAATAAAGTTTTTAATAAAAAGAAACTTTTAGAATTTGGTTTTAAAGAAAGTGAAAATAGCCTTATATTTTCAGCAAAAATATTTGATGCACAATTTGATTTAATTATTATAGTAAAAGAAATGAAAACCATTGAAACAAAGCTTATTGATAGTTCTTCTAAGGAAGCATATACTCTACATTTACTGAAGGGTGCTAATGGTAAATTTATAGGAAATATTCGTAATGAGTATGAAAAATTTCTAAATAAAGTTGCAGATAATTGTTGTGATGATATCTATTTTAATTCAATACAAGCAAATAGAATAACGGAATGGATTAAGCAGAAGTATAATAGTAGTCCGGAATTTTTATGGGATAAGTTTCCGAGATGTGCGGTATTTAGAAATTATGATACAAGAAAGTGGTACGGCTTAATAACCGATATTGATTATTCAAAGCTAGATAAAAATCAAAGCGGACAAATTGATGTTTTAAATATAAAAGTTGATAAAGATGATATCCAAAGTTATTTAAAGTTAAAAGGATGTTATCCTGCATATCATATGAATAAGCGGAGTTGGTTATCTGTTGTTTTGGATGATAGTGTAGCAGACGAAGCTTTGAAAACATTAATTGATAGAAGTTATATTTTTTCTCAAAAGAAATAATTAAAAACAATAACAAATTATATTTTAATCTCTCTGGACGCTTGTTTTGGATTATATTATAATTCTTTTATCTATATAATAAGGGGTGTGTTCATGCGAGAAAAAGAGAAAATGCTTCTTGGTCAAAAATACGATGCTTTTTATGATGAAGAACTTACTTTAGAGCGCAGAAAAGTTAAAGATTTGTGTTTTAAATATAATTCTATTGAACCTTCAAACAGAAAAGTACGAGATGAGTTGATTAAAAAAATCTTTGGTAAAACAAAAGAAAAGTTGCATGTTGAATCAAATTTTTATTGCGATTACGGATATAATATAGAAGTTGGTGCAAATTTTTATACCAATCATAATTGTGTTATTTTAGATTGTGCCAAAGTAAAATTTGGCGATAACGTATTTATAGGTCCAAATTGCGGGTTTTATACCGCGGTGCATCCGCTTAAAGCAGAAGAGAGAAATTCGGGTATAGAGTGGGCAAAACCTATAAACGTAGGTGATAATGTCTGGATTGGCGGCGGAGTTACGGTTCTTCCTGGGGTTACAATTGGCTCTAACACTGTAATTGGGGCAGGAAGCGTTGTTGTTAAAGATATACCTGCTAATGTTGTTGCAGTTGGTAATCCTTGCAAAGTTATTAAAGAAATCTCATAATATATTCATAAAGGTATAATATGACAGAAGTGAAAAATAAATATAAACCGAATGAACGCCAGCAGCAATGTATTGATAACATACAGGGCAAAGTAATGGTGCTTGCAGGGCCGGGGACCGGGAAAACCTTTACGCTTACAAAGCGTATTGCCTCTATGATTAATAATAATATTAAACCTGCCAATATATTATGCCTTACTTTTTCTGATGCCGCTGCAAGTGAGATGAAGTCAAGACTTAACAGCGAAATTGGTATTATGGCTTCAGAGGTTAATATATATACTTATCACTCGTTTTGTAATGAAATTATCAGAATGTATCCTGATAAATTTGGTGTTTCGCAGAATGTTTCTTTAATAAATTCAACCATCAAGCGAGAACTTATGGTTCAAACAATTGATGAAGCGAAATTAGAGTATTTTGTTGCTGATAGAGGCGGAAAATATTATTATATTGATACTTTTTTGAATTGTATTGCCAAATTAAAATCACTTAGAATAGATAAAGATTCTTATCTCAGTTATATAGAAACAAATCCTTCTTTAATGCCAAATATTATTAAATTGAGGAAGGAGATAGAAGAGAAACAGCAAAAAGGTAATACGAGATATACAACAAAATTAAAAGATATTGAGAAAACAGAAGAAAATATTAATAAAGCAAAAGAATTGTGGAATGTTTATGAAATCTATTCAAGAAAAATGGTTGAAAACAATCTGATAGATTTTGCGGATATGATAAATCTTGTTATTGATAAATTTGAGCAGGATAGTTCATTTCTTTATGAGATATCTAATAAATATAAGTATTTTTTGGTAGATGAATATCAAGATACTAACGATTTACAGAATAGCATATTATTTAATTTAATAGATTCAAATGATGATAAAAATGTATTTGTAGTAGGAGATGATGATCAGGTAATATATGGGTTTCAGGGTGCAAACAGTGAAAATGTTGATAATTTTCTTAAAAGGTATCCTGATACAAAGTTAATATGTTTAGTAGAGAATAACCGTTCTGCGCAAAATATTTTAGATTTAAGTTATAGGGTTGTAACGCAAGATTCTACAAGGCTAGAGGGAAATCCGCTTTTTCAGGCTTTTAATATAGAAAAAAGATTAAGAGCAGTTAATCCCAAAGTTATTGCAAAAGAACAAAAAATTAAGCGCTGGCAGTTTGGTGAACTTATTCAAGAATATAATTATATTACTGAAGATATAGTTAATCTTATTAATTCTGAGAGATGTCCTATAGATGAGGATACAAAAGAAAAGAAGCTTTCTGAAATAGCAATAATATCGACAAAGAAAAGTGAGTTAAGGGAATTTGAGCAGCGATTAAAAGCTAAAAATATACCTTGTCAGCTTAATGAAGGACAGGATATTTTTAAAATAAAATCTGTAATTAGTCTTTATTTTTATATGAAGGCATTGAATAATCAAATAAGTGATTCTGATAAATTATTTGGTTTATTGTTAACGGAACCGTTTTGTATTGACTTAAATGATTATAATAAATTATATAAAGAGTTTAAGCGTCAAAGTGTTGATAATAATGACTTTATTTCCAATATGAAAAAATTATCTGATTGGGTTAATCCGCAAAAAATAAATGATTTTGTAACAACATTTGAGTATCTAAAGCAATATGCGGCATCAAATAATTTAAGAAATACAGTTATTGAAATAATTAACAGAACAAGAATTTTAGATTTTTTCTATTCTTCTGAGACAAATAGGTTTGAGAATATATCAGGATTAAAAAAGGTAATAGATGAAGCTGTTGATTATATGCAGTTAAATAAGAGTGTATCATTAAATGATTTTGTAAAAAGACTTGAATATGCACATATTAATGATATTGAGATAAGCACAGAAAAAAGCAGTGTTATACAAAACAGTGTTCAGCTTTTAACATATCATGCATCAAAGGGCAGAGAGTTTGAATGGGTATATTTACCGGATTTACTTGAAGGAAATTGGGAAAAATTCAGAATGCCTGGTGAATATAAACTTATTACCGAAAAATATTACGATGAAGCGCAAGCCGAGAAGCGAAAAGATTCTGAGCTGTTGAAAAAGTTATTTGTAGGAATAACGCGTTCTAAGTATGGACTGGTTCTTTCGCATTCAGATAATGTTGAGCGAAAGCCCAAAGCTGTTACAAAGTTTCTTAATGTTTTAAACGATTTTGATTTTGAAAAACAAACTTTTGAATATAAAGAAGATGATTTTGCAGAGGAGTTATATAAATCTCTTTCTCAGGAAGCAATAAATCATAGAAAGATGTTTGAGAATGAAATAAGGGAACGAGTTAAAAATATTATTTTAAGTCCTACAAGCATTAACAGTTATATAAGATGTGCAAAGAGTTTCTTTTATAAATCGGTTTTAAAGTTAGAAATGTCTGAGACTGATTATGATGCATTAAATTATGGAAGTATTATTCATGATATTTTATACAGATCAATAAAAAATGCGATGAATACAGGTTGTTATATTCCAAAAGAGGAAGCAATAGATATATTTAATAAGAAAATGGATTATAGTATTTTCAAGACGAAAGCAGATAAAGAGTTATATTATAACCGCGGGATTAAATTATTAAATGGATATTATGTTAAATTTTGCGAATTACCAATTAATATAATAGATAATGTTGAAGAAGAATTTAGCAATATAGACGTAAACGGCGAGGTTATAAACGGTAAAATAGACAGGATTGAGAAATTTTCTGACGGCACTTATGCGCTTTATGATTATAAAACAAGCAGATATACGAGTGCAAATCAAATGATAGTTGGCGGTAAGAAAGAAGATTATTATAATCAGTTATGTTGTTATAAATATGCATACGAGAAAAAATATCCGGATAGAAAAGTATCTAAAGCAGGGATTATATATGTAGAGGATAATAAAACTGCAGAAATTGTTTTAACTTCTGAAGATATGGATTATATTGAAAATCTTATTTCAGATATATATAAAAATATAAGAGAGTTAAATTTTAGTCCAAAATCAAATATTGATAAAAATATATGCGAGCAATGTCCATATAAAGATTTATGTGCGTTAGATGTTATATAGGTGTTAAGTAGCAACAAGTCTTTTATTTTCCATTGTTTCACCTTTAACAAATAAAGTTTTGAATTATGCTTAAAGTAAGCTCTGAACTTTCTTTATATAAATTCATATCTTTGTAAAAATATTTATTAAAAGTATAAATAAAAGAAGTAAATACTCCCATAAATATAATAAAGATAAAAGAGAAAATATTAAATAATATTTTCGTAATTTTTAGAAATTTTTCATTTTTAATATTCATAAATTTAATAAAAGAATTAATTAAAATAGCAAGAACAGGCTGGATAAAATAAAATAAACATATTGAGAATTTATGAAAAAAATCTTCTATATCAATATACATATAAGAAAAAATAGTAAAAGAAAAAGCAAAAACAAAGAAAATAATAATATCTTTTTTAGTAGCAACAAGTCTTTTATCTTCCATTGTTTCTCCTTTTAACAAATAAAGTTTTGAATTATGTTTAAAGTAAGTTTTAAACTTTCTTCATATAATTTTAAGTCGTGATTATATGTTTTTGCGAAATAAAAAAATAAATAAGCAGAAAATCCCATTAATACAATAAAAATAAAAGAGAAAATGTTAAATAATATTTTTGTAATTTTCAGAAATTTTTCATTTTTAATATTCATAAATTTAATAAAAGAATTAATTAAAATAGCAAGAACCGGCTGGATAAAATAAAATAAATATATTGAGGTTTCTTTAATAATATTTTTTGTATCTATATACATACAAGAAATTATGGTAAAAGAAAAAGCAAAAACAAAGAAAATAATAATATCTTTTTTTGTAGCAATAAGTCTTTTATCTTCCATTGTTTCACCTTTAACAAATAAAGTTTTGAATTATGTTTAAAGTAAGCTCTGAACTTCCTTTATATATAATATATAACATTATGGATAATGATGCATAAAATAGAAGAGATAAAATTGTAAAAATATAGAAGATAATTTTTATAACAAATAAAATTGTTCTATTTTTTATATTCATGTATTTAATAATTATATTAATAATTATTGTAATTATAGGTTGAATGAAATAAATTAAACAAATATATCCTTTAGAAAGAATCTCTTCTAAATTCATATACATAAAAGAAATTATGATAAAAGAAAAAGCAAAAATAAAGAAAATAATAATATCATTTTTTGTAGCAACAAATCTTTTATCTTCCATTGTTTCTCCTTTTAACAATATATTCTACAACTTAAGAAAATAATGAGGAAACTGCGATACTAACAAAAAGAATATAAGCCATAAAGAAAAAATAAATAAAAGCGAATATATTAAATAATATTTTTGTAATTTTCAAAATTTTTTCATTTTTAATATTTTTAAATTTAATAATATTATTAATTAAAATTGCAAGAATAGGAATAGGAAAATAAAAAGAAAAAAATATTATAATTCTTATAAAATGTTCAAAATCTTTAATATGACCAATATAGAAAAGATCAATAATAGTGGAGGAAAAAGCAAAAATAAAGAAAATAATAATATCTTTTTTTGTAGCAATAAGTCTTTTATCTTCCATTGTTTCTCCTTTTAACAAATAAAGTTTTGAATTATGTTTAAAGTAAGCTCTGAACTTTCTTTATAAAACTTCATTCTTTCATAAGAATCTTTATTAAAAGAATTAACACCAGAAGCAATTAATCCCATTAATGCAATATAAAGAAAAGAGAAAATGTTAAATAA
>CALURV010000020.1 GCA_944323285.1 Candidatus Gastranaerophilales bacterium | reverse complement strand
AATTAGCACAAGTAGCTGCTATTTCGGCAGGAAATAATGATGAAATAGGTAAACTTGTTGCTGAAGCAATGGAAAAAGTTGGTCACGATGGTGTTATTACTGTTGAAGAATCAAAATCAACAGGTACTAACTTAAAAGTAGTAGAAGGTATGCAATTTGATAAAGGTTATATCTCACCATACTTTGTAACTGACCCTGAAAGAATGGAAGCTGTTTTAGAAGATGCTTATGTTCTTTGTGTAAATAAGAAAATTAACTTAATTGCTGATTTGGTTCCTGTATTGGAACAAGTTGCTCGTGATGGCCGTTCTTTATTGATTATTGCTGAAGATGTTGAAGGTGAAGCTTTAGCTACTTTAGTTGTTAATACAATGAGAAAAGTATTAAGAGCAGTAGCTGTAAAAGCTCCGGGCTTTGGTGACAGAAGAAAAGCTATGTTAGAAGATATTGCTATTTTAACAGGAGGTCAATTATTTACTGAAGAACTTGGTATTAAACTTGAAAATGTAACTGTTCAAATGTTAGGACAAGCAAAACGTGTTACAGTAACAAAAGATGATACTACAATTGTTGTTGGCGATGAAACAAAACGTCAAATTGAAGAAAGAGTAAAATTGATTAAACGTCAAATTGAAACTTCTGACAGTGAATACGATAAGGAAAAACTTCAAGAAAGATTAGCAAAACTTTCAGGTGGAGTTGCAGTCATCGAAGTTGGTGCAGCAAGTGAAGTTGAATTGAAAGAAAGAAAATTGAGAATTGAAGATGCTCTAAATGCTACAAGAGCTGCTAAAGAAGAAGGTATTGTTCCGGGCGGCGGTGTTGCTTTCATTAGAGTTATGCAAGATTTAGAAAAAGCAATTAATACTGTTTCTTATACAACTGATGATGAAAAAGTAGGTTTTAGAATTTTACTTGACTCATTATATATTCCTTTGAAACAAATAGCAGATAATGCAGGTGTTAAAGGTGAAGTTGTAGTTGAAACTGTTAAAAAGCTTCCTCAAACAGAAGGCTATGATGCTATGACTAATAAATATGTTGATATGATAAAAGCTGGTATCGTAGATCCTGCAAAAGTAACAAGAAGTGCACTTCAAAATGCCGTATCAGTTGCTGGCATGTTATTAACAACAGAAGCTGCTGTAGTTGATATTCCTGCTAAGTCATCAGCACCTGCAATGCCGGATATGAGCGGAATGGGCGGAATGGGCGGCATGATGTAGCGAAATTACGGACGAATGGAATTCGGAGAGCGAGCGCGAAGTGACCGACAACGAAGAGAAGGGAACGACAGCAGCGAGCGAAAAGTAATTTCAAGACAGCGAAATTACGGACGAATGAAATTCGTGAGTTATAAAACCCAAAGAAGAAGAGAGTTCAATTGAACTCTCTTCTTTGCTTTGTATAATTCTTACTTTTGTGTTTTTAATTTTTATATAACATATTCTTAGAATTAAATTTTTTTATTTTAATGTTAGGAATTGAATATTTATTTTATAGCTTATATTTTACCAATTAATCCAATAGCCGAAGAGATAAATTCTTCTTTCATAAATATGAAGCCTGAAAAATTTTTTTCGTAAATATATTATAAATTTAATAATATTTATGTTTATTTTATTTTTTTTGACGTCATCTTTAATTAAATTATATTTATAATTTGTGTATTTATTTATAAGTTCTTTTATTCTATATGGATATACTATCGGTTGATTTTTTCGTAAGGTAATACTTCGCTTTAAGAAAGGGATTTTATCTTTAATTATTAATTCTTTGTATTTGAGGATAAATGCTTGAATAGTTGTTTTACTGATATCTGAATAAACATCCCATTTGTATCCATTTTTACTTAGTATAAGTGTTAATCCAATTTCATATTTTTGAATTATATCATCTTTTGTATCTTCTTTTTTTATAGAAAAAATAAAATTTTTAAAACAATCTGAGTTAAAAACGTTAGATTTAAAAACAATGAAATAACTTTGTATATGTATTTTTCCATCTTCATAATTATTTAGGCTATTTTGCGTAGCTCCCCAAAAATCTAATTTTTTATTAGACATTTCATTAAACATATCTGTAAATGGAAATAAAGGTGCATAGCAAGAGTCATTCGCAAATATTAATTCTTCATATTCTGATAATAATTTATTATTAAGTGCATATAGATATCCTATTTTATACGAGCCAAAATCGTATTCCCCGTGTTTTTTTGCTATTGATTTTATTGTATATTCTTTTATTTTATCTAGTTCTTCTTCTTCTTCTATGTTTGTGTCAGAAACAAAGATAATGCTTTCTGCAACTTTTTTTAATTCTTTTAAATAAAAAATGACATAGTCAACAATTTTATTATCTGTTGAGTAATGAGCAAATATTGCAATTCTTTTCATATTATTAAATATCCAATTTTTACGTAAACAAATTTTTATATATTATGTAATTATATAACAATTTTAAATATGGGAATTTTTCCAAAAAGTAAATATTTAACTCTATTTCCTTTTTTCTCTTTTTTTAGAATAGGAATAAATCCAAATAAACTTATAGAAGAACTGTTGCTTGGAAATGATGCGTAATAAGGATATTTTTTATATAAAATATTTTTTATTAAATTCTCTTTATCTTTCATAATTGTTGATTGGTTATGACTTGTATTATTCTCGTGATCTCTATAAATTAGTAATGGTTCTTGTATGTTATAGAACATTGTTTTATCAATAAGTTCTGCAAATAACATATAGTCTTCACAAGGTGAATATTCTTCTTCCCATTTTATACTATTCTCTGTAAGTAGAGATTTCCTTATCATAACCGTACTATGTAAAATAATACAACCTCTTGCTACTAAATTTATTTTTATATCAAGATTATTTTCAGGATTTTTTGATTTTCTATTGTTACTGAATCTTCTAAAATTAGAACCAACAACACCAATTCTAGGATTTTTATCAAGAAAATTAACTTGTTTTTCTAATCGTTGAGGTAAAGATATATCATCGTGATCAAAAATGGCGATATATTCTCCTTTTGCTAATTCTAAAAGCTTATTACGACTTTTTGATATTCCAATATTTTCTTCATTCTCAACGTATATAATTCTATTATCTTTGTATGAAAGAACAATATCCTTGATTTCTTTATTATTGGGAGAATCATTTAAAAGAATAAATTCGAAATCATTAAAAGTTTGATTAAGTATTGATTCTATCATTTCTTTCAAAAATTTAGGATTTGTATTATATAATGGTGTTAAAACTGAAACTTTAGGCATTTATTATTCCTTATTATCAATGTATTGTTGCGGCCTTTTTCGTGACCATAAAATATCTTCTTTCACAATTTTAGCAGGTATACCTGCAAGTATACAATTATCTTTATAAAATTTATTTGTAACTATACTGTTTTGAGCAATAATGCAATTATTGGGGATTTTTGTATTTTTTAAAATTATGGCATTTTTCCCAATCCAAACATTAGATCCAATTTCAATACTTTCTCCTTTATTTATAAGGTTCCCTTCAGTATCTGTTATAGAATGTGTATCAGTACAAGTAATTTCAATGCCAAAGGAAAACATACAATTTTCACCTATTAAAACAGAACTGCCACTCTCGCCTAATTGAATATTAGCAGAATTAAAAGAAGTGTCTTTATCAATAATTATTTTACAATTATTAATTGGACAATCAGGGAAGCCTATTTTTATATTGACATTGTGAAGATACGTTCTGTCTTTTATTATTATTGTATTATGAGAACCATAAATATAAATCCTTGATTTTCTTAAATAAGAATTGTTACTGATTTCTATATTATTATTATCCCCTTTTTGTTTTATTCTAGGGTAAATTAGTCTTGATATAAAGTATTTAAATTTATTCACCATAAATATTCCTGTAAAAATCAATTGGTTTTGTTTCTATAATAGCATCAATTTTACCTTTTGTTCTCGTAATAGTGCCAAGTATATTAAAAAAAGCAGTTAATCCAAAAAATAAGGCAGGAATTAATATAATAGAATTTATGGCTATAACAATTATTTGTTTTAATATGAATAAATATTTTTTAATTTTATTTTTTTCATTTTTAAATTTTAACATATTACCGGCATAGCCGTTGTAATAACATTTCTTTAGTATCCAATTAATGTTTCCTCTGGATTTAGAAACCATTTCATAAATAATAGCTTCATTGTTCCATACAATTGTAAATCCGAGAGCTGAAGCTTTTTTAAAAAAATCTCCGTCTTCTCCGCCCATAAAAACATATTCATTAGAAAATCTTAAATTATAGTCTTTTATTAGCGAAACAGGGAAAAATACATTTCCGCAAGCACAATATTCTCTTATTAAACCTGTTTTTTTAGTTGTACGTTGCTTAAATGCCATATGTTTTGTTATATACGAAGGTAATTTGTCTATAAATTTATTTATTGTCGGCCCTGAGCTTATTATTGCATTCGGATTATTTTCATAAAGTTTAATATGTTCTGTTAAACAATTCTTGTCAAGTATTTCATCATCATCAAAAAATAAAATATGACTTGCACCTAGTTTTATGACTTCTTCTAATGCTCTATTTCTGGCATTAGAGATACCTCTTTCTTTTTCTATTTTATAATGAATAGGTATATTAGTTATGGACTTAAACTCTTCAACAGTAGATTTTGCACTCGCTTCATTGTCATTGTCTATAATAACAGCTTCAATACGAATATCATCAGGAACTATTAAGTCATTTATAGACTTTAATGTCTCTTTTAACATTTTTGGTCTTTTGCAAGTGCAGCAAGCTAAACAAACAAATTCTACAGGTGTTTTTATGTTATTGTATTTCTTCTCTTCTATCGCAGATTCCATATATAACCTAATAATTTAAAAAAGAAATTAAGATAAATGTTATTATATCTTGTTAAATATAATTATTCAATATCTTTAATTTTACAATGCACGATAAAAAAGTACAAAAACAGATTATATTTCGATGTTAAATAAACTATTTATTCAATGATATGTTCATAGGCTTTCTTTAAAATTTCTTTAACATGGTCGTCATCTAATTTATAATATACGTTTTTTCCTCGTTTTTCACTTCTAACAAGTTTTGACATCCTTAATACTTTTAATTGGTGAGAAATCGCCGATTTTGTCATATCTAATAATACAGCTAAATCTCCAACACACATTTCACTTTCTTCTAAGGCCCATAAAAGCTGTATCCTTGTACCATCTCCCATTACTTTAAAAAAATCAGACAGCTCATATAATTTTAAAATTTCTGGCATGTCCTTTTTTACTTTGTTGACTATATCTATATTAATTGCTTCACAATCTGTTTTTTTATTATCCATTATCAATCTCCTATTAAAATAATAAATGAACAGTTGTTCAATTGTCAAACTTTTGTAACAAAAAATTAAAATAATATTGACAGTTGAACAACTAATCAACTATACTAAAAATATAGTTGAACAGATATTCAATTGAGGCGAAACATGTGTGAATTAGAACATCATCATCATATAGAACATCATAGTTGCGGTAAAAATTGCGAACATAATCATTTGCATAATGATATCAGAAGAGTTTATATTTCAATATTGTTTTTAATAATTGCTTTTTTTATTTTAGACAATGTTATTGTTAAATATATATTGTATTTTTTTGCTTATATAATTAGTGGTTTTGATATTATATTTTCTGCTTTAAAAAATATAATAAAAGGAAAAGTTTTTGATGAAAATTTTTTGATGAGTTTGGCCACTTTAGGAGCTATATGTTTAGGTGAATATCCTGAAGCTGTTAGTGTAATGGTGTTATATCAAATTGGTGAATTTCTGCAACATAGAGCGGTAGATAAATCAAGAAAATCTATATCAGCTTTAATGGATATAAGAGCTGAGTATGCAAATGTTGAAATAAATGGTGAAGTAATAAGAAAAAATCCTGATGAAGTTAATATTGGAGATATTATTGTTGTTAAGGCAGGAGAAAAAGTTCCATTGGACGGAATAGTTATAGATGGTAATTCTTTTTTAGATACATCTTCTTTAACAGGAGAAAGTATTTTAAAAGAAGTAAAAATAAATGATGAAGTATTAAGTGGAGTAGTTAATACTGATGGCTTATTAAAAATCCGCGTAGAAAAAGAATATAAAGATAGTGCTGTTTCTAAAATTATAGAGTTAGTTGAAAATGCAAGTTCCAGAAAATCAAGAGCTGAAAATTTTATAACTAAATTTGCAAGATACTATACTCCTATAGTTGTTTTATTTGCATTATTGTTGGTAATAATTCCATCTTTAATATATGGATTCTCAAATATTAATGTTTGGATTAATAGAGCGTTAATATTTCTTGTTATATCTTGTCCTTGTGCTTTAGTTATATCTGTACCACTAACATTTTTCAGTGGAATTGGAGCTGCTTCTAAGTCTGGAATTTTGATAAAAGGCAGTAATTATTTAGAGCTATTATCAAAAGTTGGTACTGTTGTTTTTGATAAAACAGGCACTCTTACAAAAGGTGTATTTAAAGTTACAAATATTCTCCCTTCTCCGGGAAATAATATAGATGATGTAATAAAATATGCTGCATATGCAGAGTATTATTCTAACCATCCTATAGCTTTGTCAATAAAAAATTCATATAAAGAAAATATTGATATATCTATTGTAAAGGAGGTAAAAGAATATGCAGGAAATGGAGTAGAAGCAAAGATTGAAGCACATACAATTTTAGTTGGTAATAAAAAATTAATGGATAAATACAAAATTAAGATAGAAGAAAACGAACATAAAGGAACAATTATATATGTTGCAAAAGATAACGAGCTTATTGGAAGTATTATTATATCAGATGAGATAAAAGATAATGCGAAGTATAGTTTGGATTTATTAAAGAAGTTTAATATAAAACCTGTTATTTTGACAGGTGATAGCATAAATAATGCTAAGCAGACAGCTGAATATTTAGGAATTAATGATTTTTATGCCGGATTATTACCTATAGAAAAAGTAGAAAAGTTAGAGGAAATAATATCGAATAAAAGTCCAAAAAGGAGTATAGTATTTGTAGGAGACGGTATAAATGATGCACCTGTTTTAATGAGAAGTGATATAGGGATAGCAATGGGGGCATTAGGGTCAGATGCAGCAATTGAAGCTGCTGATGTTGTTGTAGTTGATGATAATTTATCAAAAATCTATATTTCTATTTGTATAGCCAAAAGAACAATGACTATAGTTAAACAAAATATTATTTTTTCAATTGGAATAAAAGTATTATTTCTATTTTTAGGAACAGTTGGTTTAATGACAATGTGGGGTGCTATTTTTGCGGATGTGGGTGTTGCTTTACTTGCTGTTTTAAATTCGCTTAGAACTTTAAAAATAAAGAAATATATTAATTAAAAATGAGTACTTTTTAAAGAAAATAGTTAGTAATAAAGTATGATACCAGATTAAATCTTTGTATTATAATAACAGTATGATAAGACAATTTTTACCTATAATATTACTAACAATATCAAATATATTTATGACATTTGCGTGGTATGGACATTTAAGATTTAAGAGTGCTGCGCTATGGATTGTTGTTCTTGCAAGCTGGGGTATTGCTCTTTTTGAATATTGTTTTCAGGTTCCTGCAAATAGAATAGGCTCTGAATATTTTACAACAGCACAGTTAAAAACAATTCAAGAAGTTATTACTTTAGTTGTATTTAGCGTATTTTCTGTTTTATATTTAAAAGAGGAATTTAAGTGGAATTACCTTGTAGGATTCATATTTATTATTTTCGCTGTATTTTTTATATTTAAGAAGTGGTAAATGTAAAAATACATTGTTTAAAAGATTTTAAATAGAGGCATAATATTATATTATATAAAATATGAACTATAATTTTATAAATGAAAGTTTTGATTCATTAGTTTCAGGCGTTAGGGTTAATAAAACCGAGCTTGAAAATTTTATTGCATTTAAAGATAATAGTTTTATATTAAAACACAATATAGATGCAATTTCTCAATTTTTGAAATTTTTAAACAGTTCTGAAAATATATTTATATTAAATGGTTTTATGGGTTCCGGTAAAACTTATGTAGCTGATTTATTTATTGATTTTTTGTCTGAAGATGTTCTTGTTTTTAGAAATTCTTATCAAGAAGCTATTAACTTAGATGATGTATTATTATCATTATTTAAAGATTTTTCAATATATCATAATGAAAAACGAATAATTCTGCCAAAGGCAGAATCAAGTATATTTTCAGATAAAATAAATGCATATATAAAGTATTGTAATGCACCTATGTTATTCATTTTTGATTCTTTTGAAATTAACATGAGAAGTAAAGATACACAAAAGGATATCTTAGGGTTTATTAATTATTTAAGTCATTTTGAAAAAGTAAAAATAGTTATTTGTTCTCGTTCTTTCAAAGAAACAGATTTGATTTCAGATGAGAGTGTTATTTCTTATAACCTGGAATCTTTAACACGAGAGGAAATGTATGATTATTTAAATTTAAATTCTATAACAGGAAGTAAATATGAGATAGAAGAATTGTACAAATCAACAAGAGGACATTACATCCTTCTTGAATTATCTGTATTAATAATGAATTTATTAAATATATCATTAACAATATTTTCATCTGAATATAAGAAATCTACAAAAAATTTCTTGGAATTTCTAATATCAAGGATTCTAGCAATGTCATCAGAAAGATTTGTAAAATTGTTAATTATTCTTTCTATAATTAGACACGGTTTAAGTGGTGATTTTTTAATAAAACAAAATTTTGCATCGATTGAAGATATAAATTATTTACTGCAAAAACATGTAATAGCAGAAAAATTTGGTCAATATTATTTGAAAGATTATGTAAAGAATGAATATATAAAATCAATATCAACAGAAACCAAAATAAAAGTACATGAGTATCTGGTTAGGCTATATGATTCAGAATTGCCATTAAAACCGTTTGAAAGAGAATTGTTTTTATCAAGGCAAACAATGAGACAAGAAATAACATATCATACTAAAAAAATACAAAATTTAAATGAAGAACTTACAAAATCTGGTAGAACTAGACTTTCTGAAATGCCTGATTTTAATTATCTCTCTTATTCAAAAAATAGTGGATATAAATCTGGTATGGAAAAGGTAAAAGAAAAAAGATATGTAAAAAATATAAGAAATCTTTCTTCTGATAAAAGAAAGAGATTCGAATTATCAAAAGAAGATTCGCTTTTATTAAATTTATCTTCAAATAGTGATAATATTTCAAAAGAATTAAAAGATATAGTTGATTTTCAAAATAAAGAAGAACAAGGTTCTAAGTTGCATACAGATAATATGGAAATAGATTCAAGTGTACCTAATAGTTTAGATGATTATATTGAAATTGCCCAAAAGTATGAGGATGCTTTTAATTATTCAAGCGCTATCTTATATTATAAAAAAGCATTAACATACAAAGATGATGCATTGTTTAGTAGAAAAGAACCGGTTATATACACTAAATTAGCTATTTGTTATAAAAAAATTCAAGATATTGATGAAGCAGTAAATTATTATGAGAAAGTTTATCAAATATATTTAGAAGATTCTATAGATAAAGCTAATGAAATTTTACTTTCTGTTGCTCAAATGTATAATGAAATATACAAATTTGATAAAGCTAAAGAAATATATAACAGAATTTTGTATTCGGAAAAAGGTGTATCTTCTAATATGATAGTAAGGGTGTATTTAGATTTATCAGAATTGGAGGATAATAATTTAGATATTGAAACATCTGTTAAATATGCACAGAGAGCTTTACAAGAAGCGGAAAAACTTTCGGATATAAAATTATTAACTGAATGTTATTTTAAATATGCACTATTACTGGATGATACCGGGAATACGGATTTAGCCCAAAAATATTATTTAAGGTGTATTCAATCCTCAAATAATCCTGAAGAGAATGCATATTTAGCATCTGCATACTCAAATCTTGCAGATTTGTCAATAGAAAGTAATAATATTTCAGCTGCAAAAATGTATTATGAACTATCAATTGAAGTTGATAAAAAATTGAATAATTATGAAGGTTTGTATTATTCATATTCTAAGCTTGCAAATATAAATAAAGAAGAATCGCCTAATAAGCGGTATGAATTATTAGTTAAGGCTTTATCTGCTGCAAAAAGATTTGATGATATAAGCTATGCTGTATTTATATATGTAGAAATAGGTGATTATTATTTTGATGTTGAAGATTATAAAAGAGCCTTAAAATCTTATATGCTTGCTAAAACATTGATTCCTAATCAGGCACAGGATGATATTCATTCAAGAATAAATAAAGGTATAAATAAAATAAAAATGCTTTTAGGTGAAATTGAATTTTTAAAATTAATGAATGAAATTAAGAAGAAAAAATAATGTATGAAAAATTAAAAGAAATATCTATAGAGCTAAAGAATGAAGAAATTGAATTATTCGACAAATTTAATGAGTTTTTCTTGAAATATAATGAAAATATAAATTTAGTCAGCAGAAAAGACTCAATTTATCTTTTTGAAAAGCATATATATGACAGTTTAGCAATTAATTTATTTCTTGAAAGATATAAAATTAAGAAGAATTGTAGTTTGATGGATATGGGAACAGGAGGCGGATTTCCTTCTATTCCTTGTTCTTTATATTATAAAGATATGCAAGTAACTGCAATTGATTCCATTAGAAAAAAAATAAATTTTATAAAGACAGTGAAAAAGGAATTTTCAATAAATAATATAAATCCAATATGTTCAAGAGTTGAAGAGTTGTCTTTTAAATATAAAAATAATTTTGATATCGTTATAACAAGAGCAATGGCAGAATTAAGAATAATATTGGAATATGCAATACCGTATATAAAGGTAGGAGGTTATTTTATTGCATATAAATCTATAAAAGCAGATGAAGAAATAATAAATGCACAAAATGCCTTGAAAACATTAAATGCAAAAGTTATAGATAAAATAGGATATGAACTTCCAATTGAAGATGAGAATAAAAGAGTTCTTTTAATTATAAAGAAAGAGAAAGAAACTCCTTCAATATATCCTCGCAAGAATGGTCTTGTGAAGAAAAATCCTTTATAGTACCTAATATTTTAGTGTCTGTATACATCTTTAATTCTTCAATAAAATTTTTAGTTGCTAAATCATCAGTTTTTTTAGGAACTTTATTAATAATAATTCCTTCAATTTTAATATCCATAGTTTTTGCGTAATGAATAGTTAAAAGAGTATGATTTAATCTGCCTAAAAAAGGTACTGTAACAATAATAATGGGGATATTTAGTAATTTTATTAAGTCAGCGCACAATAGTTCATCTGTCGCAGGAGCAAGAATTCCTCCTGCACCTTCAACGAAAGTAATGTCATTTTCTTTTGAAAAAGATATAAAATCATTTTTAATTTTTTCTATGTCAATTTTAACACCGCTGAGTCTTGCAGCAAGAGCAGGAGATACTTCCCCTTCAAGTAAATAAGAACATTTTGTTTTAATATTATTAGATACTTCTTTTATAGCTTCTAAATCAGGAGCCAAGAAGCCATTTGGAGATTTAATTGCACCTGATTGTAACGGCTTAAATACTCCTACTTTATTATTTTTATGTTCATAGGCTAATGCTAAACCTTTAGTTATAAAAGTTTTACCTATATCAGTATCAACTCCTGTTATAAAATATTCCATTATTTAGTCCTTATCTGGCAGTACCTTATTTAAAGCTTTATATGCAATATCTGTAAGCTTTTCTATTTCTTTCTCTGAAATTATGTATGGAGTTATAAAGTAAATGCAGTTCCATATAGGTCTTAATATAGCTCCAAGTTTTAATCCTTCTAAGTATATTTTTTTACCAATGCCGTCTTCATAAGAAAAAGGTTCTTTTGTTTCTTTGTTTTTAACAAGTTCAATAGCACAAATCATGCCTGTTTGTCTAATATCACCAACATTTTTATGATTTTTGAATTTCTCAAGTTCTTTTGCAAATTTTGCAATTTTAGGTTTTAAATATTCTTCAATATTCATTTCATCAAGTATTTTAAGATTTTCAAGAGCAACCGCAAGAGCTAAAGGGTATGCAGTATAGCTGTGTCCGTGGTAGAAGGTTTTATAACCGTCTTTATCATCATCATAAAAAGCGTTAAATATTTCATCTGTAGTAACAGTGACAGATAAAGGCATATAACCTGCTGTAATACCTTTTGCAGCACAAATAATATCAGGAACTATATTTGCATGTTCATAAGCGAATAATTTACCCGTTCTATAAAAACCCATGGCAACTTCATCATCTATTAAAAGAATATTATATTTATCACATAAACTTCTTAATTTTGTAATATATTTGGGAGGATACATAATCATTCCGCCAGCTGCTTGGACTAATGGTTCAATTATAATACCTGCAATTTTATCTGCTTCTTCCTTTAATATATTTTCTACAGAACTTAAACATTCACAATTACAATTTTCTTTATTGCAACCCATAGGACATCTGTAACAATATGGGCTTTCGGCTTGTCTTATTTCAAAAAGAAGCGGTTTGTATATTTTATGATACATATCAATACCGCCAACAGAAATAGCTCCAAGCGTATCTCCGTGATATGAATTTTTTAATGCAATAAATTTTTTCTTTTCAGGATGTCCTTTTAATACTTGATATTGATAGGCCATTTTAAGTGCAACTTCAACGGCAGTAGAGCCGTTATCTGAAAAGAAAACTTTTGTTAGTTTATTATTTATCATAGAAACAAGTTTCTTTGAAAATTTAACAACAGGTTCGTGTGTAAAACCTGCAAAAATAACGTGTTCAATTTTTTTTGCTTGTTTATATATTGTTTTATTAATTCTTTTATTTGAATGACCAAGAGTGTTTACCCACCAAGAAGAAACAGCATCAATATATTTGTTGCCGTCAATATCTTCTAAATAAATTCCTTTCCCCTTTTTTATAATAATAGGTTTATTTTCTTCATTTTCTAATGATTTCATTTGTGTAAAAGGACGCCATATATATTTCAAATCATCTTCTATAAATTGTTTTTTATTCATAACAAAAACCACCCTAAGTCCATACTATATAAATTATAGTACGAAGAAATAAGACGGAATAAAATTTTTTATTTTATATGCCTAAAACGGCTCTGTTATTTTGAGATAATAAATCCATAGCACTGAGAATAGAAGATTCACCGGCATATAAATTTTTAAATTGACGTTTTAGTATATCCAGTTCTGATTGGAATACATTTAAATTTGAATTATAAGAGTTATCTTGTAAGCTTTCTAATTTAGCAGAAATTTTATCTAAAATATCTTCAATATTTTCGCTTTTACTTATATTAATTCCTAGTTTTCTAGCTAAATTTTTAATGTCATTATATAAGTTTTCAGACTCAGTTTGGGATGTTTGATTTTCCTCATCATTCGTTTTAGATGTTTTCTTTTTTTGTTCTTCATCAATAATCTTTTTAGCTTGAGATTCTGACGTAATAGAATCAATATCAATACCTAATGCGAGTAATTTTCCGATAGTTTCTTCTGATAAAATGGCCCCTTTTGATGCTATTTTAGATTGCCCTGAAATAAATGTTGATATATTGTTTATTAAAGGCATATGTTTTCCTCGTTAATTTTTAATAATTTTTTATTTGTTATCGGCTGAAAATAGTAAAAACTTTAATTATATTTACAAATATTTACAAAAAAAAAAAAACTAAACAATTTTTATTAATGATTTTCTTTTATGCTATTGTAAACGTAGTTGGTATTTTTATGTATATAAAAGGCATACAAAATAATGTATATTATAAAGGTTTAAATGAGAATTTTCCTTATTCCAAAAAAGTACAAAGAAGAAATACATTATCAACAGATATAAAAAAATTTTTTTCAACGAATAATATTAATACGTCTTCAATTAGGGCAAATTTTTTACCAATTTCATTTAAAGGTAATGCTCCTCAAATAAAAAAAGCTTTTATTATTACTGGAGAAAAAGAAGATTTGCCATTGTTAGTAACAAAAAAAAATGATTCATATGTAGTTGAATTTGATTCTCAAACAGAGCTAATTTATGGAATAGATGCTGTAAAATATTTAGATTCAAATACCGACTTTCATTATGATACACAAGTGATTTTCCCCAAAAAAGCTGAAGGGGTTATACATATAGGTGATAAAGATATAAATTTACCTGAAAATTCAGCAGTTCTTATAAATGCCGGTACAAAAGCCAGTATTGAAACAAAAAAAGGATACCCTATAGCAATTATTACAAAGAAAGATTTTGATTGGTATGAAAGATATAGTGCTGATTCAAAAGATTTAGGTATAAGAAATAAGTTTCTAGAATTAATGTATTATAATTCACATCTGTATAATGGTGAATTTACGCCTAACGTGTTATTAAGTGAAGGTATTAAAGATGAAGCTTTTTTAGCATCTATAGGGGTTGATAAATATAAATCAAAGAATAATCTGCTATACGATATATATGCTAAAAAAGAAATGCTTGATGAAGATAAAAGACAAGAAATAGAATTAGTAAAGGAATTATTAGATAAATTGTATGCTACAGAGATAATTGAAAAAAAAGATGAAGGTTATATTGGATTTGTTAAATATTGTGCTCCTGAGTATCTACTTCAAATGCTTAAACAATTTGGTTTTAACGAAGAAGAAATAAATAAAATAATGCCAATATATAAAAAAGCAAGGAAAGTACGATTAGATGCAAGATTTTCTATAAAAAATCGTGCTGATAATTACCCGGAATATATAGTAGAAAAAATGAAAGAATTAGGAATAATACATGACAATAAATTCGACTCCTCAAAGTTTATCTATTGGAAAGAATGTTATGGAAATGAAGAGTCATTAAGAAAAAGACTATCTAAAAATGGGTTTAGTGAAGAAGAACAAGCGATAATTGTCAAAAATTGGAAAGATTTTAATAATTCAGGGTTTGATATAAGCGGATTAAAATTCATAAATGAAAATATAGCGGTATATAATCTTAATGATAAATTAAATAATTGGACTCAAGAAAAAACCGAATGGGTAACAAATTCAACAGCAATTGCATCGGAAGAAGGAAATACGCCTTTTATTGGTGTTTCAATTGTTCAGTCAGATGAAGAAAAAGTAATTCCAATGTCAAAAATAAGAAAAGAAGAAAAATTACATGCTCATCCTAATTTAGATGATAAAAGACAAACAGAAATTTATCTTGTAACAAGCGGTGCTGCAGCATTAAATGTTGTGAAAGACGGAAAGAGCTGTATCAAAATATTAGAAGAAGGAGATTTAGCAATAGTAGGTCCTGGAGTGGCACATTGTGTTAATTCTATATTAGGCGAGTACGAACATATAGTAACTCAAGTCCCATCTGCTTTTCAATATGGTTTTGATTTTAAATCAATAGTTGATGAACCTGAAGACTATGATGCAAAGTTATTAGAACAAAAAGCAATAGCGCTTCTTGAAGGTTATAAATTATAAAATATTTGAGAAAAATTAACGATAAGAAGAAAGAGTGAATGAATTTTTTACAAAATAAACCAAAAACTTTATTTTTTTGGAACTTGTATCCGTAATGAAACTAAGAAGCGCAAAGTTTTCAAAAGGTGAGTAACTTGTAATTGGGTTTAAAGAAACTTCTATTTAAAGATTAAATAGACAAAAAAGATGAGCTTAATTAAATAATTTTGAACATTCTTTTTGAATATCTAATGCGATATCTTTTGCGAAATTTTCTTTTAGTCCTATATTTTTTGCAACAACTAGAATATCATCTAAAGTCGGATTTTTACCCTCGCCATTAATTGTTGTCGCGTGTTCTCCATTAAATGAAAAACTGTAAGTTAAATCATACGCAGGAGATAAATGCCATTCTTTTTTTGTATCATCAAAAAGAAAAGAAAAATTCTTTGAATGGTCATCTCGATTGTGTGCAAACACATTAAAGCACATTAATCTAAACATTTGTTCAACATCCTGATAATTTCTTGTTAATTCAAGTGTTAATTTCATCAATGTATTGTAATCAAGATTAGGAAGCCTGTGGCTTGTCTCTAAAAGTCCGCTAACTGATACCATATGAACTTTTTTACCGTTTTTGCGATCAAACCTTTTTATCCCAAAATATCCTGAACAAATTTTAGAAGGGAAAAGCCTTGTTTCAGTCATATTTATTCCGCAATCTTTTGCACATAGTGAATATTGATATTCTTTTTCTCCAATATTTTTAGGATCAGATGAAGATGGGAATTTAATAATCCAATCCTCGTTATCAATAGATATCAAAATCTTTGGTCTTGCACCACCGGATGAGCCGCCTAAGACAAAAAGTTCATCCAGATTTTCTGAATTTTGGGATTCTAATATTTTCGAACACTCTTGAGCAAGAATGTCATAATCAGAAATGTTATTTTCAAATTCAAACCTATGTTCAGGCTTATATGTCAAAGCACCCATTCCACTTTCTTGCACAACAGCAAGTCTATTGAGATTATCTATTTCATTAGGATTAATTTTATTTTTCAAAAATAATCTGTCAACAAGTAACCGTCCCCAACCGTCAGGCAAACTGTCATTAAAAACTCCAAATAAACCACCAAATGGGTCATATTTGGGAATAAAAACTTTCTTGATGAGCGGCAAACTAAAAGGCGAAATACTAAACCCTTTATTTAACCAATCTGAATCATATTCAAAAGCAACAACTCTATCAGGAGTTTTAGCCAGAGTACCAACTAAAATATCATTATAAAAAACTTTTAAATATTTATAATTATCCATTTATAACCTCATCAATTGAGCTGTAGTCTTTTTGGGTGAACAAATTTTCCAAATCTTGTTCTAAATTAAGAGCAATTAGGATTTTTATAAAAGAATTCAAAGATATTTCATACTTGGACTCAAACCTTTTAATAGAACCAAGACTAACTCCTGATTTTACAGCAAGCTGAGCTTGTGAAATTTTAAGCTTTTTTCTATGTTGCTTAATTTTTTCAACCAATTCTTTTGCTATTTCATTAGGAGTTTTAGGATTAAATAAAAAATTATTCATGGATAATATATTATACTTTTTTAACTAAAAAGTCAATATTTAGATAATATATTATCTAAATATTTTAAAAGACAAATAATACAACAAAATGAAGTTGTGTTGTATTTTTAGGGGTAAATGCATGAGCGGGAAAGGGTGAATGGATTTTTGCAGGTGGTAGTTTTTGAATGCTATTTAAACGATATTTAAACGCTGTTTAAATGGTGTTTAAATTTTTCTGTCATTCGACTTTACTTTTTATACGGAAGAAGCAATCATTGTCTGTGATTAAGCGAGTTTGAAAATGAATGTAGTACAACCTATAAAAAAGATAGAAGATATTCAAAAGATTAAAAAATATTTGGCAAAAAAGTCAAGAGATGCACTGCTTTTTAGTTTCGGTATAAATACGGGACTTAGAATATCAGATATATTATCGCTTGATATTGGGGATGTAAAAGGCAGAGATTATATTGAAATTAGAGAGAAAAAGACGAATAAGTATAAGAAATTCCCGCTTAATAGGTTTTTGAAAGAGGAGATTAATTTATTTGTAGAGGGTTTGCCGAGTGAGCAACCGCTATTTTATACACAAAAACATTGCAGGCTTGATAGAGCACAGGCGTATAGAATTTTGAATAAGGCAGCACAAGCTGTTGGGGTGAAGGAAAGAATCGGAACACATACACTGAGAAAGACATTCGGGTATC
>CALURV010000019.1 GCA_944323285.1 Candidatus Gastranaerophilales bacterium | reverse complement strand
CACCTTTGAAAACTCTGCTCACCTTCGTTTCACTACGGATACAAGCTCACTCAAAAACAAAGTTTTTGGTTCGTTTTGTAAAAAAAATTCACTCACACTTTCAGCTTATCGTGAATTTTTTCTCGGATATATTAATAAAACTTTTTTACTAAAATTAATATCCTATAGACCATTTATAATTTACTGTTTTTTCAGGAGCTTCCGGCACAACAGCAACCTTGATAGCCGGTATTTCAATTACTTTTTTTGCAGTATCTAACATTGTTTTATTCTGTATAATTTTATCTACTTTATTAAAAGAGTGCAAATTATCTAATTTGTTTTGTAATTCTATATTTTCGTTAGTTAAAGTAACAATTTCTCTCCCCAGAGAATTCATCCTTTTTTCACTGTCTGAAACAAAATAATAACTTATAACTGACAAAACTACCAAACACAAAAGAATCAACTTTAACAACTTATTAAGTTTTTCAATAGGGGATTTATTTATTGAATGTTTAGGAAATCTACCATATATAACCGGTGTTGTCATCGGAGCAGAAACAGGTTTCTGTCCGTAAATATAATTCCTATCAACATATCTTATTGAACTTCTGCTCAAAGATGTCTCCCCTATTTATTTATTCTTCTTGCAATTCTCAGTTTTGCCGACCTTGAAGGCGGATTTTCTTTAACCTCGTATGGACTCGCAGTTAAAGGTTTTTTTACAAGCAAATCCAAAATTGGTTTTTGATAATCTGACACACCTTCCATTTTTATACATCCCCTTGAATAGTTTCTAAAAATATTTTTTACTATTCTGTCCTCTAAAGAATGGAATGTTACTACTGCTATTATAGCATCATTTGATAATAATGTAAGCACTTCATTTAATGTATTTTTAATATTGTCAAGTTCATGATTCACTTCAATTCTTATTGCCTGAAAAATTCTTGTAGCCGGATGAATTTTAGATTTAATTCTAGGCGTAGCTTCAAATACAATATCTACTAGTTCTTTTGTCGTCTCTATTTTTTTTATTCTCCTTTTTTCTATAATTTTTTTAGCAATACGCTTAGAAAATCTTTCTTCGCCATATTCACTGAATATCCTTACTAATTCATCTTCTTTATAATCATTAATAACATCATAAGCAGAAAAATCAGCACTTTGGTTAAACCGCATGTCTAATTTTGAATTGCTTAAAAAACTGAAACCCCTCTCTTTTGAAGTCAATTGGGGAGTTGAAGCTCCAAAGTCAAAAACAATGCCACCTGTTATTTCATAAATGTTATTTTCCTCTAAATATTTCTTAATATTTGTATAAGAATCATTAACAATAGTTAAATTTTTGTAATCTTTTAGTTTTTCCTTTGAATAATTAATTGCATCAATATCAATATCAAAAGAAATTAATTTACCATTTGGTGAAATTCTTTGCAAAATAAGTTCACTATAACTGCCACCGCCAAGAGTTCCATCTATATATAGTTTCTCATCTTGACAATTAAGAGCATCTACAGCTTCTTTTAACATAACAGGATAATGATAAAATCCTGACATTTAAGTTAAATCCCCTCTTTTATCTAATTAATTTCTGCTAATTTTTCTAATTTAATCTTTTGATCATGTTCCATCAATAGATTAATCAGTTCATCCAAATCACCATCAATTACCGTCCAAACATTTAAATTTTGTCCTATTCTATGATCAGTTAAGCGACCTTGAGGGAAATTATATGTTCTAATTCTTTCAGAACGATCACCTGTTCCAACTTGAGAACGTCTTAAATCCGTAACTTCTTTCATTTGCTTTTGAACTTCCATATCATAAAGTTTAGCTTTCAATATTTGCAAAGCCCTTTCTTTATTTTGAAGTTGAGAACGTTCTTCTGTACAGAAAATCATTATACCGGTAGGTTTATGAAAAACTCTTGCAGCTGTTTCAACTTTATTTACATTCTGCCCGCCGGCTCCGCCTGACCTTGCTGTTGTAATTTCGATATCATTCATATTTAATTCAACTTCAACATCATCAACTTCGGGCATAACAGCTACTGTAGCAGTTGAAGTATGTACTCTGCCCTGTGATTCTGTTGCAGGAACTCTTTGAACTCTATGAACGCCTGATTCATATTTAAGCTTAGAATAAATACTATCTCCTTTTATAGAAATAATAACTTCAGATACACCGCCTGCTTCACAATCTGTCTTACTTAATATCTGAGTCTGCCATCCTTGTTTATCAGCATATCTTAAATACATTCTCATTAAATCGCCGGCAAATATATTTGCTTCATCACCGCCTGCAGAACCTCTAATTTCAAGCATAATATCTTTATCATCCATCGGATCTCTCGGTAAAAGAAGAACTTTCATTCTTTCTTCCAATTCTTCCATCTTTTTTTCATTTGATTCGATTTCAGAACGAAGAAACTCTTTCATATTTTCATCTGTTTCATTTTTTATCATCTCGTGTGCATCTTCTACTGCTTGCTCTGCATCTTTCCAAGAATGATATACTTCTACCGTTTCTTCCATTGCTTTTCTTTGTTTAGATAAAGTTTTAAAACGATTATAATCTTGTATAACTTCAGGGTCAGATAATATTTGACCCAATTCAACATACTTGCTTTCTATCTGCAATATTTTATCTAACATATCTTTCATAAATATTTATTCCTTAACAGGTTTCCTTCCGCAAGATTTATCTTCATCACAATAGCCGAATCTTTCACATTTTGGTACAAGATAATCCTTAAGCCATTCTTCTTCTTTTATAATTTCATCACACATTCTTTTAACAAGAATTCTTATTTCTTTTTGAGCTCTGGTACATAATCTTAAATTTGCTAAATGTATAAGCTCTCTTAAATTTAAACTTGCAACCATTGATGTAGAAGTTGCATTAGGCAAAACTGCCCTTGCATCTTCTGCTGGTATTCCTGCTTGAGTTAATTCAATATAAAAGTCAGAAATTTTATTCATAAAAGAATCAAACTTTTCTTTTAACTCTGGAATATTTTCAATAGTATCCGGTGTTATATACTCAAATTGACCTTTTTCTTTAACATATCGTTGAGATTTTTGAGAAAAAGACATATGTCTGTGTCTTACAAGCTGATGAGAACAAGCTCTTGATATATTACTTATTGCAAAACTTACTTGGATATGTTCGATTGTAGAATAATGTCCTGATGATATTACCCTGTTAATAAGTTTAAGCATCTTCTCTTTATCTTGAGCAGCTTCACAATCATATATATTTAAAGGAGAATCAGAACTATAACAAGTTCTACAAGCAGTATATATGGTTTTCAATAAATCTTTTGGTTTTGATATAAGTCTAACCTGAGCATACTTATTTTCTTGCATTATAAAACTCCTTTTTTATACACAAATACCCACTTTTATGTGGGTAAAAATTACTCTGCAAAATGCAGAGTAAATTGTTATTTTTGATTTTGTTGATAACGTTTTTTGAATTTTTCAATTCTTCCTTCAGTATCAACAATCTTTTGATTACCAGTATAGTATGGATGACAATTGTTACATATTTCAACTGTTATATCATCTAATACTGAACCTGCTTCTATTTCATTTCCACATACACATTTAATTACAGTTTTCTTGTATTCTGGATGTATTCCTTTTTTCATATTTATTTCCTTTATAATTTGATTTGCTAATTGAATTATAATCAGTAAAAAATTTATATCAAGTAATGTTTATTCTTTTTTCTTTAAAAATGTAAAGAATTTGCAATATAGATAAATTTATCCGAAAAAAATTCACACTAAGCCAAAAATGTGAGTAAACTTTTTTTGAATATTTTTATATAAATGAATTGAAAATGAAAAAATGTGGTATTATTATAATATAATATTATGTGAGTATAAGGATAATTATAATATGAAAAAAGCATTTACTCTTTCAGAAGCCCTGGTTACGTTAGCAATCATTGGTGTTTTAGCTGCAATTTTAATACCTGTTATTGATAATGTTAAACCCGATAAAGATAGAATAACTTACAAAAAAGCATTATATAGTTTGCAAAGTGCACTTTCTAATGCGATGGATTCAAATGTCTATGGTACAGCTGTAAATTCTTCAGCATATTGGAAAGATGAAAATTTAGAACCTGAAGCTTTTTGCCAAGCAATAGCAGATGCTCTAAATACTTCTGGTGCAATAAGATGTACATCTTCTGAACTTTCAGGTGATTCTTCTTATTCAAATCCAAATTTTATTACAACAGATGGTATAAGATTTTGGGGACTTGAAGGAAGTTTCCCAGAAAGTGAAGAGACGCGTACAATATATGTTGATAGAGGCTTAGGGGCTAAAGAAATGTCTGTTATTCAAGCAAAAAGAAATAGAGACAGCAATGATGATTTAGGTTTAAAAATCAGAGTAAGATATGATGGAAAAGTAGATACTCCTGATACAGAAGAATATGAATTTGAAAATGGACTTGTTGAAATGTCTCTTCAAGTTTCTGAAGGTAAAATGCATTAAATAACAATTAATTTAATAAAAAGAAGAACCGTATATAAATATACGGTTCTTCTTTTTATCTAGCATTATAGACTTGCTAACAAAATACTTATTTATTTAATATAGAATCACACTTTGTTGACGTTTCATCCTTGCGAACAAAGTACTAAACTTCTGAAAACGCTGCTCACCTTAGACAAGCTCACTCAAAAAAATAGTTTTTGGTTCATTTTGTAAAAAAAAATTCACTTACACTTTCAGCTTATCGGGAATTTTTTCTTGGACAATTTTATTATATTTTTATATTTTATTTGAACAATATTGTATAATTAAGTTGTCTATGATAAAAGTACTATATTAATTAAATGATTTAGGAGATAAAATGAGCACTGATAAAAAAGTAAACATAGGTATAATAGGTGGCAGCGGATTTTACAGTTTTTTTGAAGAATCAGGAAATCCTTTTGAAGAAATAACTGTAGATACACCATATGGTAAACCGTCTGATCCAATTACTATAGGTAAAATTTATGAGCATAATGTTGCCTTTATTCCAAGGCATGGAAGAGATCATAGATTCTTACCTCATACAATTAATTACAGAGCCAACATATGGGCATTAAAATCTTTAGGTGCAACAAGAGTAATTTCACCTTGTGCAGCAGGAAGTTTACAAAAACATGTTAAACCAGGTGATTTTGTTATATGTAATCAATTTGTAGATTGGACTGACGGAAGGAAAAATACATTTTTTGAAGGTCCAATTTGCGTTCATCCAAGTGCAGCTGACCCTTATTGTCCGGAATTAAGAAAAATTGCAATAGAGCAAGCCAAAAAACAAGGTATTTGTGTTCATGAAACAGGTACTGTTGTTGTTATTAACGGACCAAGATTTACTACAAAATCAGAATCTAAATTTTTCACAAATCAAGGCTGGGAAGTTATAAATATGAGCCAATATCCAGAAGTACATCTTGTAAGAGAACTTGATATGTGTCCACTTACAATTGCATTAATTACAGACTATGATGCAGGTTTAGTAGGTGATGTTCCGCCTGTAACTCATCAGGAAGTTACAAAAGTATTCAAATCGAATATCAGCAGATTAAAAAAATTATTGCTCTCTATTATAGAAAACATTCCTGTTGAAAGAAATAATTGTGAATGTTATAACACTTCTCATACATCTTAAAAGGGTATTTTATGATTTCTTATTTATTATCAATTATTTTTAAAATTATATATTTAATAATTATTGTTGTAGTTCTTTTAAGTTGGATACCAATCTTTGATACAAAAAAAGAACCGCTATTAACGTTGATAAAAATATATAATACAATAATGGCTCCTTTTAAAGCCATTATCCCGCCAATAGGAATGATTGATATCTCTCCACTAGTTGCACTAATTTTTTTACAACTCACTGAATATATTCTTATATATAGGATTTTAGTCCCACTAGGATTGTAAATTTATCCCATTATTAACCATAATAATTTACGAATTCCTTTTGCAAGTATTATTGCAATAAACCCAAAAACAATATCATATAAAAGTTTTGAAATTGATTGATAATAAATCCAATTTTTAATAAATTCAATTGAGTCATGTCTTAAAATTGCAATTATAGACATATATACTATACCTATCAAGTGTATTATTAAAACACCGTAAAATACTGCTTTTATAATATTTAAAAAAGAAGCTTTTCCTTTCAATTCTTTTGCAACAATAATACATGCAAAAATAAATGAAAATATATAACCAAAATTATACTGAAATATGTAAGGCATACCTCCGCCAAGAGCAAAAATAGGGAATATAGGAATTAAACCCATAATTACATAAAAAAGAATAGCAATTAACCCCCAGCACTCACCTAATATTGCAGCAATAAATAATACTATTGGTATTTGAGGTATATATTCAAATTTTAAGTAATTACCAATAGAATGTTCTGGAATATTAAAATTAATTTTTATTTGAGTAAATGTTGCTATTATAAGAAGAACAATACAACCAACAATTAATGCAATTGTTCCAAGACAAAATTTTATATGATAATTTTCTTTGTTAAATTTTTTTAATTCTGCTTTTACTCTCTTATTTATCATTTACGATAACCTTTTTAATATTATTTTTAATTTCCCCAAAATTATTTTTAAATTTATCATACCAAATATTTTGCGTAAACATAATAAGAGCATTTTCTCCATTATCTTGATAATATTTTTTTCTAACTCCAATTGATGTAAATAAAAATTTTTCATATAGTTTAATTGCAGGTATATTGCTTTCTCTCACTTCAAGTGTAATAAATTTAATCATATTCTCATAACAATCTTCTATAATTTTTATAAGTAGAATTTGTGCTAATTGTAAATTTCTATAATCAGGATGAACAGCAAGTGTTGTAATATGTGCTTCTTCTATAATCTGCCAAAATCCAATATATGCTAATATCTTATTTTGTTCGTCTTTTACACAATAATATGAAGCAAGTTTATTTGCTATTTCATTATAAAAAGAATTTTTAGACCAATGATGATTAGGATGAACAATTTGTTCTAATTTAGAAACCTCATCAACATCTTCGGCTGTCATTCTTGTAATTCTAACTTGTTGCATTCAAATATCTCCTGTTGAATTGTAACAAATTAATAATAAAGATTCAATTAATAGTAATTTCATTTATCTATTTTTTTTTAATATAAAATAATCAAAGTTTATATATAAAAAAGGAATAATTATGCAAGTTAACAAAATACAAACAAACAATTTAAAAAAATTTATTTCAGGAAATAATTCTATACAAGAACAAGAAACACCCCAAACAAACAATAATAATAAATTAACTAGCTTTAAATCATCTTTTGCAAGAACATATTTCCCCAATATTAGAAAAATGTCACCAGAAGAAAAATTTGACCTTCAATATGATAAAGCAACAGAACTATCAGATGGAACTAAATTAATTAGACCTACTGTTCTTAATACAGGAAGTACAGAAATTAAACCGTCTAAACAGCCAGGTTTTTATGATGTTATATTTACATCATTTAGTGGTGGATATAAACATGAACCAACAGTAAAAACAATATCTGAAGATGAATTAAAATCTGATAAATACTTATACGCAGGACAGATAAAACAAGTTGGCGACAATAAGTATGAAATTAAATATTTAGTTGATTCAAATAAACTTATCACTAAGACTTTAAGCAAAAAAGAATGTATAGAAATAATGAAAATGAATTGTTCTCACTTCTAAGAATATCAATGATATAATTTAATATATTATGATAAAAAATGCTTATATTCACATCCCTTTTTGCCAAAGAAAATGTAAATATTGTTCTTTTGTTTCAGGAAAAAATATAAAGATAAAAGAACAATATATAAAATCGCTTTTAAATGAAATAAAATTAAGATATCATAACAATCCTATAAAAACTCTATATTTAGGAGGAGGAACACCCTCCTTACTTGATGCTGATGAAATAGAAGAAATACTTTGCCATTTTAAATTTTATAAAAATCCCGAAATTACTATTGAAGTTAATCCTGAAACTGTTGAATTAAATAAATTTATTAAGCTAAAAGAATTTGGAGTCAATAGAATTTCTCTTGGTATACAAACTTTCAACAACAATATCTTAAAAATCATTGGAAGAAACCATACAGAAGATGCAATATATAATGCTATTGAAATAATAAAACAAGCCGGATTTAAAAACATTAGCATAGACCTTATTTACGGCTTACCTGAACAAAATATTGATTTATTAAAAGAAGATTTAGAAAAAGTAATTAAACTCGATATTCGGCACATTTCTCTATACGGATTAAAAATAGAAGAAAATTCATATTTTTATAAAAACTTACCCCAAAATCTTCCTGATGATGATATGCAGGCAGAAATGTTTTCTTCTATTTGTAAGTATTTACAAAAAAACGGATTTGAACACTATGAGATAAGTAATTTTTCAAAAAAAGGATATAAATCAAAACATAATTGTGCATATTGGGAAAATAAAAACTATTATGGTTTTGGGCTAAATGCAAGTGGTTTTGAAGGGAATAAAAGATATAGAAATACAAAAATTATTCAAGAATACATAAATAATCCATTAAAAAGAGAAGAAGAATATAAATTAACCAAACAAGAAAACATGGAAAATGAAATTTTTCTTGCTTTAAGATTAAAAGAAGGAATAAAAATTCCATATATAAATAAAAAATACAATATTAGTTTTGAAGAAAAATATAAAAAGATTATTGATAAATACAAAAAAATAAATCTATTATCAATAAACAAAGAAAGATGTTCTTTAACAGAAGAAGGGTTTCTTCTAAGTAATGAAATAATGTCAGAATTTATCAACTAATATTTGTTATTCTTCTTGCATTCCAGTTTTAGAACCGGCCAAAACAAATGTTAAAGGTAAAACTTTTGAAGTTAAAGCAGAAATACTTCTGGCATCTTTTAAAAGCATATTAGCTGTTAAACAAATATCATCGGCATGAACAAGATAATCTTCAGCTTTAACATCATGTTTTACTTCTTCTTTAAAGATTTTATTATTAACATTGTTCATAATTTTATTACCCAATTCCATACCAACAACTAAAGAAGCAACTGTAACAACCACTTTAGGAAGTACAGATGTAACCGCATTAACAATTTGAGCCGGTTTAGAAGAAGAATTTATTTTAGGTAATTTAAATTTTGTTTTATCTAATAATTTATTACCAACAGCTAATAGTCCCACAGGACAAGCAATATTACCAAAGAATTGTTGAGAAGCTTCCCTTAATTTTGCTTTTTTATTTTTTTTATTTTTATCAGCCAAATAACCACCTGTCAAGCCGCCAAGTACAGAACCTGCACCAATCAAAAGAACATCCTTTTCTGAATAATTTAAATTTTTTAAAGTAATTGAAGGGTTACTTTTTTTTGCCATTGCATAAACACCTGCTACAGCTCCTGCTATTCCTACTAGACTTCCTGCAACAGATGCTATTTGTGTTCTTTTTTTATTATTTTTGTTATTATATGATTTTGTTTGTGGCTGTGGTAAAACTTTTACTGTAAATGTCATGATTTTCTTTCTTAAAAACTTCTATTATTTAAATAGACCTAAATATATTTTTTGTTACTTTGTTAATTCTTTTTTACATTAGAAAAAAAATAACAATAGTTATATTAAAATAAAAATGATTAATAGGCAATAAATAAAATGATTGATACTCATTCACATATAAATTTTGATGAATATAAAAAAAATTTTAATGATTTTTTAGAAAATCTTAAAAACAATGAAATAGAAAAAGTTATTATTCCATCAGTAGAACCTAAAAATTTTGAAGATATTATAAATCTTTGTGATAAATACGAAATGTTATATGGTGCTATAGGGGTGCATCCTTCAGAATATAAAACGTATAATAGTGAAGTTGAAAAAGAAATATATAATCTTTGTGATAATGAAAAAATAAAAGCAATAGGAGAAATAGGTCTGGATTATTATTATGAACCGGATTCAAAAAAAGAACAAAAAATAATACTAAGAAAACAGCTTGAAATCGCAGAAAAACTTAAACTTCCCGTAATAATTCATGATAGAGATGCGCATGAAGATATTTTTGATATTCTGCAAACCTACACATTAAAAGAAGTAGTAATGCACTGTTTTTCAGGGACAGTTGATTTTACAAAAGAATGTATAAAAAAAGATTATTATATAGGTGTAGGAGGTATTGTAACATTTAAAAATGCAAAAGATTTACAAGAAACCGTTAAAATTATTCCTCTTGAAAAAATTTTGCTTGAAACAGATGCTCCTTATCTTGCTCCTGTTCCATATAGAGGGAAAATAAATTCTCCTAAGTATTTAAAATATATCGCCGAAAAAATTGCCGAAATAAAAGGTATAACAATTGAAGAAGTAAAAAAACAAACTACAGTTAATGCAAAAAGGATATTTAATTTTTAATGTCAAAAGAAAGATTAGACAAAGTATTAACAGATAAAGGCTATTTCGAAACAAAAAGCAAAGCTCAAGCTGCTATAATGGCAGGAGATGTTAAAGTTAACGGAATTGTAATAACAAAATCCGGATTTCAAATAGATATAAATGAAAAAAATGATTTTGAAATAAAAACAATGCCATTTGTATCAAGAGGCGGTTTTAAATTAGATAAAGCAATTAAAACCTTTCATATTAATCTTAATAATAGAATTTGTCTTGATGCAGGTGCTTCTACCGGCGGTTTTACAGATTGTATGATTCAAAACGGTGCAAAAAAAGTATACAGCGTAGATGTAGGATATGGTCAAATAGCTTGGAAACTAAGAACAAATGAAAAAGTTAAAGTTATAGAAAAAATAAATATTAAAAATTGCAATATTACTGATATTTATACTGAGCATGAAGAAAAAGCAGATTTTCTTACAATGGATTTATCTTTTATCTCAATAAAAAAAGTTATTACAAATATAATAAAACTTGCTGATAATAATTGCTTTGAAATTGTATCTTTAATAAAACCTCAATTTGAAGCAGGCAAAGAACAAGTAGGTAAAAATGGGGTAATAAAAGAAAAAGACATTCACATAGAGGTTATAAATAACATTGTTGATTATTCAAAATCTTTAAACCTAATAATAAAAGGTTTAACATATTCACCAATAAAAGGACCAAAAGGGAATATTGAATATTTAATATTTTTATCTAATAAAGGAGAAACTACTTCAATAAATATTGAAGAAATAGTTAATGAAGCACACTTAAATACCTAATTTTACTGATTTACAGCAAAATCGAGTTTTTGTTGAACAGGTTCAGACTCAAATAAATCACCAATACTGCACCCTAACGTTTCACATAGTCTATCCATATTTTCATAAGAAGGCTGAGTTCTACCACTTGCCCAAGAATATACAGTTTGTTGCGGCAAATTTAAAACTTTAGCTAATTTATATAAACTCCAGCCTTTTTTTATCTTTACTGTTTCTTTTAACTTTATCTTCATTTTTCCTCCGCACAAATCTGTACTATGAATTTTCCATAACATATTACTCAACAGATACATATAACATTATACACATGTTACAAATGTTAATATAGTACTTTCTTAAATTATCATTCATGTAAATGACTAGAAAAATATAAATTCCTATAAAATATGTATTTTTTTGTTCTAATTAAAAATTCATACGTTTAATTTATTTTTTTAAAGGAATATTATTTTTATAATATATTTAAAACTGGAACTTTTTACAAAAATAGGTATATAATCTATAATAAATAATTTGTTTTTTACTAAGTAAAAAACAATATAAGAGGATACAAAAATGAAGAAAACTTTTATTGTATTAATAATGACAGCAGTAATAACAACATTTTGCATTCAAACTGCAAATGCCTTTACCAGTTCAGAAGGAACTGGAATAATAAAAGAAGCAATTACAAAATATAAAGATAAAAATTATCTTGGCTGCATTTCTGATTTAAGAATGTATGTAAAAAATGATCCTTCAAGTGCTATAGCATGGTACTATTTGGGAAATTCATATATGAATATAGCAATGAAAAATGAAGCCCACGAAGCATTTGATAGAGTTGTTCAAATAAATTCAGTACCTAAACTTACATCATATGCAATACAAGCAAAAGTATGTATGGATAATCCAACAAGATGCCAGTATCAAGATTTTACATATGATGAAATTAATAAATTAAAAGCAGACCCGCTTAATTTCTTAGATCAATATTTTGCATCATTAAATCAAGATACAAGAAGTGCAGATGAAATTGAAATAGAAAGACTTATAGATGGGTATTATAATAATAACATTCACCCATCAGCAAAAGATTTTATTATGCAAGAAAAAGCAAAAATGAAACAATTAGAAATCAATGCAAATAAAGCAAGTATTGATTCACCTGATAAAATGGCAAATGAAATAGAAAATATAAAAAGGAATACTGAAATAAAAAATCTTGCTATGATTCTTGAAACAACAAACAATAAGGGTCAAAATAACAATTTAATGAATTATTATCAAACAACAAATGGTAATAATACTCAAATGACACCCGAAATGATACAAACAATGATGATGTCAAATATGATGCTAATGCCTAATTAAAATATGAACAAAACGGAATTAGAAGAACTTTTTTATATTAAAAAAGACTACTCCAAGATAAAAGAATTACTAATGAATTCAAATAAATCTTGGAGTTTTAATATTTTAGGAAAAATAAATTTAGAAGAAACAAACTATGATATAGCATTTAACTTTTTTTATAAAGCAAAAAATATACCAGGATGCGGTTATTGCAAGTTTTTAGAAGGAGAAATAGAAAAAGCAAAAGATATTTTATCATCAATTAATGATTCTTCTTCTTTTGTTAATTGGATATTATTTTTAATAAATTTGTATAATGACGTAAAAGATATATATCCAACATATTTTCAAATAAGAAATTTTTATGAACAAGATTTAGAAATGCTATTTAAAGCAAGACAATATGAAATAATAAAAAAAATATTAAATAAAAATTATTATTTAGAAAGATTTAACAAAGAAATATATAAATACAGTGCAAGAGTACTAAAAAATAATAATTTTGAAAAAGAAGCAGAAGAATTATTAAAAAAGAGTTTAAATATTTGTTATAAAGATCCTGAAACCCATTATATACTTGGAGAAATATATTTAATACAGAACAAAAAAGATATGGCAATAAAATCATTTAAGAAATCAGAAGAAGTTAATAATGGATATTATCCTGCATATAATAGATTGAAAGATTTATGCAATTGATTGTATAATTTATATTATGATGTAAAATAAATTATATAGAGTCTTATTAGGAGAAGTAAAGCAATGTTTGAACGTTTTACGGAAAAGGCTATAAAAGTAATAATGCTTGCACAAGAAGAAGCAAGAAGACTAGGTCATAATTTTGTAGGTACGGAACAAGTATTACTAGGGTTAATAGGCGAAGGAACAGGAGTTGCTGCAAAAACATTAAAAGCAATGGGAGTAACGCTAAAAGATGCCAGAGTAGAAGTAGAAAAAATTATAGGCAGAGGTTCAGGCTTTGTTGCAGTAGAAATTCCTTTTACGCCAAGAGCAAAAAGAGTCCTTGAATTATCCTGGGATGAAGCAAGGCAGCTTGGACACAATTATATAGGGACAGAACATCTTCTTTTAGGTTTAATAAGAGAAGGAGAAGGTGTTGCTGCAAGAGTATTAGAAAATTTAGGTGTAGATTTAAATAAAATAAGAAGTAATGTAATAAAAATGCTTGGTGAAACAAAACCAACCCAAGCGGCATCTACATCTTCATCCTCTTCAGGAAAAACAAAAACACCAAGTTTAGATGAATTTGGAACTGATTTAACTTTAGCAGCTCAAGAACAAAGATTAGATCCAGTAGTTGGTAGAGAAAAAGAAATTGAGCGTGTAATACAAATACTTGCAAGAAGAACAAAAAATAATCCTGTTCTTTTAGGAGAACCCGGAGTAGGGAAAACAGCAGTTGTCGAAGGTCTAGCCGCAAGAATAGTTAATTCGGAAGTTCCGGATATTTTAGAAGGCAAAAAGGTTATTCAACTTGATATGGGATTACTTGTTGCCGGTACTAAATACAGAGGCGAATTTGAAGAACGTCTTAAAAAGATTATGGATGAAATTCGTCAAGCCGGAAATATAATTCTTATTATAGATGAAATGCACACTCTTATCGGTGCAGGTGCTGCAGAAGGCGCAATAGATGCAGCAAATATCCTAAAACCTGCTCTTTCAAGAGGAGAAATTCAAGTTATAGGAGCCACAACATTAGATGAATATAGAAAATATGTTGAAAAAGATCCTGCACTAGAAAGACGTTTTCAATCAATCATTATTGAAGAACCTTCGGTTGATGATACCATTGAAATTATAAAAGGTTTGAAACCAAAATATGAAGAACACCATAAATTGAAGATATCTGATGATGCAATAGTTGCAGCAACAGAACTTTCATATAAATATATAACAGACAGATTTCTTCCAGATAAAGCTATAGATATTATAGATGAAGCTGCATCAAAATTGAGAATTCAAACAAGTGCACTTCCTCCTGAAGGAAAAGAACTGGAAAAACAATTAAAAGCAGTTATCAAGCAAAAAGAAGATGCCATAAGAAATCAGGAATTTGAAACTGCTTCAAATCTGAGAGATGATGAAGCTGATTTAAAAGAAAAAATTCGTGAAATGTCATTAAAGTGGCGAGAAGATAACGAGGAAAATAAACCAACTGTAACAGCGGAACAAGTTGCTCAAGTTGTTAGTATGATGACTGGTATACCTACAACTAAAATAACAGAAGGCGAAAGTGAAAGACTATTAAAACTTGAAGAAACACTGCATAACAGAGTTATAGGCCAAGATCAAGCTGTAGTAGCATTATCAAAAGCAATTAGACGTGCAAGAGTCGGATTAAAAGCACCAAATAGACCTATTGGAAGCTTTATTTTTTCAGGTCCTACCGGTGTTGGTAAAACAGAACTTGCAAAAGCTTTAGCTGAAGCTGTTTTTGGAAGTGAAGACAATATGATTCGTGTTGATATGTCAGAATTTATGGAAAAACATTCAACAGCAAAATTAATAGGTTCACCTCCAGGCTATGTAGGCTATGATGATGGCGGTCATTTAACAGAGATAATAAGAAAGAAACCATATAGTGTTATTCTTTTTGATGAAATTGAGAAAGCCCATCCTGATGTATTTAATATAATGCTTCAAATATTAGATGACGGACGTTTAACTGATTCAAAAGGAAGACATATAAACTTTAAGAATACAATAATAATCATGACAAGTAACGTTGGTGCAAGTATGATTACCACAACAAGTAAACTTGGATTTTCTGTTGCGTCTGATGAACAAAAAGATAAATATGAACACTTAAAAGAAACTGTTATGGAAGAAATGAAGAAAGCATTTAGACCTGAATTTCTTAACAGAATCGATGACATTATTGTATTTGCTCACTTATCTAAACCTGAAATTCGTCAAATTGTTGATTTAATGTTAAATGATTTATTTAAACGTTTAGCATCTCAAAATCTAACAATTGAAGTGACTGATGAAGTAAAAGATTATTTAGGTGAGGCAGGATATTCTGAAGCATACGGAGCTAGACCTTTAAGACGTTTAATTCAAAAACGTATTGAAGATGGACTTGCTGAAGAAATTCTATCTGGGAAATACACATCAGGGGACAAAATTGTTCTTAAGTTAAAAGATGAAAAAATTGTTTTTGAATGTGAAAAAAAATAACATGAAAAGATAAAATTTATGAATCTAAATAATTTAATACAGAAAATTTTTTCAAATTTCAAAAGACCTAGAATTTTAATTATAGGTGGAGGTTGTGTTGGATTAACGTTAAATGCACTATTTAGATTAAATAATATAAAGCCAATAATCATTGCAAGAAACTACTCTCTTGAATATTTTTCCAAAAACAAAACCTATAATTTCTCATCAGAAATGATTGATAATTGCAAACCATTTCAAATTCCTATTTGTATAAAAAATGCTAATTACCACAAAAAAGCAGATTATATTTTTATTTGTGTTCGAGCAACAGAAATAAACTCTATTCTTAAAATAATTAAATTTTGTTCCAAAAAAGAAACAATTATTATTCCACTTGTTACAGGTTATGGATATACAGATTTGCTAACCAAAAAATTAAAAACTAACAATATAATATACGGATATGCAGATGGTCCTTTTCTAAGAGATGAAATTTTTTCTATTAAACAAATAGGGAATAGCGGATTTTATTACGGGTATAAGTCTGAAGATTTTCCATTAAAGAAAAAGCTGGAAAAATTAAAAGTAATATTAGATAATTTTAAAATTCCTTGCAAGTTATATTCAGGCAAAGAAATCTTATATAAAGTTTATAAAAAAAATTGTTTTAATAGTATTCTTTCTATCACGGGATTTATATATAAAAAAAATTTAGGAGAAATTCTATCTGATAAAGAAGCTTTTGACTTTTTAAAAGACTTAACAAAAGAGCAATCAATCCTTGCAGAAAAACTTAGTATTAAAGATAAAGAAGAGTTTTATAATGAAATTATAAATGAAATACAAAATTGGCCCAAAACTCTTACTTCTTCTGTTCTTGAATCTATAAAAACAAATAATATACCAGAGATATTTTTCATTTTATTTTATATTGTTGAGCTAGCAGAAAAATATAAAATAGAATTACCAATATATAAAAAATTAACTAAAGATTTTCATTCCTGGGAAAAATATATTACTTCTTTTATATAGACATATATTAAAAAATTTAATTATTAATATCTTTAAAGATCAGGTCTTTTTTTTTATAAAAAAAAATGATATAATAATGGCATGAGAAAAATATTATTAAAATGTTTATCTTCTTATTCATCTGACACATGAAGTGAGGGTCTGATTTTTTAGTGTAATTTTATTTATTTTAAGAAGAAGAAAAGGCGGTTTTGTATGCATAAGTTTGCTACGTATTTTTCAGTAATATTTTTATTACTATCTATTATAATGCTTTTTAGCGTTTTATATTTTAATATGCCATTTCTATTAAATGGAAATAGAATTGTATTGTTTATTTTCCTAAATTCTATAATGTTAGTAGGTGTTGGTATTTTCTTTATGATATTCAAAGAAAGAATAATACTTTATTTCGAAAACTATAGAAGAGAAAAACAAATTTAACAATTAAATACATCTTTAGCTTTATAAGAACTTCTTGTTAAAGGTGAAAAAAATGTATGTTTAATACCTATTTTTTTAGCAATTTCTGCTAGTTCCTTATATTCATAAGGTTCATAATATTTTGCAACTTCTAAATGTTTTTTCGAAGGAGCAATATATTGACCAATAGTGACAATATCACAATTTATTTTCGCTAAATCTTCAAAAACAGAAATAAGTTCATCTTTTGTTTCACCAAGTCCAACCATTAAACCCGTTTTAGTTAATATATTAGATTTTAATTTAATATATTGCAGAAAATTCAAAGAACGGTAATAATCAGCCTGAGGTCTGGCTTTTTTATATAAAGAAGGAACTGTTTCTATATTATGATTAAATACATCCGGTTTTGCTTGAATAACAATATCAATACTATTATGATTTCCCTTGAAATCAGGTGTTAATACTTCAATTTTAACATCTGGATTAATTTTTTTAATTTTATTAATAACACAAACAAAATGATTAGCCCCACCATCAACCAGATCATCACGAGTAACAGAAGTGATAACAACATAATTTAAACCCAATTTTAAAACGGCATCAGCTATTTTAAGAGGCTCCAGAATATCTAAAGGCTCAGGGTTTGCATAGTTTATATTACAGAATCTGCAATTTCGTGTACAATTATTACCCATAATAAGGAAAGTTGCAGTATTATTAGTATAACATTCTCCTTTATTAGGGCACCTGGCTGCTTCACATACTGTATTTAAACAATTAGAACGTAAAATTTTTCTTACCGTTTTTGTTTTTTCAGTATCGATTATTCCTCTTTGTAAATATTTAGGTAATCTTTTCTTTTCTATAAACATTTCTTTATAATATTCCTACAATGGATAAAATAAGGGTTTCAATTATATTTTTTATATTATATTTTTTAGTTTTTCAATTTGCTTTATTTTATAAGTATAGCAAATTCCGCACTTATCAATAAGGCGCATTTTACAATTTTTACATTTTTTTGAAACAAAAGACAATTTTGCATAAATATCTATGGTATTAGAAAAATATGCTGTCAAATTTTTAACTGTTTTATATGTTGAAATATCAACTTTCATATATTTTGAAAGTCCAAAACATCTTACTGCATTCAAATCAGGCAATATATCAATTACCGGCGTACAAGTGATACAACTTCTTATTGGACTATTAAACTTTCCTTGTTTTTTGGCCATATTATCTAGTTCAATTAGGATTTTCATATCTTCTCTTGTATAAATACATATAGGTAAACAATTACAATCACTAAACGGAATTATTTTATTTTTTAAGCAGTCATTATAGAAAGCTAATAATAATGGTTTCATCATATTACAAGCATCTAAGATATTTTCTGTTTTTTCTTTTATTACATTTGGTATAGCAATCGAATATCTTAATATTTTATTATTTGTCTTATTTAATAATTCAAAAATATAAGAATAATCCATATCTTTTGAATATAGATTTATTCCTAAAATACATTTTTCACCTTTTAATTCTGCTAATTTTGCTATATTCTCTTCTAATTTATGATATTTGCAACCAATATTTTTAGGGGAATTACAATTAACCAATAAAGAAAACTTTTCAGCTTTTATTTGATCAAAATATTTATCTATTTCAAGTCCATTTGTAAAAATAGAAATACTATCTATATTTTCATCATCATTCAACATATCTAATACTTTAGAAAAATAAGTATACAAAGTAGGCTCACCACCAATTAATCCGATACGCGATGTTCCATCAGTTTTAATAAAATCTATTGCTTTTTTTATATTTTCCAATGAAAACTCTTCACAACCCTTATTTACAAATTCATCAGCAAAACAATATGAGCATTTTAAATTACATTTTTTTGTTAAAAATAAATTTACCATAATATAAAAATTTCTATATAAGAATAAATATTAATAATTAACTAAGAAGCAGTACCAACAGACCAACTATTAAGGTATTTTTCTTGTTCAGGAGTTAAAATATCTATTTCTATACCCATTGCTTTAAGTTTTAAATTAGCAATTTCTATATCAGTAGATTTTGGTAGAGTATAAACCTTATTTTGAAGTTTACCTCTGTTTTTAATAATAAATTCAGCCCCCAATGCTTGGTTAGCAAAACTCATATCCATAACAGAAGCAGGATGACCTTCAGCAGCAACCAAATTTACGAGACGACCTTCAGCTAAAACTAAAATTGACTTACCATTTTTTAATTTATATTCTTCCAATGACGGTCTGATTTTCTTTATTTCAATAACTTCTTTCTTTAAACCGTTAACATTAACTTCAACGTCAAAATGTCCTGCATTACAAACCATAGCTCCATCTTTCATAGTAAGCATATGGTGTACATCAACAACATTAATATCACCGGTTATAGAAATAAATATATCACCGATTTTAGAAGCATCAGCTATTTTCATAACCCTATAACCTTCCATAGCTGCTTCTAAAGCCTTTAAAGGATCAACTTCAACTACAATAACATTAGCGCCAAGACCTTTCGCTCTCATTGCAACACCTTTACCGCACCATCCATAGCCACAAACAACAAATGTTTTTCCTGCAAGTAATATGTTAGTTGCTCTTATTATTCCATCTATAGCACTTTGGCCTGTTCCATATCTGTTATCATATAAATATTTTGTTAAACTATTATTAACAGCTAATGCAGGAAATTTAAGTTCATTTTCTTTTTCCATAGCATTAAGTCTAATAATTCCAGTTGTTGTTTCTTCGCAAGAACCAATTATTTCAGGTATTAAATCTCTTCTTTGAGAATGAATAGTAGCAACAATATCGCAGCCGTCATCTATAATAAATTGAGGTTTATGATTTAAAGCTACTTGAACATGTTTCTTATATGTTTCTTTATCTTCACCGCTATAGCCATAAACAGGGATATTCCAATATTTTACCAGAGCTGCAGCAACATCATCTTGAGTTGATAAAGGATTTGAAGCAACAAGAATGGCATCAGCTCCGCCTTCTTTCATGGTAATAACTAAATTTGCAGTTTCCTTTGTTACATGTACACAACTTGAAACTCTTATACCCTTAAATGGTTGTTCTTTTTTATACCTTTCTCTAATTTGTGCTAAAACAGGCATATCTTTATATGCCCATTCAATATTATTTTTACCTTGTTCTGCTAAACTTATATCTTTTATATCACAATTAATTGCACTTGAAATCATTTTATTCTCCTTTTTATGAAATTGTATCATAAAATATAATTAGACTTAATTTTAAAAGTAGTATATATTAATTATTATAAAAGGAGAACAAAATGAAATCTAATTATGTAAAATATAATGGAATTCAATATGTAATGCCTTTTCTATTTTGTAATGACATATTTATCCCTATATTAAATAAACTACTTGAGAATGAATATAACCCCATAAAATATATTTATGGTTCTGTTTCTTGTGCTTGGGCAGGAGGACGTCGTTCCGATTTAAAACTTTCTTTAAATAGCATAAATAAATATTTATATAAAATTAAAAAATATAATGTTACTCCTTTATTTACATTCAACTCTGTTATGGAACAAAAAGAATTATTAAATGATAATTTTGCTAATTCTTTATTAGATCTTGCTGTTCAGCACAACTGTTATTTTATTGTTACTACTGATATGTTATATAAACATATAAAATCCAGATATAAAGAAGCAAAATTAATTTGTTCTGTTATAAAAGCAACAAAAGAATACATCAAAAATCCTTCCTTTGACGAAACATTATTTTATAAAAAAATGTTAGATAAATATGATATTATTGTTGTAAGACCAGAATGGACAATTGAAAATATTACAAAAATTAATTCTCTTATTAAGGATATTGATAGAATTGAAGTACTAATTAATCAAAATTGCCATTATAATTGCTTATCTGCATATAAACACTATGAAATATATGATAAATATGCTCTAGATCTTATAAACCAAGAAGATTATATAGATACACTATCTAAAATTTGTATGATAAATAAAGAAGGTTATATTCCACTAAGAATGAATAAAGATATTATAAATAAACTTATTGAAAATGGTGTAAAATTATTTAAATTTCAAGGACGAGAATTCTCTTTTGATAAATTATTTGATGATTTATATGAATATCTTTTTAATGAAAATATTCCGAAAACTCAAATTAGAGAAGAAATAAACAAAATATGTCTTGAATTAATTCAAAATAATAAATTAGCTTCTTTAAATCTTATTTAATCTATTATTGTTATCTAGTAATCCACACTAATAAATCACTAATCTTTTTTAAAACATAACTCACTTCCATTTCATTACGTATACAAAATCACTCAAAATAAATTTTTTGGTTCGTTTTGCAAAAAATCACAATAATCTAAAAGTGTAATTGAAATTTTTTCAGACAATATAAATTATGATTGTATTAATTCTATTTCATTACCATCCGGATCTTTTATAAATGCAACACATAAAAATTGAATATTTCCATTGGAATCTTTCAACTCAAGATTAAATGGTTTATATAAAAATTCATATCCCATTTTTTCAACTTTTTCGGTTATTTTTTGCATATCATTTGTTTGAAAAGCGAAATGACCAAATACATTGCCATTCTTATAACCTTCTTTTGGAGTATCATAATTATAAGTCAGTTCTATTTGACAATCAGACGCACTTTCACCAAGGAAATATAAATCACAGTCTTCTAATGAATTTTTTTTAATAAGCTTTAATCCTAGAAAATCAATATAAAATCTTAGAGATTCTTCAATATTTTTAACTCTTATCATTGAATGCAAAAATTTCATAAATTGCTCCTTGTTTCTCTTATAAAATTATATCAAGAACAATCTATTTTGCAGTTAATAAAGCTTCCCCTTCATTATCAAAAGTAAACTCTACCATTTCACTATCTTGAGGCATATCAATAGTTTTAATGACTTGAGGTTCTGATATATTTTTGGCAAAAGATTCACTCATATAGCTAAACCCCATATATACAGAAACTAAAATCAATGTTGAAATCATAAAACCTATTACAATAGCAGCTCTTTTATATACACTATCAAAAGAATATTTATTTTCTTCCTGCAACTTTTTTACTATTTTTTTTGAAAAATTAATATTTAACTTATCCCTAAAATTATCGAAGGAATGTTTAATATTATTTTTTAAGCCATAAGCATTTGCAAGTTCTTTACGAGCTGATTTGGATTTTAATAAATATTTTCTAAACTTGATACTATCATCATAAGATAATTCATCATCAATATAAGGGGAAATATTTTTATAGAATAACTCATATTCTCTAATATTAAATATTTGATTTGATTCAATTCTTTCAAATTCATTCAATAATTTTTCATATTCAAAATGAAGATTTTTTATAATTTCTTTCATTTCTAAATACTTATTATAGCAATCGGGACAATATTGAAAATGATTTTCAATAAAAGCTCTGTCTTCATCATCTAGCTTATTTTCAATATATAAAAAAAGCATTGAAACAACTTTTTTGCAAACGAATTTATTCAAGTTTAGTCTCCTTTAATTTAAATATGGTTTGAGGCATTCCTGCATTTTATTTCTAGCTCTTGCTATTCTTGATTTAACAGTACCAACATTTGTTTTTGTTATTTTAGCAATTTCTTCATAACTTAAACCTTGTAATTCCCTAAGAATGATAACAAGTCTAAAATGTTCAGGAAGTTGACATATAGTTTCTCTAATAACATCAGTAAGTTCTCTATTTAGGGTTTTATCATCAGGTTTTGTAGTATTATCACAGATATGAAGAACACAATTATCACTATTTTCATCATTCAACCAATAAGAATCTATAGAAACTGAATCTGGAACTTTTTGTTTTTTTCGAAGTTCATCATAAAAAAGATTAGAAACAATCTGGCTTAGCCAAGACTTAAAAAGATTGGGATTTTTCAGAGTTTTTATATTCTTAGACATCCGAAATAGAGCTTCCTGTGTTAAATCTGAAATGTTTTCTTTATTTGCTCCCAAATAACAAAATGATGCATATATATTTTTTTGTTCACGTCTTATTATTTCTTCTAAAGCATCATAATTATCTTCTTGAGCTGTACAAATCAAATCATACAGATTCATTTCTTTATATTTTCTTTTAGATAGACCTCTCAAGCAAAATACCCCTGTAATTTAATGTTTCTTTTTTTTATAATAAAAAGATAAGTAAAATAAAAAGCTTCGACTATGACCTATATAACATAATCAATCAGGTATATAAGAAAAGATATAAAGAATTACTATGAAATTAAATGAATTAAGACTTAAAAATAAGAAATTATACCTTATAACAAATTCTGACATTTTTTATAACACCGATAATTTTCTAAATGCTATAGCATCTGCTTTAAACGGAGGTGTTCAGATTGTTCAATATAGAGAAAAACATTTGGGAGCAAAAAAAATTATTGAAATAGGGAAAAAAATAAGAGAACTTTGTTCTATTTACAATGCATTATTTATAGTAAATGACAGAGTAGATATAGCTAAAATTTTGGAGGCAGATGGCGTTCATCTTGGGCAAAATGATATTGATATAAAAAATGCTAGAAACTTACTTGGTGAAAATGCAATAATTGGGATGAATATTCACTCTCAAGAACAAGCAAAAGATGCAGAAATGAATGGTGCTGACTATATAATCACTAACTTTTCTGACATTCAATATTTAGAATGGTTAAATACAAATATAAATATTCCTTTTTTTATAAAAGGCAATAATAATTATTTAAACAATAATAATATAATAAAAAATTGTGTTAATAGACTTGCAATAACAGAAGGAATAATGTATTCTGAATTACCGGAAATAGCAGCAAAAAAACTTTTAGAAAAAATAAATAACTAATTTTAAAAAAAGCTTGACTCTAATTTATGCTTTAGATAAACTATAAATGTTGTTAGGCTCCCATCGTCTAGAGGCCTAGGACACATCCCTTTCACGGATGCGGCAGGGGTTCAAATCCCCTTGGGAGTACCATATGATTATAAGACACCTTAAAGGTGTCTTTTTTAATGAATAGACTTGAGATTTCAGCGGTTCGAAAATCGTTTGAATAGTACATCAAACCTTTAGGAAAAATTAATTTTTGCAACCTTTGTTTTAAGTCTAAATCTCCATTTATCCATAATGTATCAATATTCTCAATCATTTTACAGGCATATTTAAGGCATTTACATAAGTTATTGTCAATTTCGTCTATCTCACGTAAGCGAAACTCATTTTCTTGTATTTCTTCAGATAATTGCTCCGTTTTAAACTTATAATCCTCCTCGCTTATTATTCCATCCAGCCTTAAATCAATTAACTTACTTTTTCTGTTTTTAAGTTCAATTAACTTGTTTTGCACCTGCTTTTGACTATTTAATCTTATTGATAACTTTTCGTTATAAACATCTTTTACCGTTGCTTCAAATAAATTAAGTAAATTCTGTTCAGGTTTTATATTGTTTAAATAATCTACAAATATTTTTTCTAACCTGTCTTTTCTGATTCTGAACTTAAGAGAACAATCTTTATTGTGGCAGTGATAATAGGCATATTTTTCTTTTCTTCCTTTAGATTTACTTCCTGTTAATGGTTGGTTGCAATTAGGACAGGTAATGAACTGTCTTAGCGGGAATTCGGGATTATTTCGCTTATATGCAGTAATAACAGGTTTTCTACCCTCTAAAATATCTTGAACTTTATTAAATTCAGCTTCTGATATTAATGGTTCGAAAATTCCTCTGATGGGTTCTTCCGACCATTCCTTTTTATACATATAACCATTGTAAAGTGGATTTTTCAGCATACGACATAGCATATTAGTATTAATCTTGAATCCATCATCAGCCATTATTTTAATTATTTGCACCTGCTGATACAATCCAGTTGCGAAAAGTTTAAAAATCTTTTTAATGTAATGTGCCGTTTTGGGGTCTGGTTCAATGTTACCGTCTTTCATAATATACCCAATAGGAGCTTTCCACATCCAATGACCTTGTAAAAAAGCGGTTTTCATGCCGTTGGTTACCCTTTCTGCTTTTTGGTCATTTTCATATTGTGCTAAAACACCCATCAGATTTCGGGTTAATCTATCGGTTGCGGAATCTCCGTTATTCTCTCTTGCAAATAAAACTCTAATATTTAACTTTGTAAAAAATTCCTGTAGTCTGTAAAAATCCTTGATATCTCTGGTTAATCTATCAATTTTCCAAATTATAATTGCATCAATATTCTTTTTGTTTGCGATACAAAATTTCATAAGATTTTGCAATTCGGTTCTATCCTGTGTTTTAGCACTTTCACCTTTTTCAACAAACACTTTTGACACCTTATATCCATTTACTTCCGCAAAAACTTTACAGTCTTTTTCCTGACCTGCTAAACTGTAACCTTCTTCTGCCTGATTTTTCGTTGAAACTCTTGTATAAATAATTGCGTTACTCATAAATTTCTCCTTTCATTAGAAGTCGGAATTACTCCGCCTTACCCGCTTTTCTTAATTTTGCTTCTCTAATTCCTGCTTTTATGCGTTCACTTCTCATTCTCCATTCGTACCTTTTAAAAGCCTCCTGTAAACTATTTTGAAGTTCTCCTATGGGAGAGTTTTTAAACTCAGGGTTTTGTAATAACTTCATAAAATCATCGTCTTTCATTTTTCTTCCTTTCTGCCGTAATCGGCACAACTTTAGAGCATTTATTTAGGTAATCTTCTACCACTACAAATGCTAATTGGTACATTAAATCCCTGATAGCCTCAACTTCGCTATCATCCAAATTTTTGGCATACTTTCCAAGACTATGTCTGCACGCCTTAATACTAAGCATGGTTATCCATCCTTTTGCCTTTGTATTAAGGTTCAGAGGGTTTCTGCCGCCTTAAAATAAAATTGTCGTACCTGCTTAAATTATTCGGAGGGTTTCCGTCATAACTCAGCCTAAAATTGAATTTTCTTCGCTCAATGTTGTTATCTTTCCATTTTGCAATGAAATTCTTATGTCTTTAAAACTTTCTTCATCAAGATTTTGTATGTATTTTATAAAATCTTGCTTTGATACATTCTTATTAAACCGTTTTGGTTTAATATTTAATTTGCCATTACTCTTTTTTAAACTTATTTCTCTGCATTCTTCATCAATTAAGCAATCCGCAATTACGCCTAAATTAGCTCTATTTTGCTCGTTTACAACCTCAGAGGTAGTTACAGTCATTTTATAACCGTTATGTGGCATAAATGTCATACAGTAGTCGTAAAATGGCAGAATTAAAACAGGTTTGCAACAGTTTTTATCCATTTTTAAATTAACGTAAGCAGAGTCCTCAAGGTACAAAGATGCACTCCCATCAAATTCCACAATAATAACGACTTTTCTTGCTGTCGCACATATATTTAAAAATGTTTCAAATAAATACTGTCGTTTCGTGTCGTTTACTTCAAAAATATCAGTCAGTGCTTTTTGTATTTGAATATTAGACATTCCATAAGTTTTTAAATCCTGAATAATCCGTAACCGAACGACATCAGCAAGTGAAAACAACCGCCAGCCGTTGTTACTCTCTCGATGTTTAACAAGTAATCCCTTAGCATCCCAATCGTTTAATTTTCGTGATGTTATTTCGGGTATTAATTTAATAATTTGTTGAGGATAGTAACGAGGTTTATTAACATTTTCAACTTCGGATAAGACTTTTTCATAATCTATAGTTCCAACTATGTTATCAAATTCCAAAAGGGAATTAATTTGCAAAAATGTCTTTTGACTTATGGAACTTAGCTTTTTAGAACTTGTCATATTAATAACCTCTTTTAAAATTATACACTAATGTATAGTTTTATATTGACATAGTTAAATCATACATGCAAGTATAATTCTTTAGAGATTTAATAAAATTTTACAAACTCCACCGTAAGCCACCGTTAAATTAATCAACAAGAGCTTTAATAATTCTATAAGCATCCTTTACTCGTTCAGGATTATCCTTTAAGATTGTTGTAATTTCTTGGATTAAATCCTCAGCGGGTGCATATTGTGCAAATTGAAACACATCAAAATATCCGACTCCTAATACCCGCATTATATTTTCTAATGTAATAAATGATGGAAAATTTCTGCCATTTTCAATATTACTGAGTGATGTTGGCTCAATACCTGCTTTTTCTGCAAGAACTTCCTGACTTAGCGAAGCTCTTTTGCGTAATTCTTTTATTCTCAAACCTAAAAGTTTTCTGTTATCCACAACTAATACCTCAATTCAGCATTATATTCATAGTAGTAAATCAGAATACTAATTTACATAAATTCAAAATGTAGTTTTGAGTTGATTTAATTGTTGAGATTGAGATATAATCATTTTAAATTACAGTTTTGTCTTGACTATACAGTTTGACTTTGTAATATAACGATAGAGATAAAGGATAAGAACATGAAAAAGGTCTTTTTAATAATTCTTACATTGCTATTGCTACATATAACAGCAGATGCAAAGAGCTTTGGCACAGGAATTGAAGCAGTGAGAAAAAGCTCTTTGGGTAAAGTAAGACCTTTACAAATAAGAGCAGTGCAAACAAACTCGCCTGCCGCTGCAGCTGGCATTCCTGAAAACTGGTATATTATAAGTATTAATGGTGAAAAGACGGACAGCTTAAGTGATATCCAATGTTTATCATTACTAAATAACAGCGAAAAAATTACTCTCACAGTATCACAACAAGAAATTAGCAATGCTCTCAATGAAAAAACTGTAATTCTGAGCAATAGAGAAGGCTTTACAAATACTATCAAATCTGTTCTCAAGAAAAAAGGAATTGGTATAAGTATTTATAAATATAATTTGGACTTGTCTATGCCGCTTTTAATTACAAACGTAGAGCACGGTTCGCCTGCGGAGTTAAATGGTATAAAAAAGAATTCTCTTATTCAAAAAATAAATAATGTTTCCACTATTAACTTATCAGAAAAAGAATGTTTAAAATTAATTAATAATAGCAAAAAGTTAAATATAGAAATTACAGATTTAGAAGGTAATAATAGTAAAATATACTCATTAGAAGGAAAAGACTATTTTCTAAGTGATATAAAGAATGCAGAAAAAGATGGGATATTGAGCAAATCAATGATTGGTTTTGCAAAGTATAATTCCATTGATAGGCTATTATCTGAATACTTTAAAACAGTAAGTCCTAATCATGTGAGAGTAAATAAGAAGACCAACAAAGAAATCCGTGATGAAGATATCAAAAAAATAGAAGAACCTTATTTACAATATAAATCAAATCAGAATGATATGGCTTTTAACAAATATTTATACGATGGTATAAACACTTTTATTTGGCAGTATAAAGAACTGAAAAAATGGCATATACAAACTGTAAAAGATATACTTGTTTATTATGGGAAATTAAATAAGACTGCATCCGAACAGGAAGTATTAAATTACGTAAAAACTTCGGATATATCCAATAAAAATTACTACCTTGATGCTATTTCATTTTATGATAAAAGTATTTCATCGTGGGATAAATGGGCAAAAGAAATTTATAACTATAGCCTAAGCTATGAAACTAAGCAGAAAAAATCCGCTACCAAAATTACAACACCTTATTTTATTGATAATGTAGATTTTAGAGAAATACTCTGGGGTTGGAATATTGCAAAGCAACCGCAGAAAAATGGCATTTATGTAATTTCAAAAGGCTCAGGAGCTAAGGTACTTCAATCCGTTACAGGTGGTATATTAGTAACAGCTGAACCCTCCGAATTATCATCTAATGCAAGAGTGATTTATATAACAACAAAGCGGCAATTTGCAGACGGAGACTGGATAAAAGAGAACTTATTTATTGTGTTTGAAGGTTATTACTCTTACATAAATACTCTTGGAGTCAACAGAAAAATCTATAAATTTAAAGAACTTCCGCAGGCGGAGTATTGGAATAGAGTAAAAACGAATATTTTCTATTTCATTAAATAAATATAAATTATTCGATTTTGTTAGGAGCTTGTTTTAAAATATCAAGAAATACATTATTTCTCATATCCGCATCTTTTATTAAAGACTCTATATCTACAATATATGTATGTGCATTATTATTTTTATTGTAAAAATAATAATATGGTATATCACCATCACTATAGAGCTTCATTGCATCATTAGCTTCCAATCTTTCAGTAGTTTTTTTATCTAGTTTAGTTATTATAAAGCCATAAAAATTATTAATATTTTTTATTTCATTTCTAATTATAGCAATATTAGTATTTATTTCATCTATTGATATAGACTTATTTTTTGCTTCAGCAGACTTCATAAATAAAGCTTTTATCTCTACAGTCGCTACGTCAAAATTTTCACTATCCCTGTTATAAAAAATAGTAATATCAGGCTCTGTATTGTTTAAACTATAAAAAGTACTTTCTTTTTTAATTTGTTTCTTGATTTCACTTATTTTCTCATCTGAAAAAACATATTTATAAGGCATAAACTTATCATCAAGTAACCATAAATTTGCATCTGTATATTTATCATAAATTTGTTTTTTATTTTTTAAGTTTTTATCATTTTTATTTAAATAAGTAATAAAAACGTCATGAAGCATTCCTTCTTCAGTAGAAGATTGTTTTAATAAATTTTCTAAATGTTTTATTATTTGTTGGCGATAAGCAATGTACCGCCCTAGCTCGATTTCGCCAATTCGGGTATATTCTTTAAGTATACGCTCATACTCAGATTGAGGAATATTTTTATTTTGTAATATCTTCTTAAAATCACGTTTAATTTGCTTTTCATCTTTCTCAAATTGTTCTTTCGCCTCTTTTATCCAATCCTTAGTATTTTTAATGCTTTTAATATCTGAATTAATATATTGAGCCAAATATGGCACATCATTAATAGCCTCAAGCTTTGATTGGTCATTTATCTTTTTTATTTCAGGTAAAATTTCAAATATGATCTTGTCTGTTTCTACTTTCAATTTATTATTTATGTCTGATATTGTTATTGGAGCAGCTTCTGTTGCATTATTCATATCAATATCAAAATTGTTTCTATCATCTCCAATATGGTCATCAAAATAAGTTGAAGTTAAAAACATCGTAACAGTAACTCCTGATGGTAATTTCGGAAGTTGAGCTTCTTTAGTAAATGGTTTTACCTGTCTACCATGTGCGACATAAAAAGTTGAGACATTTCCTGTATCATTTTTTACAATTTGATAATATAAATTAAAATTTGCTTTATATGTTTTATAATTATTACTTCCTAAAACCTCAAAATCCAACACCTTGAGCTCTGGTAAATCTTCATTTGAAATTATTTTTTTTCCATCTATTTCAATTTTAACATTTTTATTATGTTGTTTCCAAAGTAACAATTTAGGCAATAATTGAGCCTGCAGATTATTACAAATATAATCAATGTTATATACAGGTTTTTTAGCAGAATATTCTTGTGTTACTTCCGAAAAAATAATTTCTGTAAATACTTCTGAATTCTTGACCTTAGTTTCTTCATATTTTATGTCATCATAGTACCTTACAAAATCAATTATTACATCTTTATCTGTAAAATGACTTATAATCTTGACTTTATCAAAGACCTTTAACCAAATAAAACGTCCGCTCCCTAACTTTCCCAAATCTTTATTCATTTGCATCATTTCAAAAAAAGAGTCTGCATTTTTACTATTAAATCCGTCTCCATTATCTTTAATGACAAATCCATTTATTTGAGCATTATCTTGTTTATTACTATTTTCTACATCTGTTGTTTTGAAAAAATGTATTTTTATAACACTAGCATTTGCATCCATAGAATTTACTACTGCTTCGTATAATGGTTGCATAAAATCGATGTCTTTTAAGCGTTTTACATAATTACCAATATTTATTTTTAATTTTTTTGAAATTTCCACTCTGTATAATTCCTAGAGAACTTGTATACTTAAAATATAGCACAAATATAACTTAAAATGCTTATCTGATTAAACAGAATGCTTTCTTTAATAGTAATTAAGCAATATTCCTTAGCTCATAAAACTTGCAGATGTCGGATATTATTTGGTTCCAATTATTTTCTATTTGGGGTACCATTTTTAAGAGCTAAAAGGCTCTTTTTTTTTATTCAATTAAACTAACTATAAAATTTAATCTATTATCGTACTTTGTTGCCCAGTCACCCTTGCTAACAAAGTACTCATCTTTTGAACACACTGTTCAACTTTGTTTCACTATGGATACAAACTCATTCAAAAATAAAGTTTTTTGTTCATTTTACAAAAAAATTAAACCAAGAACAAATTTATTCATTGATTTCATATATAACTTTTTTACGGTCATTTAAATCTTTTTCAAATTTTTCATTCCAGCCCAATGACATTTTCGTTTCTGGTGTAATATGATTCATAACTATTTTAGCAAGATTATTTATTGTCCTTTTTCTAGGAGAACCAAACATAATGGCATCTGAAAGGTATGCTTTAGGATTAAACATAAAATTTAATGCTAATAAAGGATTACATTCTTGTCTTTGATTACAACAAATATAAGATATTTCATTTTTATTAAAGATATCTATTAAATTTTTTAAATCTTCATTTGCACATTTATCATAGTTTTCAGGATTAAAATTAAAACAGAAATAACTAAGACCATTTTCTCTACATTTTTGTCTATTTTTTTCCTGATCTTGAGGTGAAGCATCTATTTGTATAACATTATTAACACCGGCCTTTTTAAGTAATTTTATTTTATAACCTTCTTTATTAAATACATCTTCTCCACATAATATATTAGAATTTATAAAAGTAGTTTTTAAATCAGCTAAATTATGAGAAACAATTGAAGCACTAATATTATTAGGTATAAATTTTCTGATTGAAGCTATATAAATATTTAGAACATCAGAAATTGATTGAGAATGCCTAAGTTCATTCAAATGATTAATAAATTCTTCTTCTGTTAAAACTGTTTCTTGTGGAGATGTTTTACCTATTTTATGAGTTAAGGTATAACCACAAGATTGAGCTAAAGTTTCACGAAATTCTTTATCATAAAAATATTTTGCTTTATATACTTTATCCAAAATATTTTGGTATTCAGATGTATTACGATTTATAGATTGACCTTGCCAAAATAAATGTTCTCCATCAAATTGTCCGCTTCTTCTAAGATAATTACCCATTTTTTTTGCTAAAAAACCTGGTAATTGACATACTTTTCTCTGAGTTTCAATATCTTTTACTTTTAATGATTGTAAAAAACCTTCCATTGAATTAATCATTGTTTTATCAAAAATAAAAAAAGATGGTGAAAAATTACATAAAATATTATTGGGAGGATTATATTTATAACAAATATCCCATTCTTTGCTATTGTCATTAAAGCTGTTAAGACTTTGAATAGTCCCCATATATCCATCTCTTAAATATTTATCTGAAATTTGTTTAATATTACTATCTATATTCATCATATAGTCAATAAAAAATCTAAAATTAAAAATTGCCTATATATATATTTATATTAAATTATTTTAATAAATTTTTTAATCTATCAATTATAGATTTTTTCTGAGCAGGAGAAGATGCTTTTATTAAATTTGCCCAAGAATCAATATAAATATTCTTAGTATCAGGTGTTACCCCCCAAGCTTCTTGGTTTTCAATAACAGCAGGATTATATACTGAAGCACTTCTGAGTAAAGTTTCTTGCTCTTCAAAAAATTTATTTTTCTTCTCAAGCGAAACATCTGATACTACATCTAAATATGGAAGAATAATACCACCATTTGTATCGTTGATTCTAAATACAACAACCCCAAAATCATCATCTTGCGTTTTTGTCATATCTAATAATTCTGGAGCAGAAGTTCTACAGAATCCTGCTCTATTTAAAAACTTAAGATTATCGAAAAACTTCGTATCCCCTTTTATATAACCTGGAACAACATAATAATTTTCAAGTATATAAGAACCATTCCGCGGATTATAAATAACACTATCACCATTTACTGATTTAAAATCATTAAGCGTTTTAATATAATCAAAAGATGATTGTTTACCTTTTATTAATTGTTTTATTAAACAATCTATCTTTTCTTTTGAATTTCCTTGTTTTTTGTGTGGCATATTAGATATTCCATCCAATGGTGAAAAAATTATTATTTTATTATGATTCATTAATTAAATCCTTATAATTATTTTACACATATTAAAAACAAAAAGCAATTTTATGATGCATTTTTTGCAAATACAATACCATTTTCTACATAAATAGGAATCCTGTCTTCAAATGATTTTGGCGCATTCAAACCTTCCCATTCGCAATATCTCCTATACTGTTGTCCAGTTCCTTTAGTAAATAAACCTTTAGTATCTTTTTCAAGAGCATCATTTAATACCCCACATTCCTGCCCTAAAACTTCCATGAAACCAACAGAGTTAGTTGGAATTTTACCTGCATAATCGACTCCATTTATATTAAATGATTCAGTTGGAGTTACAACCATAACTCCGCATTGCCCAAAACCTCCAAATAAAGCATTATTCCCATCTATTGGTCCTTGCATCATATATAATAATTGTTGTTGTAATATTGGATTTTCTTTACCTATTTGTCTAAAAGTTTCAGTTTCGGTAAAATGAACAGCTTTTATTGATTCATCAGAAAGCCTAATATCAATATTACCTACATTTCTAATCCTATTAAAAGCATTTCTAGCATCTTTAAAACTTTCTTTCCCATCAGCACGTATTGCACTAATTCTCATTAAATATTTTTCATCAATTGGAAAATCTTTAGAACTAAATTGAGAAATTACTTTTTTTGCTTGATCACCAAGAATCATAGGCGAAAAAACCACATTAACTTTTTTATCAATATCATTATTTTTAAATAAAATATCTAATATTTTAACAGTATCACATAAGATACTTGAACCAGATAAAGAACAATCATCAGGAATTACTATTGTAATCATATCACCATTAGTTTTAGCAATAGCATCTTTTAATTGTGAAGCTAAAGCAGCAGCATATCCACCATTATTTTTAAAAGGCATTATTATAGTTGTATTAATTTTAGAAATAGCTTGTGCAAGTTCTTGCTCACTATATTTTGTTAAAATTTCTTCCGGAGACATAGCTTTACAAGCATTTATTATTTCTCTAGCTTGTTGCACACTTATAGGATTATTTTGTGGATTATTTTGTAATTTTTGAATTAGTTTTTGTAATTTTTTATTCATTGGACTACCTTGACCCCATTCTGAACAAATATCTTTTGCTTGAACTAGTCCCGGTTGAAAATCTCTGCTGGTTAATGTTATTAACTGTTCCGCAGATAAATTATTTGCATCAATAAACCATCTTGATATTAAATTATTACTCTTTGGCATTCCATTATTTTGTTGAGGATTTATATCTAATACAAATAAGTTATCTTTATGTTCAATACCTTGAAATTGTCTTTGTAAGATAGGGATAGCATCTTCTTTTTTACTAATAACAATTCCTTCTTCTTTTGCCATTCTAATAAGAGCACGTTGGAGATCTTCATCACTAGTTACTATTTCAGCTGCTCTTTTTGCTGCACTATCATCTACATGTGTTTTAGCTGCTTTAAAGACCTTATCATCTATAGTTCTTTCAATATTTGGCAAATCAAGTTTTTGAATACTACCACCATCTATAGAAATCCCCATTGTTTTTACATCATCAAAAGATAATTTTATTTTAACCGATGTATCAATAGGACTTGTTAATGTTACCATCTTATTATCAATATTAATATCTTTTATTGTAAAATAATGTCTAGTTCCACTTGAGCTAATAACTCCATCAGCATCGACTAAAGCCCCAAATGATAATACTGTATCCTTACTAGTTTTTGACAAAGTAGCAAGAAGGTCATCTGTAATTAAATCTTTAGTAATATGAACAGGATTAAGTCCAAATTGTTTTGCCACAAGTTCAGCAAAACCACCATCAATATCACCTGTCAATTGTTTATAAGCTTGTTCAAAAATTCTAATTCCTGTTTTGTCTGATAACATTTCATCAGATAATGATTCCTTTGCAACTCTTACAATTTGGTCTCCAATTTTTACATTATAATCACCACCTATAGTTTTGGTAATTGATTTTTTAAACATTTTCGAAAGTTTCTTATTATTCATCATTCCATCAATTATAGATAATAATGAACAATCACCAATTTGACCTTGTCTGAACTTTGTATTAAGTCCATCAGGGAGAACTATTTTCGTTATTATTTTATTATTTATTGTCTGACCAGCTTTACCTGCTATTCTAAATCCACCACCAATTACAGGAGCCATAATAGCACCACCTATAGCACCTTGAATACCAGCATCAATAACATTATCGCCATTTAATCCAGCTCTTACCATATTATCTGAAGCACCACCTAATGCACCATCCACTGCCATTCCAGCGCCAAGTGCTAATACTCGTTTTGCAATACTTCCGCCAGAAACATCAACGGCTTGATTTAATATAACATTTTTTGCTGTTTGTTTAATTCCTTGTTTAACTGCTTGTTCTGTTACTTTTTCCGCACCAGTTTGAGCAACTTTTATTCCTAATTTCCCTCCAATTGTTTTTGTTACTGTATTTCCAATGCCATTTGTAACCGGAGCTAATAGTCCATTTACAGCACCTGTTAAAGAATCATATAATAAATCTTTTTTATTATATTCTTTTCCTGTTGTAAAAGCGTCTCCTGCCTTAATACTAACTTTAATCCCAGCGCCAATGAATGTTGAAAGCCCCAATCCTACTGCGAGAGAAGCACCACCTGTTGGAACTGCTAAAGCAAATGCGCCTATAGATAAAATACCTGATGCTAAATCAGCAACAACATCTACACAAGTTTTTTGTCCTTCTTTATACTTTGCGATTGCTTCTTGGACTTCTTCTTGTTTTATTTCTCCTTTTTCTGCTTTTCTTATTATTGTTTCTATATATTTTGAACCTGATTTCATTCCAATCAAGTTTTTTAAACCATCCCAAACTTTTCCAATTATACCTTGCTGTTTTTTTACTTTTTCAAACTCTTTACGAATTTCAGATTTATTTTCTAATGTAAAACTATCTTTGTTCGTTTTTTCATAATTCAATAAATATGAGCTGCCAATTCCTTTTTTTTGAATATTATTAGCTTTATTTATATATATATATTGTTGTTTTCCAATACCAAATTGTTTTTCCATAAATACTTTATCTTTTTGTATATATTTATATAAAGAATATATAAAAGACTAAATTGCGTTTTTTTAACTTTATATTAAGAAATAAAGAAATTAAATCACTTACACTTTCAGCTTCTCGTGAATTTTTTTCGGGCTTTCTTTATAATTAAACGCTTTTATCCCTGAAGTTTTGCAATAATGGTTACCTTTTCTCTTTTAGTACTTAGGTTTCTTATCAAACTTCACTTACGTTATAATGTAAGTTTAAGAGTATTTTAATAGTTCAGGTTTTTCAAAATTTAAATAAGAAAATAAAATGCAATCTCATAAACGCATTAAAAAAGAGAGTATTAAAACTCTCTTTAAATGGTGGGCGTTAAGAGACTTGAACTCCTGACATCCTCCTTGTAAGGGAGGCGCTCTACCAACTGAGCTAAACGCCCTCAGCAATTATTATATTACCTGATAAAAATTTTTAGTCAAGAGTCAACCAAAAAAAAGAGGAATATTAAATTCCTCTTTTATAAATTATTTAATTTAATCTATTACCACACTTTTATCTTGTCGTGAATTTTTTCTGTGACATTATTAAAATAATCTTTTTAATAATCCTTGGAAACCTTGACCATGACGAGCTTCATCTTTTGCCATCTCATGAACTGTATCATGTATTGCATCATAACCAAGTTCTTTAGCTCTCTTAGCAATAGCCATTTTTGAAGCACAAGCACCTGATTCAGCTTCTGCTCTCATCTCAAGATTTTTCTTTGTTGATGGAGTTACAACTTCACCTAAAAGCTCTGCAAATTTAGCAGCATGTTCTGCTTCTTCAAACGCATATCTTTTATATGCTTCAGCTACTTCTGGGTACCCTTCTCTCTCAGCTTGACGACTCATTGCAAGATACATTCCGACTTCTGTACACTCACCCATAAAATGATCTTTTAATCCTTGTAATACCTCAGCATCAACACCCTTTGCAACACCTATTACATGTTCTGTTGCCCAGCTTAAACCTTGACTTTCATCAACTTTTTTAAACTTATCAGCACCTACTCCGCACATTGGACATTTTTCAGGTGCTTTATCTGCTTCTACAGTATATCCGCATACACTACATACAAATTTTGCCATTTTTTACCTCTTTTCTCTTTTTATCTTTTTGTTTAACTTTTCAAATTTATTATACAATAACATTAAAAAAAAGAAAAGTGATAATTAATATCATTTTTGAGAAATTACAATTCTATCTAAGGAATTTAAATCTTTAATTATCTTAATATTTTTATAGTCATTATTTTTAAGTAAATCGGTGACTAATTTCCCCTGATTTTGGCCTATTTCAAAACATAAAAAACCATCTTCTAAAAGATATTTATGTGCGTCAGCTATAATTTTTTTATAATATTCAATTCCGTCTTCATCCTTAGCAAATAAAGCTAATGACGGATCATAATTTTTAACTTCATATTGAAGTGAATCCTTCTCTTTAATAGGAATATATGGCGGATTTGAAACAATTACATTATATTTTTCTTTTATTTTAGAAAATAAATCAGACTCTATGAACTTAATCTTTTCATAAACATTATGCAATAATGCATTTTTTTCTGCCATTTCAATTGCTTCTTTTGAAACATCTACAGAATGTGCATTTAGATTATTATTTTCTATTGCCAAAGTAATGGGGATACAACCCGTACCTGCTCCTATATCTAATATTTTAGGATTATTTATATCTTTAAGAATTTTTAAAACCTCAGATACTAAAATTTCAGTTTCCGGTCTTGGTATTAATGTATATTCATTAACAAAAAATCTTCGACCATAAAAAAAAGCCGAACCTATTATTTGCTGAATAGGTTTTCTTTTATTAACTCTTTCTTTAATTATCTTTTCAATCTTATCAATCTGCCATTTTTCAAGACTTTTTCCAAGAAAAAAATCCTTTGATGTAAAATTAAAAAGCATTTCAATAACAAAATCCACTTCACTTTTAGCTTCATCAAATGAAAAATTATTATCTGTATAATATTTTATAAAAGATTTTCTATACATTACATAATTATTTTACAATATTTTTTAAATAAAAAATAATTATCTAAATAAATCTTTAAACTTAAACTTCATTTTATCTGCTAAAATATTACAGCGAAGCATTTTTTGTATAATAGGATTGGTATGAAGCTTTTGAACATTATCTTTTTGAGCTTCACTTATCAATTTTTTATCTTCAGTTTTATCTTTTATAATTTTTTTATTGTCCATAATAAATATAAAAACCAATTTTAAAGAAAATTGCTATACCAATCACATAAATATTTAATCAGAAATCAAAGAAGAACAGCAATAAGGACATTTTTTTGCATTAATATTAATTACAGAGTAACAAAAAGGGCATTTCTTTGTTTTTACATCTGCAATATCTTTATTTGTTCTTCTTACCTTATTTATTGCCTTAACAAGGATAAAGACAGCAAAAGAAATAATAGTAAATGAAATTAAGGTATTAATAAAAAGTCCATAATTTATAGTAACCAGACCGGCATCTTGAGCTTCTTTCAAGGTAGAATAATGTTGAGCAGAAGGTGTAATAGAAAGGTAAAGATTAGAAAAATCAACACTTCCAAGGATATAACCAAAAGGCGGCATAATAATATCTTTAACCAAAGAATTAACAATAGGAGAAAAAGCCCCGCCAATAATTATACCGACAGCCATATCTATAACATTACCCCTAACAGCAAATTCTTTAAATTCATTAAAAAAATCTTTGAATATCATCTATATTACTTTAGCTTTTTTTAACAATTTTATCAACAACTTCACTTACAAACATATCATTAGCACTAAAATAATCTTCAATATTTACTAAAATATCTCTAATTGAGCGCCAACCAGTTTGTTTCTCTTTTATTTTGTTTATATCATTACCCGTAATATATATATCAATGGACTCTCCCCTTTGAGCTGCTTGAGCCATTTCGCCAACAGGTGATGCATTTTTATAATAATAAGAAACATCTTTTATCATTACCTTACCCGTTTTTGCATAAGGTAATAACTTTTTATTTACTTTATCCATCTTCTTTTGTTTTCCGGATACAGCAATGACTCTTCCAAAAGATATACTTGATGCTTTCATTAAATTGAGACCTCTTCTTTATTTATATTAAACTCACTTATAGTATGGCATAAAGATAAAAAAATTTGCTATTTTGTAAAGCAATAATTTAAATATTTAAACATTTAAATTATCCTTTCAGATAATGAGAATTTTCTATTAAACTGATAACATCATTTCGATTAAGAGGATTTATAAATGTATAAAAATGTTTTTTGTATTTTTCTATTAATATTTTTTATCAATGTAAATTTTTCATATGCCCAAGGAAATTATGAACCTTATAGGCTGGAACATTTACCGCAATATAAAAAAACAAATGTAACAACAGTTAAAATAACTGCAAATAAGGCAGTAATTTTAGCTAATAATGCAGTTGAAATAACATTTAACTCATATTTTAATTCTAAAAATGCAAAAAAAGGTGATATGATTGACTTTTCACTTCCGAATGGTCTATCCACAATAGAAGGCACCTGCCTGCTTCCTTGTAATACAAAAATAATAGGATGTATAACCTGTATAGAAAAACCAAAAATATTTAATCGCAGTGCAAAGGTATATATTTTATTTAAAGAAATTTTGCTTCCAAATGGATGTACTTTACCATTAATAGCATATCCTTTTGATAAAGATAATGCATTAAAAGTATCGGGCTGGAAATCAGCAGGAAAAATTGCAGCATATACTGTAGGACTATTTGGTGTAGGCTCAGGTTTAGGCGCTTGGATAGGAGCAGGTTCTAATTCCGCCGGAACAGGAGCATTAGCACTAGGCATGCCAATAGGTGCAGGGGTTGGTTTAATTATTGGGGTAATTACTCCCGGGCTTCACTATAGAGCAAAATGCGGCAAAAAAATTCATATGCGACTTGAAGACTGCCTTATTATACCTTTGGCTAAGTATTCTAAACAAAACTAGCCAAGTGTCTGATGACAAGTTTTCAATAATTTTATATTTTATTACTAAGCAGAGAGAACTTTTTTCAAATGAAACATAAAATAACTTTTTTATTTCTTTTAACAGGAATAATTATCTATACTCTTACTGTTGGCATAAATTCTATAAGTAATATTTTTTTGATATTAATTTATATTTATTTACTCTCAATGCTAAAACTATATGAAAAAAGAAATAACACAATATATAATCTAAACGATTTATATAACATAATAAACAATATACCTATTCCTGCTTTTGTAAAAGATTTAAATAATAATATTCTAATAGCGAATAAAGAATTTTTTAACTTATTAAATATTAAAGAAAATGCGGATTACAAAACAATAACTAACCAACTTTATGCAATGTTTGATTTAGAAGAAATAAAAAAAGAAGAGAGTAAATTATATAAACAAGGAAATACATTAGATTGTGAAAGAATAGTAAAAACTAATTCATCAATAACTAAATACAATATCCATAAAATAGCAATTTTTGATAATAAAGAAATAAAGAATATTGCAGTATTTATAAAAAATATAGAACAGGATATAAATAATCATTCATACAATGATAACAATAAAAATATAATAGCAACAATAACTCACGACTTAAAAACCCCTGCTGTTGCACAAATAAGAGCTCTTGAATTACTATTAAAAGGTAATTTTGGTGAGATAAATGAAACTCAAAGAAGTTTTTTAAATGACATTTTAAACTCTTGCAATAATATGCTAGATATGCTTATTAATATGTTATGGCTTTATAAATTTGATAATAAAAGAGTAGCTGTAAATATTAGTTCTTTTGATGTTAATGATTTAATTAGAGATATATTTAATGAAAATAAGTTAATTCTTAATATTAAAAACTCTAAATTTGAACAAAATAATAAAACTGCAAAAATACATCTTCTTGCAGATAAAATGCATATAAAAAGAATAATAAGTAATATACTTATTAATGCAGTTAATCATAGTAAAGAAAACTCTACAATATTTATAAAAACCAAAATTGAAGATAATAAGTTTATATTTCAAGTAACTAATGAGGGGAATTACTTATCTCAAGAACTATTAGAATGTTTATTTAATAAAGATAAAATTTTCAGCCAAAAATGTGAAGGATTATCAACAGGTTTGGGATTATATTTATCTAATTCTTTATTAGAACTAAATGGAGGCAAATTTATATATAACTCAAGCCCTAACGGTTATAATACTTTTGGATTTACAATAAACTTCTATCCGCAAAAATCAAATAAACATTCGCAAACTTCTTTAACAGAAAAATCATACTAAAAAATATTGATTTATGTTATTCTTAATAAAGTTATTAACTATAAAGATTTTATATGAAAAAAATTATAATATTATTATTTATTCTTTTAATAAATCAAAATTTTTCATTTGCTTATGTAATTGGAGGAAGCAATTTGAACTTTATGGAATATCCAGAGCCAAATTGTCATTTATATTCATTTGAACCATCAGAAAAGGATATAGATGATTATAAAGATTGCATAAGAGAATATGTAGAAAATGCAAATTTTGATATACAAAGAATTGAACAAGCGAAATCAAAAGCAATAAATGAAGCAAGAAGAAAATTAGAAAACCCTTCTTTTTAATGTCGACGGCGAAACTTGTTTCTTTGATTTTACTGTTTCTAAAGCAAGATATAATCTAGAATCGCACTTTGTTACCACCTCATCCTCGCTAACAAAGTACTCACCTTTTAAAAACGCCACTCAATAAAATTTAAATGGTAACTTAAACATTAAACATATTATTAATATGCTCTTTAAATACAAAAAATAGATTTAATATATAATTAATATATATATTTCTTAATAAATTCTTTTATTTTTGGCAATTTCACATTTCAAAAATTTTTTTTAATAAGTAATCATAGTATACAAAAATAACAGGATTTATTAAATGAACATTAATGAAATTAGTTATGATCCATATTTATATACAGGAATAAAAGCCATATCAAATTCTATTAATACAGACAATGAAAAAATTTTTTCAACTCAATTCGAAAATAATATGAATACTGATTCCATAGAGGTTTCTTCACAGTTAACCTCTAATAATCAAGTAAATGTTTCAGAATTAAAAAAGGATATTGAAAAAACAAAATCAGAACAAGGCTTTATTGGTAAACTTTGGGATGGATTTAAAAATTTAACTGGCATTGGAGCAGGTTCTAACAAAGCCGAAAAAGCAATAGAACAATTTGAAAATGGTGAAATTTCCCAAGAAGAAATGGAAAAAGCTGTTAACGGATATAAAGAAGGTCAAAAGCAATGTGTTGATATAGTTGCAGATATCGTATCCGGTATTGCTTCATTTGGTGCATTTGCATTAGCAACAGGAGTTGGAATTGCGGCTTCACCATTTACAGGCGGTGCTTCATTGGGACTTGTTGCCGCAGGTTTTGGTATTGCAGGTGCAGCAGGTGCAGCTTCCAAAATTGCTATTAAAGGTATAGATGCTGCTGTTGGCGGAAGAGATTATGATTCATTAGGATATGACCTTGCAACAGGTGGTGTAAATGGTATTTTTGCACCAATTACCGCAGGAGTTGGCGGTGCAGCAGGTAAAGCAGTTGCAGGAAAAGTTGGTGTAACTGCAATTCGTGAAGGCGGAGAAGTTGTATTAAGAGAAACTCTTGAGGGAACAGCAAAAGGTGCATTAACAAGAACATTATTAACAACAAATATAAAATATACAGGTGGTACACTTGCTTCAAGGGCATTGGCAATGGGTACTGATATGGCTATAAATGGTGCGCTTTCAGGTGCAGTTGATTCAGGAACAAGATACCTTGCAGGTGATAGCGAAAATAAATCTATTGAAGGATTTATGAGTGAAGTTGGTACAGGTACTGTTAGTGGTTTTGTTTTGTCACCTATTATCGGTGGCGGTATGAGAATTTTGGGAAATGGAGTTGGTAAATTTACAGGTAAATTACAAAATAAGGTAGATGTTAATTACTCTACCGCTAAAAGCGCAATGATGAATGTTCCCGTTGTGGAAAATCCAGATACAGAAGTACTTAGAGGACTTGGTGAAGTTATTAACAAAGCACAAAGTTTTGTTGAGGATGTTCATGTTAACGGTTCGGATTTATTAGATGGTTTAGAGGAAAACCTATTTCAAATAAATGACAACATTACTGCAATACTTCGTAATACTTCTGCATTAAATAATGACTTAAATGCCCTATCACAAGAAAATAGAGCACTTATTGTTGAAATTTTAGAGGATATTGCACAAGGTGCAGATCCATCTTCTAAAATTGCACAATTAGCACAAAAAGGTATTTCAATGACAGATATAGTTAACGATAAAATCGGAACCTTAAGTGCAGAATTAGAAGAAGGCTTATTGGCTATTGTAAACGAAAAAAATAATTTAACACAAATAACTACAAATGGTATTAATTACACACAAGAAGTTCTGGACAATGGAATAAGAATTGCAAATGAGGCTATTGAACAAGGAAAGAAAATACCCGGGACTAATGCTTATAAACAACTTGGCGATTTGCCAGATAGATTAAAAGCTTTATATTCTAAATTAAAAGCTGATGCTACAACATTAGACAATGCAGCAGAAGCAGCTAGAACAAAAATTTTATCAGGAAATATTGAAGAAGGTTTAGAAGATTTTACAAAATACTATAATGAAGTTGAGGCATTTAATGCAAAACTTGAACAACAATTAACATCTATGCAATCAAGTGCGGCTCGTTCGGGTCTTGATGAAAGCACAGAAATTTTAAAAGAAAGATTATCAAAATTAACATCATCAGAAACATTTAAAAATATGCCAAGAGAAAAACAAATTCAGGCAATAATGGAAGAATCAAATATTCTTATTTCTAAATTTGCACAAACTTTTTCTTCTGATGATTCATTGCCACCTGATGTTTTAGAAATCCTTAAACAGTTTACAAGCAAAGGAATTACATCAAGAGATATTCCTCAAGCACAAGCATTAGCTGATGAATTATATGGTACAGGCAAATATACTATTAAAAAATCTTTCGGTGCAGGCACTATCGGTGAAACCTATTTAGCGGAAACTGCTGACGGCACAGAAGTTGTAATTAAAATGTTAAAAGATGGTGTTACTTCTGAAAAATTTGCACAAGATAGAGCAATGTTTACAAGATATATTGAAGAATTTATTTCTGACCCTACTGAAAAAGAATATAAATTAAATCTTATCAATAGTATGTTTGATGCTTGGGATAGAGAACTTGATTTTAAAATTGAAGCACAATCTGCAAGAGGATTGGCAGAAGATGCAAGCAGATTTAGTGTAGCTCAAACTTTGGAGGTTGGAACATTAAATGGTAGAAATATTTCAATGATTCAAGAAAAAGCTAGTGGTGTACCTCTTGATGGGTTATTAAAGATGATTGAACTATATAAAGAAAATCCAACTGAATATTTTGCAAAATATGCTAAAGAAATTGAAGCAAATCCTGCATTAAAAACACCAGAAACTTGGATGGGTGATTTAGGTATTGCATATCAAAAAGCACAAAATGAACAGGCAATGTTTGTGGGAAAATCAGGAACAAGAACAATCCATGCCGACCCACATCCGGGAAATGTATTTGTTGATTTTGATGCAACAACAGGCAAGCCTAAAATTGTATATATCGATGCAGGCAACGTTGTTCAAAGAACAAATTCTCAAACTTTACAAGATATTGGGTTATCATTAAACATGATGATAGGAAATTCAAAAGGTATTGCTGAAGCTATGCTAGATGGTGCAACACTTCCAAGCGGAGCAGATAAAGTACAATTGACGGAACAGTTTGCACAACTTTTGGATGAAAGATTGTATAAAGCAGGAGTTAATTTAAAAAGCACTCAATATACTCAAAATACAATTAATGGAATTATGAAAGAATTAAATATTATTCCAAATTCCAGCAATTCAAACTTAATGAAAGCAACTTTACAAAGGATTGAAACTTCAAGAGCTATAAATAGAGCTTGTGGCACTTCAGCAAGTAAAGCAGTTGATATAAAAGATTTAATGAATGGTATTTTAAAATCATTTAAAGTTAATCCTAAAGAAACTTGGCAAACAATTAAACCTATTATGCAATGGGCATATCAAAATAATGACCAAGCAATGATAACTTTCTTTCAAATGATTATTAAAAATGCAGGAATCCAAACTTCAACAGCTGTAGCTTAGATTGTTCTTAAATAGTTTGATAAATTTGGAAACAAATTCTTCATAAGATTTGGATTATTTATACCCATAACAAGTCCACTTCCGTAGCATCCCGCACTTTTATTCCATGCCAAAACATCTGCAACTATCTCATCTATTGGGAGATATGCCTGATTATTAAAGAAGTAGTGAGATATTAATCGTCTTTCATTTGGATTTAATTCATCAAGTTTTCTATCTTTAATTATTAATTCGACATCTTTTTTTAGTAATTCTAATATTTTTGGATTTTTATCTAATCCTAATATATTAACAATTCCGTGTGATAATTCGTGATTTACTATACTTTCCATATATATATCAGAATATGGTGGTTTATCACAAAAAGCAAAGAAATTTTTTCCAAATCTTCCTTCTGAATATGTAATCCCTAACGTTCCTTGTGGATTAACTATCTCAAAATTTTCAATGTTCGGATCAAATACTTTTTGTGATTTATAAGCTTCAGAAAAATTAGGCGTTAGTATAATTCTATAATTATTATTTTTAAATCTTCTGAGCCATTCTGCTGGAAATTTACTTATTTGTTTTGTAATTCGTGAAGCAAAATCAACATTTACTCTTGGTAAAACTTCAATTTGTGGTAAAGAGTCTGATGTTCTTTTAAATAATCCTTGAATACCTTTAAAAGAAATATCATTACTTTTATAAAATACATCAGTTTGAAGTCTATTTTTCTTTGGAAAAATAAAATCTTTGTTTTGTATTTTTGATGATTTGCTTATATTGAAACTGTTTGAAATAGTCAGCATTTTTCTCCAAACAAACCTTAAAGACTTAGTTTCACAAAATAAATTTAATTACTAAAATTAACTTTATCTTTAACATTATTATTTACATAATTTTTAAACTTCCTGAAAATAAAAATTGCCTATATAATAATATTTATAAAGTTTTATTAAAAAGATTTATATGATTTAAAATGCTGTTGCAAAATTATTATAATCAACTTAAGAATACTGTAATATAAAAAATATTCTGGTGAAAATATTTATTAATACAAAATTACATTTTATTATAATATGATGTCCGAGAAAAAATTCACTCTTACATAAAATCCGCAACCCGCAAAAAACAGATTAAAGCCCTCACCAATCTCCATATAAAAAAGACGATAACAAAAGTCATCGTATTTTTTATGGTGTCGACAAGCTCTTGAATATGGAACCATCAAATAATAATATTTCACAAATGTATATTGCGGAAAATCTTTGTACTGAACTTGTTTTACTTATGAAACAATCTACTCAAGAATACTA
>CALURV010000018.1 GCA_944323285.1 Candidatus Gastranaerophilales bacterium | reverse complement strand
TGCCTTTCCAACGATGAAAAATAAATAGATACGTCTATAATTTATTACTGTAGTGAAAAATTACTATTGACTACTTCTGAAAAATAGATATAATAAGAATGTTATATTTAATGAAAGGGGTTTTTACAATGAATAAAGAAGAATTAGTACAAGAAGTTTCAAAAAAAGCAAAAGTTACTCAAAAAGAAGCAGCTGAAGTAATTAATGCAATTATGTGTACAATTGAAAAAACTGTTGCTAAAGGTAAAAAAGTTACTTTAGTTGGTTTTGGTACTTTTGAATCTAGAAAACGTGCAGCTAGAACAGGTCGTAATCCTCAAACAGGTGCTACTATTAAAATTGCTGCTAAAACTGCTCCTGTATTTAGCGCAGGTAAAAAATTCAAAGATATTGTTGATAATAAAGTTGCTGCTAAGAAATAAGTTTTATTTAATATATATCAAAAGACCGATAAGCTTTCTTATCGGTCTTTTTTGTTTATAATTATTTTATGGATATAAAAACTATAGAAGTTTTAGAATTTGATAAAGTACTTAAATATCTTAGTGAATACGCATTAAGTGATTTAGGTAAACAAAGATGTTTAAATGCTTTAATTTATGATGATTTTAATACAATAACGTATGAACTTATTTTAACTTCACAAGCAAGAACAATTATTAATAATGCATTAAATGTTCCATTCGATAATATTTTTGATATTGAAAAAAGTATTGAAGATGCTAAGAAAAAATTAAGACTTAATGAAGATGAAATAATAAATGTTGCTTATACTCTCAGAACTTCAAGATTAATGAAAAATTTTCTTGATAGTATTTCAAAAGATTATTTTGAAATATCAGAATTTAAAAATAATTTGTATGTTAATAAAGAATTTGAAGATAAAATATTTAATACTTTTACACCTGCTCTAACTGTAAAAGAAGATGCAACAGTTGAGTTAAAAAGATTATATCAAACACTTAGAGATACAAATAGTAATGTTAAAACTTGTGTAACTTCTCTTCTTCAAAATCCTGATTTTGTATCTAATCTTCAGGATACAATATATACTCAAAGAGACGGCAGGACTGTTTTTCAAGTTAAAGCAGAATGTAAAAATAAAGTATCAGGTATTGTTCATGATATCTCGCAAAGCAGTCAAACATTTTTTATAGAGCCTGAAATTTTGGTTGGATTAAATAATAAAATCAGACAAACCGAGGTTGAAATTAAAATAGAAATTGAAAGAATTTTAAAAAATCTTTCAATTGAAATAGGAAATTATTGTGATGAAATAAAACAAACGAATCTTCAATTAATAGAATTGGATTTTATTTTTGCAAAAGCTAAGTATTCAGCTTCTTTTGACGGAACAGCAGCAAAAATCTCTGATGAAAAAGTTATTGAACTTAAAATGATGAAAAATCCTGTTCTTATAAAATCAAAAAAAGATATTGTTGAAAATGATTTTTATATAAATCAAGATAAAAATTGCATGGTAATAACAGGTTCTAATACTGGCGGAAAGACTGTTGTGCTTAAAACTGTAGGGCTTTTTACTTTAATGACAAAAGCAGGATTACATATTCCTTGTTATGAAGCTAAAATTTATCCGTTTAAAAAAGTCTTTGCAGATATTGGTGATGATCAAAGTATTATTCAAAATCTTTCTACTTTTTCTTCTCACATGACAAATATTGTAAATATAATAAATCATGCAGATGATGAAACTCTTATTCTACTTGATGAAATAGCTGCAGGAACGGATCCAAAAGAAGGTGCTTCTTTAGCTCAAGCTATATTAGAATTTTTGCAAAATAAACATGCTTTTGTAATTGTTACAACTCATTATGGAGAGTTGAAATCTTTGGCTTATTTAAAGCATGGATTTATTAATGCATCGGTTGAATTTAATATTAATACACTTCAACCTACCTATAAACTTTTAATAGGAATCCCTGGGGCTAGTAATGCCATTGCTATTGGTAAAAATCTCGGGCTTAAAGATGAAATTATTAACCTCGCTCGTGAAACTTATTTTAATGAAAAAGATTCAACAGCTAAAGTGCTTGAAGAACTTCAATTAACCCAGCAGCAATTATCTGATTCAAAAAAAGTTATTGAAGAAAAAGAAGAAAATGTAAAACGACTTGAGCAAAGTTTAAATGATAAACTTAATGAAATAAAAAAGGAAAGAAAGAAAAATATTCATATTTATAAGAAAAAATATGAAACATCTTTAGAAGAAGCAAGAGATGAAATTAAAGATATTCTTAAGCAAATGAGAGAAGAGCAATCTGAAAAAATTGCAAGAAGAAGTTTTCATAGGCTTGCCGGTATTGAAACTGCTATGAGAAAAGGTTTTAGTAAAGATGAAGATGAAATAGCTGAAAAATATACTCCTATTGATTGGGAAATGGCAAAAATAGGCGATAAAGTTATGGTTGTTGATTTAAACCAAGAAGTTACAATCCTTGCGCTTCCCGATAAAAATAAAAATGTTTTAATCCAAATGGGACAGTTAAAAACAAAAGTTAAAAAAGAAAAACTTGCTGTTCTTAATAAATCTCTTATAAAAAAAGAGAAAAAAGTAATTAAAATAGGAAGAAGCGACTTTAGTATTGAAAGACATTCCATGTCTCAAACTCTTGATTTAAGAGGTTACAGGTGTGAAGAAGCTTTAGATGCTTTAGAAATGTATTTGGATAAAGCAAGTCTTGTTAATTTAACTCCTGTTTATATTATCCACGGGCATGGAACAGGTGCTTTAAAACAAGTTATAAGAGATTATTTAATGAATTCTCCTTATGTTGCTAAGTTTCGCCCCGGAGAAAACGCCGAAGGCGGTGACGGAGTTAGTGTTGTTGATATTAATTAATTCCATATATCAGGAGTTGATAGAGTCAAAACTGTAATATTTCTATAACCGTTTTTATTTAATAATTTTATTATTTCTTCAATGGTTATTCCTGTTGCTGTTATGTCATCTAAAATCAATAAATTGCTTTCTTTTTCCGGCATGTTTGTTTGTTTTATATCAAAGGCATCTTTTATATTCCTAATTCTTTCTTGTTTATGCAGATTATATTGTTTTTTTGTGTCTTTAGTTCTTATTAAAAAATTTTTTTCTAATTTGTAATTTGTTAATTTGCAGAATTCTTTGCAAATTAAATCCATATGGTTATATTTTCTTTCTTTTAATCTTGATTTATGTATAGGAACAGGGAGAACAAGAAAATTTTCTTCGATTTTTAAGTTTTTCCAATATTCATACATTAATTTAGCTGCAACAAGAGCCAGCTTTTTTTTGTTTTTATATTTTAATGCGTGAATTAAATTTTTTATAATTCCTTCATATAAACAGCAAGAATATATGTTGCAATTTTTATAAATTTTTAAAACTGACGGCGGCAAAAAATGTATTTTTCTATAGCATTTTGAGCATAAAAGAGTATCTTCTTTTGTTGATTTGCAAAAATAACAATCTTGTATATATATAAGGTTAAGTAGTTTTTCAAAAAACTTTATCATATAATACAAATTATATTAGATAAAAGAGAATAATAAAATGAATTTTTTACACATGTTTTCAAGCTCGATAATAATGATATTATTAATAAGTTTATTAATATTAGTACATGAATTTGGGCATTTTTTAGCGGCAAAATTGGTAGGGATTAGAGTTGATAAGTTTGGATTTGGACTTCCGTTTGGGCCTACTTTATTTAGTAAAAAAATAGGTGAAACTGAAGTTGTTGTTCATGCTTTTTTACTGGGCGGTTATGTTTCTTTTCCTGATGACGAAGAAGATTGTGACCTTCCTAAAGATTCTACTCTTAGATTTTCTAATAAACCTGTAGGACAAAGAGCTTTAGTTATTGTTGCAGGGGTTATTTTTAATGTTATTCTTGCATACTTTTTAATATTTTTTACAGGACTAATGTGGAAACATTTACCTGATAATAAATTTACGGTTTATTTCGAAAAATTTGCACCAAGTGCTGTTGAATCAATTAAAAATTCAGGTATTCAAAAAGGAGATATTATTTATTCTGTTAACGGAACAAAAATAGATTATCCTATTGCTATTAATAAATTCTTTACTATGTCAAGAGAATTTGACGGATTTGCTGATGAAAGTATATATAAATCAAAATATGAACAATTAAAAAAATTAAATCCTAATTATAATGCAGAAGGTCTTATTAAAGCCGGTTCTGTTATAGTAATGCCTGAATTTACAGATGAAGAACAGATTAAATTATCACTTGATAATATTTTAGGACTTGAAAAATATAAGTCTGATGAAATAGCTTTAACTGATTTTCAAAGAGATTTACGAGATAAAATTAACTATAATTCAAAATATACTCTTGAAAATGATGCAACACTAAAAGATATAGCAATGGCAATATCTGATACTAAAAAACCCATTTCTATTATTGTTGTTAGAAATAATGAAAAAATACAATTACCGAATGTATATACAAATAAAGAAGGTAAGCTTGGTATTGAACAAAGTTATAGCGAAAATTATACTGAAACAAAAACATTAAAGCAGTTAATACCTGCTACATTTAATTATGTGAATTACAGTATGGGTTTTATGGTATATACTTTAGGTAAATTGTTTGCAGGTAAAATCCCAATGAGTGAAATGAACGGGATAATTGCCATAACTAAAATAGGTTCTGAAATCATTGCTTATAAAGGTATTTTCCAAGGTTTGCTTCTTACTGCAATGATATCTTTAAATCTTGCTTTAATTAATATTTTACCTATACCTGCTTTAGATGGGGGTCATTTATTATTTCTTATTATAGAAAAAGTTACAGGAAGACCTGTAAGTAAAAAGTTTGTTGAGGTGCTCAGTAATTTCTTCTTCTACCTTTTAATAGTTTTAATGGTTTTGATTTTATACAATGATATTTTTGCTTGGGTTACAGGTAAAATATAAAAAATAAAAAATAAAAGGGCGACTTTATATGTCAAAAAATATTTTATTTATTATTGATGAAGTTGAATTGAAATATTTTGAATTCAATGATTTAGTTACTAACTTTTGGTTTATAAAAGAATTTTTGAAAAGAAATTATTCTGTAAATATTGCTGTAAAAAGTGATTTATTTATTGAAAATTTTAAAGCATGTGTAATGGCAAGAATGTCATATTTAAAGGATAATAATATTTTTTATAATAAAGAGCTGACAAAATTTTGGGTTAATGATTTCGATGTTGTATTTTTTAGACCGGATCCGCCTGTTGATATTAATTATATTAATGCTTGTTATGTTTTTGATTATGTAGATAAAGAAAAAACATTATTATTAAATAATCCTTCTGAAATTAAAAATTTTAATGAGAAGTTTCATATAAATTATTTCCCTAAATTTGTTCCTGAAAATATTGTTACAAGTTCCTTGCAGACAATATTAGAATTTGTTGAAGAAAAAGAAGAAGCAATATTAAAACCGTTGAACAGATGTTTTGGAAGCGGAGTATATTATTTAAATAAAAATGACAAAAATCTTCTGACAATAATTAATAATATGACAGAAGAAGGAAAAGTTAATGTAATGGTTCAAAAATATTTGCCTGAAGCAAAAAATGGAGATAAAAGAATTTTGATTATTGGTGATAAAGTTTTGGATGAATGTATCCAAAAACTTCCGGGTAATCATAATTTTAAATTTTCTATTCACTCAGACAGATATTTTAAAGACAGTAAGTTAACTGAAAATGAAAAAAACATGGCGCAAGAAGTTGCCAATCAGTTGTCTAAAAGAGGATTATATCTTATAGGTCTTGATGTTATAAGTGAAAAGATTATTGAAATAAATGTTACAAGTCCTTGTTATTTTATACGGGAAATTAATCAACATTATAATATTCATTTTGAAGATAAAATAATGGGATATTTAGAAGAAATTATTGAAAAACATTTTTCAAAAGAAAGGTTATATGCTCTCAATAAATAAAGATAAAGATTTTATATTTGATTCTAATCAATTAACGGAAGTTTTTTTCTCAGGTTGTAAAATGAGTCAAAAAATAGGGGTAGAGTCAGAAAAATTACTTGTTTATAAAAATAATTTTAAGGCTGTTAAATATGAAGACGTTGTTAAAATATTAAATTATTTTGATAAAAATAAATGGGAAAAAATATATGATAACGGTAATTTAACGGCTTTAAAAAGTGATATAGGCTTAATAACACTGGAGCCTGGAAGTCAGGTTGAAATAAGCCTTTTACCTTTGAAAAATATTGATGAAATATCAGAAAAACTTTTAAATTTTTATAGTGAACTTTCTTTACACGCAGAAAAAATAGGGGCAGTTGTTTTAGATAGCGGCATACAGCCTGTTTCTACTTATGACGATATAAACATTATCCCTAAAAAAAGATATGAATTTATGACGAAATATCTTCCTTCAAAAGGAAATTATCCTTTTGTTATGATGAGAGAAACAGCTGGAATTCAATCTAATTTTGATTATAAGAGTGAAGAAGATGCAATAAGAAAGTTATCTTTAGCATTAAAAATGAGTCCTTTTATAAGTTCTATTTATGCAAATTCTCCAATAAGGAACTCTAAAGTAACAGGTTATAAATCGTACAGAGCAAATTCTTGGCTTAATGTAGATGAAGATAGATGTGGTTATATTAGTAAAAAATTATTTGATAAAAATTCTAGGTTTTCATTTAAAGATTATGTTGAAATATTGCTTGATGTTCCTATGATTTTTATTCAAAGAGGAGCAAATTATTTTCCTGTAAATATTACATTTAGAGAATTTATGCAAAAAGGATACATAGGACTAAAAGCTAAAATGTCTGACTGGATAAATCATATAAGTTTATATTTCCCTGATGTAAGGTTAAAAAGTTATGTTGAAATACGTAATCATGATGCTCAAAATGGTTTAATGACATTATCTGTTCCTGCTCTTTGGAAAGGTATTATGTATAATGATGATGCAATGAGTGAAATTGAAAATATTCTTTCCAAATATGATTATGAAGAATTCATTCAGTTGAGAAAAGATACTCCAATATCAGGAATACAAACAAAAATAAGAAATTATTATGTTATTGATTTAATAAAAGAATTTTTTGATATTTCTTACGCAAGTCTTAAAAATAACAAAAATAAAGAAGAAAAATATTTGGAACCGGTATATGAATATATTTCTTTAAGAAGAGTTCCTGCAGATAATCTAATAGAAGAATTTAACAGAAAGATAAGTTAGAAAAGTCTATCAAAAAAAATTTTTCTCTGTTTTATTGTAAATGTTTATAATAAAATATTTATAACACTTAGATAAACATTAGGGAAATATTAATAATGGATAATACAAAGATAAGGAATGTGGCAATAATTGCCCATGTTGACCATGGTAAAACAACACTGGTTGACAGTATTTTAAAACAATGCGGAGTATTTAGAGATAATCAGCAGGTACAAGAAAGAGTATTAGACTCTAACGATTTAGAAAGAGAAAGAGGAATAACAATTCTTTCAAAAAATGTATCTGTTAATTATAAAGGATATAAAATAAATATAGTAGACACACCGGGGCACGCAGATTTTGGCGGTGAAGTTGAACGTGTTTTAGGTATGGTGGATGGAGCTTTGTTAATAGTTGATGCACAAGAAGGTCCTATGCCTCAAACACGATTTGTTCTTTCTAAGGCATTAGAACTTGGTATTAAAATAATTGTTGTTATAAATAAAATTGATAAATCAGGTGCTGACCCTGATGGTGCTGTTGATAAAGTTTTTGATTTATTCACAGAATTAACTGATAATGAGGAACTTATAGATTTCCCTTATGTTTATGCAAACGGTTTAGCAGGTTTTGCTAAAACAAATATGGAAGATGAGTCTAAAACTTTAGAACCGTTATTAGACTGTATTATCAAGAATATAAAACACCCAACAGGTGATAAAGATAAAACTCTTCAATTCCAAGCAACAACACTTGATTATAATGATTATGTGGGAAGAATAGCAATAGGAAGAGTAATAAACGGTATAATAAAATCCCAACAGCAAGTAAATTTGATAAAAGCAGATGGTACAATAGAACGCGGTAAAATAGTTAAATTATATGTTTTTGAAGATTTAGGAAGAGTTGAAGCTCAAAGTGCTGTTGCCGGTGATATTGTTGCCATAACAGGTTTTGATGATATACACATAGGTGAAACCATAACAGATGTTGATTCAACTGAGGCTTTGCCATTAATAAAAGTAGATGAACCAACGCTCCAAATGATTTTCTCTGTTAATGACAGCCCTTTTGCAGGTCAAGAAGGTAAATTTGTTACTTCAAGACAAGTTAGAAAAAGACTTTATGATGAACTTGAAAAAAATGTAAGTCTTAGAGTAGAAGACACTGATACTACCGAAAGTTTTAAAGTATCAGGCAGAGGCGAACTTCACTTGAGTATTCTTATTGAAACAATGAGAAGAGAAGGTTATGAATTCCAAGTTTCTAAACCTGAAGTTATTACTAAATATATAGACGGTGTTTTAATGGAACCATTTGAAAATTTACTTATTGATGTTCCTGAAGCTTGTGCGGGTTCTTGTATAGAAAAGCTTTCTAACAGAAAAGGTGAAATGCTTCATATGCAAAATTTAAAAGGCAGAACAATGTTGAATTTTTCTATACCGGCAAGAGGTTTAATAGGCTTTAGAGGTGAATTTATCAGAATGACCAGAGGTGAAGGTATAATGAATCATACTTTTGATTCTTATAAACCTTATGCCGGAGATATTACAAAACAAAGAAACGGCTCTTTGGTTTCTCATGAACAAGGTGAAGCTATCCCTTATGCTTTAGCTCAGTTTGAAGACAGAGGTGTATTTTTCTTAACCCCAAAGACCAAAGTATATAGAGGTATGGTTGTTGGTGAACACAATAGACCTCAGGATATTGAAATTAATGTTTGTAAAACTAAGAAACTTACTAATATGAGAAGCGCAACTGCTGATGTTATGGTTACTCTGCAAGCTCATAGAAAAATGTCTTTAGAGGATTGCATGGAATATATTTCTGATGATGAATTATTAGAAATAACACCAAAGAGTATTAGAATTAGAAAAGCTGATTTAACAAAAGTCAGATTTAACTAAATATTATTCTTTTAATCCGCCTGATAAAATGTCATTGATAAAATATTTTCTGCCTAGAAGAAATATTATGATAACAGGAATGGTGCAAATTACAGAATAAGCACATAATGCGCCCCAATCTGTAATTTCTCTGAAGCTGCCTTTAAAATTTGCTAAACCTAAAGGAAGAGTTCTCATAGCATCTGAATTTGTTACGATTAATGGCCACATGAAACTGTTCCAAGTTGTTATAAATGTAAAAATAGCTAATGTAACAATAGCAGGAATCGCTAGTGGCAATGCTATTTTATAAAATACCTCAAAGGTATTGCATCCATCTATCTTTGCTGATGATTCCATATCTTCAGGCATGGATTTGAACCATTGTCTCATCATAAAGACTCCAAACCCTCCAAATAACCCCGGTACTATTAATGCATAATATGTATCAATCCAGTTGAATTCTTTCATTATAAAAAATAATGGAACAATATTAACTTGCGGCGGTATCATCATTGATATTAATATTACAAAGAATAAAAATTCTTTGTATTTAAAGGTAAATCTTGCAAAGGCATAACCTGCCATAGATGCTATTAAAACCTGCCCAATTGTTGTTGCAATTGCAACAAACATACTGTTGAAAAAATATCTTAATATGTTTACATTACTTACTACATATTTATAATTATCATTTATTAATGGGTTAGGAATAAAATTTACATTCCCTGAAAAGATTTGTTTATCTGTCATAAATGAAAGAGAAATCATATATATAAACGGAATGAGCATCGATAATGCCCCTAAAATAAGAATTATATAACCTGTTATTTTATATATTTTGTTCATAAAAATATAATAACATTATTTTTTGTATTCTTATCTTTATTAATTTTTGATTTAACATATAAAATATGTCATAATAAGAATGTCCGAGAAAAAATTCACGATAAGCTGAAAGTGTGAGTGAATTTTTTTTACAAAACGAACCAAAAACTTTGTTTTTGAGTGAGCTTGTATCCGTAGTGAAACGAAGGTGAGCAGAGTTTTCAAAGGTG
>CALURV010000017.1 GCA_944323285.1 Candidatus Gastranaerophilales bacterium | reverse complement strand
TAAAACTTCATTCTTTCATAAGAATCTTTATTAAAAGAATTAACACCAGAAGCAATTAATCCCATTAATGCAATATAAAGAAAAGAGAAAATGTTAAATAATATTTTTGTAATTTTTAAAAATATTTCATTTTTAATATTCATAAATTTAATAAAAGAATTAATTAAAATGGCAAGAACCGGCTGGATAAAATAAAATAAACATATTAAGAACCTATGAAAAAAATCTTCTATATACATATACATATAAGAAAAAATAGTAAAAGAAAAAGCAAAAACAAAGAAAATAATAATATCTTTTTTAGTAGCAACAAGTCTTTTATCTTCCATTTTTTCTCCTTTAACAAATAATGTATGTAAAATTTAATATATATTTTTATAAATATAATATTACTGCTATTATTCCCATCAATATGATATAAATAAAAATGAAAATATTAAATAAGATTTTTATAATTTTTAAAATTTTTTCATTCTTAATATTTTTAAATTTAACAATAAAATTAATAAAAATAGCAAGTATTGGAGGAAGATAAAAGAAAGATAATAATTTCATTATGTCTATAAAGTGATGAAAATCATATATTTTTTCAACCCCAATAATATCCATAATATTAAAAGAAATTGCGATAACAAAGAAAATAATAATATCTTTTTTTGTAGCAACAAGTCTTTTATCTTCCATTGTTTCTCCTCTATTTTTGATTTAAAATAGCATTTTTTTCTTCTTTTGGTATTATAACACGATATATTGAAAAATAAGGGGTTATTTCACCTTTTTCCTGCCTGTTTCTTGCTGCTCTTACAACATCATTTTTTTCTCCTTCGTTAAAATCATATACATCTGTAATATACAGTTCAACATCTCCATCTTTATTTATATGCATGTTTTTAATATCTGCATGACCAACAGCGTTTTGCCAGTTATTATCTTCAAAATTAATGCTTTCATTAATAAAATAGTTTTTGTTCATTGCTTTATTATATTTTTTTAATTTGTTAATAAAGTTAGAATCTTTTATTAGGGCATTTTTTAAACTTTCAGATGATTTGGAATTTACGTCTATAAAAATACCTTTTGTTTTTTCTAAATTTTCTTTACCTATTTGCTGGGTTATTTTATTTTTAAAATATTCTTTAAAATTATCAGGCACTTCGTTATAACTATTATAAATTTTATGTTTTTTAGCGTAAGGTGTATTCATGTAGTATTTTGTTTTAGCCATGTGTAAATTTTCTACCGCTTCATCATCTGTTTTCTTATATATTTTACTTCCCGTTTTTACTATAGAATTATTAATATGGTCTATGGCGAATTGTTCTTTCCAAGCATGTAATCTAAGGTATCTTTCGTTTTCTTTACTGATTTTTTTGCTTCGTTCTTTTATAGCTTCTGCTCTTATTCGTTCAACCGTTTCGTTGCCCGGAGTGGATGGGAATTTTAAATTGTTTATAGTTTCTATTCTGTAAGGTTTTGGAGCTGGTTTAGGAGTAATTGTGTTACCTTCAACAATAAAATCGTTATCGTTAAGCCCGTAGTTTCTTAAAGATTTTTTATATTGCATTTTATCATTTGTATTAGGAACTTGGGCTTTAATTTCCTGTTTAGTATTACCTAAATTGTTTTCATTTTCGTTTGTATTTTCAACAGGCTCATTCTCACTTATTTCTTTATCATCGGCAGTTTTGTTTTTCATTTCAGGATAAAATAACTCTGCAACTTCATCATAATTTTTTTGTTTTGGGTCTGTTTTTTTTGTTTTGTCTTTGCTTGTTTCTCTGTCATTTTTATTTTCTGAATTTTCTTTACCCTCTTCCATATTATCTTTAGAGTTTTTATCTCCATTAGATTTTATTTCTTCTGCTTCAATATTTTCATTTTCGGTTTCTTCCTCATCAGTAATAGATTCTCCAAGCATTTTGCCTGATTTTTTTGTATTATTATTCTTCTTCTCGGTATTGTTGTAAAGAATATCTGCCCTTTTTTGCAGTTTATCTTCATTATTTGTTTTACTGTTTTCTTCTTTAAATTTTTTTAACGGATTAAACCCCATAAAATTCCCTTTCCTAATTCAATTTGTTTGCATTATCTAATGCAAAAGTATATCTGAGAAAAAATTCCTTATAAACTGAAAGACTTATTATCTAACCATTACATTTTTAGTATAAACTTTTCTTGTAGCTTTTCAAGTCTGCCTCATTAAAATTAGCAGGTTTTTAAAAATTAAAAGAAGGCAAAACCATGATGAATACTAAGTGGCAGCATTTTGTAAATATTTATTACATTATGATGTAAATATGAACATAATATACATAATAATGTAAGTTATTCTAATTTCAAATAATTATTTACTGCATCTATAATCTCATCAACTTCAATTTCTTCCATACAGGGAGCATAAAGATTTTTTGATTTTCTTAAATATTTGCATTTCCTTCTGTTACACGGAACACAAGGCTTCTTGGATATTATATTAACTCCGCTGCAAAAACAGCCTGTTCTGTCTGCAGGCATGGAACCAAATAAACCTATTGATTTTACGCCTAGTGCCGTCGCAATGTGTAATGGCCCCGAGTCGCCAGATATCATAACATCCGCTTGAGAAATAATTGCTATGGAATTTATTAGCGATAATTCGCCTATAAAATTTACACTGCCTTTTATATTATTAAGCGGTGATAAAATTTCTTTATCTTCTTTCGCTCCGTTTAAAATTATTGTTCCGTTGTATTTTTTTTGAAGTTTATTGCCAAGCTCTACCCATTTATTAACAGGATAAGTTCTCCCTTGTCTTTTTGAAAATACTCCGCCTGCATTAATAACTATATAAGGTCTTTTATATTCTTTTAGTTTCTCTTTCGCAAATAAAACAGCTTCTTTGGGAAGGTATAATTTTATCTCTTTTTCTTCTCCTAAATCAGAAAATATCTTTTTACCTGTGTGCCAAAAATTAATAACAGCGTGTTCTTTAAAACTTTTTCTGTATATAACTTGCTTCTTTATTTTAGCCAGAAATATTAAAAACTTTATTTTGAAAGAAGGCTGTAAATTAATTACTAAATCATAATTATTTTGTTTTAATTCTTCCGCCAAATTTTTAGTATATTCAGAAAACATCTTGAACTTAGAATTAATGGTAATAACCTTTTCAATATCAGTATCTTCAATTAATAAAGGTTTTATAAGCTCGCTTGTTAAATAGTGGATTTTTATATTTGGATGTAGTTTCTTTATAGCTCTATAAAGTGCAGTAGTGTGAACTACATCACCAATAGCACCTGTTCTTATAATAAGAATTTTTTTAATATCGTCACTGTTCATATAAGTATTTTACAACAAATTATGATAGAGTGTGTCCGAGAAAAATTCACGATAAGTTGACAGAGTGAGTGAATTTTTTTGAGTGGCGTTTTCAAAAGGTGAGTACTTTGTTAGCGAGGATGACTTGGTAACAAAGTGCGATACTAGATTAAATTGATATTTTTAAACATTAGAACTTAAAGGTAATTCTATTTGTTCTAAATATTTAACAGCACTGCACGCAGCAACTGCGCCATCTGCTGCAGCTGTTATAACCTGCCTTAACGGCGTATTTCTTACATCACCCGCCGCATATACCCCATTTAATGATGTTTGCATGTTGTTGTCCGTTTCAATAAATCCTTGCGAATTCTGCTTTATTTGACCGTTAAATTTATCAACATTCGGACCGAATCCAATATAAGGAAATACTCCGTTAACCTCTAAATTGAATTGTTTATTTGTTTCAACATTCTTTAAAATAATATTTTCAACAGTATTTGTTCCTTGAATTTCAAGCGGAATAGTGCATAAAATAAATTCAATTTTATCGTTTTTAAAAGCTCGCTCTTGAACAATTTTATCTGCTCTTAATTGGTCCCTGCGGTGAATAATATAAACCTTTTTTGCAAATTTAGTAAGATAAATAGCTTCTTCAACGGCCGAGTTTCCGCCGCCTATAACCGCAACAGTCTTATCCTTATAAAATGCACCGTCACAAACAGCACAATAACTTACGCCTCTGCCTTTGAATTCTTTCTCGCCTTTAATTCCAAGTTCTTTTGCTTTTGCTCCTGTCGCTATAATAATTGATTTGGATTTGAAAATAGTATCATTTGTTTCAACGGTTTTAAGTTCATTTACTAAATCAACTTTTTCAATTTCTACCATCGGAAACTTCTCAACTCCGAATTTATCAGCATGCTCTTCAAATTTCTCCATTAACTCAAATCCGCCGATTAAAGAAAACCCCGGGTAATTTTCAAGCTCTAAATAATTAGAAGGCTGACCGCCGAACATATTTATATCAAGAATGGCTGTTTTTAAATTGCCTCTCGCCGCATATATCGCAGCAGAAAAACCTGCTGGGCCTGAACCTAATATTATTAAATCAAAAAATAATTCTTTCTTCTCTGTCATCTGTCCTCACTCTTTTTTACATCCCAAATATCCCTGAAATAGGGGAGCCTGATATTTTAGTGCCTCTTACTTCATATTCGACGTAATCTTCTTTTATTAGGTTCCCGTCTTTAAATGTTCTTATAATTATTTTATCAACTCCTGTGAAATTGTCACCTTGTAAAGTTAATATTGGTGTTTCTATAGATTCTTCATCAGGGAAATTCGTCCTTTTCTCAAATTTAACAGTTGTTCCTTTTACATCATCAACTGTTATATCTGCTCTTGCACCGGAAAGAGGATTTCTTAATGTTATTATGTCGCCTTGTCTTGTTAGAGTCCAAATATCAACGCTTTTGGTATTGTATAATTCTTTGTCTGTTGATTTTGTACATACCGATACAACCTTCCAGTCGCCGAAAAATCCCGATGGAACTTTATCTGACATGGCAACAGAACCTTCTATTACCTGCGCTGTAACAGGTAAAATGCACGCAAAAAATAAAATAATAAAAATAAATAATATCTTCTTCATATTATCTATTTAAGAATATTTTTATAATAATCAAATCTGACTGTGTGTATAATAACTTTTATTATATTTTGTGCAGAAAAATTTATATTATTTTTTGAATTATTATTTGTCCGAGAAAAAATTTGCGATAAGCTTATTTTATTTTATCAGCAATTCGTTTAATGAAATTTCTTGAGCATTATCTACTTTATAAAATAATTTAGAAGCAGAAATAAATTGCTCAGGCTTACTGCTGACGTAAAATTTTGGTTCGTGCGATTTTTTACCGCTTAGTAGTTCATTCTGTTTTAAATCGTTTACAATATAATTCGCAAAATATTTTGCAGGATTAATATATACTTCATTCGGTGCAAGCTTTTGCAAAACATCTAAAAGATAAGGATAATGTGTGCAGCCTAAAATAATACTGTTTACATTATAAGTTAACATTTCATCTAAATACATTTTTATATTTTGAATGCTTTTTTCATCATTTTGAAGTTCATGCTCAACAATATTAACCCACTCGGGACAGGCAATCTCAAATATATTACAGTTTGGATTATATTTACTTATTTCGTTTTTATAAGCATGAGAATTTATAGTCGCATTTGTAGCAAAAACACCAATATTAGTATGATTTTCATTGGCAATACATTTTGCAACGCTTTGAACAACAGGGTAAATCTTAAAATTATACTTTGTTCTTAAAGTATCATAAGTAACAGCAGAAGTGGTATTGCAAGCCATAATAACAGCTTTAACATTCTTTGATTCGAAAAAATCAAAAATCTTGCCTGTAATATCAATTAATTGCTCTTTTGTCTTATTTCCATAAGGAAGATTAATAGTATCTCCAAAATAAATATAATTTTCATTAGGTAACAGCTTTACCAGCTCGGCAAAAACACTTAACCCTCCGACACCTGAATCGAAAATACCAATGGGACTGTCATTATTCATTTTATCTTTTTAATACTCCGTTAAATAATTAACTATTCCGTCCGCTATGGCTTGAGCTGAATCTGTTTGCCTTCTTTCAGATGTTAACAAATTCTTTTCCTGTTCGTTCGAAATAAAACCTAATTCTAATAAAACAGCGGGCGCTTCTGTGTGATTTATAACATAAAATTTTGACTTGAACAAGCCTCTGTCTGTCGCTGAAATATTTGAAATTAATTCTTTGTGAATTACTTTGGCAACATCATAACCTCTATCAGAATAATAGTGTGTTTCAATACCGTTTATTTCTGATTTAACACTCGAATTGATATGTATACTTACAAAAAGATCAGCATTATAATCATTTGCAATTCTTACTCTGTCTGCAAGCGATAAAGTAGTATCGCTTGTTCTTGTCATAATTACTTTATTAAATCCTTTTTCTTTTAATACTTTCCTAAGTTTTAATGCAATATCTAAAGTTAAATCTTTTTCAAGTGTATTACCCCTCATGGCACCTGTATCATTACCGCCGTGCCCCGGGTCTATTACAATTACCTTGTTTTTTATTCGGCTTGTTGCCATTGGCCCTTTGTTTGATTTTTTGGCATTCTGCCTTTCTAGTAAATTAGCAAACGGGCTTTCTCTCTTTATCTCACTTTTATGTGTTTGAGGCCTTACTGTTTCTTTTGCTTCTCTTATTTCTTTTTTGATATTTGGTTCTTCTATTTTTGAAACTATCTTGGGGGTCGTGAAAACAAATCTTAACTGAGATGCATTTAATGTCTCATAACAGTCTGCTAAAGTTGTGCTTTTTACAGGAAATAACAATTTATATGTGTTTGCACTTAATTGCTTCGCAATAAAGCCTGTTTTATTCGTTTGTGCAATAGCGTTAAAAGAACTTATATTAAAGTTTGCCAGGTTGTATAGTGTTAATCCTATATAATTATCTTCTCTTTTTATTGAATAAATAATCGGATTAGAAAACATTATATTTATTACATTTGTAGTTTCATTTACATTTTGTTCTTTAAAATAAGCTAATTCAGATAAAGAACCTGTAAGATTAACCCCTGATAAATTATTTGGATTTGCTATTAATAAAGTTTGAAGATTTGATGAATAAATAGGTCTATATATTTGAGGAGTAGGGGTATTTATAACAATTCTTGCTTTAGATGGCTCAAATTGACCGATTTTAACAGATTCCGTTTCAGATATTTTTATTTCTTTATCTCTTAATTCCTGAAGAACAATAGTGTTTGGTAAATCAAAAACAACTCTGGAAGGCTCTGTTAACGTAAAGGGTTTCTCAATGTTTATTACCCCGATACCTGAAATTAGTACATTCCCATTTTTTATTGTAACTTTTTCAAGGAAAAATCTTGATTTTAATCTTGCCTGTTTTTGTTCAATATTTGGTCTTACAAGCTGCTGATCATCTTCTTTAAATGCTTGTTGTACTTTATTGAAAATTTCATCTGATTCTTTTGTTTGAGTTTGTTCCTCCGGTATTACAACAGCTTTATCATAATATTCTACAGCAGAGGATTTTGTTTCTTTATATATCTGAGTAAGATATTGCTGCAATGGCGTTTCACTGCTTAATTTTATTATTATATTGTTTTTTATTTTTAATACCTTGATTTGAGATGCGTCATAATTTGGCGAATTCCATATTACAATACGGACAATATTTGGTTCCGTTGAATTTTGAGCTATTTTTAATTGAGTTAAACGGCTGTTTTTTAGTTCAAATGTTGAATTCGGAAATGTAATTACGGCGTTTTCAATATCAAAAAATACTCTGTCAGGATTCGTTAGTGCTTTTTTTGTTATTTTTAAATCTGTTTGTTCTTCACTGCCTGATGTGCCTAAAAAAATTATGGAATCTGAATTGTCAAAATTAATACTGTTTATTTTTAAATTTTCAGCAGCAGCTGCACTTATATTAAAAAAAGAAAAAAAGCTGCTATTATTGCTTTGAAAAGGAACAATAATCATAAAAAAATATATAAATAGCAGTATTAGAAGCTTTTGTTTCATATTAATAATAATAAACTTAAATGTGTGAATATCAAATATTTAACAAAAAATAAAAAGTATAAAAACGAATTAATATCACTATTTATTTAATATTCGGCATAGATAAAAATAAAAAAGGGAATTATTATTCCCTTTTTTATGAATTTGAACTTGAACTGATGTTAGGTTGAAGCGAATCTAAAACGCTTGAGGTGTCATCTTCAACCCCGTCATTATAATAAAGACTTGTATCAGAAGCTTTGTAAGATTTATATTTAGCCTCTACTTCATATCTTTGGCAATCATAACTGAATTTAGTTATTTCATCACTTGTAACTCTTCCGTCGCCGTTTGCATCAATTTTATTAAAATATTGAAGAACTGTAGATAAAAGAGTAGAATCTGCACTTCCTGAAGCACATAAAGATTGAAGTTCACTGTATGTTAAACCTTTAGATTGCATAGTTGTCATTAAATTGTTTAAATCTGTGCCGGATATTTCACCATCACCATCTTTATCAAGTGAAGCAAAGTTATTTGTCATATACTGAACAAAAGAATAATTTGAACCAAGACTTAATAATGTTGTACTTGAAAGATTAGATAAATCGTCAAGAGAAATACCTTTTCCTGATGAACTATTTGTCATAAGTGTTGAATATGTTGAAGCTAAGCCTGACATTGCACTTGCTAATAATGATTGTCCGTTTAATAAACTCATATTGGTGCTCCTTTTTTAAATATAATTATCCGTACTAATATCTTAATGACATTTTTAATAAAGTAAACCATTTATTTATATTATTTTTTGATTGATGTTTTCAAAAGGTGAGTAATTTTATATGAGTATGAGTTGATAACAATCTACAATGCCATTAAAAAAGAGTTCATTTGAACTCTTTTAGCTTTTCTTATTTTTATTGTAAGCTTTTATTTGCTGGCTGGATAATGTTGCTTTAAATTGCTGTTCATAACATTTACATATTTCTTTTTTTGTTTTTTCAAGTTTTTTAATTAATTTTTTCTGTTTTCTTATTTCACTTGATTTTGCGCAAGATTGTTCTAATTGACAAAGTTTTTGTTTCTCACATTGCAGTCTTTCATTTAAACTTAAAACTTCCAGATTATATTTTTCTTGAATTTTATGAGCATTGCAAATTTGAGAACTGCTTAAATTCATACATCTGAATAAAGTATTCATGTTGCAATTAGTACATAAAAAACATTCATCAGGACAAGGTGTTACAGATGTTTGCGGGCATGGAGTATCACAAGGTTTTTTAACTTGTTTTTCACAAGGTGCAGGCGTTGGCATCTGTTTTTTGCAACAATCATCCTGAGCAAAAGCAGTAAGTGAACACAAGCAGATAAAAGATAATAATAGTAAGTATAGTTTTTTCATTTTTCTTCTCCGTTATAACTTAGTACCGCAATAAGTATTAAGCAGAAATATGCATTTTAATATTACATAATAGATTAGAAAAAGAATTATAAAGGATTAGTACAATAGGAGTATAAAAAAAGGAAGCAATTTTGCTTCCTTTTTTTATGGTTTTATTAAATAAGTTACTATTTAATTTCAACAGTAGCACCAGCTGCTTCAAGTTGTTTTTTAATAGCTTCAGCATCTTCTTTTTTAACGCCTTCTTTAATAGCTTTAGGAGCACCGTCAACTAAATCTTTAGCTTCTTTTAGGCCAAGACCAGTGATAGCTCTAACTTCTTTAAGAACAGCGATTTTGTTAGCACCGGCAGAAGCTAAGATAACGTTAACTTCAGAAGCTTCTTCTTGAGCAGCTTCACCGGCAGGAGCAGCAGCAACTGCAGCAACTGCAACAGGAGCAGCAGCAGAAACTCCGAATTTTTCTTCCATAGCTTTAACTAATTCAGCAGCTTCGATTAATGTTAATTTTTCAATTGATTCTAAAATAGATTCTACACTCATTTTATTTCTCCTTTTAATTTAAATAATTTTTACTAATTTACTAATAATTATGCGGTTTTTTGTTTAGCAACTTGATCCATTGCTCTTACTAAACCGCTCATAACAGCGTTAACAGCACCAACAATACCTGTAGCAGGTGAATTTATGCTGCCAAGCATTTTTGCATAAAGTTCTTCTTTTGAAGGAAGATCTGCAAGAACCTGAGTTTCTTTTGCATTTAAAAGCTTTCCGTCTAAAGCTGCAGCTACAATTTCACCTTTTTTAACATCTTTTATAAATTTAGTTAAAATTTTAGCAGGTGCAACTTCATCTTTAAAACCAAAAGCAATAGCAACAGGTCCTTTAAGTGAATCAGCAAGAACTTCAAATTGAGTTCCTTTTGATGCAATTTTAGCTAAAGTATTTTTAGTTACCATATAGTCACTATTTTCTTTTTGAAGACTACGACGTAAATTAGTAATCTCTTCAACAGTTAAACCTCTATATTCAGTAACAACAGCAACTTTAGCCTTAGCAAAGTTTTCTTTCATTGCTTCAATTTTATCTTGTTTAAAGGCTTTTGTTGACATTTTATGCTCCTTATTTTGTATTGTATCGACCAATTTTGACATAAAAAAATTTACGTCTAACCGTAAATTTATCAATTACATATTTAAAACCAATCCAAAAAATTGACTTATACTACTTTGATAATCCTCGGCGGGGTTTTATTTTAAGGCTTTTGACTTTACTGTTTTCTTAATGGCAGTTTGTCAATTTTGCCCCCTGCTTTCTACGGTTATGTAGTTAATTTATTATAAACATATTTTAAAATCAAGTTATATATTATAACTAATATTATTAATGTAAATTTATATTAATAATTTTTATTTCTTGCGATTTCTTTACTAAATATATTATTTGCAAAGTAAAATCTATTCTGATACAATTATTTCGTTAGAAAATAGGAGGATAATATCATTAGTAAAGATTATAACCAACCCAATGCATTGTTAAACAGAAATATAAGAGCAAAAGAAGTCAGATTAATAGATGAAGAAGGAAATAATCATGGGGTAGTACTTACATCAAAAGCTCTTTTAATGGCAGAAGAAAGGGGGTTGGATTTAATTATTGTTTCTCCAAATCAAGAACCTCCGGTTGCAAAAATTTTAGATTACGGAAAATACAAATACGAAATTGAAAAACGTGCAAAAGAATCAAAGAAAAAACAACATACTATTGAAATAAAAGAAATTAAAGTAAGATATAAAATTGATGTAAATGACTATAACGTAAAAATAAATAGCATTAAAAAATTTATAGCAAAAGGTAATAAAGTAAAAATTGTTGTTATGCTTAGAGGTAGAGAAATGCAACATAATCATTTGGCTTATGATCTTGCAAACAGGTTTCTTGCTGACCTTGAAGGTGAAAAAATGACAGTTGAGAAAAAACCATCTATGGATGGAAGAAATGTTGTTACTATATTGGCTCCATAGTATGTAATTAATTTTTATTAATTTAAAGATATACACAAGCTTGCGTGTATTTTTGTTTGTTCTAAAATATAAATTGTATGGTTCGATAATGCGGAGGCATGTCGCATTATTGACCAAATAGAGTCAAGTAAAGTATAAAAGGAGAAAACTATGCCAAAGATGAAAACACACCGCTCCGGTGCAAAAAGGTATAAAATTACTGCCGGCGGTAAAATTTTAAGAAGAAAAGCAGGTAAGGGCCACTTACTTCAACACAAAAGTGCTTCAAGAAAAAGAAAACTTTCTTCAATGATTGAAGTTTCTGCTACACATAAGAAACTTGTATTGAAAGAACTTCCTTACGCGAAGTGTTCAGGTTAATTAGATTAATGAAGAAAGGAAATTAGAAAATGAGAATTAAACGTGGTAATGTCTTAAGAAAAAGACATAAAAAAATATTAAAACTTGCTAAAGGTTTTAAAGGTGCTAGAAGTAGAATATTTAAAGTAGCTAATACGGCTGTAATGAAAAAATTAAAATATCAGTACAGAGATAGACGCCACTTAAAAAGAAATATGCGCCGTTTATGGATTGTTAGAATTAATGCAGCTGTTAGACAACATGGTTTAAGCTATTCTAAATTTATGAATGCTCTTAAAAAGTCAGAAGTTGCTGTTAACAGAAAAATGCTTGCTGATTTAGCTGTTAATGAACCTGATGCTTTTTCTATTATTGTTGAAACTGCTAAAACAGCAAAATAATAATAAATTTAAAACTAAGAAGGAGTCAGTGAGACTCCTTCTTTTTTATGATTAAAAAATATTAATATATAAATAATATATATGTTATATATAATATAATTTGGGAATTTAATAGATATAGTCAATTTCTTTATTACTTATTTTCCTTCACTCCTTTTCTCCATAACAAGACTGTGGTCGCATGGCGACCTTTTTTTTATAATAACTACATGAATAATAACTGCACAAAATAACCCGCATTTATGCGGGTTAAAACTTTGTCCGAGAAAAAATTCACGATAAGCTGAAAGAGTGAGTGAATTTTTTTTACAAAACGAACCAAAAACTTTGTTTTTGAGTGAGCTTGTATCCGTAGTGAAACGAAGGTGAGCAGAGTTTTTAAAAGGTGAGTACTTTGTTAGAGAGGATGAGACGGTAACAAAGTGCGATACTAGATTAAATATTGTATAGAATAAGATTACATATTAATGTTAAAAGAAGATGAAGATTTACCCTCTCTCATTACTTGACCGAGAGTATAAATTTGAGACTGATATTTTCTAATTTCCTTTGCTACTTGACCTGAAAAAACTTTATCATTTTCTTTGAAATATTCAAGAAAAGGGTTTACAGAAATATTGCCTATTTCTTGTTGTGCAACTTTCTGAACTTCTTGTAGTGTTTTTTTCGGAAGTGTAATATTTAATCCGAATGGATTTTTCGAAATTATTTGTTTGTCTTCCATTGTTCCTCTTAATTTTTATATAAAAATTTGTCGGATTTTTTAATATAAACTTTAATGTTTTTGTTTTTTTTGTAAAGAAAATAAATAATTTTGTTACAAAAAAGTTTGCTTTTGATAAAATAAAACCACAATCTTGTTAAAGGGATAATTTGTAAAATTTAATTAAAAAATAGCAAATTTTTTTTTCTATGAATGTTAAGGCAGAAGGAATAAAGAAAGATATATGATAACAAAATTTAACCAGCCGAAAATATTTATAAATGAAAAAGGATACAAAACGCAAAATTCTGATAATAAAAGAATCCAAACTGGTTTATACGAAAAATCTTTAATTAGGTTAGAAAAAAATAAAATTGATGATAATTCATTAACATTCAAGGGAGGACAAACTGCTTTATTAACAGGGTTAAGAGGTTTAAATAACAGCCCGGCGGTTGGCGCTTGTGCTGTTGATTTATGTTCAATGGTTATACCAAGAACAGCTATTGAATTTAAAAATAGAGGACCTCAATCTGGTATTGAAGCATTTTTTAGAGAAGTTTCAAGCTGCATAATTCATGCTTGTGTTGGTTTAATAGGTTTGGGTGCTGCAACTGCAATTTCAGGTAAATTTAATAAAGAGTATGGTATAAAAGCTCAAAATATTTTTGCAAGTGGTGATACCATTAAAAATATGTCAGCTATATGGGAAAATTCATCAAATAGCTCTCATAAATTTTTTGAAGGATTTCTTTCAAGCATAAAAGGTTTAAATGGTGAGGAATGGAGAACTGTTTCAAAAGAAGCAAATGAAAAAATTGTTGAAAATATGGTTAATTTGGCTGCTAAGTCAAAAGAACTAACAGGTAAAACGGGTATTGATAAGATAAATTTATTAAAAGAAGTTAAAGATTTAAAACAATTAGTTGTTTCTCAGATAGTACAAGATACAGGGGCTTCAGTATCATATAGAATAAAAGCAAATGAAGGTATAAAAGGTGTTTCTTCTTCGCTTAGTGAACTGGTTGATAATGCTGTTGTTCTTTCAAATTCTTTCAAAACTAAAACTGAAGAAAAATTACCTGGATTTGTTAAAGCTTTAACTAAAAATAAAACAACAGCTACGATGATAGGTCTCGGTATATGTGCTGCTTTATGTGTTTCGATTCAACCTTTAAACAGGTATTTAACTAAAAAGAGAACAGGACATGATGGTTTTGTTGGTGTAAAAGACAAGAATTCGGATCAATCAAAAGGGTTTAAAGCTTTAAAAACTGCTTTTGGAATTGGATTTCCTGCCTTTGCAATAAGTACTATTGGCAAATTAAGTGATTTTACTTCCAATGTTCAATTTAATAGTAAAATTCCAACTTTAAATCAATTTAAATTATTATATGGTTTAACAATAGGAAGTCGTTTCCTTGCTGCAAGAAATAAGGATGAGTTGAGAGAAAGTGTTATAAAAGATACTCTTGGATTTACAAATTGGTTAATATTAGGCGGGATGGTTTCTAAATTGACGGCAAGAGCTTTAGGCGGTAAAGAATTAATTAATAATCCTGTTTCAAAAGAAGGTGGAAAGAAAGGTTTAGGTTATGCATTTAAATGGCTTACTAAATCTTCTGTTAAATCTTTTGATGAAGTTTTGCTTCCAAATGTTAAAGAAATTGCTAAAGATGGTAAAATGCTTAAATTCTCTGATATGTTTAAGAATGCTGATAATGCTACAAAAACTAAAATATTGAAGATTGCAGGTTCTCAAATTGCAGGTTATTTATATTCAGGATTAGTTCTTGGTGTTGGTATATCAAAACTTAATATTTTTATTACAAAAAAATTGGAAGCAAAGAGAAATGCTAATAACATAAATAATTCTGAAAATTTATATGATGTTGATTATTTTGAGCAAGTTAAGGGTGAATTAAGTTCTGTATTTAAAGATTTTAATTAATTTGTTATAATTAATCTGATTTTGAAATTATATCAGAGGTTATATGTCTGTATTTTTGGATAAAGAATATTGTAACTTGCTTTCTTTTGACAGTAAATTTGCATTAGAGAAAGCTGTTATAATTGCTGAAAAATTAGGAATAGATATCTTTTTAATTGGTGGAATTGTTCGTGATTTTATTATGAGTAATGAAATAAAAGATATAGATGTTGCTGTTCAAGGCGATGCTGTTGAATTTGCTAAAGAATTATTTAAACAAACAAATTGTGAATTAATAAATATTCAAGATAAACTAAGAACAGTAAAGGTTAAATTTGAATCAGGGGTTGAAATTGATTTTGCATCGACTAGAAAAGAAAAATATTCTGCTTCTGGAATTTTGCCTCAAGCTTGTAATTTTGGATGTGATTTGATAGAGGACGTTAAACGAAGAGATTTTACAATTAATACTCTTGCGCTAAAACTTACAGGAAATGATAAATTTTTATTGATTGATTATTTTAACGGTTATCAAGATATTCTTGATAAAAAAATAAGAATATTACACAATAGAAGTTTTATAGATGATCCTTCCAGAATTATTAGAGCTTTAAAATTTAAAATAAGATTTAATTTTGATATTGAAGAAAAAACTTATATTTTAATGCAGGATTATCTGCAACAAGTAGATGTTAATATGCCATTAGAACGTATAAAATCTGAATTTAGGCAGTTTTTTTCTATTGAAAAGAAAAATATTTATAATGAAGTAATTAAATTGAATGTATATAAACTTATATCAGATAATCCAATTAAAGAAATTAACATTGATAGAATAAATGAAATTTTGAGTTATGATTTGTATGATAAATCAGAATTTTGGTTTATTTTAATTTGTTGTTTAATAATTAATTCTGATTTTGCATATTCAAGATTAAATATGACTTCTTTTGAGAAAAAAGTAATATCGGAAACAAAAGAATTGCTTGCTATTAGTAAGATAAAAATTAATGATAATGAGAAAATATATAAATTATATAATAATAAAATAGATTTATCTCTTGCTCTTTTTTATATTATATCAGGAGAGAAAAGTGTAATTAAATTTTTAACCGCTCTAAAACAGATTAAAGTTTTAATAACCGGAAAAGATTTGATAGAACTTGGTTTTATCCCATCTGAGTATTTTTCTGAATTATTTGATAAGATTTTGAAAGAAAAATTAAAAGGCAAATTAAAAACAAAAGAAGAAGAAAAAAAGTTTATTCAAAAATTTATAAAGAAATAGAGCAGATATTCTGCTCTATTTCTTAAATTTTTATTTTATACGTTTACTGTTAAATTTTCAGCTTGCTCTTTTAATGTTTGAACTTTATCTAAATGTTCCCAAGGTACATCAAAATCAGTTCTGCCAAGATGACCATAAGCAGCAAGTTTTTGATAGAACTTACCACCATTTTTAGCAGGAAGATTTCTTAGGTCAAATTGATTTATTATAGCAATTGGTCTTAAATCAAAATTCTTTTCAACAAGTTTCATAATATCATCATCAGAAATTTTACCAGTTCCGAAAGTTTCAACATAAATAGAAACAGGTTGTGCAACACCAATCGCATATCCTAATTCTATTTCACATTTATCAGCTAAGCCAGCTGCAACGATATTTTTTGCAACATATCTTGCAGCATAAGCTGCAGAACGGTCAACTTTTGTTGGGTCTTTACCTGAAAAGGCTCCGCCGCCATGTCTTGAATATCCGCCATATGTATCAACAATTATTTTTCTACCTGTTAATCCCGCATCACCTTGAGGTCCGCCTATTACGAATCTGCCTGATGGGTTTATTAAATATTTTGTTGAACTGTCGGGTTTTAATTCTTCTTTTGAAAATACATAATTAATTACATGTTCTATAACATCTTTCTTTATAATTTCTTGTATTTTAGTATTATCGGTTATTCCATCAATTTCATCATCATGCTGGGTTGAAATTACAACTGTATCAATTCTTACCGGTTTATCATCTTCATATTCAACAGTTACCTGAGATTTACCATCAGGTCTTAAATATTTTATAAGACCTTGTTTTCTAACCTGCGCAAGTCTATAAGAAAGTTTATGTGCTAAACTGATTGGAAGTGGCATAAGTTCAGGCGTTTCATTACAAGCGAAACCAAACATAATACCTTGATCACCTGCTCCTATATTATTTGTTTCGTCTGTTGAAACATCTGCATTATTATCTCTTGTTTCAAATGCTTTATTTACGCCGCCTGAAATATCGGTTGATTGTTCATCTATACTTGTTATTACAGCACATGTTTTGCTGTCAAAACCGCCTGATGATTTACCGGTGTATCCAATATTTTCAATAGTCGATCTTACAACGTGCGGTATATCTACATAACAAGATGATGTTATTTCTCCTGATACAAGCACCATCCCGGTGGTAACTGATGTTTCTGCAGCTACTCTTGATTTATTGTCTTTTGTTAGAAATTCATCTAAAATTGCATCTGAAATCTGATCACATACTTTATCCGGATGTCCTTCGGTTACAGATTCAGAAGTAAATAAATATTTTTTTGAACTCATTTTGGCTATCTCTCCTCGTTTTATGCCGTTTTCTCTTCTTTTGTTAATTTTACCCCTAAAAATTAGTATCGTCAAATTTACTATGAAAAAAAAAGAAACCAAATATTGGTTTCTTTTTTTACTTTGTAATTAACTTTTACTTATTTTGATTCTCTGATATTTAATTTTTTAATTAATTGTCTGTATTTATCAAGATTTCTATCTTTCAAGTATGATAAAAGTCTTTTTCTTTTACCAACCATCATTAAAAGGCCGCGTCTTCCTTGGAAATCTTTAGGATTAGTTTTTAAATGTTCTGTTAATTCTTGAACTTTTTCTGTTAATAATGCAATTTGAGTTTCAACACTGCCTGTATCTTTTGCATTTTTTCCATATTTTTCTATGATTTCTGTTTTGTTTTTTAAATTGATTGTCATATTGAATTCCTTTTTAATTTGTGACTTTTTTCGGTGGGTAAGTCTTTTTTATTCAGTAAGATGATAATAACATTTCAAGAATAAAATGCAATGAGTATTTTTAGGATATTTAATTTTTCTTAAACTTCTATTTGTTTATTTATAATGTTTAACTATTAAATACCTTAAAAAATTCTTTCAGAAATTCATAACCTTTTAAGTATGATTTATAATCAATTTGTTCATTTGCAGAATGCATATTATAAACATCAGCCAGTCCTACTAATGTAGGTTTTAATGTTATACCGTGTTTATTTTTATTATTTGCATAAATATGAGTTTCTGCTCCTGCGTGGAAAGAAGAAATATCTAAATTAAGGTTAAGATTTTCTCCTGCTCTTTTTGCGACTTCAACTAAAGTTTCATCGCTGCTTTTTTCAAATGGAGGCAGATGAGTAGAACTTTCAACTTCTGCTATAGCTAGACCTGTATATTTTTTATTAAATTCACTAACAATGTCTTTAATTTCATCAATAAGATTTTTTTCAAATTCTCGGCTTGAACTTCTTATGGAATATGCTGCTCCGGCTTTTATATTAATTACATTTGTAATTGCTTTATCTAAAATACAATCAAAGTATTTGTTGCTTGATAAATTTGACTCTTTTATATTATCAACAGCAGTTTCGATTCCGCCTCCTATAATTACTCCAAGATTTATAGATGTAATTACTCCAAATTCATCTTTTTTATATACACCTTGAGGTATATTATTGACCAGTTCTGCAATTAATTTTGCTGCATTTAATCTGGTTTTATCATCAATATCAATACCTGAATGTCCGCCTTTTAGTGCTTTAACATTTACAATAAGTTTTGTATAGCTGGCACCTGAAATTTGAACTTGACCCAATTTATCAGCATCCATAACAAGAACATATTCAGAATTAATTTCATTCATTTTGACATTTCTGATGCCTGACATATTTTGTTCTTCATCTCTTGTAAAAATGATTTCTAAACCGCCATGTTTCATATTCTTATCTTTTGAAATTTCACAAGCAAGCATGATGGCTGCAGCAACTCCTGCTTTATCATCAGCACCGAGAGTTCTTGTTTTGTCTGTTTCAATAATATTTCCATTAAACTTTATATTAATAGGAGAATCATCTCCAACTACATCCATATGAGAGCTTAAAAGCAGTGATTTTTTATTTTTATCTGTTGCATCTAATTTGGCTATTACATTTCCGTATTCGTCTGTTCTTGCATAAATATTATTTTCTTTGAAGATTTCTAATATTTTTTTTGTAACTTTTTCTTCTTTTAATGAAGGTGATGGAATTTCAACTAAAGTGCAGAATAAGTCTATTAATTTATTTCCTTTTCTTATTTCATCCATAATATTACTCCTATTTTGTTAAATTATAGACTATATTTCATAAATAGTATACAATAATATAAAAAATAAATAAGGGTAAATTGTGTATTAAAAAGTAAGGAAAAAATATGGCAAAAGTGTTATTATCAATCCCTGATAAGTTTTTAAACCAAATTGATGAGATTGCAAATCAAGAACAAAGAACAAGAAGTGAATTAATTCGTGAAGCTTTGCGTAATTACATGAAAAGAAATATTTTATTTGATTATAAAAAAGCAAGTGCTGATGCAGAAATATTAGATAAAATATTAGAATAATTAATTTAGTATTGCACTTTGTTACCGTTTCATCCTCTCAAACAAAGTATTCACCTTTTGAAAACGCACTCACCTTAGTTTCATTATGGATACAAGCTTACTCAAAACAAAGCTTTTGGTTCATTTTGTAAAAAAATTCACTTATACTTTAAGCTTTTTGTGATTTTTTTCTAGAACAAAATATTTAATTAAGCAGCGACTTCTTGGATATTATGTCTCGGTAATAAAGTGTTCATTTCTTAAAAATAAGTTATTTAAATCATTCAAATTTTAATGATTTTACTACATATACAATGCTAGACTTGAATTTTAATATTTTTGTAATAAAATCATATTAAATAACTTTAAAAGCTTACTAAATAAACACTAGAGGATTTACATGGCTCGAAAAGTAATAGTATATTTTTTTATTATATTAGCAGCATTGTTTTTTTATCCTGTAAAATCAAAGGCAGAAGCAGTTTCTAAGGTAACAATAAAGGAATTAATAGTTAAACATTCTTTAGAAATGGGCTTAGACCCTGCAATGGCATTAAGTATTGCTAAAGCAGAATCAGGTTTTTGCCACGAAAAAAGAAGCAAATATGGTGCAATTGGTGTTTTTCAGTTAATGCCTTCGACTGCAAAAAGAATGGGTTATAATCCGTATCATATTAATGAAAATATAAAAGGTGGTATTCAATATTATAAGTTAATGTATAAAATGTTTGGCACTCCTGAATTGGCATTGGCTGCATATAATGCCGGCCCTGGTAATGTTAAAAAGTATAAGGGTGTTCCTCCTTTTAATGAAACAAGAAAATTTGTTGCTTCAATTATGAATAGTTATAATAACTTTAAAGTTAATCCGGATCCTGTTATATCTCAATATAAATCAGGAATGAAAGGGATTTCAGATTATAAAATAGATGACGAAGTTGATTTTAGATTAGAACATGAAGCTGTTTTAAAGTCATTTTTATCAAGTCAGGGGATTTAGAAGGTAGATGAAGTAATGTTTAAAGAAATTAAAACACATGAAATTACAACCGACGTAGTTATTTTTACAATTAAAGATAATAAACTTCAAGTTTTGCTTGTAAAGCGTGCAAATGAACCGTTTAAAGGGAGATGGGCTATTCCGGGCGGATTTATTAGATTATCAGAGAATCTTGATAGTGCGGCATTGAGAATTTTAAAAGAAAAAACGAATGTTGATAATATTTATTTAGAGCAGCTTTATACTTTTGGTGATCCCCTTCGTTACCCGAGTTCAAGGGTTATTACATGTGCTTATTTTGCATTAATTAGAAGTGATGACATTAAGTTATCTTTTGATACATCTCAAGGTATTACGGAAGTTCAGTGGCATGAAGTATATAATTTGCCTACATTGGCTTTTGACCATAAAGAGATTATTGAATATTCAATAAAAAGAATGAGAGAACGTTTAGAATTTTGTCCTATCGCTTTTCAGTTATTGCCTGAAAAGTTTACTTTAACAGAGCTTCAAAAGTCATATGAGTTAATATTGGATATGAAACTTGATAAAAGAAACTTTAGAAAAAAAGTCTTGACAGGTTCTGTTCTGAAAGAATTAAATGAATATACTAAAATAGGTTCTAAAAGACCTGCTAGATTATATTCTTTTGACAATATAACTCTTAATTCAAAAAGAGGTCATTTCTTCTCATAAAATGAGTGTATAAAATGATTTTGTAAATCTTTATTTAGATTAAAATTAATTTTAAGATTTTAAATAAAATTTGTGATAAATTTGATAGAGAAAAGAGATTAAGAAAGATACTTTGGCGGTTAGATTAATTTTATATATTTCCAAAGGTTCGGTTAATCCCAGCAGTATACGATATAGAGTCAAGGAGATTTATAGGTATGAGCGAATACTTGAGCAAAGAAGAAATTCGTAAATGGAGAAGCTCATTAGAACGCATTACTCTCGAAGAATATGCGGCAAGATTAGGTAAAGTTATTCAGGAAGAAAAACACGATGATAGTTTAGTTGATAGTGTTATGTTTAGATCATTAACTTCTATGTCTGTTGAAAATTATGCACCTAAAGCAGAAAAAATTCAGACAATAGCTTTAAAATCTTTCCAGAAAGAAAAAGAGATAACCGAAAAAAATAATATAAAACCTGTTGTAAAAAAAGAAGAAATTCCAAAGAAAAAAGAACAGGCAGAAAATAAAAAGAAAGAATCAGCTAAAGTAAAAGCTTCTGCTAAACAAGAAAAAGAAAGTATAAGTTATTCTTTTAAAAAATCACTTACAGCGCGTGAGCAGCTTGTATTTGATCATTTTATGGCTAACAGAAATACAATTGTTTATGCAAAAGATTTGGCTAAAATTCTTGAATTACCAAGAGATTATGTTTATAAATATATTAAAAATCTAAGAAGCAAATTAAATGAGGATATTCTCCAAAATGCTGATAATGGCGGTTATCTATTAAAGGTATAATCGACTAATGGCTGGAAGAAAGAAAACAATTAAAGTTGCATTTCCTCATATGGGTAATGTTTATATTGCTTGGGCGTCTGCTCTTAAAAAGTTAGGAGTAGAACCTTTTGTTCCGCCATACTCCAGTAAAAGAACTCTTGAACTTGGTACTAAATACAGTCCCGATTCAATATGTTTACCATATAAGTTAATACTAGGAAATTTTATGCAGGCAATAGAAAAAGATGTTGATTATGTTGCTATGATTTCTTCCCCCGGAATTTGCCGTTTAGGTGAATATGGACAAAGTATTAGAAATATATTAAAAGATTTGGGTTATGAATCTAAATATATTGAACTTCAATTGTATGATGGTTTTAAAGGAATGTATAAATTTCTTACCGAATTAACAGGTGTTCATAATCCTATTGTAATTATTAAATCAATTAATATTGCAGTAAGAAAAATGTTTGTTCTTGATAGAATTGAAAATCTTTATTCATACTACAGAGCAAGAGAAATAAATATTGGCAGTGCAGAAAAAAACTATAATAAAGCATTGTCTTTAATTTTTGATGCTTATACCACAAAAGAATTAAAAGAAGCTGAAAAAATTGCAATAGAAGAAATTAAGAAAACAGAAATAGATACAAATAAAGAAGTTGTAACTGTTGATATAACTGGTGAAATATTTCTTGTCCAAGATCCTTTTTCTAATCAAAATATTGAAAAAGAACTTGGTAAAATGGGAGTTCAAACAAGAAGAAGTTTGACCGTTTCAAGTTTTTTAAAGGATGCTATTATTCCAAAATGGTTTAAAAAAGGAGAAACACACTTAGAAAGAGCATTTAGAATGGCAAAACCATATTTGATGAGAGATATTGGCGGTGATGCATTAGAATCCGTAAGTGACGTTGCTTATGCAAATGAAAAAGGTGTCGATGGTATTATTCATATTAGTCCTTTTACGTGTATGCCTGAAATAATGTCACAAAATATATTCCCTACTATGAGAGAAGATTGTGAAATACCTATTCTTACTTTAATTATGGATGAACAAACAGGACGTGCCGGTTATATTACAAGACTTGAAGCTTTTGTTGATTTAATGAAACGCAGAAAATTTTATAAGAGAAAACAAAAGTTATCTGAAAAAGTTTCCTAAATTTTTAAAGCTATAAATATAGAGGCAGTAATATGTTTTTACCGCCTCTATTATTAAATTGTTTATATGTAATTAATGGCAATGACCGCAAGAGTGTCCATCGTGATTATGACCTTCTGTATGGTGTTCGTGATGGTCACAATTTGCTTCACTCATTTGTACAAGATTTCCATTTAAATAATCTTCAACAGCTTTATCTGCATCTCCTTTTATTCCTGCAAATAATTCTATTCCATAATCTTTTAATGCACCAATGGCACAACCGCCTATTCCGCCACATATCAATACATTTATTTTATTTTCTTCAAGAAGATATGCTAATGCACTATGTCCTAATTCATTAGATGAAACAATCTGGGTATTCATAATTTTATTATTTTCAACATCATAAACTTTAAATTCTTCAGTATGCCCAAAATGTTGGAATACTTTTCCATTTTCATATGTTACTGCAATTTTCATAATTAAAATCTCCTTTAATTTAATCATAGCAAAAATTAAATTTAGTTCAATAATTTTGAGTTTGTTAAGAAATGTAAACTGAACAAAGCTAATCCTGTATTGAAAAATTAAAAAATTTTCAAAAAAAAGAAAAAATTAAGCAATTATTGAAAAAATATATACTTTATATATATGTAGATAATAAATTAAAAAATCAAAAAATTAAAAATAAATAATTAAAATTATAATATTCATACTTACCTTACTTACTACCTTTACTAACACACGAGGAAATTGAAAAAAATTTCAGAGGAACCCTAAAAAGTTCCTTTTTTTTTGTATAAAAAAATAGCTTGATAATTAAGAAAAAAATATTAATACATTAAATAGTGTATTTAAAATATTTGATAAAAAGTACATACTAAGATATGTAGAATTAGATGTGGATTAAAGTGTAATTTGAGGCGGTAGAATTGTACAATTCCATATATCCTAATTATGTTCAGTCATACATAGGGATAAATAACAGACAAATAACAAAGAAAAAGGATGAAGAGAGAAATTCTCAATCATCTAAAAATGCTGAAGGAAATGTTCAAGAAGGTAATCAAAATGCACAAAAAAGAATTACATCTCAGAGAGGGGTATTTCCAAATGGCGAACAAACCGCAATAGATTATACAAAACGAAAGATTAATATTACTCAGGTACTTTCAGATTTTAAAAATACCGCCAATGCAATAGGAGCACCTGATGATATTAAATCTGAGGTTTTTTCATATTTAGGTTTAATAGAAAATCAATCACAAAAAGAAAATCCTAATCCGCAAATAATACAATCAAATCTAAAAAATGCTTCACAAATACTTGATGGATATATCACAGATACTTTAAAGAAACCTTCTAAAGTTGTTGAAAATTGGGTTGATGCTTTATTTTTGCAGCAAATTGATTATAAATCACCAGTAATAACTCAAAATGAGCCTGAAATCCAAACTGTTGAAGAAACAAGGCAACTAGAAGAATTACCAGAATCTGTTAATCAGCAGGAGATTATTGCACAAGATAAACCACAACAAAATAATAGTTTTTACGTACCATCTGATTCAAGATTAAAAAGTATGTTTATTCAAGCAAAGAAATATGCTGAAATTGACAGAAAAGAACAAGCATTGTATTCATTTGAAAAAGTGCTTGATTATGCAGAAGAAATAGGTGATAGCCAAACTGCTGCAATTGTTCATTATGAACAAGGGAAATTATATGATGGATTTAATAGTATAGATGATGCATTATACAATTATGACAGGGCAATAAAACAAACATCTGATAATAACATTAAAGCAAGAGCTCATTTATCAATGGGTAAAATATATGATGATTTTGTAAAATTTAAACCCGCAGTTGAACATTATTGTGCAGCTGTTTCTTTTGCGGGCGAAGCAGATAATTTAAAACTTCAAACAAAAGCACTTTCTGACCTTACACAAATACATACAGACAGGTATGATAAAGAAAATGCTTTTATGTTTATGAATATGGCTAATACTATTGCTGATGAAGCAGGAAGTAAAAAATTAACAGGTATTACATTTACAAAAAGTGCTAAATGCTGTGAAAAATTAAATGAAAAATCAAGAGCTTTGGAATTATACGGGAAAGCTTCAAGAGAATTTAATACAACTCATAACTATGAGAATTTAGCTAAAAATTATAAAAGTGCTGCTGATATAATGTTGAGTTTTGGCAATAAAGCTAAAGCAAAGAGATTGTTATCTAAAGCATATATTGCTCTTCAAGAGTGTGATAATTCGGAATTAAAACAAGAAGTTGTATCAAAAATAACCGCTTTATAAACTTTATAAAAAGTGCTTTAAAAATGGACAAACTTACCTTTTTGTTTTATAAATAATTAATATAAAAAGGTTAAAATATGAAAATAGTTATATATGGCGCAAATGAGCTTGCTTGTTTAATAGCAGTTAAGCTATTTGAAGACCACGATATTATAATTATAGATGAAGATGCAGCTAATAGTGAAAATTTTGATAAGCTTGATTTAGAGTATGTTGTTGGTTCAGGGTCTAATATAAGTGTCTTAGAATCTATTGGGATAAAAGATGCTGATATTTTTATTGCTTGCACTGATAATGATGAAGCAAACATTGTTGCTTGTTTAACTGTTACAAATATGACTAAACTTAAAACAGTTTGTTTTGTCAGTAAGAAAGAAAATGTAGATTCTTTATCGATGGTAAGAGGTTCTAAGTATCAGAGAGAACTTATGATTGATTATGTATTATGGCCTGAAGAACTTATGACTCAAGAAATTTTTAGAATTATAACAGTTCCTAATGCTATAGATGTTGAAAATTTTGCAAACGGAAAAGCAAGGTTACTTGAATATAGAATTGATAATACTACTAAGTTTATAAATAAAAAAATAAAAGATTGCAGCTTTCCGGATGAAACACTTATAGTTGGTATAACAAGGGAAAATGAGTTGTTTATTCCAAATGGAGATACGGAATTGTTATTAAACGATAAAATTATTTTTATGGGTTCTTCATATTCTTTAGATATATTAGCTAATAAATTCTTTCAAGAAAATAATGATGTAAAGCAAGTAACTATAATTGGCGGCGGTAGTGTTGGTTTAATGCTTGCACAAAATCTAGAAAAAGCTAATATTAAAATAAAATTAATAGAATATAATTATAAACGTTGTGAAGAATTAACAGAAAATTTAAAAAGCGCATTGGTTCTAAATGGAGATGGTGCAAATTTTGAATTATTAGAATCAGAAAGAGTTGCTGATTCTGATGTTGTTGTTTGTGTTACGGATAATGATGAGAAAAATTTGTTATGTTCTTTATTGGTTAAACAATTAGGTATTCCTAAGGTAATTACAAGAGTATCTAAAAATGCTAATGCCAATTTATTTGAAAAAGTCGGAATAGATGTTGCAATTTCTCAAAATGGTGCTGCTATTGAAAATTTAGAAAATCATCTGATTAATACTGATATTGAGATACTTGCAACTGTTGAAAGAGGGCAAGGTGAGGTTTTAGAAATTTGTGTTCCTTATAATTTTAAAGCAGATATGATTATGAATTTAAATCTTCCTTGTAAGGCAATAATAGCTATAATTCAAAGAAGGAACAGAGTAATAATACCAAGAGGTACTACCCAAATTATGCCATTTGATAATTTGATAATATTTACGACTAAAGATAATTCTGACATTATAAAGAAGTACTTTAAAAGGTGATGATATAATATGAATTTATTTTATATATTTAGTACTTTAAGTATTATATTAAGATTTATATCTATTATTATATTAATTCCTTGTGTTTGTGCTTTAGCTTATAAAGATTATTCATCAATGATACCTTTTATAGGTACTTCGATAATATCATTAGGTATTAGTTTCTTAATAAGAAATAAAGATAGCAGCAGTGATGATATAAATAATATTAATAAATCAGAAGCTTTTTGTATAGTTATATTATCTTGGGTTTTAATGTGTTTATTTGGAACAATTCCGTTTTTATACTTTGGATTAAATCCAATTGATGCATTGTTTGAGAGTGTTTCAGGTATAACAACAACAGGGGCAACTATATTGTCAGATTTTTCTCTATATCCCAAAGTGATGTTCTTTTGGCGTTCATTTAGCCAATGGATAGGTGGTATGGGTATATTGGTTTTATTTACAGTTGTTTTACCTCAATTTTCAATAGCTGGAAGACAAATGTTTTTTGCAGAGTTTTCGGGTTTAAAAGATAATAAACTTGCACCGAGAATAAGACAAACAGCTGCCATGTTGTGGAGTATATATTTTACATTGACATTATTAGAAATTATCATTTTAATATATCTAAAAATGCCTGTATTTGATGCTATTTGTACTTCTTTTTCTACAATATCAGGAGGGGGTTTTTCTCCTAAGTCAGAAAGCCTTATAGCCTACGGACAAACAAAATTTGTTTGGACAGTTGCTATTTTTATGTTTTTTGCAGGGTTTAACTTTGCCCTTCAATATAAGGCTTTTGTTAAGAGAAAAATTACTTCATTGTTTAAAGATGATGAATTTAGATTATACTTTATTATAGTATTGTCATTTACTATACTTATAGCTGTAACATTAACTACTCATAATATATATGATTTTGCAAAATCAATAAGGGAAGCATTTTTCCAAGTAATGACAATAATATCAACATCAGGATTTGCATCGGTTGATTATGCTCAGTGGAATTTAAGAGCTAAGTTATTTTTGTTTATATTAATGTTTACAGGTGCATCTATAGGTTCTGCTTCGGGTGGTGTTAAGTTATTAAGATTAGTTATGATTTTTAAATATTTGAAAAGGCAAATAGCTAAAATTCATCATCCCAACGGTGTTTATCCAATTAAAATAAATAAAATAATAATAAACGAAGATATAGTAAGACAAATGATGGCATTTGTTATATTCTATTATGGAATTTTTGTTATTACTGCTGTTTTAATTATTTTTATTGAACAAGATGCAATAACAGGTGTTTCATCTGCAATAGCTACTCTTGGTAATATTGGTCCGGGGTTTGGAGATGTAGTAGGTCCAATGGGTAATTATAGTTCCTTACATATATCTTCAAAAATAATATGTATTTTTAATATGTTAATAGGCAGACTTGAATTAATACCGTTTCTTGCTCTTTTACATCCTGATTTTTGGAATATTAGAGAAATAAAGAACTTGCATAATGTTAAATAGATATGATACAATTTTAAGGTAATATGGTAGTTTTGAGAGTAGTATGTTTAGAAAAGCATTAATATTAGGTATAATATTGCCATTGGTTGTATTTTTTGGTAAATTAGCCTTGATTGGTATTAGTAACATAAAATTAGGCGAATTTAAACCGGTTGTTGCTATATTTTTGCTTGATGTATCTGCTTCTAATAGAACTTTATTAGATGCTGAAAAACAATGTATATTAAGAATGGCAAAAAGATTAGATTCGGAAGATCACGCAAGAATTTATGTTGTAACTCAAGACGCTTATGAAGTTTATGATGGCGGTCCGCATAAATTGATGGCTATGAGAGAGTCTATGAATAGAAGGTCAGAATTTGACGATGCTGCCTATGGTACCGCTTATGGTACTGCTTTAAAGAAAGCTGTCGGAGATGCATTGAGATATAAAGCAGAAGGTTATGTACCTGCCATAATTGTTCTTGGTGATCTTGAAAATGAAGGTGCTATTAATAAACAGATTAATTGGAATACCTTGCCTAAGAATATTCAAAATACTTTAAAATATGTTCCTGATTTATCTTTAACATTTTTATATGCTCATCCGCAAAAATTGGATGAAGTTAGACAAACATTAATTAAGGTTATGGAAGAAGATAAGCTTATAATTGCTTCTGAAGAAAATGTTGAACAAGGAATGAGAAAATTTTCAAAAGCAGTAGGAAGATAGAGGATATAAATGAGAGTTGTTATTGCATCAAAAGATAATGAAAAAGTTTTTAATGATTTAAATGTTATTAATATTGGAACTGCTCCCAATTGTAATTATAAGTTAAATCTTGATTTTGATTTAATTTTTTCTCTTCAAAAACAAGATAATGGTAAATGGCAAGTAATTAATAATTTTAAAAGTGATAAGATTTTATTTAGAGGTCAACCTATAGGTTCTTCTATAGAAATAGGTTCATTGTGCAAGCTTATGATTGCTGGCACCGATGAATTCGTCAGCATAAAATTAACAGTAGCAGGTACTAATCCTAAAATAGTTCCCGGATCTTTAGAACTTGCTAATAGACGTAATGCTGAACAAATAAAAAAAGCTGAACATAAAAAAACTATTACAATGATTGAAGATGAAGAATTGAATGAACAAGATATTGAAACATTGTATGGTAAAGGTGTTGGAGCTCAAACTAAAATAAAAATTGAAAGAAAAAAAGCTGATATTGAAAGAAGAAGAGCTTTAATTACTAAAGAAATTGCTTATAAAGCAAATTATTTAAGAAATAAATTATCACAAAATGAAATAATTTTAAGTGTTTTAAATGCTTTTATTGGTATTATCCCTTTTTCTATGGCGTTTATACTTAAAGATATCGTTAAGTTAGAGTCTGTCAATGGTGAAGTTCAAACAAAAGTTTTATTCTTAATTGCTGTTGGTTTTGTAATTATAACTTTACTTTTAAAACAAGGACAATTTTTAACTCTGCAAAATAAAGGTAAAACAAGAGTTCAAGCTTCTTCTATTCAAATACAAAGAATGAGTATGATAACATCTTGCGGTATTTTTACTGTTTTAATTGTTGGTTCAGCTGTTGAACTTTCTTCTCATTACTATAATTTATCTGTATTATTACCTCAGATGTTGATTTTATGTTCTTGTTTATGTATATTTTTAGGAGCTTTTGCTGGTTTTATAAAACATATTAATTCAGAAACAGGTGAAGAACTTGATAGTTATCAAAACAGAGAAGATTTCCAAGCTGTAGTTAAAGATTACCAGCAATGGATTACTTTATATGTTAATAATATTTCAAGAAAAAAATTAAAAAATATTAGTAATTCAATATTTGATCTTCAAATAAAATCAGTTATTGAATATATTATAGGTTTTGCAACAGCTCCGTTTCTGGCATATGGTGTTTCACAAACTTTAGCAGAATGCTTCCCTGAAGCTGCAGCTTGGATTAGGTTGGATGCTGGTTTTAAGTTCTCGCCTATATTCTTAATTCTTGCAACTTTAATGATTGCATTTGCTTTTCACTGTTTTGCTGCTTCTTTTGCAACTTCAAAAAGAGTACTTGCCTCAAATGTTATAAGAGAAGATGGCTTTAGTGATTATAATGTTCACGGTGTTAATATCCATGGTGTTGAAAGTAGCAAAAACTTAAAGAAAGAAGCTAGGAAGTTTTTCTTAATAGCTGTTGCCGTTGTTGTCATTGAATTGACAATGAACATTTCTTACTTTATTGGTGTTATGGGACAAGACATGCAAGGTATGATTTTAAGCTTTGTTGCTGCTTTAGTTCCAACTGCTATTCTTATTATGGAAACAAATATGCTCGGAAATACTAAGTTTGAAATTATTACTAAACAAGAGTTATTGCAAAAAGTTGATAAAGATTATTAATTAAAGGAAAAAATATAATGTATAGATGTACGGAATGTCATACTGAATATACTCAATGTCCTGATTATTGTGAATGCGGTAATAATCAATTTGAAGAATTTGTCGAACAAGTTTACGATGAATATGATAAGGAAGTTTATCAAGCACCAACGTCGAGGAAACGTCAACTTTCTCAAGAAGAAATAGAAGAAATTGAAGAAGAAAAACTTGATAAGAAAAAAGCTTTAATCACTATAGGAATTTCTCTTTTTATTTCTTTATTAATTATTGTTTTACCTCCATATTTTCCTAAGAAAACAAATCATTTAAAGAAAGAAAAAGAAGTCGCTAATATTAAAATACCTGATGTTAATACTTATTGGGATAATACAGTAGCTTCTCCTTTTAGGAAAGCTGATCCTACTGCAAATCTTCCTATATTAAATAAGCATTTTTCGAGTATTTCTCCTGTATTAAGAGAATATTTAATTTCTGTAGGGGCTGAATTTAACAGATTGTGGGATCCTAATTTGGTGGATGGCGCCGGTGAATGTAAAGTTGAATTTACTATTAATAAAGAAGGCGGGTTAAATACAAAAAAAATTGTTATTAGATCGCATAATGAATCTTTAGATGACTCTGTTTTATATGTTTTATCTAAGCTTACGAGTTTTGATGTTCCACCTGATGATTATAAAGGAGAACGCATTATTATTGCTTTTAAAGTAGATAAATATAGAACCAGTAAAATATATTATCCAATGAAATAAATAATTATTTTAGGTGGTTTATTAACTCTAAAAATTCAGGGAAAGAAATATTAACCCATTGAAATTCATTGATTTTAATGGGTTTTTCGCATATTAAACCTGCAATATAAGCACTCATTGCAATCCTATGGTCGTGATAACATTTTATTTCACAATCTCCAATTAAGTTTGTTTTACCGTTTATTATAAACCCGTCATTTGTTTCTTCTATATTTGCGCCAAGTTTTTTTAATTCTGTTTTAACCGCTGTAATTCTATCGGCTTCTTTGTTTCTTAAATCTTGTGCATCTTTTATTATGGTGGTTCCCTCTGCTTGGGTTGCTGCAACTGCTATTATCGGAATTTCATCTATTAAGCGGGGTATTATTCCGCCTTCTATAGTAGTTGCTTTTAATTGAGAATATTTAACTTTAATATCTGCAACTTTTTCATTAGATATTATTCTTTCATTTACAAGTTCAATATTACCATTCATTGATTTTAATACATCAATAATTCCAGAGCGTGTTTCATTTATTCCAACATTCTTAATTGTAATTTCTGAATTTGGGATAATAAGACCTGCAACCATAAAAAATGCAGCTGATGATATATCTCCGCATATTTCAATATCAACAGGATTTAATTGAGATTTTTTTATACAAATTTCATTTCTATTAATTTTAATATTTGCGCCCATGTATTCAAACATTAATTCTGTATGATTTCTTGATTTATAGGGTTCAGAAAAAATGGTTTTGCCTTGAGCATTCAATCCTGCAAGCAGTATACAGGATTTAACCTGCGCAGATGCTAATGGTGAACTATAATTTATTCCTTGAAGAGTAGTTCCTTCTATTTCAATTGGTAATTTATAATCATTATGTTTAATTTTTGCTCCCATTAATTCTAAAGGTGAGATTACTCTTTTCATTGGTCTTTTTGATAAACTTATATCGCCATATAATTTGCTGTTAAAATTTTGACCGGATAAAATACCCATCATTAATCTTGTTGTAGTCCCTGAATTTCCGCAATCTAATGCTTCAATTGGTGCTTTTAATGCTTCTCTTGCATCTATAATTAATTGTTTTTCATTTATAAATTCAGATTTACACCCCAGTTGTTTTATTATATTTAAAGTAGACATACAATCAGCACCCTTTGAAAAGTTAGTTATTCTAACTTTTCCTTTTGTTAATGCCGAAAACATAAATGCTCTATGAGTTATTGATTTATCTGCAGGTATTTGTATTGTACCTTTTAATGATTTTGTTTTGTTTACTGTTATATCCATAATTTTATTAGACAATAAATAGGCAATATTTGCAAATTTATTTGAATATTTCAGGATGATTTGAGTTTGATAAAACTATTTCCCTATATTCATTTTTATCAATATTTATACCCATATTTTTTATATCTATTTTGAATTTTTTCTTTTTTTGCAGTTTTTTCTTTTTTTCTTCCACAAAATCACCTTAACCTTGTTTACAAAGAACTTTTGGAGTCCTGTATTTATCTATACTATCATAAGTTAATGATTTATCATTCATATATGATTTAAGGGCTGTTAAATATGCTTTTGCGGTATCTAATACAGTAAAGCAAGGAGTTGAATACATTTCTGCAATAGTTCTTATTAAGAAGCCTCTGTCTTCACTCCCGTATCTTACTGAATTATTATTCGTTGTAGGAGTATTTATAATAAAGCACAGTTCTTTATTTTTCATATTTCTTTGCATTTTTTTGATATCAAATTTTTCTATTTCTTTTGATTCAATATTGTGCAATTTTAAGAATTTATGAGTACCTGTTGTTGCAATGAGATTGTATCCCAATTCAACTAAAGTTTTTGCAACTTCGACAGAATCTTTCTTATAATGCTCGTTGATTGAAATTAATACATTTCCTCTTTGTGTAGAAAGTTTATAACCTGCTGCTAAAAAGCCTTTTACTAATGCTCTTTCATAAGATGTATCAATACCAAGCACTTCCCCTGTTGATTTCATCTCAGGTGCTAAAGCAGGATCTATTCTGTTTAATTTCTGGAATGAGAATATTGGAACTTTGGCACAAACTAAATTTGTTGTTTCAACAAGTCCCGGTTTATAGCCTTGTTCTATAATAGATTTACCTAAAATAGCATCAATTGCTATTTTTACCATAGGTGTATTAGTTACTTTACTTAATATAGGTACTGTTCTTGATGCTCTCGGATTAACTTCAATAATGTATGCTACATTATCTTTTAATACAAATTGTATATTCATTAATCCTTTTATCTTCAAAGCTCTTGCAATTTTTTCCGTATATGAAATTAAGTTATTTATAATTTCTTGTGGAATGGTTCTTGTCGGATATATTGCAATAGAGTCGCCTGAGTGAATACCTGCTCTTTCTATATGTTCTGTTATTGCTGGAATTAAAACATTTTCTCCATCTGATATTGCATCAAGTTCAAGTTCTGTTCCTTCTATATATTGATCTATTAATATAGGATGTTCGTCTGAAAATTTCATAGCTCCTTCAATATAGGAAAGAAGTTCATCTTTATTATAAACAACCTGCATTCCTCTTCCGCCTATTACATATGATGGTCTTACTAAAAGCGGGTATCCAAGGGTTTTTGCAACTTCCAGTGCTTCTTTTGGGTTTCTTATAGCATTTCCTTTTGGCTGCGGTATATTTAATTTTCTTAGAAGTTCTTCGAATAATTTTCTGTCTTCTGCTATATTTATGGATTCAAGTGATGTCCCAAGTATCTTTACACCTCTTTCATATAATTTTGGAGCTAAATTTATTGCAGTTTGTCCTCCAAATTGAACAAGTACACCTTCTGGTCTTTCTTTTTCTATTATATTCATCACATTTTCAATGTGCATTGGTTCAAAAAACAGTTTATCTGCAACATCAAAATCCGTTGATAAAGTTTCAGGGTTTGAATTTACTATTAATGATTTATAATTATTATTTCTTACTTCCCAGGCTGCATGTACAGAGCAATAATCAAATTCAATACCTTGACCTATTCTTATTGGGCCTGAACCTAATATTAATATTTTTTTATCTTTACTGTTTGATTCAGTTTCATCAATTTCATTATAGGTAGAATAATAATAAGGCGTATATGCTTTAAATTCTGCAGCACATGTATCTACAATTTTAAATGATGCACTTATCGAATTTTCTGTTCTTATTTTATTTATTTCTTCTATTGGTAATTTAGTATACCTTGCTATTTCTTCATCTAAGAAACCTTTTTCTTTTGCCTCAAGATATAAATCAATAGTTAAATTTTCACATTTAAGTTTATTTTCAAAATCAACAAGTCCTTTTATTTTATATATAAACCATTTATCAATTTTAGTAATTTTATTAATTTCATCTATGCTAATGCCTCTATTTATTGCTTCAGCAACTCTGAAGATTCTTCTGTCATCTTGAACGTGTAGAAGCGCTTTAAGTTCATCTTCACTGCATTCAATATGACGCCCTCTTAAAAGACCTGTATATTTTGATTCTATTGATGTAATAGCCTTTTTAAATGAACTTTCAAAAGTTCTTCCTATTGCCATTACTTCTCCGGTTGCTTTCATTTTTGTTCCAAGGATTCTATCTCCGTGTTTGAATTTATCAAACGGCCATTTTGGTATTTTTGTTACGACATAGTCAATAGCAGGTTCAAAAGCTGCTACTGTCTTTTTTGTAATAGAATTTGGTATTTCATGCAGGTTATAACCTATTGCTATCTTTGTCGTTATTTTTGCTATCGGGTATCCTGTTGCTTTTGATGCAAGTGCTGATGAACGGCTTACTCTTGGATTTACCTCTATTACATAATATTGATTACTTACTGTATCAAGTGCAAATTGAACATTACATCCGCCTTCAATTTTTAATGCTCTTATTATTTTTAGTGCTGCACTTCTTAGCATTTGGCATTCTTTATTTGTTAGTGTTTGAGTAGGGGCTACTACAAAACTGTCTCCTGTATGTATTCCTATTGGGTCAATATTTTCCATATTACATATTGAAATAGCAGTATTATTTGCATCTCTTATTACTTCATATTCTATTTCTTTATATCCGGCTATACTTTTTTCTACAAGTACCTGCGAGATAGGGCTTAATGATAAACCAGTATAAACTATTTCTTCATATTCGCTGTAATTATTTGCAATACCTCCGCCTGTTCCACCTAAAGTGTATGCAGGCCTTACTATTATTGGAAATCCTATTTTTTGTGCGAATTTTTTTGCATCTTCAAAACTTGATACTATATCACTTTCCGGAATTGGTTCTCCTATTTCAAGCATTAGATTTTTAAATAATTCTCTATCTTCTGCTTTTCTTATTGATTCTATTTTTGTTCCCAGAAGTTCTACATTATATTTTTCTAATATGCCGTTTTCGTATAATTTTACAGCTAAATTTAACCCTGTTTGACCCCCTAGTGTTGCTATTACTCCGTTTGGTCTTTCTTTATCTATTATGTATGTTAAAGAATCAAGAGTTAATGGTTCTATGTATACTTTATCTGCTATGTTTTCATCTGTCATTATTGTTGCAGGGTTTGAATTTACAAGGATTACTTCAATATTTTCTTCTTTTAAAGCTCTGCACGCTTGTACTCCTGCATAATCAAATTCTGCGGCTTGACCTATTACTATCGGGCCTGAACCTATTACTAATACTTTTTTTATATCTTTATTAATCGGCATAATTTATCTCTTTCTTTTTATACAGTAACTTTTTTTGCTTCTTCAACTTCTTTTATCCATTTTGTTATTATTTTATTGGAATCATAAGGTCCTGCTGTTAATTCAGGGTGGAATTGTACTGTTTTTATTTTATATTCTTCACACTCTATTCCCTCGATTGTATTATCATTTAAGTTTATATATGTTGTTTTAATGTTAGATGGAATAGAATTATTATCAACAGCATAACTATGGTTTTGAGATGTAACAAAAATTTCTCCGCTATTTGTATCTATTATCGGGTGATTACCACCTCTATGTCCGTATTTTAGTTTGAAGGTTTTTGCTCCGAGTGCTATTGATAATATTTGATGCCCAAGACAAATTCCAAATAATCTGATTTTACCCAGTAATTTCTTTGCGGTTTCAATTGTTTGAACTGCATCTTCAGGATTACCTGGTCCATTTGATATTACAACTGCTTCATAATTCTCTTGCAAAATCTCTTCTGCTGTTACATCTGCAGGATATACTGTTATATCGCAATTTAGATTTTTAAAATTATCCAATATGCTTTTCTTTATCCCCATATCTATTATGGCAAGTTTTACTCCACTCGACGGGAATCTTTCTGTTTTATATGTTGTTACATCAAGTGTTATATCTTTACTTATTCTATATTCTTTTACTTTTGCTTTTATTTCCGGAGTAATATCTCCTGTTGTTATTGCACAATTCATTGCTCCATAATTTCTTATTATTTGGGTTAAATATCTTGTATCTATTCCTTTTAAACCAATAATATTATTTTGTTTAAGATATTCAGGAAGAGATATATAACTTTTATAGTGTGATTCATGTTCACACATATTTTTTACTATAAATCCTTTAGCATGAATCTTGCCGCTTTCAAAATCATCTTTGTTTATTCCGTAATTACCTATCTCAGGATATGTCATAACTATTGTTTGTCCTGCATAAGAAGGATCTGTTAAAATTTCTTGATAACCTACCATTGAAGTATTGAATACAATTTCTCCATATGATGTTCCTTCTGCTCCTATTGATTCACCTTCAAAAATCATTCCGTTCTCAAGTATTAATTTCCCTTTTGAACTTGCATAAGATTTGTTTTGGGTTAATAGAGCATTTTCTATTTCTTCATATATCATTTGAATAGCTTTTATTTTATCTTCGGCACTCGTAACTGCTCTTCCTATTACAAGATAATCAGCACCTTCTTTTATTGCAACACTTGGGGTTGCTAATCTTTTTTGATCATCTTTATTTGACCACTCAGGTCTAATCCCCGGACAAAGCACTTTAAAATCTTTTCCGCAGGCTTGTTTTATTTTCTTTGCTTCCCAAACACTTGCTACAACTCCGTCTAAACCTGCTTTTTTCGCTAAAATTGCTAAGTTTATTGCATATTCATCAGGCTTGTATGAAATTTTTAATTCATTTTTTAAACATTCTTCACTTATACTTGTTAAAAGTGTTACACCTAAAATTGTAGGATTTTCTCTTCCAATTTCTTTTGCTGTTTTTCTTGCAGCTTCTTGTGATTTTCTCATCATTTCTTCGCCGCCGCCGGCGTGTACATTAAAAAATGATGCTCCGTTTTTTATTATGTTTTCAGATGCTTTTGCTACGGTGTTCGGTATATCGTGCAGTTTTACATCAAAGAAAAATTTTATATTTTGCTCCTGCATAAACTTAAATATTTCAAGTCCGTTGCCTGTAAATAATTGTAGTCCCACTTTAAATGTTCCTACATAATCTTTTAACTCATTTATTGTTTTCTTTGCTTGTTCTACGTCATCTACATCTAACGCTAGAACTATTTTTTCTTTAATTTCCGGTCTTATTTGCATTTTCTTTATCCTATATTATATATTTTACCTTTTATTATTGTTAATTTTGCTTTTCCCTTCAATTTGAAACCGTCGAAAGGTGATATTCTGCATTTAGATTTAAATTGAGATGCATTAACTATCCATTTTTCATTTAAGTCTATAACTGTTAAATTAGCTTCTTTTCCTATAGCTATATTTCCTTGATTTTCTATATTCAAAATAGATGCAGGATTATATGTTAGTTTCTTTATAGCTTCTATTAATGAGAGATTATTGTTATGTACAAGATAAGTTAAAGTTATTCCCAGTGCCGTTTCAAAACCGGCTATTCCCATTGGGGCATTTTGTATCGGAAGTTGTTTTTCATGCACTGTATGAGGAGCGTGGTCTGTTGCTATAACATCTATTGTCCCGTCTTGTAGACCTTCTATTATTGCTTCTACATCCTTTTTTGTTCTTAGAGGCGGATTTACTTTATATTTTGCTTCATAGTTTGTTATATCTTCTTCGCTCAGGCTAAAATAGTGAGGTGCTGTTTCTGCTGTTACTTTTAGCCCTTCTTTTTTTGCTTGTCTTATTAATTCGACTGAGCGCTTTGTTGAAACATGGGCAAAATGATATCTTCCGTTTATGTTTCTTACTACTTCAAGTTCTCTTGCTATTGCAAGTGATTCTGTTATTGAAGGTATTCCTTTTAATCCCAGCTGGGTTGATATTTTCCCTTCATTTATTACACCTCCATTTGCTAAAGAGGAATCTTCTGAATGCGATATTATAATTGAATTATGAGAATTTATGTATTTTAAAGCTTCTCTTAGTAAATGCATATTTTCAACAGGTTTACCGTCATCTGAAAATGCAATGGCTCCATTTGCTATAAGTTCTGATACATTAACTATTTTTTCACCTGAAAGTCCTTTGGTTACTGCGCATATCGGATAAAAGCCTATTTCACTTACTTCTTTTGCTTTTTGTTTTATATAACTTAAAGTCGCAGCGTTATCTGTTTGCGGATTGGTATTTGCCATAGGACAAATGGCTGTATACCCGCCATTTATTGCTGATTCTATTCCTGTTTTTATTGTTTCTTTTGAATTGAACCCCGGTTCTCTTAAATGGCAATGTATATCTATTAATCCCGGAACTATAATTTTGCCGGTTAAATCTATTAATTCTTCATTTTCTTTTGGTAATAAATTTTTCTCTATTTCAATTATATTTTTATTTTCTATTCTTATATCTGAAATATCTTCAAAATTATTTTGAGGATTTATAATTTTACCGTTTTTAAGAAGCATTTGAATCTCCTTTTAGTAATGTATTTAAAACAGCCATTCTTACATAAACTCCGTTTTGGGCTTGTTCAAGTATTGTTTTACCTACGTTATTATCTAACAGTTCTGATGAAACTTCTATGTTTCTGTTTGCAGGTCCGGGGTGCATTAATATTACATCTTTTGCCCCATATTCTTTTAAAAGTTTAGAGTCAATCTCATATAATCTTTTATATTCAGATGAATCAGGATAACCTTCTTTATCGTGTCTTTCATTTTGCACTCTTAAAACCATAACTACGTTTGCATCTGTTATTGCAGATTTAACATCATTATGATAGGTAACATTAAAGGCTTCGAAATTCTCAAATTGTAAATATGTTGGAGCACATAAGTGTATTTTTGCTCCGAATTTTGTTAGCAGATTGATATTTGATTTTGCAACTCTGCTATGAGAAACATCTCCTATAATTGTAATCTTTTTATTTTCTACGCTCCCTATTTTTTCGAGCATTGTGTAATAGTCTAATAAAGCTTGGGTTGGATGTGCATGAGTTCCATCGCCTCCGTTTATAAATTTTATCGGATATTTTACTTGACTCATTACATTATTTATTATGCCTGACAGACTGTGTCTTATTACAACTGCATTTACTCCTAAAAAATATAAATTTTCTATTGTATCTTTTAGGCTCTCTCCCTTTGATAATGAGGAATGATTTGCATCAAAGTTTATTATATTCATCCCCAGCTTTTGTCCTGCAATTTCAAAACTGCATCTTGTTCTTGTTGAATTTTCATAAAACATCAATGCTAATGTCTTTGCTTTTACATCAGATTCTTTTTTGCCGTTTTTAAATTCTTTTGCAAGATTTATTATGTTTATTATTTCTTCTTTTGATATGCTTTTTATATCAATTAAATGATTCATTATGCTTTTGCCTTTTCTTCTCTGCTTCCCGGTTTTACTAAAGGAATACCTTCTTTACATAAAGGACAATCATTAGGGTCATATACAACAGGGTCAATTTGAATTAGTGATTTAATATTATATTCTGTCTTACCTTTTGTTCTGTCTACTATACAACCTACTGCAACTACTTCCGGTTCAAATTCTTTTATAGCTTCCATTGTCTCTTTTATTGTTCTTGCTGTTGTAATTACATCTTCTATTATTACAACTTTTTCACCCTTTTTTAGAGTATAACCTCTCCTTAATTGCATAGTTCCGTCTTTTCTTTCTACGAAAAGATTACGCTTTTTCGCATTTTTTGCTGTTTCATATCCTATAATTACTGCGCCTATTGCAGGAGCAACAATTGTGTCAAATTCTATTTCAGATAATTTTTCTGCTAACATTTTACCGATTTTCTCTGTTATATCAGGATATTGATATAATTTTGCACATTGAAAATATATATCTGAATGAAGTCCTGATGTTAAACAGAAGTGTCCGTGTAATATTCCTTGAGCTTTCTCCAGTAATTCTAAAACTTCATTTGCCATTTTATTTCCTCAATTCTTCTTTTAATTTATCTAAATTCTTATATCCGTTTTTTATTATGTATTCTTCAAGTTCATCTACTAATTTTTCTGATATTTCAGGATGGGTAAAATTAGCAGTACCTATTTCAACAGCTTCTGCTCCTGCCGCGAAAAATTCTAAAATATCATCTAATGTTTCTATTCCGCCAATTCCTATTATTGGGATATCTACAACTTGAGATAATCTATATATACAGCTTATTGCAACCGGTTTTATTCCTATACCGGAATATCCCCCTTGTATAATTGTTTTTGTTACTTTACCTTGTTGATTATTTATTTTTATAGACATCCCTTTTAGGGTATTTATTGCACTGATAGCATCAGCGCCTGCTTTTTCTACGGCAAGTCCTAAATTTTCTATTCTTGTTACGTTTGGAGTTAATTTTACTATTAAGTATCCTTTATATTCTTCTCTTATCGCTTTTATAAGTTCATATAAAGAATTTTCATCTATTCCAAATTCTAAGCAGCCCTGTTTCACATTTGGGCATGATACGTTTACTTCTATTGCTTTTATTGAATTTTCTTGACATATTTTGCCGAGTTCAATGTATTCATCTATTGTTGAACCTGCAATATTCATAATGTAGTCAATACTTTTTGCTTTTAAAATTGGAATTTTTTCATCAATAAATCTTTTTATGCCTATGTTCTCAAGCCCTATTGAATTTATCATCCCAGCTTTTGTTTCTGTAATTCTTATGTTTTTATTTCCGGCTCTTGGATATAGGGAAATTGCTTTTGTTATAACCGCACCAAGCTTTGATACATTAATAAATTCATCAAATTCATTAGTGTAACCGAATGTACCTGATGCTGTTAGTATCGGATTTTTTAATACCAAATTATTTAATGAGGTTTTTAGTGTATTTCCCATTATTGCCATACAACCTCACTTCCTTTGAAAACCGGACCGTCTTTACATACAGTTGCATTTATAACTTTTCCGTCTTTTTTTATGTCTATAACGCAGCCTCGGCATACTCCAATTCCGCATGCCATAACTTTTTCCATTGCTACTTGGGTCTCAATACCGTATCTTTCTCCAAGTTCTGCTATTAACTTTAAAACAATATAAGGCCCGCAGGCATATATAACTTCAGGTCTATATTCATTAATTATGACTCCTATATAATTTAAAACACTTCCCTTCTCTCCAAAAGAACCATCATCTGTACATATAAAATCACTTTTTATATTTTGGGGTATTTCTTCTTTATTTAAAAATCCTGCTAAAAATAGATTTTCTATATTTTTTTCATCTAATTTTGTCTTTAAATATGAAATAGGAGCAACTCCGATACCTGCCCCTACTAATAATGATTTCTTATTCTCTATATTAAAATGATTTCCTAAAGGTCCTATTATATCAACTGCCTCATTCTCTTTTAACGATTTTATAAATTTGGTGCCTTTTCCTCTTTCTTTTATCAGAATACCAATTCTTCCATTATTATTTGAAAATACGCTGAATGGTCTTCTTAGAGTTAATCCTTCACAATATATTGATATAAATTGACCTGCTTTTACTTCAACAGGTTTATCACATTCTATTTCTACAAAGAAAGAACTTTCACTTACTTGTTCCCTCTTTACTATTTTTGCTTTATAAATTTTTTTCTCTTCTTCTTTTATCATTTCTATCTCTTTTTTGTTAAATTCTCAAAAAAAAAGAAAAACGGAAAGTTTTTCTTTTCTATAATATATATTCAATTCTAATTAAATAATGTTTCATGACTTTTACCTTATTTCTATGTATTATGAAACCAATCAAATTTAAAGTCAATTAAAATAAATAACATATTTACAATAAAAAAATTAATAATCCTTAAGTTCTATCCTTGTAGGTAATTTGACTAATTTATATTTGTAATAAATTACTTTTGTAATATTTTATATGAAAGGATTTTATATGTTTTCACATAATGACATAACAAAAGATTTATCCAGAGCAAAAAAGTTCTTTGAAGATATTGTTTCATTTACAGTAGGACCTTTCTCTCTTGATGATATTATACATAACAGAATTAATTCGATTAATTTGGTTGATGTAAGAGATTATAATAATTATATAGATGGACATATTCCTTATGCTATTCATATACCATATAAAGATGAAAATTTTGACGTTATTGATAAAAGTAAAGTAACAATTGTTTATTCTTATTCTGATTCTTGTCCAAGGGCTTATAATACAGCTTTAAAATTAATTGAAAAACATTTTCCTGCTGTTGTTTTAAGAGGTGGTTTTAAAGAATGGAAAAAATTTGATTTTGATATTGTTAAAACTGATTCTGATGATTATGATGAAGCAGATAAGAATGATTAATAATTAGTAAATGCGAATATAGTCATATATCCGCATTTATGCTATTATCGAATGGAAAATGAAAAAGAACTATAAAATATTGATGATATTCCCTCCTCCTGCAAGTCCTGTAAGCCCTTATTTGTCTTGCCCACTTCTAGCTGGTCAATTAAAAGCAGCTGGATATAACGTTAAATCTTTAGATTTATCAATTGAATTTTTTTATTATATTTTAAATTCTCAATTTCTCAAAAATTCATATAAAAAAGCAAAGGAAGATATTTGTATATTAAATAATAAAATTGATTTATTAAAGAAAATGAATGAAGAAGATTCTTTTGAGTTCAAGAAAAATATTTTAAAACAAAAAATTATTTCTGAAAGATTAAATAATGAAAAAGAAAATATAGAAATTATAAATAATATTGATGAAAATATAGAAAAATATAAAAATAAAGATAATTTTTATAACATTAACATTATGGATAATGTTGTTCAAAAAATATATAAAGCTTTTAAAATAGCAATGCTTCCATATGTCCCTGCAACTTGTTCTTTTTCTGTTTATCAAAATCCTTTATATAAAATTAATTATAATTCTATTAAATTACAAACAGGTGCTGAAGATAATGTTTTCTATAACTTTTATAAGAAAAAAATAAAAGAGCATAATATTAATGAATATGATTTAGTTTGTATTTCCTGCCCTAATGAAACACAAATAATTCCTGCTTTAACATTAGCAGGAATATTAAAGGAAACTTCTAATGTAAAAATTTGTATTGGGGGAAATATTATTTCCAGAATAGATGAAGAAATCAAAAAAATGCCTGAAGCTTTTGATATATTCTATGATTATGTTCTTATTGGTCCCGGTGAAAATTCATTAGTTAAGCTTGCTGATTATTTATCTGGAAAAAAAGAAGATTTAAATATTGATGGGTTAATATACAAAAAAAATGGCAAAATAATAAGCAAAAAACCAGATTTAAAATACAATATTAATGATGCATCTAAAATGTGTTTGGATGGTATAGTCCTTGATAAATATTTTACCCCGGATATAATCATGCCTATTCAATCTTCCAAGGGTTGTTATTGGGGAAAGTGTTTTTTTTGCGGATTACATTATCCACCTAAAAAATATACTGTAAAAAATCCTAAAAAAGTTGTTGATGAAATTGAATTTCTTAATAAACATTACAATATTAATATTTTTGAGTTTATTGATGAAGCAATTCATCCTTTATATCTATCTAAAATTGCAGATGAAATTATAGTAAGAAATCTTGATATAAAATATATTTGTTGTGCAAGATTGGAAGATAAATTTTTTACTAAAGAGCTTTGTGAAAAATTATATAAATCAGGACTTAGATTAGTTGAATTAGGACTTGAAACAACTTCTGAAAGAATATATAAAATACTAAATAAAGGTATAAATTTTGAAAATAGATTTAATACAATTTCTTTTTTCGCTAATGCCGGTATATATACTTATATCTATGCAATTATTGGTTATCCTTCTGAATCAAAAGAAGAAGCAATTAACACATTATTATGTGCTAAAAAATATAATGATATTATAGATACATTATTTATTCATGAGTTTTGGCTTGATAAAAAAGCACCAGTATTTAAAAAATATAAAAAAATTGGAATTTCTGAAGTAAAAATAAATAAAAATAATTCTTTTTCACAAATATGTGAATTTATTTCTAATAAAGGTATGACTAAAAAGGAACTATTTAACTTAGCTACTTCTAATTTAGAAAAAAATCAATTAAAAGAACATATATTTTTTGCACCAGATGAGTATTTTTTCCTATATGCTCTTTTTTATGGCAGAGAAAAAATAAGAGATGTCTTAAAATAAATTAATAATCATTATTAAATATAATAATAGTATGAGAGAAATTGAAGAAAAGAAAATTACAAATTTCCAGAATAGAGAAATTTTTATTGTTTCTTTTTCTTTTTCTTTTTTATATTTGTTAACAAGAGATTTTTTGGACTTTTTATTTAGTATTAATGTGTCAATATCATAATTTAATTTTAATATATTAGCTGATGCACCTTGATTATATACACTATAATTTATGGCTATTTCAAAAGCTCTTTTTAAACATTCAAGTGCATTTATTCCGTCTTTTTTTATTGAATTAGAGTGGGCTGATTGATTACCATTCTTCTTTAAAAAATATAAATCATCTATAAATTCTTTTTCCTGTATACTTCCCGTTGAATTTTCTTTTAGTATTGTAAGCATTTCATCAAAGGATTTAACTTCTTGTTTATTTTCTTTGAGTATTTCTTTACAAATTTGTTCCGCAAATCTTCTTGTTTGAACTATGCTTTGTTCAAAATATTCATCTTTATATAGTTTTTCTGCTTCAACTATAATTTCATATAAGTTAGTGTTTATCTTTTTTAAAAATTCAAAATTTGTATTCATATTTAATATATTTCATTCTTTTAAAATATTATAATTATTTTAACAAAAAATTTTTTTATTATTTTTAAAAAAAATGAAAGAAAGGGAAAAAAATGAATATATCAAAAATATCAATTAACCCAACGGCATCATTTAAAGCACAAACGAAAATTACCGCACCTGAAACTTTATTAAGTAAAAAAGACAGAGAATATTTTGAAAAATTAGGATCTAAAGTGGGTACAGATGCTGATACAATTGAAATTGCAATAGGTGATTTGACTCAAAGTAAAATTAATCCTTCAGTAACTGTTTATAATTATTCAAGTAAAACTCAAATTGGTAATAAATTTTGTCAAAAAGTTATGGATATTCCATATATTAAAGATGGTATTAAAAATGAGCAGAATTCCCCTTTTAGTTATCTGACGAAAGTTTTTGACAGAATGATAAACAATTAATTTATGAAAAAAGACGGTATAAAATCCGTCTTTTTAATACCCTACAAATGGAGTAGTGCTTAAATATACTATTTTATGGTATATATCTCTTATAGACGAGAGAAGGACACTAGCAATGAATGAATTAAAAGAAAATATTAAAAAGTTTTTACTTATTAAGTATGCACAATCAAAATTAGAACAAAGTAATCATAAGCTTTCTAAATCCATACCTTGGATTCAAAGAAAAAGCCTTTCTAATACAATTCAGGCTCATTGCAAAGTTTTATTGAATACTCTTATTAATGACAGTGAAAAACAATCTTTACGCCAAAATAAGTTTATTGTTGATTCTATATTAAAATATACTCTTGGAAAAAGTGAAAATCTATTAAAATCTAACAGAAAAACAAAAGATATTAAATCTTATATGCAATTAAATTCGTATATTGTTTATGATGAAATAATGAAAGGTATTGCTTCTCATAAAAATAAAAAAGCAATTAAATTTAATATTGAAAAACAATTATCTCAAATTCAAGAAAAATTGGATTCAAAAGTGAGTATTGAAGAAATTCTTCAAGAAAAAATTGGGGCTTAACTTATTTTTAGAATGATTGTTTTGTTGACGTAGATGACGCGCTAAAATGTATGATACTAGATTAAATATATAAAAAAGAAGCAAGTTTTTTCGCTTCTTTTTTATATTATTCGTATATCTGCTGCAAGTTTATGTGCAAATAATCCTTCTTGTTCAGCAAAAACAGATGCATTTTTTGCTGTTTGATTTATTAAATCAGAATTTATTATTTGATATGTTTGGATTTTTATATAATCAAAAATACTTAAACCGCCTGTATATTTTGATACCTGATTTGTGGGAAGTGTGTGATTTGTTCCTGATACATAGTCTCCAAAAACTTCTGCCGAATAATTTCCAATGAATAATGAACCATAATTTGTGAACTTATTTATATATTTTTCTGTATCTTTAAAACATAATTCAAGATGTTCAGGTGCTTTTTCATTGGAAAGTTTTATAGCATCTTCTATTGATTCTATTATTACAGCATAAGATTTATCATAAGAAATTTCTGCTATGTTTTTTGTGGGAAGCTCTTTTAAATATTCTTTCGCTTTTTTATCAACTTTTTTGGCTAATTCTGTTGATGAACATATTAAAAATGCTCTTGCATCTTTATCATGCTCACATTGAGCTAGCATATCCGCTGCTATAAAATCAATATTAGCAGTTTCATCAGCTATAATCATTACTTCAGAAGGACCTGCCAGAAAATCAATTCCGCATTCGCCATATACATATTTTTTTGCAGCAGTTACATATTTATTTCCGGGGCCTACTATTTTATTAACTTTTTTTATTGTTTCAGTGCCGTATGCCATTGCTGCAATTGCTTGAACTCCGCCTATTTTGTATATTTCATCAGCTCCTGCCATATATGCTGCTGCTATTGTAACAGGCTTTATTTTTGGTGACATTGCTATTATTCTTTTAACTCCGGCAGTTTTTGCCGGAACTATCGTCATTATTGCACTAGATGGCAGTGGATAATTGCCTCCCGGAATATAACAACCTACTGAATCAAGCGCTATTATTTTATGTCCTAAAATATTTCCGCTTATTTCTATTTTTAATTCTTTTATGCTGTTTAGCTGAGCTTTTGCAAATTCTCCTACATTTTTAATTGCATATTGCAGAGTTTCTTTTGTTTGGCTATTAACTGATTTTATTGCTTCTTCAATTTCTTTTTCACTAACTTTAAAATTTTCTATATCACCATCGCCAAACTTCTTTGTATACTCTCTTACAGCATTATCTCCAAAAGTTTTAACTTTTGATATTACTTCATTTACAGATTCAATATTTTCAAATTCAATTTTTGAAAAAAAATCTTTATCTATATCTTTATAATTAATTATTTTCATAAATTTCCTTATTTAGTCCTTGAGGCAAGATTATTTGATATATCTTGGGGGGTAATATTATGTAATGCCATATAGGTTAACATGTGGTATGTTAAATCACTTGCTTCCCACGCTAATCCGTCACCTCTTTTAAAATTTACACATTCAAATGCTTCTTCCATTATTTTTCTCTCAAGTTTAAATTCATTTTTATACAACATTGTTGTATATGAATTTTCAGGCATTTTTTCTTTTCTGTCTAAAAGTAATTGATATAATTCATTTATACAAAAATCTTTATCTTCAAAACAAGAATATCTGCCTGTATGACAAGCATTTCCTTTTTGTTTTACTTTGAAAAGCAGAGTATCTTGGTCACAGTCGAATTTAGCACTTATTAATTCTTGAATATTGCCTGATGTTTCACCTTTTGTCCATAATTTTTTTCTTGACCTGCTCCAGTATGTTGCTTTACCTTCTGATAATGATTTCCTTAGTGACTCTTCATTTGAATATGCAAGCATTAATACCTGTTTTGTGTCTATATCCTGTACTATAGTAGGAATTAAACCATTTTGTTTATTAAAATCCATAACCGCAATATAAGCATCTTCAAGCTTAATTGCTCCTGTATATATACTCATACCAAGCTGAGTTGATACATTCATTTTTATAAGAGTTTTTATTTCATCAATAGTAGAAATACCTCCTGCGGCAATAAGTGTTTTCTTTGTCATGGAACGAATTTTACTTATTGCATTTATATCGGTTCCTTGCATCATACCTTCTTTTTCTACTATTGTGTATAAATATCCGGCACAAAAATTATCAAACCTTTTTACATATTCTTCAGGTGATGCATTTATTTGTGTTGTCCAGCCTTCAATTGTTATTTTGCCTTGTTTTGCATCTATTGCTACTATAACTTTATCTTTGGGAAGTTTTGATAATAGTTCTTCATTTGCAGCTGTTCCTATTATTATTTGTTTTGCTCCATTTGCAAGAATTCTTCTTGCTTTTTCTATATCTCTTATTCCTCCGCCGACTCTGCAATGAGCAACTTTGCAAATTTCTTTTATTAATGCTTCATTATCACCTTTATTCATTGCGGCATCTAAATCTATAACACTAATTTCTCCAAATCTTGAATAATATTTTGCAAGTTCTAATACATTATCTTTTTCTAAAACTTTTTCTTTACCTTGTCTCAGTTGAACAGCTTTTCCGCCCATTAAATCTATACTTGGAATAATCATTTTATCTGCCTCTCTTTTCTTGTAATTTAATTTCATTATAGTCGATAATATACTTTTCTGAAAAGTATATAAAAATTGAACTTTAATTTTCTTATATCGTTTTATACTTTGCAAGGATATTTTAAGAAATAATTATTCCCGTAATATAAATTCCAAATACTACTTATTTATTCCATGACAGAACTCTTGGTGATTTAAAAAATTAAATCACCTTTTCTTTTAAAAAATTTGTTGACTCTAAAAAATGTTCTTGGTATCTTAATTAAAGAAGTTAGACGAATGCGTCTGTAGCTCAGCAGGTAGAGCACTCCCCTTTTAAGGGATAGGTCGCGCGTTCGAATCGCGCCAGACGCACCATTTTAAGCCCCTATTTGGGGGCTTTATTTTTCTTTATAAAAATTAATATTTTTTTTATATAATATCAATCTTAAAAAATTTAGATATTTTCTATATTTAAGTAGTAAATATTTTAAGGTATTGAATAAATGAATGTTCAAAATATAAGCGAAATTAATTATTTATCTAATGTTAATCATTTAAATGAAAATAAAAAAGTTAAATTTGATAAAATAAAAGAGGATGAATTTTTAAAAAACACTCAGGATGCTTCAAATGATGGAAAATTTACTATTAAAGAGGCTCTAAAAAATTTTGGGAAAGGTATAATAAGTCCTATTACAACAATAATTAAACATCCAATCATGACAATTGGAGCAATTGCCGCAACAGCTTTAGCTTGTTCTGTTGTTCCTGTATTAACACCTATTTTGGCAGTGGGATTTGGTGCTTTAAGTTTTGTTCAGTTGGGAAAAGGTATATTTAATGCTGCCAAAGAATATAAAAATGGTAGCTATGATAGTTCAGAAAAGGCTTTTGAACAAATAGGCCAAGGGACTATAAGCAGTGCATTAAGTATTTTAGGTCTTAAACATTCCGCTAAAGTAGCTAAAGAAGCTAAAATAATGAATAATTTAAAAGTTACTGCTTTAGATGCAGAACAAAAAGCTCAAATATCAAAGGAAATTTCATCTTCTTCTATGCTTAGTGCATTAAAAGAAAATCTTTCGCTAATTTTTACAAAAGAGGGCAGACAAGCTGTTTTATATCAATTTAAGCCAAGTACTTTGAAATCCAGAGTTACTGATCTTATGAAATTTGTTAAAAGAGAAAAGGTTCCTGTTAAGAAAAAAATTGAATATGAAAAATCTGTTGACCAAGTTGAAAAATTTAAAAAATCGCCAGAAGGTATTAGAAGAGCTGCATTAAGTGATGAACAGATTGAAGCTGAAGTTTATAAATCTTTTGATAATGCTTTTGATGAATTAGGTATTTCTAAGGAATTAAGACCTAAATTAAAAATAGATAAAGCTTCTGAAAATAGCGGTGGAAGTTATAGTTCTTCAAATCATACAATTACTTATAATCCTGAATCATATAGAACAGGTACTTTTGAAATTGATGATGTAATTATGCATGAAGCAACTCATTGTAAAGAAGCTTTATTAAGAGCCGGGTTATCTCAAGATAAAGTTAATGAAATTGTTGAAAAAGAGTTGATTGACAGAATACTCAATGGGGAAAGTGAAAAGATAATATTAAAGGGTGGTTTTTGGGGACCTAAAACTATGACTCCTCCTAAAATGAATTCTTCTTTAAAACAAGATTTTATAAAATTAGCACAAGAAAATATATATAAAAGTGATGATAATTTAACTAGAAATTTATCTTCTTTTGTTGATGAATATGAGGCAATTAAAAGTGGCAGTAAATATGCAAGTTCTGTAAATCTTGAAACTGCACAAAATGAAATAGCTCCTTTTATTAGTAAGGTTAAAGCGATATTAGATAAACATCCTGAATTTACTTCTCAATTTGATTGTTATGATGATGCTTTAAATGAAATGCTAAAATATTCATTATCTCATAAGATAAGATATAATGCGTTTACAGACATATCAGTTAGAGGAATTAATTCTGCTGACCTGCCTAAACTTTCACCGGAATTAATGCGAAAAGCAGAACAATCCTTGGTTGATAATATCGCAACTATTGAAGGTAATGGAAGAATTTCTGGTCTTAATGGTTTATTTGCTACTGATAAGGCTTTTAATCAGTATCAATTTAGCCCTGAGGAGGTTCTTGCTCAACAGAATGGAAAAAATTTCTTAATTAAAAATTTATCTGCCAGATTGGAACAATTAAAACAATCGGGTACTTTATCTCCTGAAGAAGAATCTTTTATAACTTCAATGATTGAAAAATCAAAATTAATAATGGAGTATAAAACAAAAGGATTAGAATATTACCAAAAATATACTCAGTTAATTAATAATCCCGGAGATGAAAATTTAGCTCAAGTAGTAAAAACACTGGAATCTGAACTTAATGCTATGAAATCAGCATTTTCTCCTGTTGAATATGAAAAGGTTGAACAGTTTTTTGAAATTATGGGTAGTCCTGAGTTAGCTACTTCATTTGTTCCTGGAAATATTTTTGCATTATTTAATCAAATAAATTGTCCGGGAAAAAATTCACGATAAGCTGAAATTGTTAGTAAATTTTTTTAAAGATTTTTTATTTTTATTCTGAAAACATATCACTTGATAAATATCTCATTCCTGTATCCGGAAGAATTACAACTATTAATTTATTTTTGTTCTCTTCTTGCTTGGATATCTCTAATCCAGCCCAAAGAGCTGCGCCTGAAGAAATGCCGGCAAATATTCCTTCTTCTTTTGTTAAATTAAGAGCTGTTTTTATTGCATCTTCATCAGTAACTGTTATTACTTTGTCAATAATGCTTGCATCAAAATTTCTAGGGATAAAATTTGCTCCTATTCCTTGTATCTTATGAGTTCCAGCCTTTCCTTCCGTTATTACAGGTGATGATGCAGGTTCAACACCTATTGCTTTTATATTTGGATTCTTTTCTTTAAGTTTTCTTGCTATACCTGAAATTGTTCCGCCTGTTCCTATACCTGCTATTACTATATCTATTTTTCCTTCTGTATCATTCCATATCTCCATTCCGGTTGTTTCATAATGAATTTTAGTATTTGAAGGATTATTAAATTGTTGAGGAATAAAAGAATTCTTTATTTCTTTATTTAATCTTTCTGCTTCCTCTACAGCTCCTTGCATACCTTTTTTGCCGTCTGTCAAAATTAGCTGCGCACCGTAGGCTTTTAAAATATCTCGTCTTTCTTTGCTCATAGTTTCCGGCATGGTTAATATTAATTTGTATCCTTTTATTAATGCTACAAGAGCTAACCCTATACCTGTATTACCGCTTGTCGGTTCAATAATTGTACTTTCCCCTTTTTTAATAAGTCCTTTTCTCTCGGCATCTTCAACCATACTTAAAGCAGTTCTGTCTTTTATTGAACCTGCAGGATTAAAATATTCTATTTTTACTAATATATCCGCATATCCTTTATTAAGTTTGTTTATTCGTACAAGAGGAGTATTCCCGATTAATTCTGATATATTATTATAGATTTTCATTTGTTTAACCTTCTTTGTTTGTTTTTTACTAATTCTTTTCCTAAGTCTTTTATCATATTTATATCCTCTTTTGGACTTTTACCTGTTGTTGTTAAATAGTTTCCTGTTAATATTCCTTCAACACAGCATTTTAATGCTTTTCTTTGATTTTCCTCAGAAAGTCTCATTCTACCTCCGCAAAATCTTAATATTGATTTTGGGTTTGCTATTTTAAATATTGCAAGTGTTCTTAAAATATTTTCTTCATCAATTTTATTATAATAATTCTCAAATGGAGTCTTTGCTATAGGCATTAATATATTAATTGGAATAGAATCGGGTTCTATTTCACTTAACTCTATTGCCATTTCAACTCTTTGTTCTTTGCTCTCTCCCATGCCTAGTATTACACCGCAACATAATTCCATATTATATTTTTTCACTAATTTACATGTGTTTAATCTGTCTTGCCAGTTGTGAGTTGTGCAGATGTTTTTATAATATGATTCTGATGTATTTATATTGTGATGAAATCTTTTTAACCCATGTTGAGATAATAATTTAGCTTGTTCTTCATTTAATATTCCTATAGAAGCACAACTTTTTATCCCTTCAATTTTGTTTAATTCATCTGTTAACTCAAGAATTTTATTAAAATTTTCTTCATCAGGAGATTTACCTGATGTTACTATAGCAAAACGACTTACTCCGTTTTCTTTAGCTTCAAGTGCTGCTTTTATCACCTCTTCTTTATTTATTAGCGGATAATCTTCTATATCTGTTCTGTAGTGAGAGCTTTGGGCACAATACTTACAATCTTGCGAGCATTTACCGTTTCTTGCATTAACTAATGAACAGAATTCTACTTTATTTGATACATACTTTGATGATAAATTCAAAAGTTCTTCTAAAGGGTAATCATATAATTTAATAAGCTCTTCTTTTTTCATAATACTTCCTCTATAATTCCGCCCCCTATTACTGTATCATTATCATAAAATACGGCAGATTGCCCTATTGCTATAGGGTTTTGTTTCTCAGAAAAAATTACTTTTATTTTATTATTTTCTATTGGAAAAATAGTTGCATCCTTGGGTTCTTGCGCAGATCGTATTTTTACAGTACACAATTTTGGCTCATTTAATTTATCTATTGAATTTAATACAATATTATTGGCTATCAAACCTTTATTAAGAGAATCTTCTTTAAAGGCCACAACTACTTCATTTGTTTCTTCCCTTAATTCTATAACATATAAAGGGGCTGTTGATGCAACTTTTAATCCTTTTCTTTGCCCGATTGTATAGTTCCAGAATCCTTCATGGGTACCTAATATATTACCATTTTTATCAATTATATTCCCTCTTTTAGGCTTTGCATCAAGAATATCATTATAATCTCCATTATAAAAATCTTGGCTGTCAGGTTTATCAGCTACAGGCAAATTATATTTTTTTGCAATTTCTCTTATCTCTTCTTTTGTGTAATCGCCTAATGGCATTAAGATATTTTTTAATTGTTCTTGAGTTAAACCATAAAGAAAATAGGATTGGTCTTTTTTTAGATTTTTACCTCTTTTAAGTATATATTTGTTTCCTTCTTTTTCTATTTTTGCATAATGTCCGGTTGCAAATTTGTCAAAATTAATACCTCCTTTTTTTGCAAGTTCAAGGAAAATGCCGAATTTTATATATCTATTACAACATACACAAGGATTTGGCGTTCTCCCTTTTAAATATTCTTCCTTGAAATAATTTATAACAATTTTTTCATACTCTTTTGAGCAATCTATAACATAAAATTCAATTCCAAGTTTAGAGGCTATTGCTTTAGCTTGTTCTATTTCCTTATTTTTATTAGGGCTTAAACAAGCACAATGAGTTTTTTCTTTTTGATTATTTATTCTGATGTTTTTTTCTATATTTGTGAAAGTTTCGCTATTTCCCCATAAAGACATAATGGCTCCTACTACATCATAACCTTGCTCCTTTAAAAGTAAAGCAGCAACAGATGAATCAACACCTCCTGATATGCCCACTAAAACTCTCATTTGGTTCTTCATTTTTCCTTTATTATAAATATTTATACTTATATATTATACTATAAATACTTTTATTACTCGGTTAACTTGGTTTTTGTTTCTTTAAATTTGGGCATAAATATAGTATAATATTACAACATCATATATAAATATTTGGAATTATATAGTGAATAAGAAGATAAATAATAAGAATATTTTTAATAAAGCGTTTACTCTTTCTGAAGTTTTATTGACTATAGCTATTATTGGCGTTGTTGCGGTGATAACAATTCCTGTTATTATGCAATCAACAGGAAGACATGAATATGTATCTAAATTAAAGAAAGCACATTCTGTCTTAGGTCAAACTCTTATTAAAATTGCAATACAGGAAGGTTTACCTATTGGAGATTATAGCTTTATTAGAGAAGATGCAAATAATGAGTTTTTTTATATTTTTACGCAAGTTGTTGATCCAATAAAAATTTGTAATGATGGACAAGTTGGTTGTATTTATTCTCCTATGACACAATTAAACGGTTTAAATACAAGCTTTTTAATCCCATTATCTCTTATTACAAAAGATGGTATGGCCTTTGGTTGGAATAAAGATGAATGTGCAGAGAAAGGTCTTTCTTTTGATGATGAAGAAAATTGTGTCGGATGCTTTATTGTAGATATTAATGGGCATAGAAAACCTAACAGACTTGGTTATGATGTTTTCTTTTTTACAGTCGTTGACGGGAAAGGTCTTGTTCCTGCCGGAAAAGGAAATAACTCCGCTGATTGTTTTAGAACCGACAAGGGTGTAACTTGTGCGGCTAAAGTTATAAAAGATTCTGCTATAAATTATATTTAATTTATATTTTGGTATATCTTTTATTTAAATGGATTTTCTATAATTATTGTTTGATCCCTATTTGGTCCTACACTTATAATCTTTATAGGAATACCAACCAATTCTTCAAGTTTATTTAAATATATTTTTGCATTTTCAGGTAAATCTTCAATTGTTTTTGCATTTGAAATATCTGATTTCCACCCCTTAAATGTTTCATATACCGGTTCTAAATAATTGTGTAAGTTTATATTTGTAGGATAATCTTTATAAATTTTACCATTGCGTTTGTCTTTATATGCTGTGCAAACTTTTAATTCATCAAAATCATTTAATACGTCTATTTTTGTAATTGCCATTTGGGTTAAGCCGCCTACTAAAACACAATATCTTGATAATACAGCATCAAACCATCCGCAGCGTCTTGGTCTTCCTGTTGTTGTTCCAAATTCACCGCCAATTGTTCTTATTTTTTCTCCTGTTTCATCTTTTAGTTCTGTTACAAAAGGACCTTCTCCTACTCTTGTTATATATGCTTTAGTTACTCCTATTACATTTTCTATATGTGTAGGACCTATTCCGCTTCCTGTTGCAGCTCCGCCGCCTATAGGGTTTGAACTTGTAACATAAGGATATGTTCCATAATCAATATCTAGCATTATTCCTTGTGCGCCTTCGAATAATATTTTTTTATCTTCTTTTAAAGATTTTGTTAATTTATCTACCCATTCGCTGCATATATACGGTTCAAATATTTTTGCATATTCCTTGCAATATTTAATCATTTCATCTTTTGTATATATTTTGCTGCCATATACTTTTTCTAAAATTTTATTTTTTAATGGCAATATTGCATCTAAACGAGAATTTAAAGCCTCTTCATCATATAAATCTTGCACTTTTATTCCATATCTGCCAACTTTGTCTGAATATGTAGGTCCTATACCTTTTTTTGTAGTTCCTATTTTATTTTTTCCTGATGTATTTTCACTTATCCCATCAATATCGATATGATATGGCAGAGTAATTGTTGCCAAAGGACTTATTTTTAAACTTGAAAGATCAACTCCTCTTTTTTTTAATTCTTCTGTCTCTTTTAAGAAAGTTTCAGGATGAATAACTGTTCCTGCTCCGATAAAGCAAAATTTGTTTTTATACAGAACACCTGATGGTACAAGGTGAAATTTATATGTTTCGTTATTTACAACTACAGTATGACCCGCATTGCATCCGCCTTGGTATCTTATTATTACATCCGCATATTCTGCTAAAAGATCTGTTATTTTAGCTTTTCCCTCATCGCCCCATTGTGCTCCTACTATAACAGTATTTCTCATATAAATGACCTTTCTTAAGACATGGTTCTACTTTTGTATTATAGAACAAAGTAGTTATATAAAAAACTTATATGCCGTTTACATTAACATTTATAAAAAATAAAAATTGTAAAATTGACACTTATAGTGTTATTCTCCATTATTTTTTATTGATAATTTATCTCGTTAATCTTTTTATAAGCAAAAAAAAGCCACTTCGTGAGTGGTCTATTTCTGCATCCTAATGGTCTCTTTTGTGTTTATTATTTAGGAGTTTATATGTGTTCGGGGTTGTAATGTTTCATTTAGTGTTTTATTTACACTTAAATCTTACATTATTATTATGACACATATAACAATTATGTCAAGTGCCAAAAAAATATAATGTTAAGATATGTAAACAAGGCTTTATTCTATATTCATTAGCCTTACGTATTCAGCTTTTAAAGTATTTTTATCTTTATTATATTTTATAAAATCCCAAGGAAGTTCTTCTTTTATATCTATTTCTCTTAATGCATAGTAATCAGAATTTTTTAGCATGCCTTTTTTTTCAAATTCTTTGTATACTTTTTTAAATGCACCTATATTTCCGCCTTGATTAAATACTTCTATTAAATATGGAGTTAACTCTCTTGACCCTCTTGATAATAGAGCTTGTATATAGTCCCATTTTGCACTTGAAGTCCTTGTTTTTATTCCTATTTTTGCAAATTCTTTTTTTAGGTATTCATTTTTCTTTTCTAATGTTTTTGTATCTTCTCTTTTTGAATATTGAAAAGGGGTTTGTGCTTTTGGTACAAAGGTAGAAAAACTTGGTATTAAAATAAAGCTTTTATACTTTTGTTTTATTTCTTTGCATAATTCTATAAATGCATCTAAGTCTTCATATGTTTCTGTCGGAAGACCTATTATTCCATATATTTTTAAACCGTTAAAACCGTGTTTGACCATCTTATCAACAATAGTTATTATATTTTCTTTTGTAAGATGTTTATTTATTATTCTTCTTAATCTTTCGCTACCTGCTTCAATTGCAATTGTTGCTGTTTTTTGCCCGCATTTATGAAGCATTTCCAATGTTTTATCGGATACATAATCGGCTCTTAATGACGATACTGTTACTTCCAGTTTTATTCCGGAATCTACTTTATCTATAATATATTGACAAATATCATCTATTTTTGGATGAGAACATATTAATGCACCTAATAATGCTATTTTATTTGTATGTTTTATTGCTATATCAATATTTTTTATTATTTCTTCATAAGGACAGAATCTTACAGGACTGTTTATAAAGGATGTTAAACAAAATCCGCAGCTTTGAGGGCAGCCTCTTTCTACCTCAATTATATATGTATTAGGGAAAAAACTATCTTGGGTTAATATTGGTGTGGCTGTGCATTGGCTTAAATTGTAGTGTGATTTTTTAACTTCATAGTTTTTTGTTTTTTTGCTTGGAATATATATTCCTTCAATTTTAGATAATAATTCCAGTTTTTCTTTCTTTGTTTTATTTCTATTCTCTTTAAGTGTTTCTATAACTTGTTTTATATTCGGTTCTGCATCTGAAATCATTATAAAATCAAAAAACTCTGCAAATGGCTCAGGATTTGCACTTACTACGGGTCCTCCTGCAAATATAACAGGATATTTATCATCTCTTTCTTTTGCTAAAAATGGAATATTATATTTTTTTAAAATATTTAATATTCCAAGATAATCCAGTTCAAATGAAAAAGAAAATGCAATTAAATCTATTTCTTCAATTTTTTTTTCTGTTTTTATTGTATCTGTAAAAATTCTTTCGATGAATATATCTTCAATACTATCTATTTGTTTAAAAACAGTTAAAAACCCGAGCGCTGACATCCCAAATGTATATACAGCAGGAAAAATGCACCACACGTTATAATTTAAAGGAGATTTTTTGTGTGTTATATATAAAAATTTTTCTTGCATTATTTATTTTCTTCTTCGTCTTTATCTTTTATTTTATTATTAATTGTTTTTAGATATAGTTCATCAAATAAGGTTAATAATAATGCAGCTATAGCAGGAGATAGAATTACGCCCCATACTCCTAAAAATTGTGCGGCTATTAAAAATGCAAATATTATTATTAATGGATGCAAATCTAAAAACTTGCCAAATACAAGCGGTCTTACAAAATTATTTGATACCCATTGTGCTGCTAAATATACTAAAGCTGTAAGAATTACTATTAACCAGCCTTGTTGTGATGCACATATTATACCAAGTATAAATGCAACAGTAGGTCCTACTATTGGTATAATATCTAATAATCCAGCTATTAAACCAAGCAAAATAGCATATTGTACTTTTAATAGCATAAGACCTATTGCTGTAAAAATTGCTACAGTAGACATTGATAATACTTGCGCTATTACATAACCGCCTACTTTATGTTCTATATTTTCATATACTTCTTTTGCTCTCTGTTTCATTTTGGGCGGAAACATTGCTATTATTGCATCTCGTATAAGATTTTTTTCATAAGTCATGTAAAATACAATTACGCCCATTGTTATTATTACTGTTATGGCTTCCATTAGCGCAACTGTGAAATTTATTGATTTATTTACAAGACCTGATGCCATTTGTGATGATGTCTGCGTTATTGTATCAAGGTTTATGTATTCTATTAATGTTTTTCCCATTAGAGTTTTCTTACTTAGGAAATCTAATGTTTCTTTTATAATTCCGGGTACATTATTTATTACTTGTTGAATTTCTTGTATTGATATACTTATTATTGGAATTAAAAATAATATAACTATTAATATTGTACCTGTTATGACTATTGTAGAAGCTAAACCTCGTTTCATATATTTTGATAATTTATCAACCGCAGGATTTAAAGAACAGGCTAGTACAAAGGATGCAAAGGCTAATAGGGCGGTACTTTTAATTTGCCCTATAAACCATACTAAAAATATAATTAGTAATACAAATAAAATATTTTTAATGTTAGTGCCTTTATTCCAGAACATTTGCATCTCCTTTATTTAGGAATGATTATACCATAGTTTTGGGCAATAGTAATTAACATAAATAATGATATATGGTGAATTATTTTATTTGTATTTATTTTAAAACTATTTTATATCTTTACTTTTTTCAAGTAATTCTTGTAATGATTTTCTTGCAATTTTTTGTTGCTCAAGAGTTGCATTACCGCCAATACAACCTCCTTCACAGCACATAACTTCTATTAAATTGCCTTCAGAGCACGCTTCATCTTTTGCATATTTCCTGAGTTGCTTTATGGTATCTTTGTTTAAGCAATTAATTATGCAAGATTTAATTTCAATATCTTTATTTGATGCTTTTTGAACAGCACCGGCTACACCGCCTGTAACTCCAAAGTTTCTTCCTTGTTTTGAACCTTCAACCTTGAATGGTGTTTCATTACATTCTTCTGCTTTTATTTTTCTTCCTTCTAACAGAGCATGTAATTCTCTATAGTTCATTAGAAAATCAACATTTTCATTTTCAAATACTTCTTTTCTTTTGGCAACACAAGGACTTATGAATACAATTTTTGCATCCGGATTCTCTTTTTTTACTATTTCTGCAATATAATACATTGGAGTTTTTGTATCTGATGCAAATTTATTTATTTCCGGCATATGTTTTTTTCTAAGTTCATTATATCCTGCACAGCAGGAAGTTGTCATAAATGGTTCTTTTTTATCCATTCTTTCTTCAAATTCTTTTGCCTCATTTAATGTTGTTATATCTGCACCTTGAGCTACTTCATATACATCCGTAAAACCGGCTTTTATCATTGCTGTTTTTATTTGATATATATTTCCTTTTATTTGACCTACTATTGAAGGTGCTATTAGGGCTATTATCTTTTTACCTGATTTTATATTTTTAAGTATATCTATTAATTGGCTTCTTTCATTAATTGCACCAAAGGGGCATCTTTTTACGCATCTTCCGCAGGATATACATTTTTCGTGGTCTATTTTAGCTAGTCCTAGTTCATCTTTTTCTATTGCACCTACTGGACAAGCATCTTCACAGGGAACTGCTATTTTTACTATTGCATTATATGGGCAAGCGGCCATACACATTTTGCAGTTTTTACATTTTGTGCTGTCTATATATGATTTACCATTTACAATACTTATAGCTCCAAATTTACAAGCACTGACGCAAGACCTTGCAACGCAGCCTTGGCATAAGTTTGTTACATACATTCTGTTTGGTACACACCCCTTACAAGCTGCACCAATTACTGTTAAAACTTTTTCATCTATTTTTTCTCTATTTAATGCTTCTTTTGCATATTCTGCCAGTGAGGTTTCTTCATTATCATCTTCTATTGAAAAACCTAAATCAGCTATAACCCTGTCTCTTAATATGGCTCTTTCTTTATATATACAACATCTAAATGGTACATCTGAACCTTTTGGTCTCATATCATATGGTATTAAGCGAGTTTTTTCTTCAAAATTATCAGAAAAAAATGCTTCAACTAATCTTATTAAAACATCTTGTTTTAGTGCTAAAGTTCCTATATTATCCATTTCCCTATTCTCTTTGACTCTCTCCTAAAAAATTATATCATAAATTTTTTGTACAATTTGTGCTGTTAAATTTAAAAAAAATATTGTATAATCGATTGTCTAAAGAAAGGAGAATTTTATGTGGAAAAATGATATTAATATTAATCAAGTTGTTGAATTAAGATTAAAACCTAACGTATACTTTGGTTTTGGTGCCATTAATAAAATTGAAGATGTAGCTAAAGACATGAAATCAAAAGGAATTGATAAAATTTTAGTGGTTTCAGGCAGAAATGCTGATAAATCTTCAGGTGCTTGGGATGTTATTGAAAAAGCATTAAAAAATAACGGAATAGCTTACACAAATTATGCTGAAGTTACTCCAAATCCGACAGCTGATGCTGTAGATGCTGCAGCAAAACAAGGTAAAGAGTTCGGTGCAAAAGCTGTTATGGGTATTGGTGGCGGCTCTCCTATTGATGCTGCAAAATCTGTTGCTATTATACTTGCTAATGATGGTGTAACAGCTAGAGATATTTACGAATTTAAGTTTATACCTGAAAAAGCAGTTCCTATAGTTGCAATAAACCTGACTCACGGAACAGGAACAGAAACAAACAGATTTGCTGTTGTTACTATTCCTGAAACAGAATATAAACCGGC
>CALURV010000016.1 GCA_944323285.1 Candidatus Gastranaerophilales bacterium | reverse complement strand
CTTTTCAGCTTGTTTTACTTTTCTTATATTGTCATTTATTGTTAAATATCTGCTTTTATAATCTTCATAGCTTTGTTGTGTCATAGTAAGTTCTAAGTCTTCCCAACTAAATTCAACAAAGGTTTTTAGGATTAAAAGAATCTTTGACAATTCTCTAAAAGCTATGACAAATTTTGCTTGGTCGTTTTCATCCATCAAGCCATCAACAGCTTGAGGAGTTGAAGCCATTTTATAAAGTTCAGCTGCATATTGTTCAAATTGGTCTTTGTAATAGTCATAATCTTTAACTAAAACTTCTTCTGCTTTATCTGTTTGGCTGAATAGTTTTATAGCATCATCTGTTTTCTTTTTAAGGTTTCTATAACAAACAATATTCCCAAAAGGTTTTGTTTCTTTTTCAACCCTGTTTGTCCTAGAAAATGCTTGCAATAAGTTATGCCAATCTAAGTTTTTATCAACATATAGAGTATTTAACGGTCTTGAATCAAACCCTGTAAGATACATATTTACAACTAACAGAATATCAATTTGAGGATTTTTCTTTTGCTTTAATCTATTTGAAATATCTTTGTTATAAGCACTAAAAGTGTTTGTATCAAAGTTTGTTTCAAACATTTCGTTATAATCTTTGATAATTCTTTCTAAGCTATCTCTTGAATGTTCTTCTTTATTGGATAAATCTTCATTACTTCCGTAAGAATAGACTGCTGTGATATTGTAATTATGCTTGCCTTCATCTTTTAACTTTTTAAATGTATCATAATATTTTATCAGCTGAGGAATTGATGAAACTGCAAAAATTGAGGTATATTTACCGTTTCTTGTCTTTAGTGAGTGGTGATTAATGATATGATTTGCAATCATATTAATTCTTTCATCAGCCATAAAGACTTCTTCTCTATCAATATCTTCTACCCTTGTTTCATCATTTTCATCATATTCACCCTCATAAGTTTGGATGTACTCAATCGAAAATCCTAAAACATTATGGTCGTGGATAGCATTTTTAATTAAGTATGCATGAAGAAGTTTTTGGAACATATCCGCAGTTGTTCTGCCGTCTTGAGATTTGTTCTCAACAAAACGAGGAGTTCATGTAAAACCAAAATATTGAGCATTCACAAAATGTCGCTTTATTTGGTTGTGCTGTTCTCCAAATTGTGAACGATGACACTCATCAATAATAACAATAACTTTATCATTTTTATATTTATTCATTACCTCTAAATATTTAGGAGTATTTAGAGCTTTTGCCATTTTTTGAATGGTTGTTACTATAAGTTTTTTATTTGTGTCTTTTATCTGTTTTACAAGGACTTTTGTATCATCTGTATTATCAACGCAATCTTTTTCAAATTTATTGAATTCTTCAATCGTTTGAGTATCAAGGTCTTTTCTATCTATCAAAAAGAAAACTTTTGCTATGCTTGGTTCGTTCTTTAGTAAGTTTGCACATTTCCAGCTTGTTAATGTTTTACCTGAACCTGTCGTATGCCAGATATAGCCGTTAGAATTAGTGTTTAGAGCTTGTCTTATAAGAGCTTCTGTTGCATAAACCTGATAAGGACGCATTACAATTAAGCATTTATCAGTATCATTGATTACCATATATTTAGTTATCGTTTTTAACAAGCGATTTTTTTCTAAGAATTCAGACGAAAAGTTTTCAAGTATGTTAATACGCTCATTGTCTTCTCTTGTCCAATAAAAAGTCAAAGACTTCATTATTCTAGGCTCATTAGTATTGGCGAAATATCTTGTCTCAACTCCATTAGAAACTACAAAAATCTGAATATATTTAAAAAGCTCTTTAAAAGAGTGTTGTCTATATCTGTCTATTTGGTTTATAGCTTGGTTAATATCTACCCCACGTCTTTTGAGTTCAATCTGTACAAGAGGTAAACCATTTATCAAGATAGTAACATCATATCTATTAACATATTTACCTTGAACAGTTACTTGGTTTGTTACCTGATAAACATTATTTTCAGGGTTTTCATTAAGGAAATTTATGTATACTTGCTTACCATTGTCTCTATCTAAAATGAATTGGTCTCTAAGTTGTTTTGCAGATTGATAAACAGTTTTGCCGTTAAGATAAATAAGAATTCTTTCAAACTCTTTATCGGACAAATCAACACCATCAAGGACGCTTTTATTTATGTAGTTAAGCTGAACTCTAAAATTACTTTCAAGAGCCTTGTAATCCTCTAGTTTTATATAACTATACCCCTGAGCAGATAACTTATTTATTAATTGCTTCTCTAACTCTGCTTCACTCTGATATGACATTACTAACACTCCCTAAGTTCTCTTTATCATAGCATAAATCATTAATTTTGTGTTTAAAGGAAATAGCATTATAAAATAACAAAAATCCCGCTTTTAACATTGAACAAATTTGTTTATTATTTCGTTATAATAAACATAGAGGGGTGTATTTATGAAAAAAATTATTGCTGTATTTATTTTATTTTTCTTTGCCTGTCCTATCTATGCTGTTAATTCGTATAATAAATACGGACAAAAAGAAGGCTCTTACAATTTAAACTCAACTGGTAATATTACTGAATATGATAAATACGGAGCGAAAAAAGCCAGCTACCAAAAAACTTCATCCGGTTACAATACTTATGATAAATATGGCAGAAAAACAGGCTCGTTTAAAGAAACATATTCAGGCTACAATTCTTATGACCAATACGGCAGAAAAACAGGCAGTTATAAAACAAACTCCAACGGCATAACCACTAAATATGATGAATATGGAAGAAAAACAGGTTCTTTCAAAAAAGATTCTACAGGCACTATTACAGAATACGACCAATACGGCAGAAAAGTCAGAAGCTTTAAGTAAATTATACTAAATTAAAATAACCGGATAATTATTTTTATATGCAAAGTCTAATAAGTTCTGCGGTATCTCTGATAAGCTATTTGCCTTGGCTATTATTCCTTGTATTTTAGGTACATATCCTACTATCTCATTATGATGTTCTTCTTTTTTATCAATTAAACTATCTTGATATTTTTCTATAGCTTCTTTTAATTGTTTTCCTGTTATTCTGTATTCTCCTATAATATACTCTTTTGAATCAACAAAATTAAATAAAGATGTTTTTAGAGCTATATTTTCTTTATAAAATTTTGCGAAGTCTTCATCAGAAATATTTTTCGGTTCAATTCCAAGATTTTTTAATAATGCATCTTTAAAGTTTCTTCTATTTTTATTATTTGGAGAAAATATTAATTTTACTGCATTTCCCATATCTTTTGCGAGTCCTGAACCTTGATTTTTACTTGCAGTATTCACAATATTAGGGTTAATTTGAGAGAGTAAAACACCAAATTTTCTATTACTGTAAGTCCTTTTATACTCAGGTGTTATCAATGATTCAGATAACACTCCGCCATTAACTGAACTTGTTAATTGTCTTATTATTTCAATATAATTTTTTACATTATCTTCTGGCAGCATATGCACAAGGAATTTTGCATCTTTCTTCTTTACATTCCTAAATCCATATTCAGCAAGAGAATCTTCATCTTGCAATTTATGAAGATTTACAACCTTATATTCTTTACCCGCATAAGTTTCTTTATGCTTTTCTAATTGTGAGGGAGTTACAACATAATCAGAAAAAATTGCATTGCCGCTTGAATATAAAGCTTGTAATTTTTCATCGATTAATTTCAGTTTATCTTCATCTAAAGCACCTTTTAGTCTTTCATAAAACTCATCACTTACAGACATTAAGTCTGAAAAAGCCATAATTTTTTCAATTTCAAAATCATTTGGTCTGCGAAATTTAAAAGCAATTTTCTGTGCAGCTTCCTCAGTCGCTCCTGCAGTTGTATATTCTTCAAGCCAATGATGATTTTTTACCAATTCATAAAATCTTTCTATTGTTTCAGGATTTTTTATGATTTTTTTAATAATACTCCTTATATATAAGGATGATGGTTCTTGATGTCCTTTATCTACTACTCCTTCTTTCTTGGCAATATCGTGAAATAATGCCAATATTTTCAGCATTGTTCTATCTAGCTCATTTAACTTTGTATAATTTGGATTATTTATTGAATTAGCAAGCACTAATAATTGATGTATATCTAATGTATATTTGTGTGTTCCGTGCTGCTTTTTACCAATTGTATTAATAAATTCAGGCGCTGCTTTTAAAATTATATTTAATTGTTTATCTAATTCTGCATTCCCTGTTTTAACTTCATTTCCATACATAAATCTATGGCAAAGTTCATATATTTTATTCTCGAAATCATCACTTCTATTTAACTTATCTAAAGATATAATACCGTCATAGCCTGTAATATTTATACTTGAATCATCTTTTTCAAAATTTACAGATATATCTGTTTTATTTTCAAGCGTTCTTATCTTTTCTTCGCTATCACATAATGCCGACAAATCTGAAAGAAAATCTTTCCTTGAATAACTTATAGGAAGTCCGTTTTTCATTGATTTTAAATCTGTTATAGAATTTTTTAAAATCGTTTCAAAATCACTAAAATCGCCATTTTGTCCAGATGCCAATACAGAATGTATGAAATTCTGAATATCATTATTTTCTACTGGTAAACAATGAATTTCTCTAGTTAAACTTGTATCAATTTCATAAAATAAATTTTCTAGATTTTTAACAACAGGTAACTTTTTTTCTAATTCCTTAAAATTGACAGTTTTAAATCTTTCATATAAATCCAATTTCGTTTTAAACTTTAATTTATTTATAGATAACTCACCTTTTGCTAACTCAATAATATTATCAGTTCCAAGAACTCTTAAAATCTGTCTGCCTATTTGTCTATTTCCATCATCTTTTAGTAAAATTATGTTCAAAATATTCTTATATAATTCTTCATCAAAATGTTTATTTTTATTTTCATCTTCAATAAAACAATTTCCGTATATATCATTAAAATTAACCAAAGATATACCCTTTTCAACAAATTCACCAACTTTTTCTTTAACGTGAGGATTAATTTCTCCATTTTTATCAGAATAATTTTGTTTTATTAATGCAAGTCCTGATAGTTGAGGCTCAGAAAGAACTTCATTTTCTTTCATCTTTAAAATTAAATCAACACAATATTGATCTTGCATTAAATCAAACATAAAATCTGAAAAATCTATATATTGAGAAAAATCATCTGTTATTGTTCTAATTAAATTTATAATATCTTTTTTTGGAGAACCATCTTCATAAAAACAATTTCTAGCCAATACCGCTACATTATCATAAAATAGAAAATCATTTTTATTATATAGTTTCCATAAATATTTATAACGTTTAGAAAAATTATTTTTGCCCAATTTTACATATAATTGAACAATCTCCGAAGTTTTTTGCCAATCATTTGATTCTTCAAGAAAATTCTTAGCAAAATCAAATTTACTTTTTTCAACTACTCCATTTTCATCTTTTAAATAGTTAAAAAATGTAATTCTGTCGTCTGCTGCTAACCAACCAGAAGTGCTTTCCATTAGTTTTTCCATATATTTTATATTTGATTTATTAAAAAAACCACTATTATCTTTTAAATCGTCTAATATAAAATGAAAATTAGTATGTAAAGAATCTGAATTTTTATAATATATATTATCAGTATCAGATGGTTGTGAACTTATTTTTTTTACTATTGAAGAAAATATACTGCTATTTTCGTTTTCTTTCATTCCAAAATAATAATCATTTGTGAATTTAATTGCATCTTCGCTTATTGTTCCTGTTGCATCTTCTACCATAGCTCTTACAATATTTGCGGAATTAAGTTCTGATAATGATTCCAGACCTTTTGTTTGCTGATTCCTTTTATGGAAATCTCTTGCTGCTTCATCTAGCTTAGAATCATATCTTTTTGTTTTTGGATTTATAAAAAGCTGCATCATATTTGTAATATCAGACGGAAGCATATATGCACTTCTATTAATAAATGATGACCTATAATCTTCCACATTTGCTTCATCAAGCATTTCTACTTGAGTATCATAATCACTAACATTTGAAAAAATACAATCTTTATCTCTTCGACCGTTTTCAGCAAAAAATTTTGTTATCTCTCTTTTTAATGTGGTACTATTTTTTATTTGTTGACAGAAATCATAAGGAGCTATATTCTCCGATATTAAAAAAGGGGATGCTAAATTACAAATATATTCTGAATTTTCTTTTCCTAATCTCGCTTCTTTGCAGGAATCATAAATAGTTGAAATTAATTCATTCAAATAATTATTATCACTTGCTTTAGTTAAAGAAAGTTTTTTAAAAATATTAAAAAGATTTTGCGGGGCTATTTTACCATCCTGTATAAGAATACATAATCGATTTATATTTAATTTATTTATTAAGGATAAAATAGAAGAATCCGGTTTATAATCACTGCATAAAGAAATAAGTTTATCTACATTATTATTTTCTTCTTCCTTGCCTAAATCACCATTATTTCCGAATGAAATACCTGTTTTACTTTGCCAAAATTTTGGATCAACAGGTGTTTCTTTATCAATTTCTTTTTTTGACACAGTAATATTTTCTGGAGCAATTTTTTTACCAGAACTATTATCCGAATTAAAATTAAAAAAATTATCTTTTATTTTCATTCCTAAATAAAAACTTACTTTCCTATAAGCTTAATCGTCAAAAAATAAATTAACTTTACTGCTATTTTTCTACTTTTTAAAAATTTGATACAATCTAATTATTTAATTAATATTATACATAAATTTATCATTCATCTTTTCTAATAGATTGAAAGAAAAAACTATTCTAATTTCTTCTTCTTATGTCTGCCCATTGGAGTATTTAACATTATTTCCTTCAATCTCGCTTTTTCAACTGGAGGAAGTTTTTCTTGTTCTTGAAGCAGTTTTGATAAAGCAGACAAAACCGCTAATTTTGATTTCGCCTTTTGCAAATCTATATAATAAGGTTTTAATTGCTCTGGCAGATCTTCTAAATGTGCCATTTTTATCTCTATCTAATCTACTTATTTAAATATTCAATAACTTCATCAACATGACCTTTAACTTTGACATTTCGCCACTCTTTCTCTATATTTCCTGATTTATCTAGAACAAATGTAGAACGCTCAATCCCCATGTATTTTTTACCATACATAGATTTTTCTTTCCAAACATCAAATTGTTCGGCTAGAAGATGTTCAGTATCTGATAATAAAACAAAATTTAAGCTCTGTTTTTCTTTGAATTTCAAATGGCTTTTTATGCTGTCTGGACTAACACCAACAACCTTGGCATACTTTGTTATACGGTTTATATTATCCCTAAAGTCACAAGCTTCTTGAGTACAACCAGTTGTATTATCTTTTGGATAAAAATATAAAACAACTCGCTCACCTTTAAAATCTTTTATATCAAATAACTGCTCATTTCCTTCAATATCAATACCGTATATTTTCATTTAACACTCCTTTTTATAAGGATAACATAAAATTAATTAATAATTATTAGAAAATTATATGGAAAATTGTACAATAAAAAAGAGCCTTAATGGCTCTTTTATTAATTTTGGAGGATAGGAGGCTCGAACTCCTGACCCCCTGCGTGCAAAGCAGGTGCTCTACCAACTGAGCTAATCCCCCACTCAAGAGTTTGATTGCCCTCTCGGACTCACAAATTTATATTATCATGTCATAAAAAAAAATCAACTCTATTTTTTATATTTCTTCTTTTGTCTATTATTTCTTATTTTCTATTACATTCTTTAATCGTTTTTTACCTTCTTTTGAAAATAATTTCATCGATGTTTTTATCAATTTTATTGCTGTTTTTTCCTTATTAATTGATATTAAAAATTTAGCATAATCTTCTATATATTTTAAATTTAAAGGCGATAATCGTTTCGCTAATGAATAATTTACAATAGCTGCTTCATTATCTTTTATTTTCTCGCAACATTTTGCCATATAATATCTATATTCACCATTTGATACATCTATATCTGCTGCTTCTTTATAATAACTATATGCCCTTTCATATTCTTCTTTTTTATAATATAGTTTTGCTACTCGTACATAATATTCAATATTATTAGGATTTATTGAAAGTGCTATTTTATAATTTTCTATAGCCCTACCTATATCATTTCTAATCTCGGCTATTTCTCCTTTCAAATAATATATTTCTGCAACATTAATATCTAAATTTAAAGCTGATTTTATATTTATTTCTGCCTTTTCAAATTCTTTTATCTCTATATATATCTTAGATATGAGAATATACGCATTTATATACTTTTCATTTAAACTTATAATTCTTAAACAGGTTTCTTCAGATTTCTTATAATCTTTTATTTCAAAATAGTATCTTGCTAATTCATAATTATATTCACAAGATTTTTCATTTTTTGAAATCGCAAATAATATACTATCTATTGCCTTTTTCCACATATTAAGTTTGGAATAATATACTGCCATTGCATAATATGCGAAGTCACTTTTCTCTTTTGTTTTTATAATATTTTCAACTGTTTTTGCAGCTTCTGAAATATCATTATCCTTGATCAATATAAGTAATTTTAATGCTAAAGCATAAATATATTCTTCGTTTATTGATAATATATAATCAACTATCCTTTTAGCCGGTGAATATTTTTCATTTATATAATATAAATACGCAAGAGTAAAATTGTATAATAAATTTTCGTGATCTAACGTTATTGCCTTGCTATAATTCTCTTCTGCTTCATTCATAAAACCTTTTATTGCAAAAACTTCACCAAGTTTATAAAAATACTCTCCATTGTTATCATTTAGCTTTACTGCAAGCATATAATATTTTATTGCTTCATCATAATTAGATTTTATATAATTTATTTCTGCTAATAAATAAAAAATTCTGTCATTTTCAGAATATTTTAATAAACATAGTAAAAGCTTCTCAGCATCATCATATTTTGAATTCTCAAATAATATCTCCGCAACCTTACTACCTGCATCTACATTATTTTCATCAACTTCAAATGATTTCTTATAAAATTCTTTTGCTATATTTTCTCTATCTGTTTGAGAATATGCTAAACCTACATAATAATATATTCTACTTGACTTTAGAGCATTTGCTTTTGAATTATATAATTCTATTATTCTTTCATAATTAGAATTTTTATATAAAAGTTCAAATAGTTCTTGATCTGCCCTCATAAACTCTGAACTGCTATTGAAGATAATTGTAAGTTGTTCTATTGCCTTATCATAATTCAAAAGCTTTTTATAAAGCATAGCTAAAAAATATCTATTTTCGTAGTCATCCGGATGTTTTAATAAAATTTGTTCATAAAAACTAACAGCTCTGTCATTCTGGCATAATTTTGAATATAAATAAGCAAGCTCACTCATAACTTCACAACTGTCATTATCAATTGCAAGTGCTTTATAAAAATAATCTATTGCCTCTTTATAACTGCCTTCGGCTTTATATTCAAAAGCCTGCTTTATATATTGTGTTAAATCATCTGTTCCCATGTATTTAATTATATTTTTAACTTTGAAAATAGTAAAGTTTATATATTGATTATTTCTTTATTGCTGAATAAATTTTATAAAGAAGATCAATATCCACTAAGTCTTTCTTAATTGCATTAATTAGCTCTACTTTTTGTATTTCTTCATCTTTTAAATGTTCAAAATCAAATAACTCTTTTATGGAAACATCTAAAGCTATAGCAAGTTTTTCAAGCGTATCTGCACTAACAAAATTAACTCCACATTCAATTTTGCTTAAATTTCTTTCACCAATACCTAAAATTTCAGCTAACTTTTCTTGTGTAAGACCTTTCCTTTGTCTTAATATTTTTATTCTTTTCCCAAATAATTTTTTCATTAATCCACCTAGTTAAATTTTAATTTAATTTAATTTTTACAATAAGGTATTTTTAGACTCTTTATATCTTGATTTAGAGCTTAAAAAGACGTATAATGATATTAAAAGTTCTATTTTAAGAATATTGGAAAGTTTGAATGAAATACTTATTAGATATATATTTTAATAAGACAAAAGGGTGGTACCCATTCTTCAAATATTGCCCTAAAAGATATCAAGATTATTATTTAAGAAAAAAAGCATCTGATTTTCTTGGATACAATTATGATGATAAAAATCCAAAAACTTTAAATGAAAAAATAAGATGGCTAATATTTAACGAGAAAAAAGATTTAAAAACAAAACTTACAGATAAAATTCTTCTAAAAAGTTATATAGCCGATAAACTTGGTCCTCATCATTCTGCGGAAATATTCGGAATTTGGGACAAATTTGAAGATATTGATTTTTCATCTCTTCCTAATTCTTTTGCATTAAAAGCAAACCATGGTTATAAAATGAATATCATTGTAAAAAACAAAACATTTATATATAGACATTATAAACAGCTACGCAATATGACAAATAATTGGCTTAAAGTTAATTTCGGATTTTGTAACTTAGAACCTCAATATTATGGAATAAAAAGACAATTATTTGCAGAATATATGAGAAAAGATTCTTATAATAATATAAGAGGAGAATATAAAGTTCATTGTTTTAATGAAGAACCTTTATATATTGAATTACTTGTAAAAAGTAATGAATATTTTTATCACTTTTATAATACAAATTGGCAATTGCAACAATTTTCTATCGATAAACATCCCCCTGCTTCAATTACAGGCATAGAAAAACCAATATTTCTAGATGAAATGCTTAAATATTCAAAAGCTTTAGCAAAAGGATTATCATACGTCAGAATAGACTTTGTTTATTCTGAGAATTCACTGCAAATTGTAGAAATGACATTTACACCTTGGGCAGGCTTTATGCCGTTTAAACCATTATCTTTTGATTATGAACTTGGAAACATATTAAAACTACCTGCTTTATAGAAAGATTATATAAAAAATTATAAATAACAAAGGAGATATTATATGAAAGAATTTTTTAACAATTTTCTAAACTCATTTAAAAATAACAATTCAGATGATGAAACAACTACTAATATTTATGAATCTATGTATCAAGATGATGATGCCTTTATTGACGGGCTTAATTATAAACCTGGAGAAGATGCTATGCTTATTTCTAAGGGCTTCTCACCTGGGCCAACAGGAGAATTCATTTAGTATTTCACTTTATTAGAGAGAGTAATCCTCACTAACAAAGTACTCACCTTTGGAAAATGTCACTTTACTAAGGATACAGACTCCCTCAAAACAAAGTATTTGGTTCGGTTTGTAAAAAAATTCACTAAAATCTTAAGCTTATTTTGAATTTTTTCGGACAAATGTATGGTGGTAAAAGTTCTACTTAAATAAACTGTAATAGAAAAAGACTTGCGAAGGATTGTATTATTTTCCGCTACAGTAGTGTATAAAAAATTAATACAAAAAACATATTTTAATATAAAATAAAAATATGAAAAAAAATTTTGAAATATGTTCTAAATATAAACCATCAGGCGATCAGCCAAAGGCAATAGCCCAGCTCACAGAAGGTATTTATAAAGGCTATGATGCACAAACTCTTTTAGGTATAACGGGGTCTGGTAAAACTTTTACTATTGCAAATGTTATAGAAAAAGTTCAAAAACAAACGCTCGTAATTGCACATAATAAAACACTTGCAGCTCAGCTTTACAATGAATTTAAAGAACTTTTTCCTAATAATGCTGTAGAATACTTCATCAGTTACTACGACTACTATCAGCCTGAAGCATACATTCCAAGAAGTGATACATATATAGAAAAATCAGCAACAATTAATGATGAAATTGATAGATTAAGACACAATACAACAAGAAGTCTATATGAAAGAAATGATGTAATTGTTGTTGCTTCTGTTAGCTGCATATATGGTTTAGGGCTTCCTGAAGAATATTTTAAAGGCGCTCTTAAAATTCAAGTTGGTGATGAAATAGACAGAAACGCTTTTTTAAGAGAACTCGTTAAAATTCAATACTCAAGAAATGATATTGAATTAACTCGTTCAACATTTAGACCAAGAGGCGATATAATCGAAATAATGCCTGCTTATGAAAAAATGGTAACTCGAATTTACTTATTTGGAGATGAAGTAGAAAAAATTACAAGAATCAACCCTGTTTCAGGTGAAATTATTGAAGATATTGAATCAACTGTTATTTTTCCTGCTGTTCATTACATTTCAGGGGATGAAGATAAAGAAGAAACAATCAAATTAATTAGGCAAGAATTACAAGACCAAGTTAGAAAATTCGAGTTTGAAAACAAATTAATAGAGGCCCAAAGAATATACCAACGTACTAACTATGATATTGAAATGATAAAAGAAATGGGTTACTGCAGCGGTATTGAAAACTATTCAAGAATTATAGAACGCCGCCCAAAAGGCAGCGCACCTGCAACTTTATTAGATTATTTCAATGAAGATTTTCTCCTTGTTATAGATGAATCACACGTTACTATTCCACAATTAAAAGCAATGTATAATGGAGATCAAGCGAGAAAAACAGTACTTGTTGACTATGGTTTTAGATTGCCAAGTGCAAAAGATAACAGGCCCTTAAAAATAGAAGAATTTTGGTCTAAAGTAGGTCAAAAAATATTCGTCTCAGCAACTCCTGCTGATTTTGAAAAAGAAACATCTTCTCAACTTGTTGAACAAATTATTAGACCAACAGGACTTGTTGATCCTGAAATTTTTGTTCGCCCTACATTAAATCAAGTTGATGATTTAATATCTGAAATAAAAAAGACAACACAAAAAAAAGAAAGAATTTTGGTTACTACCCTTACTAAAAAAATGGCGGAAGATTTATGTGATTATCTCCAACAACTTGGAATTAAAGTAAGATATCTGCACAGTGAAATAAAATCTATTGAAAGGGTTGAAATTCTAAGAGATTTAAGGCTTGGATTATTTGATGTTCTAATAGGAGTTAACCTTTTAAGAGAAGGCTTGGATATTCCTGAAGTTTCTCTTGTCGCTATTATGGATGCGGATAAAGAAGGTTTTCTTCGTTCTGAAACAAGTTTAATTCAAACAATTGGAAGAGCAGCCAGAAATGTATGCTCCAAAGTTATTATGTATGCAGATAAAATTACTGACAGCATGAATAATGCAATAAAAGAAACTGAAAGAAGAAGAAAACTGCAGCTTGAATATAATAAAATAAATAATATTACTCCTCAAACAATAAAAAAACCAATTGAAAATAATCTTCTTCAGCTTGTTGCAAGCTATAGAAATATCGAGGATATTGTTGCAGAAGAAATGGTTGAAAATAATATTTCTCAAAAAGATTTACCTAAATTATTAGATAATCTTGAAAAAGCAATGAAAAAAGCAGCCTCTATTCTTGACTTTGAAAGGGCTGCTGAAATTCGTAATCAAATTAAAAAACTAAAGAATATCTCGTCTTGATTTCACTGCAGGAATTACATCTTCATATAAATCTGAAGAATATGAAAATATTAATAAAAATGAAAAAACTATTACAAATGAAAATAATATAGAGTTTGCTATATTTTCAGGTCCAAACATTTCTATAAAAAGCCTACATAGTACATAAGTAAGCAATATAACAATAAAAAAATATTGTATTACAAAAGAAAGAGAAACAACCACAAAATTACCGGATGCTTCAAAAACTTTATTAAATTTCAGCCCATCTGTAACCTTACCATTTACACTATATAAGACCATAGGTATAATTATAAAAGGAATAAGAAAAATAATAATACAAGCATATATTACAAAAAGCACGAATGGTTCTTCTATCTTTATATACTCATTAATAAAATAACACACTATTATTAAAACAGAAATGCCGGGTAATGCCACTATTGATGAACCTATAGCTTTTATTATAACTTCTGGGATAGTAAATATTCCTGGTAATAATGGAACTTTATTATTAATATTTCTATGCATCATTACAGAAGCACATCCCAAATAAGCTATTATTAACATTATCAAAATATGTACATTTTCCGAAAATATAGTTTGTAATATATTTTTGTCTTGTAAAATATAGAAAACAGGCATTGTTAAAACAAAAAATTTGACAAACCACAACTTATCACTTAATAAATTTCTAGATGCATTTATTACTGATGCCATATAATAGAACTCCTATTTTTATTCTCTATAATCTATCATTAAATTCTTCACCTTTAACTTTGATGATAATTTCAGTCACATCATTGTCATCAAGAGTTTCCTTTTCTAACAGTTCTTTAGCTATTGCTTCTAATAAGTCTCTATTTTCTGTAAGCAATTGTTTTGCGACATTATATCTTTCATCAATTATCTTTTTAACTTCTCTATCTAAATCAGCAGCAATTTCTTCTGAGAAATCTCTTGTTGTACCAAAATCTCTGCCCATAAAAACATGTTCTTGAGACTTACCATAAGTCATTGCGCCCATTTTATCAGACATACCCCAAGCAGTAACCATTTTTTTAGCGATTTCTGTAACTTTTTCAAGATCGGATGAAGCGCCTGTAGATATTTTATCTGCCCCATATACAATTTCTTCGGCCACTCTTCCGCCTAGTATCATTGTAATTTGATCTAATAACTTTGCCTTACTTACATGAACTTTATTATCCTCCGGTTTTGTCCAAGTAATACCTAATGCATATCCACGAGGAATAATAGTAACCTTATGCAGCTCATCACAATCTTTCAGTAATTTTGCAAGTAAAGCATGTCCTACTTCATGATAAGATGTTATTTCTTTATCCTCATCTGTCATTACTTTGCTTTTCTTTTCAATACCAGCAATTACTCTATCAATTGCATCATCAATTTCTGCCATATTTATAACAGATTTATTTCTTCTGGCTGCTAAAAGTGCTGATTCATTTAATAAACTTTGCAAATCTGCACCGGTAAAACCAGGAGTTCTTTTTGCCAAAACTTTTAAATCCACATCTTTATCCAAAGGTTTTCCTTTTGCGTGAACTTCAAGAATTTTTTCTCTTCCTTTTACATCGGGTAAACTTACCATTATTTGCCTGTCAAATCTACCCGGTCTTAATAGCGCATTATCTAATATATCGGGTCTATTTGTTGCTGCAAGAATTATTATATTTGTATTTCCGTCAAATCCATCCATTTCAACAAGCAATTGGTTAAGAGTTTGTTCTCTTTCATCATGCCCGCCGCCTAAACCTGCACCTCTTTGTCTTCCTACGGCATCTATTTCATCTATAAAAACAATACAAGGTTGATGTTTCTTAGCTTGTTCAAATAAATCTCTTACTCTTGAAGCACCAACACCAACAAACATCTCAACAAAATCAGAACCGCTTATTGAGAAAAAGGGAACACCTGCCTCTCCTGCCACTGCCTTTGCCATTAATGTTTTACCCGTACCTGGTGCTCCAACTAACAGGACTCCTTTAGGTATTTTGGCTCCTAATTTTAAATATTTTTCTCCATTTTTTAAAAAGTCTACTATTTCTTCTAATTCCTGCTTTTCTTCATCAATACCAGCAACATCTTTAAACGTTATCTTTACTTTACTGTCTAACATCATTTTCGCTTTACTCTTTCCAAAAGATAAAGCTTGCGATCCGCCTGTTTGTATTATCTTCGCAAGGATTATAAAAAAAGCTATTATTAACAATATAGGAAGTGCGGTTCCCATTAAACCCATAAAAGAATTTGATTCATTTGATTTTTTTATTTCTATATTTACTTTATTTGACTCTAAAACAGGGTATAAAGTTGTATCATTCATTGGTATATTTACTTTATACCTTAAAGAAGCAGTAACTGTTTCTTTTCCGTCTATATTTGTTTTTATGTCTTCATTAACAGGAATTGCTGTAATTGTATCATTATCTATTATTACTTGTTTTATCTCTGCATTTTTTACTTTTGAAAGAAATTCCGTATATGATAAAACTTTTGTTGAGGTTGTAGGCCCCGCAAAAAGCATTGAGGCTAATGCCAAAACTAAAATCCCAACAACTAACCATATTCCCATTGATTGATTCTTATTCATTTTATAACCCTTATAATAACATTTTCTTACAAATTATATCACTAAATACAGCATTAAAAAATACTATATTTTATTTAACTCTGCCATACATATCTTCATATCTGATAATATCATCTTCTGAAATATATTCTCCCTTCTGAACTTCTAATATCTTCAATGTTTGTCTTGTTAAATTCTGAAGGGAATGCTTTGCTTTTACCGGAATATTAATGCTTTGTCTTTTTTGCAATACATGTTTTTCTCCATCAAGAATAACAGTTGCACTGCCTTCTAGTACAACCCAATGTTCTGACCTATGATTATGAGACTGCAGTGATAATTTATGACCTGGTGAAACGTTTATAATTTTTGTTAACCAACCTTGTCCTCCATTCAAACAAGTATAATATCCCCAAGGTCTAAATACTGTTTTATGTAATTGAGTTGTTTCACTTTTTTTCTTCTTTAATTTTTTCACTATACTATCTATATTTGCGGCCTTGTCTTTATTGCAAACCAGTATTGCATCTTCGGTTTCTATTACTACTATATTATTCATACCTGATACAGCAACAAGCTCTTTTGACGAATATACAAAAGAATCTTTTACATTATCTAGTAAAACATTACCGTGTACTACATTACCTTTTTTATCTTTCATTTCATTGTTATAAATGGCCTGCCAAGAACCATAATCTTGCCATTTTGCATTCAATTCAACTACAGCTAAATTATCAGATTTCTCTATAATCGCATAATCTATTGAAATAGATGGTATTTTTTCATAGTTAATGTATTCAATTTTATTATTTTCATCAAACATTTCTTTATTCATATTTGCTATTATTTCAGGTGCATACTTTTGGAATGCTTCTATTAAAACTGAAATTTTTGCAACGTATATACCACAATTCCAGAAATAGTCCTTATCTTCTATAAATTTATTTGCATTTTCTATTGATGGTTTTTCAATAAATTTTTCAATTTTTCTGCCTGTTTTATAACAACTTCCAGCTTTTATATATCCGTAACCTGTTTCAGAATATAAAGGTCTTACTCCGATTGCTGCAATATAACCATTATTTGCTAATATTTTTGCTTTATTAATTGCACTTAAAAATTCTTCTTTATCATCTACTGAAAAATCAACAGGCAAAATTACAACAATTTCATCTCTTTTATTTTTTATGTAAGTAAGCGCAGATGCAACAGCCGGAGCTGTATTTTTGGCCATTGGCTCTGATATTATTATAGGATTATTATATATTTTTTTTAATTGTAAATTTACATCAGTTGTCTGTCTTACATTTGTCATCGATATTATATTTTTCGGGTGAACCATTTCTAATGCCATCTCATATGTATTTTGAAGCAGAGTTTTTTCACCATATAATCTCAATAATGATTTTGGATATAACTCTCTAGATATAGGCCATAATCTTTCACCAGAACCACCTATCAAAATTATAACTTTCATCTATTTACTCCCAGATACATATTTTAAGTTTCGCAAAACTATATTACCATAAATTTTCTTACCTGTCGCAATATTACATTTAATCTAGTAGCGCTCTTTGTTACCTTCTCATCCTCGCTAACAAAGTACTCACTTTTTAAAAACTCTGCTCACCTTCGTTTCACTACGGATACAAGCTCTCTCAAAAACAAAGTTTTTGGTTCGTTTTGTAAAAAAAATATACTCACACTTTCTGCTTGTCGTGAATTTTTTCTCGGATAAATTTAATAAATTGAAAAGTTATGTAAAGATAATCGTATAACTTAGACAAATATTTAAAAAAAATATATAATATTTTTAGCAGTATTCATGCTTAAATCTAAAGGGGATTGTTTTATGGGAATATCTACGGTAGAAAAAATTGAGAGTAAAGAATTTTCACCAAAAGAAATAAGAGAAATGTTAGGTATTGATAATTCGCAAATTCAAGAATTATGTAAAATTGCGGACATTAAACTTAAAAAAAATGAAAGAGGTCTTACTTATTTCACTCAAGATGACGCTAAAATTTTAAGTTCGGTTAGATTTCAAGATAAAAATGTTTCTCAACTCCCTGCTAAAACTACTACCTTTAAAGGTTCTAACTCTATTACAAATGCATCCATTGTTCAACTTGTTGATACTCTTAGAGGTATTGAAAAAAATATTACAGAAAGACTTACTTCCTTATTAGATGAAAAACTTGATGGCATGGATGATGTTGTTATGGAACTTATTAGAGTTAAAACAGAAAATGAAACTATGCGTTTTAAAATTAATGAATTAAATAAAGAAAATTATAAATTAAAGAAGGAAATTAATTCATTTAAAAAAGTTCCTTTTGGCTTTTATGCAAAAACTTCTTCTGATAATAATTTATTTTAAATAAAATCTATCTTTATTATTTTATTAAATTCATTCCAGTATACTTTTAATTTATTGGAAATATTATGGTAGTTATAAAGGTTTAAAGAAGAACATTTTATTGCATTTTCAAATGTCATAATTTTTTTATCCGTAAGATTTTTTACTATATCGCACAATAACATGGAACTTCCCGCAAGTGTGCCGTCATTACTTATCAAATTGCCTTCTTTATTATATATTTTTTTACCTGCAAAAATCATTGAATCTTTATTTGAGTGAGCCATTGGAAGTGCATCACTTATTAATAAAATTTTATCTGTTGGTTTTTGCTTAAACGTAATTTTTAATACATTATCATTCACATGTTTAGAATCCGCAATTATTTCAATAAAAACTTCATCGCTACATAATGCTTCAACTACCGTTGATTTATTTCTATGATGAAAAGAACCCATTGCATTATATAAATGCGTAACCTGATTAATTCCATTTAAATTTACAGCTTCACTATGCCCAAGAGAAATTTTAATATCTTTACTAGCTAGATATTCTATAAAAGAACCTGAATTATCAAGCTCAGGCGCTATTGTTATTATTTTTATTATGTCATCTTCAATTTTTTTATAAATGTTAACATCCAGAGGCAGAATATATTTATTATCGTGTATTCCTGCTTTTTTAGGATTAATAAAAGGGCCTTCTAAATGTACACCAATTATTTGAGCCATTTCTTTTTTTTGTTTTTCTTTTGCCGCTTTTACTATTGATATTCTTTCTTTAATTAAATTTATATCATCTGTCATTATTGTAGGGAAAAAAGCCGTTACTCCATTTTGAGCAAGTAAACTTGCTGCTTGATGAATATCCTCAACTGAGCAATTCATAAAATCTATTCCAAAGGCGCCATGTATATGTTGTTCTACTAATCCTTGAGTTATTTTCATACTACCTCAATGAAGCAATTGCTTCCTTCATATTATTACTTGTATATAAATAATTACCTGCAACAAGTGATGTTGCACCATAATTCCTGCAAATTTCGGCTGTATCTTTATTTATTCCGCCATCTACTTGTATTATTATATCTTTATTTTGTTGTGTTTTTATTTCTTTTATTTTTAATGCACAATTTTCCATAAATTTTTGACCGCCAAAACCGGGTTCTACTGTCATTATTAAAATCATATCAACCATATCAATATAAGGGAATATTGCCTTAGAGCTTGTATTAGGCTTTATTGATAAACCAACTTTCTTTTCATAAGACTTTATTAATTCTATAGTTTCTATTACACTATTTTTTGCAGCTTCATAATGAAAGGTTATAATATCAGAACCCGCCAAAGCAAAATCTTTTATATATTTTTCAGGGTTTTCTATCATTAAATGAACATCTAATGGAATAGAACAAATTTTTCTTATTGCCTTTACTACAGGTGCTCCTATGGTTATATTAGGAACAAAATGTCCGTCCATTACATCAACATGAATCCAATCAGCACCACTAGCCTCTAATTTATTTATTTCATTTTCTAAATTAGCAAAATCACTTGATAATATTGATGGAGAAATATATATCTTGTTCATTTTTTATATTTCCTTTTTTTCTTTCAATAACATTAATGCTTTATAGGCAGCTGCTTTTTCTGCATCTTTTTTTGTTTTACCTTCACCTTTACCGAGTTCATTATTCTCATATTCTACACTTACTACGTATGTTTTATTATGTGCAAGCCCTTTTTCTTCTAATAATTTATATACTGGTAAATCCTTGTTCTTTCCTTGTGTATACTGCTGTAATATTTCTTTGGAATTATATGAAAATAATATTTCTTCTCCATTTATATCTATTTTATTATACATTTTGTAAATAAATTCTTTTGCGAAATTATAACCTAATGATTTATATATAGCACCAAATAATGCTTCTATAGAGCAAGCTAAAATTGATTCTTTTAATCTTCCTCCATCCTTTTCTTCGTGTTCACCAATATTAATATATTTATTTAATTCTATTGTTAATGCCAATTTTGAAATGAAATCATCACTTACAAGATAACTTCTTATTTTTGTAAGTTTTCCTTCATCATATTCTTCATACTTATCATATAAATAATTACTAATAACTAGCCTTAAAACAGAATCTCCAAGAAATTCTAACCTTTCATAGTCAGGAGCATTTTCTTTATTCACTTCAAAACTAAAAGAGGGGTGAGTTAAAGCTTCATCCAATAAATTAGAATCAATAGATTTTAACCCTAATTTGTTTATTAATGCTTTTAATAGCTTTTTTCTAGCTGCAGATAACATAGAAAACTTTCTTTATAAATTCCGTTATTACAGGAAAAGTAATTCCTGAAAGAATAAAATATTTTATATAATAATATGCAACAGGAACTGAAAACAAATAACTATCTGCTCTATCTAAAAAACCGCCATGACCTGGAAGTGAGTTTCCTGAATCTTTAACTCCTGCATCTCTTTTAATTAACGATTCCGATAAATCTCCTAATTGCGCCATAACCGTTACTATAATACTCAAAACTAATGAATGATAAAATGAAATTCCAATAAGTTTACCTATAATTAAACCTGTAATTATCGCACATATACCCCCGGCTAAAGCCCCTTCTATTGTTTTCTTTGGACTTATTACAGGACATAATTTATGCTTACCAAATCTTACTCCAAAAAAATATGCTGCTATATCCGTCAATAGAATTACAAAAAATATAAATACTAAGAAATATAGCCCTTGCTTAAAAGTTATATTAAACAATGAAACACTTGGTCCCATTTGCCTTACTAAACAAACATGACAAGGCATCCAGGCAATTAAAAAACCAAGAATTGTTGTCGCAACATTAGCAATATATGGCTGTCTGCCTCTAAATAATACAGCAAGAAAAGAACCTATTGTTCCTATTAATAATACTAGCGGTATCAAATTATCATATCCGCACGCTGAAACCAATACCATTGAAACCGATATTATTAATATGACCTTGAAAAAAGGTAAAAAACCTTTATTTCTTAATATATCTGCATATTCTTTTGATGCAATAATTATAAATACCAGAAGAAAAGCTAAAAGCCACTTTCCTCCTAATAATATACAAGCAAAAACTAAAGCTCCAATTGCAAATCCTGTAATTAAGCGATTTTTTAAAAGAGTATCTAATACCGCCACTATACTGTTAAAACCTCTTTTTCTTTTTCTGCTGCTAAATCATCTGAAATTTTAATGTATTTATCGGTAACTTTTTGAATTTTATCTTGATTATCTTTTACAATATCTTCTGATAAATTTTCAGATTTTTCTAATTTCTTTAATTCATCTGCCATATCTCTTCTAATATTACGTATAGCCACTTTTGTATCTTCACAAACTTTTTTTACATCTTTACAAATTTCTTTTCTTTTATCAGATGTTAAAGGAGGAAAAACAAGTCTTACAACAATACCGTCACTATTTGGCATTATTCCTAAATCTGCCTTTGCTAAGGCTTTTTCAACTTCTTTTAATATTGTTTTATCATATGGAGCAATTACCAAAGTTGTACCATCTTGTACACTTACTTGTGATAATTGTCTTAACGGGGTTGGAACTCCATAATATTCCACTAATACTTTATCTAAAATTAACGGATTAGCTCTTCCTGTTCTTATAGAAGAAAATTCTTTCTTCATTTGAGATATTGCTTTTTCCATTTTTTCATTACCTGATTGAAACATTGACTCTAAAGTCATATTAACCTCCTACATATGTTCCTATATCTTCACCTTTTAATATTTTAATAATGCTGCCTTTTGCTGCAAAATCAAATACCACAATGGGTATAGAATTTTGTTTACATAAAGCACAAGATGCCGTATCCATAACTTTTAAGCCTTTAATAATAATATCATCATATGTTATATGACTGTATTTTTTTGCATTCGGATTAACTCTGGGGTCATCAGAATATACCCCATCTACACCATTTTTTGCCATTAGCATAGCTTCAGCACCTATTTCTGATGCTCTAAGAGATGCAGCAGTGTCTGTTGTAAAGAAAGGATTACCTGTCCCTGCAGCAAATATAACAACTCTTGATTTTTCAAGGTGCCTTATAGCCTTAAATCTTATATAAGGTTCTGCAATTTTATCCATATCTATTGCTGTTTGAACTCTGCAATTTACGTTTATTTTTCTTAATGCACTTTGAAGGGCTAAAGCATTCATAACTGTTGCCAGCATGCCTATATAATCACCTGTTGCCTGATCCATTCCATATTTTGCAGAATTTTTTACTCCTCTGAATATGTTTCCGCCACCAACTACTATTGCTATTTCGGCTCCTGTCTCATATGCTTCTTTTACTTCATTTGCTATCATCTCTAATGGATTTTGGTCAATTCCAAATTCTTGTTTGCCTAAAAGAGCTTCACCTGATAACTTAAGAAGAATCCTTTTATATTTTAATTTTTCTCCCATATATACCTATTCAAAATCTACTAAAACAACTTAAATTATTATACCTTAAATTGTACAATGTTGTATAAAACATTAAATATTTGTAATTATTTTATTTTATCTAGTATTGCACTTTGTTACCGTGTCATTCTCTCTAACAAAGTACTCCTATTTTTTAAACGACACTCATCTCAGTTTCACTACAAATACAAGCTCTCTCAAGAACAAAATTTTTGGTTCGTTTTGTAAGAAAAATTCACTCATTTTTTTAGCTTATTGTGAATTTTTACTCGGACAATTTTTATTAAGAAAATTTTTTATCAGACAACAATTTTGAAATTCTTTTTTTATTTTATTAAATTTATATTTCGCAATTATTGCTTGGACCAGACCCATAAATAACAAAGAAACAGCAAGTGCAATCCAATAACCTTTTAGTGAAAAATTATTTTTGAAAACTAAAATATAAGCAACAGGCATACCTACAAACCAATATCCAAAAAGTACACTGAAAGATGCAATCTTTGTCATTTTAAATCCTTTAAGTATACCTCCTGCAACAACTTGAAACCCATCCATTATTTGATACATTGCAGCTACCATTACTATTGGTAATGCTATTTGCATTACTTTAATATTATCTGTAAATATTCTTATTATTTGAGATGGGAAAACAGCTAATATCAAAGAACAAATTGCCATAAAAGAAACACCCAAGAATAATCCGCTATAAGAATACCTCTTTATCTCATCAACATTTTTTGCACCATAATAATAAGCTACCTTTATTGCAACAGCAGTAGATATTGATAGAGGAACAGTAAATGTTGTTGATGAGATTGTTATTAATATATTATGAATAGCAGCTAACATACTGGATTCCATTCCAACTAAGATTGTTATTATATTAAAAGCAAGAAATTCAAATAATAGACCAAACCCAATTGGCACTCCAATTTTTAAGAGATTTTTCATATAGCCAAAATCTATTTCCTCTTTGAAATTTATTGCCTTAAATATATAAAATAACATTACAAGTCCCATAAAAGTTCTTACAGATAAAGTTGCAATTGCAGCACCCTTGGATCCCATTGAAGGAATTGGACCAAATCCAAATACAAATGCAATATCCAATATCATATTTAGAACTACAGCTGCAAGCAATAATAAATTAGGAAATTTTACTATTTCATAAGCTTGCAAAAATTCTTTTATTCCTTGATATATAAACATTCCAAACATTGAGAAAGCTACTATTTTTATATATTCTTTTATGTATGGCACTATACTTGTTTCAAAAGAAAACTTATCTATTAAAAAATTAGTTGAATAACATATTAATGTAAAAATTACAGCAAGTATAAAAGAAAAGACCAAGCTTGAAGGCAGATATTTTTTGATACGCTGTTTGGCACCTCTTTTATTTGAAAGTATAATTGATATTGCAGCTTGAGAGCCAATTCCCAATATGAATATAGTATATAAAATAGAATTAGCTATACTTATTGCTGCAAGAGAATTAATATTATACTTCGCCACAACTAAAATATCAGTCGCTCCAATTAATGTATGTCCCAAATTACCAACCAAAAGTGGAAATGACAATATAATAAGTTCTAAAAAATAATATCTATATCGTAAAAATGGAATTAAATACTTATATTTTCCGTATAAATATCTTGCCGCATTATAAAACTGTACATTTATATCTAATATTTTTGCTTTATTTTTTATATATTCAGTTAAAGCTAATAATGAAACTACTGTTTTTAAATTATTTTTATTTTCATGATAATAATCATGTTCCACATCTACAATAACTGTTTTTATACCTGCATTTTTAGATTTATTTAACCATTCATCAATTTCTTTCCTATCATCATTAATTGTAGGAATTATAATGTATTTTGAAACAACATTACTATTATTCCCTTGAATTGAAGCATATTTTTTTGTATTATTCCACACTGAAAAATAATTATCAGTATTTTTAATTTTTCTAAAAGTTCCCTGAAATCCGGAATCTTGAGAAATAACAAGCTGTATTCTATTTTCTTTAATGCCTCTTTCAAGTGCTTCTGAATATTTTACCCCCGATGAATGTACAATAATTTTTTTTGCACCTATCTCCATTAAGTATTCAATTAAGTCATCAAATTCATTCAAAATAGTAGGTTCTCCGCCGCCAAAAGTTATTTCACCATCCGGAGAAAATTTTACTCTTTTAAATATTTCTTTTAAAATAGGCAATGCACTATAATGCTGTCTTAAATTCTTATATTTGTTATCTTTATTTGTATAACAATATATACAATCCGAATTACAATATGTCCAATGATTAAAATGAATATATTTTATACAAAACTCTTCATCCCAAATTTTCTTTTCCAGATTAAAACATTCTTCACAAGAATTATTAATATATCCTTTTTTATTTTCTTCTATCAAGTTTCTTCTTTTTAATAGAAGTGCATCATAATCAATAGAGTCATTAACAACATCTGTTAGTTTTATATTTCCTCCGCCTTTATGGCATCTAAAACAACAAACTTCAATGTTATCAAGTTCAAAATCTATACCGTTTCTAATTCTATCACAGCTAATATATTTATCTTTACTCATTATTTCTTATTTTAATATATTCTTCTTTATGTAATTTCATATGATTTGCTCTATCATACAATTCAACATTTTTCATTGAAAAATCTTTTGTTTTTTGAATCGCATATTCTAAAAGTTCATAAATATAATCAGGAACATTATATTTATTATTTTCATACCATCCACCTTCAATATCAATCACAACACTTTTAATTCCTGATTTTAATGTTAAATCAAACCATTTATCTAACTCTTCTTTATTGTCATTATATCCGGGATAAATTATGTATTTTGTTTTTGCTTTATATTTATCGTCTGTTTGACTTTGAGCATACTTTGACAAATTTTCCCAGACTTTATCAAAATGATTAACTCTTTTTATTTTTTCATAAATCTCTGCTGTTCCTGAATCAACAGAACAAACTAAAGTTACTTTTCCCTCTCTTAATCCTCTTTCTATTGCAGGAGAATATTTTACGCAAGATGAATGCACTCTAATATTATCACAGCCAGCATCCATTAGCATATTCATTAATGGTTCAAATTCAGGAAGTAAAGCAGGTTCACCGCCGCCAAAACCTATTTCTCCTCCGCCTCGAACTTTTCCCATATCAACTAATTTTTTTATTACCGGAAACATATTGTAATTTTTTCTGGCATTAAAAAAATCAGATTGTTCATTTGTAAAACAATATCTACACTTACAATTGCACTGGGTCCAATGATTAAATACCATATAATTTATATAATCTTCATCATCCCACTCTTTTTCTTTTAAGAAAAAACATCCTCTGCATTTTTCCAGAATAATTCCTTTTTTATTAAGTTCTCTCATCTTTCTTTTTTCTTTAAAGAATTTATTCCAGTCAATCATTTCACCATGATAATTGTCAATCAATATTTGTCTACCGCCACCTTCATGACAATTAAAACAGCACATTTTTATATCTTCATAATCAACATTGAAACCATGCTGTACATACTCACAACTAACATATCTTAATTTTTTCTCTGACTTTGCTTTTTTCAATAATAACTTTAGTTTATTTATCATTGTTATTTCCTCAAAAACTATTTTAACATATTAAAAAAAATGTAAAAAATATTACCATAGAAAATTCACTCACGTTTTCCGCTTATCACGGGGTTTTAATAAGAAACAACTAAAAAACTTTGTTTTTAAGTAAGCTTGTATCTGCAGTGAACCAGAGGTGAGCAGCGTGGGTTAGGATTGCATAATTGATTAGTGAGTTATCCTCGCTAACAATGCGCGATACCAGATTAAATTAATATCATTAATTTTTTATATTTTTGTAAATTTATAGTTTTAAAATAGCATATCTTTTTTTTTCATATTTTGTAATTATTGAAAGAATAAGAGAATATAACATACTTTATGATAAAATTAATTGATAAAACTAATAATATTAATGTAAAATTAAAAGATAAAATTAGTAAAAATATCTGTTCAAAAAATAAACAAGATAAAAAGAAAGACAAAAATAAGCTTACATTGGCTTTATGCACATTAGGAATAATAGGAGCCGTAGGTTTATCTATTGCTACAAAATCAAAAAGCTCAAGAACAATAACATTATCCGATATAAAATTTGACAAAGGATTAGCTACACTAAAAAAATCAGGTCAAAAATATACTGGAACAATAATACATAAAACAAAAGATAATGCTACTATAAGTTTAACATATTTAGATTCTGTTCTTCAAGAATCTAAAAAAGTTAATTCTGATAATACAATTGAATTTATAAAAAAATATACAACAGATGCCAATAAAAAAATCACTTCCATTTTTAAACAAAAAGATGATGGAAGTATAGAAAAGGTTAGAACTTTAATTAGAGGAAATGATTCGATTAGAATAAATGGACAAAATGGAGTTATAGAAAAATATTTTCATAAAGCTGATGGGAAATGGCATTGTTTAGATGATTTTATAGACAAGACAAAACAAAATGAAAGATGGTTACCAATAAATAAATGGAATACAGGTAATTTTTATTTACATGCAGGAATAGATATTAATAAATTTTTAAGAAGAGGAGAATTTTCAAACTATCAATTTACAGATAAGAAAATACCTTTAACTATACCTGATGACTTACCTGATTCATACAGAGAATATTTTGAGTCTTTAATAAAAAAAGCAAAAGCATATAATAGAGCAATAATTGATTATATAGAACCTATTGATGATTTTGCAAAATCTTTCACACTAGAAAAACCAATTACTGTTTATAGAGATACTTATACTTCTTGGTTTAATAAAGCAAAAAATGGAATATTAACTGACTCCGCTTTCGTTTCAACATCGCTTGAAAAAGGTGCTTCTATGGAAGGGCTAATAGGATCAAATGCTAGTAAAAAAACTACATACAAAATTCATTTACCTATTGGAACAAAATGCGCAAACTTATCTTATACCACAGAAAAAGAACTTCTATTACCAAGAAATTCACAATTTAAAGTTATAGGTCCGTTTGAACTAGAATACATTTTGCCTAAAGAATAAAATAAAAGACATAAAAATTTATTTTTACTTACACAACCAATTTCTAAAAAATTTTAATCCTGCTTCTGAACTTTTTTCAGGATGAAACTGCACCGCTATTATATTCCCTTTTTCTACTGAAGAACAAAATTTACCGTTATAATCGCAATAAGAGCTTATTATATTCTCATCCTTTGGAACCACATAATATGAATTAACAAAATAGAAATAATCCTCCGGAATAAAAGAATTATTATTAGTAGTAAAGACTTTATTCCAGCCAATTTGAGGGATTTTACCTGATGTAAATTTTTTTACCTCTCCCTTCAATATACCAAGCCCTTCTATATTAGGAGCTTCTTCACTTTTTTCAAAAAGTATTTGAAGCCCAATACAAACTCCAAGAAAAGGAATATCCTTCTGACAACACTCTTTTATAACAGGAATTAATCCTTTTTTATCAAGATTATTCATAGCTTGAGCAAAATGACCTTGCCCGGGGAAAATAATTCTTTTCGCAGCCAATATTTCATCTTTATCAGAAGTAATTACAAATGGAACATTAAGAAATGTCAGCATATTTGCGACACTTCTTAAATTTCCAGATTCATAATCTACGATAACTGTTTTATTCAAAATAGAAACCGTCTTCCTTTAGTCTTCTTATTACTTCATGCATTTGTTCTTCAGAAGCAACAATAGACATTCTTACCCAGCCTTCTCCTTTTTCGCCAAAAGCATTGCCAGGGACTAAAACAACTCCTGACTTTTGAAGCACTGCATCAGTAAATTCTTTAGATGTTTTATATTTTGGAGGGATTGGAAGCCATAAATAGAATGTAGCTTTGGGCGGATTAAGTTTTTCCATTGGCCAACCTAGTTCCTTGAAACCATCTATTATTATTTTTTGTTTTCTTTCAAATCTTTTATTTGCTTCAACTATATATTCATCGCCTTCTTTAGAATTTAATATTTCAGCAGCTGCTTTTTGAATTGGTTTATAAATACCTGTATCTATAGTTGATTTTAATTTTCCTAAAATACCGACAGCCTCTTTATTCCCGCATACCCAGCCAATCCTCCAGCCTGTCATTGAATATGGTTTTGAAAAGCTAAAAAATTCAACTGCAACATCTTTTGCACCTTCTGCTTCAAAAACACTATGAGCTTTAGGAGCCCCTTCAAAAGTTAAATCTACATAAGCAGCATCTGAAATTAATAAGATATTATACTTTTTACAGAAATCAACCGCTTTTTGTAAATACTCTTTTGTACAAATAGCACCTAACGGATTATTTGGATAATTAATAATAAGAGCCTTTACTTTTTTCATAGAATATCCGTCTTTTTCAAGGTTCTTAACAACATCTTCCAAATCCGGCATATAATTATTTTCAGGTGTTAATGGAATTCCATAGCTTAAACCGCCTGAAACTTTTACCATTTCTTTATATGATGCATACCCCGGATCAGGAATTAATATAATGTCTTTATCTTTATCATTAGTTGTAGGATTAATTAAAGCTCTGATAATATTAGCAATACCTTCTTTTGAACCTATCAAAGAAAATATTTCAGTTTTAGGATCCATCTCAACATTAAATCTGGCTTTCATCCTTTTCGCAATTGATTCTATTAAATAAGCTTCACCTTTTGGAGTTGTATAAGTATGCATACCATCTTCTTGCATAGCCTCTTTAATTTTTTCATAAACAAGTTCAGGCGGACGCTCGACTGGTGCACCCATTGATAATGATATAGGTTTTCTTTCTTTTTGAGTTAATTCAGGAGTTAATCTCTGGGTTTCTTGTTTAATTTGAAACATTATATATGTTTCAAGTGATTGTACATAGTCATTAAATAGGTCTTTCATTGTATTTTCTCCATTTTATTTAACTTCTGATTGCCAAGCCCAAGCATTATGATTATGTATACTTTCTTGAGCTTCTACTTCCACTTCGTAAAATTTTACTTTATCATCTTTTTTTAATAAACCTATAACATCACGAAGTACATCTTCTACAAACTTTGGATTTTCATAAGCCGCTTCGGTAACATATTTTTCATCACATCTTTTTAAAATTGAATATACTTGACTGGAACCGCAGCTTTCGATTTTTTCAATTAAATCTTCAATCCAAATTATATCATTTTCATCATAACTTACTTTTACTTTAACAATTGTTCTTTGATTATGAGCTGAATATTTTGATATTTCTTTAGAACAAGGACATAAAGTTGTTATAGGGACTTTTACTCCTAATATAAAGTTATAGTCATCACCATTCAAATCGCCTTGAAAAGAACAATCATAACCAACAGGAAACTCCATTTCACTAACAGGTGCTTTTTTATTAATAAAATATTTAAACTCAAATTTTACGTGCGCACACTCCGACTCTAAACGTTTTTTTACATCTATCAAAAGTCCTTTTATATCAACACCTAATAAATTTTTACTAGAATATTCGCTCAATACCTCAATAAAACGCGACATGTGAGTTCCACGATAATTATGAGGCAAAGTAACACTCAATCTTGCCTTTGCGGAAACCAATTGACTATCAGCATTCTTTCTTTCTATTAAAAGAGGAACTTCAACACCATTGACACCAACTTTTTGTATATCAATACCTCTATTATCATCTTGATTTTGTACGTCTTTCAAACGGCTAATTGTTTCCATCTTGTTCTAGTTCATCCATTGTATTATTTTCCATAGCAAGGAGCAGTTTTAGTGCTGCCAATCTTTGAGTTTTAGGCGGTGCAACTCTTAATAATTCTATTGCCTTCAACATAACAGGGTCAGAATCATACCATCTGTTACCTTTATTAGCAAACTCTTTTGTTATCTCATAAATACGTTCAATTACATCTTGTGCAACTTGTTCTTGAAGTGAAATTATAAAATCAGCAGCTGCTGACTTTCTATCATCAGTCTGTAATTTTAATAGTTCCAATGCTTCTTTTAAAATAGGGTCATTATCATACCAACGTCTATAAGATTCGGGCATTATTTTCCTCTTCTTTCTTGTATTAGTTTTACAATATTTTTTTTTGTATCTTCAAAAACTTCCTCAATAGTTCTATTTGCATCAATTAATTTTATTCTATCAGAATTTTCTTTTTGAAGCTCTAAATATCCGTTTCTAACTTTTTCATGAAAAATCAATCCGGCTGACTCCATTCTGTCTTTTTCTAATCCAACTCGTTCTTGGGCTGTTTTAGTTGATACATCATAAAGTAATGTTAAATCAGGCACAACACCATGTACTGCTATATTATTTAGTTCCTTTAATAAATTTATATTTTGACCTCTTCCATACCCTTGATAAGCAATAGTGGAATCAGTGTGTCTATCGCATAATACAATTTTACCATTGTCTATAGATGGTTTAATTAAAGCATCAATATGCTGACTTCTGTCTGCAAGAAATAAAAACATTTCACACCTATCTGAAACAAAACCTTCATTGTGAAGTAAAATATTTCTTATTTTTTGTCCGATATCAAGTGCGCCCGGTTCTCTTGTTATTATGACATCATATCCTTCTTCAAGAAGGAATTCTTTTACTTTATTTAGTTGTGTAGTTTTTCCGGAACCATCTGCTCCTTCAAATGTTATAAATAGGCCTTTTCTCATTATTTTAATAAATCCCAGCCGGTATATTTTCTTAGTACTTTTGGAATGGTAACAGAACCGTCTTCATTTTGGAAGTTTTCCAGTATTGCTGCAAATGTTCTTCCCACTGCTAAACCTGAACCATTTAATGTATGAACAAAAACAGGTTTACCTGTTTCTTTTGAACGATATCTTATATTAGCTCTTCTTGCCTGAAAATCTCCAAAATTAGAACAGCTTGATATTTCTTTATAATTATTATATGAAGGAAGCCATACTTCTAAGTCATAACATTTTCTTGCTGAAAAACCAATATCTCCTGTTGAAAGAGCAACTCTTCTATATGGAAGTTCTAATAATTCCAAGACTCTTTCAGCATTTCTTGTTAATTTTTCATGTTCATCTACACTTGTTTCAGGTGTACATAATTTAACCAATTCAACTTTATTAAATTGATGCTGCCTGATTAAACCTCTTGTATCTTTACCTGCACTACCTGCTTCTCTTCTAAAACAAGGAGTATAAGCTGTCATATATTTAGGTAAATCTTCTTCATTTAAAATTTCACCTGCATATATATTAGTAACAGGTACTTCTGCTGTTGGAATTAAATATAAATCTTCTTCTTCACATTTATACATATCTTGAGCAAATTTAGGTAATTGTCCTGTCCCTGTCATAGCAGCAGCATTAACCATTACCGGAGGCAATATTTCCTCATAACCATGTTCTTGAGTATGCGTATCTAAAAAGAAATTTATTATTGCTCGTTCTAACTGTGCACCTTTTCCTCTGTATAGAGAAAATCTCGATTGCGATAACTTAACACCGCGTTCAAAATCAACAATATTTTTTTCTACACATATATCCCAATGTGCTTTCTGCTCAAAATTTACTTTTCGAGGTTCTCCTACTCTTTTTATTTCAACATTATCATCTTCTGATAAACCAATAGGAGTTGTTTCGTCAGGGATATTCGGCGTTGATAATAAAAGATTTTTTTGTGAAATGTCTAATTGTTGTTCTTTTTCTTCAAGAGCTTTTATTTCATCACCCATTTCTTTCACTTGAGCTTGAATTTCATCAGTATTTTGGCCTTGTTTTTTTAGTAAACCGATTTGTTGAGATATATTTTTTCTTTTTGCTCTTAATTCATCTGCTTTTGTTTGAACTTTTCTTCTTTCAGCATCAATTTCTAAAATACCATTTATTGAAAGCTCCGGATTTCTTCTTTTTAAAAGTTCATTAACTTTATCAGGATTTTCTCTAATCACCTTTATATCTAACATTGCTCTTACCTCGTATATACTCTAATTTCTATTTTATTAAAAACAAGCATAAAATAAAAGCTATTTTTTGATATAATTGAAAAAAAGGAATTGAAGTTGAAAAAGAATTATCAGAAAAGAATATTATTTATAGGCATGCCGGATATGGCATTAGTTTGTTTAAATAAGTTATTTACAAAAGGAATTAATATTGTAGGAATAATACCGCCTGCTAAAAATGAATCTACATATAATTTGATGATAGAAACAGCCAACAGATTAAAATTAAATATTATAGAATATGAGTCAAAATTAACAGAACCTGACTTTTTAGGTAAAGTAAAAGATTTAGATGCCGATCTTGGAGTAGTTGCTTCTTATAACAAGAAACTACCGAAAGAATTATTAAGGCTTACTAAAGATGGTTTTATAAACTTACATCCTTCGAAACTGCCCAATTATAGAGGTGCAAACCCATATTCACATGTTATTATTAACGGTGAAGAAGAATCTGCTATTACTCTTCACTTTATGGATGAAGAATACGATACAGGAGATATTATTTCACAATACAGATTCAGCATAGATATAAATGAAACTATGGGAACTTTATTTTATAGAACAAATGAAATGTGTGCTTCTATGCTTTATGAAGCTTTAGATTACTATGAAACACACAAATTTCCGAGAAAGCCTCAGCCAAAAATAAAAAATCTAAAAAAAGCTGAAACCTTATCTTTTGAAAAGAAGAATATTTTTATAAATTGGCAAAAGTCAGCAGAAGATATTGAAAGATTTATTAGAGCATTAAATCCTTTTATAGGGGCAATTACAATATATAAAGGTTATATTTTAAGGATTAATTCAGCCAAAGTAATTGATAAAAAACATAAATATAAACCCGGAACTATTGTTGAAACAAAAAAATCTTTAAGAATTGCTTGTGGTGAAGATTTACTTGAAATAGAATCCGTTCAATATGGAGGATTTTTCATTTCTTCGGCACAAGATTTTATAGAAAGAGTTAATCCTCAAAAAGGAGAAATTTTAAATAATGGATAAATTACATTTTCTTACAGCAGGATTGCCTTTAGCTTCTGAAAACAAAGGATACAAAAAAGGACTTAATATTATTAAAGAAATGGATTTAGACGGGCTTGAGGTTGAATTTGTTCATGGAGTAAGGATGAATGAAGCAAATCAAACTTTATTAAAGTCTTATGCACTGGAAAATAAATTAAAAGTTACATGCCATGGTCCTTATTATATTAATTTAAATTCAAATGAAGAAGAAAAAATTGAAGCAAGTATACAGCGTATACTCGAAACAGCAAGAATGGGTAAAAATATAGGAGCTTATTCAATTACTTTTCATGCTGCTTTTTATATGGGGAAGAATCCGGATGATGTATATAAAACAGTTTATAAATCAATGGAGAAAATATGCACTGAACTTGAAGAAGAAAATAACAATATTTGGATAAGACCTGAGACTACAGGGAAAGGAACGCAATGGGGAACATTGGAAGAAATTGTAAAACTTTCAAAAGAATTCAAAAACGTACTCCCTTGTATTGATTTTGCACATATACATGCCCGCAATAACGGAACTTTTAATACTTATGATGAATTTTCAAAAATGATTGAATTTACTGCAAATGAACTTGGTAATGACGTATTAGACAATATGCATATGCATCTTGCAGGTATTGAATATGGGCCTAAGGGTGAAAAAAATCATCTACTTCTTGAAAATAGTGATATGAATTATAAGGATTTATTAAAAGTATTTAAAGAATTCAACATTAAAGGCGTTCTTGTCTGTGAAAGTCCCAATATAGAAGAAGATACAAAACTTTTAAAAGAATATTACCTGAGTTTATAAAATGGACTTATTTTACTTAATAATAGAAAATTTCAATGTAAAACAAGATTCGAAATATACTATGCAGCATAAAGCTTCAAGATATTTGTTAGAGTACATTGCAAAAAATATCTATAATATTGAGAATACAGAAATTGAAACAATCAACAAGAAACCTAAATTTAAATATTCAAATATAGAATTCAGTATTTCACACTGCGAAAATATAGTATGTGTATGTTTTGATAATAATCCTGTCGGATTTGATATAGAAAAAATAATACAAAGAGATTATAAAAAAATATCACAAAGAATGCATTTAGAACTAAAAGAAGATACACTAAATGAATTTTACAGATGCTGGACAATTTATGAAGCAGGAATAAAACTACAAAAGCCAATAACAAAAAGTTTTTCATCAATTTTTTTGGATAAATACTTTATATCCGCCGTATCTAGTGAAACAGCGGATATAAATTTAAAAATAACTCAAATAGAATCAGACGAAATTACTTTTTAGAAATTACATAAATCAAATGCCAGCCAAATTGTGTTTTAACAGGTTCAGAAACTTGTCCATTAGGCAGATTAAAAGCAGCATATTCAAATTCGGGCACCATATCGCCTTTACCAAACCAGCCTAATATTCCGCCTGAAGCACCTGAAGGACATTTAGAATATTTTTTTGCAGCATTCATAAAATTATCAAAAATTTCTTTTTGATTAGACCCTGTTAATATCTCTTCTCTTATTTGAATTGCTTCTTTTTCTGTAGGAACTAATATATGCAACGCTTGAACCTGCTTATATTCTGAAGCTTCTGCACTATTTGAAATTACATTAATACTATTATTTTCAATAAAAGAAAAACAACAAAATGCAAATAATAATAAAGCTAATGAAAGTATTTTTTTCATAAAAACCTCTTTTCTAAAATAAAATGTTATTTATTTAAATTAATAAATTGATTTTCTCGTGTAATAGCAACCATGCCGGAGCGAACAAGTTCTTTTACGCCCAAAGGTCGCAATAATGCAATAATAGCCATAACTTGCCTATTATCACCACTATATTCTAGTGTATAAGTATCAGGAGAAACATCAATAATTTTTGCACCAAATATCTCAGATATTCTCAAAATTTCAGATCTTGCTTCATCTTTTGCAGTAACTTTACAAAGAATTAATTCTCTGTCAATACATTTATCAGCAGATTTAGGAAGCTCAACAACCTTAATTGTATTAATTAATCTGTTTAATTGCTTACAAATTTGTTCAATAACAACATCATCTCCATTAGTAACAATTGTTATTCTTGAAAAAGTCTGATCAATAGTAGCAGCAACTGTTAAACTCTCTATATTAAATCCTCTCGTTGAAAATAAATCACAAACACAAGATAAGATTCCGGGTTCATTTTTTACCAATACAGATATAGTATGTTTCATAATTAATCTCCTAATCCGCCTTCGGGACTATTATTCGATAATAAAACTTCATTCAACGGTTTACCTGCTAAAACCCAAGGATAAACCATTTCAAAAGGTTCAACTATAAAGTCCATAATAACAGGACCATTAAATGCTATTGCCTTATCAAGAGCAGAATCGATATCTTCTTCTTTCGTAATTCTCATACCTAAAACACCATAAGCTTCAGCTAATTTTACATAATCAGGAGAGGTTATAGGAGTTTGTGAATAATGTTTATTAAATAATTTTTCTTGCCATTGTCTTACCATACCTAGATAACCATTATTAATAACAGCTATTTTAACAGGTATTTTATAATCAACACAGGTCATAAGCTCTTGAATGTTCATTTGAATACTTCCATCACCTGCAATATTAAAAACAAGTCTGTCTTTATCAGCAATTTGAGCTCCGATAGCAGCCGGGAAGCCAAATCCCATTGTACCCAAACCTCCGGATGTAACTAGTTGACGAGGTTTAGAAAATTTAAACAGCTGGGCAGTCCACATTTGATGCTGTCCAACTTCTGTTGCAATAATAGGGTTTTTGTCTTTTGTTTTATTATATATATGTTCAATTACTGTTTGAGGGCTCATTATACCATTTTCTACAGCTCTTATAACTTTTTTTGATTTCCAAGAGTCAATTTGTTCAACCCAAGCTCTTCTCATATCTTCATTATAAGTATATTTACCTGTATTAAACTCTTTTAGCATAACATTTAAAACATTCTTAGCATCACCAACAATAGGAATATCTACATGAACATTTTTACTTATAGAACAAGGGTCAATATCAACATGAATAACTTGTGCATCTTTACAGAAACGTTTTAAACAACCTGTAATTCTGTCATTAAATCTTGTTCCAACAGCAAATAAAACATCACAATTACTAACGGCAAGATTCGCCCAATAGTTACCATGCATACCAAGCATGCCTAAAGATAATTTATCATCTTGAGGATATGTACCTATACCCATTAAAGTTGTCGCAACTGGAATATTAAGTTTTTTAGCCAACTCTCTTATTTCCTGCCAAGCATCAGAATGAATAACACCTCCACCGGAAATTATAGCAGGACGCTGAGCTTCACATAACAATTTTAAAGCCTTTTTACATTGCATAGGATGTCCTTCATAAGTAGGATTATATCCTGGTAATACTACCTTATCAGGATATACAAAATCTGCTTTTGAAGTTAAAACATCCTTAGGTAAAGATACAACAACAGGACCAGGTTTTCCTGTTCTTGCTATATGAAATGATTCTTTAATAACTCTCGGTAAATCTTTTATATCTTTCACCAAATAATTATGCTTGCAGCAAGTACGAGTAATACCAACAATATCAGATTCCTGAAATGCATCATTACCAATCAATTTAGAATCAACTTGACCAGTAAAAACAACCAGAGGATAGCTATCATAATAAGCATTTGCAATACCTGTTATAGTATTACAAGCTCCAGGGCCTGATGTAACAAGAACAACACCGGGTTTTCCCGTAATTCTTGCATAACCTTCTGCAGCGTGTACTGCAGCTTGTTCATGTCTTACTAAATAATGTTTTATAAAATCACATTTATACAATTCATCATAAATATGAAGAATGACACCGCCCGGGTATCCGAATATTTTATCTACTCCTTCTTCTTTCAGGCACTCCAAAAACATTCTAGCACCAGTCATTTTCTCTGTTTTATGCATTTGGTCGGCTATCATATTATTCTCCATCTTAACTCTTAATGAATAATTAAAATTTGCAAAATAATGAAAAATTAATCTACTTTCTAACAATCGTATTATAAAATTTTAACCTTAAAAAGATTTTAGTACAAATTTCAATAAAAATCACCTTAATATTTAAATTTTTTACTAATATTTTTAAAAAATTTAAATATTGACTATGTTTTTTGAGAGGATTAAACTAAAAAAAGCTATTTACGAGTAAAAAAATATAGGAAACGAGGTAATTATGGCAAAAATTTATTATGCGGCAGATTGTAATTTAAGTTTATTAAAAGGGAAAACAGTTGCAATCATAGGTTATGGAAGCCAAGGTCATGCTCATGCACTTAATTTACATGAAAGCGGAATTAACGTAGTGGTTGGGTTATACAAAGGTTCAAAATCTTGGGCGAAAGCAGAAGCAGCAGGTTTAAAAGTTGCTACTGTTGAAGAAGCTTCTAAAATGGCAGATTTTATTATGATTTTATTACCGGATGAAAAACAAGCTGATATTTATAAAACTCAAATAGCTCCAAATTTAACAGCAGGTAAAACATTAGCATTTGCTCACGGATTTAATATTCATTTTAATCAAATAGTTCCGCCTTCTGATGTAGATGTTGTTATGATAGCTCCAAAAGGTCCGGGACACACTGTAAGAAGTGAATATGTTGAAGGGAAAGGTGTTCCTTGTTTAGTTGCAGTATATCAAAATGCAACAGGAAAGGCATTAGAAAATGCTTTAGCATATGCCGCAGGTATTGGCGGAGCAAGAGCAGGTGTTCTTGAAACAACTTTCAGACAAGAAACAGAAACTGATTTATTTGGTGAACAAGCCGTTCTTTGCGGAGGCGTTACCGCTTTAATGCAAGCAGGTTTTGAAACTCTTGTTGAAGCAGGTTACGATCCTCAAAATGCATATTTTGAATGTATACACGAAATGAAATTAATTGTTGACCTTATATATCAAGGCGGTTTTGCTAAAATGAGATATTCAATCTCTGATACTGCTGAATTTGGTGATTATGAAATAGGTAAACGTATCATTACAGAAGAAACTAAAAAAGAAATGAAAAAAGTTTTAACAGAAATTCAAGATGGTACTTTCGCAGGTAAGTGGATTACCGAAAATAAAGCAGCAGGAAGAGCTCATTTCTTAGCTACAAGAAAAGTAAAAGCTGAACACCAATTAGAAAAAGTCGGTAAAGAACTTAGAAAAATGTATTCTTGGAACGAAGAAAAATAACTCAATTAAACATTAGGAAAAGAGGGAAACAAATGTTCCCCTCTTTTTATATTTAATTATTTTCACTAATTCATTTTTTCATCTAATTTTTAGGTTACTTAATTAAATTAATTAACTGTCTTCTTTTTTGAAAACAAAAGCCTTTCATAAGGCATATAAGTATCAGTATATACTATGTCGGTCTTCTCACAATTTTTATACTCATATTGTGAAATACTTTGCTTTATTTTCTTTAAATTTTCATTATTTAAATTCTTATATGCAGCTATCACATAATTATAAACTTTAGGATCTTCAACATTATTTTTATTATTTAAATATACATAAACATTTTTAAAAGTATCAGAGACTTGTGTATAAACTTGATTTAAATTGGACTTATATGGTTCTTCTTCTCCTCCAATAACATTAATTAATAAAATACCATCTTCAGCTAATAAAGAATACAATTTCATCATACTTTCTTTAGTAATAATATTATATGGTATCAAAAAACTATCCATATAAACATCTAAAAAAATTAAATCATATAAATTAAAACTATCTTTTAACTTTTGATTTATAAAAACTTTTGCATCTTGATGATATATATTTGTATTATTATCAACTTTCATATCAAAAAATTTTGTTGCAATTTCTGTTATAAATTTATCAATCTCTACAACATCAATAATAATATTTTTTTGAGAAGTTTTTTCTTTATAATCATTTAATGCACTTAAAAAGATCCCTGCCCCATTTCCAACTAATAAGATATTATTTTTTTTTTGTTTTTCTTTAAAAAATGAATAAAAAACTTTCAAATAACCAAACAACAATCTGTCTTCATAATTATCATTTATATATGCCATAGAATGTACTATTTCTGGCTGGATTACATTATTCAATGTAAGCAAAACCCCTTTTTTAGTATAATGTTTATTTACTGATAAAAATTGATATGGTGATGTTCTTGTATAAATGGAACTTTTTATTATCTTAAAGTTATTCACTTTATAATAAGTAGCCAAAAAAAAGCATATTAAAATTAAAAATATAAAATTAGTAATTAATAATAAGTTCATTTTTTTATTAATTTGCGTATTACAATTTGATAAAAAACATAAAAAAGAACAAATAAAAATTATTGAAGTTATTATAAAAGAAATTATTTCCATACCAAAATATAAAATAAGATAAAATCCACATAGAAAAGTACCCAAAATAGATCCTAAAGTTGAAAAAGCATATAACTTTCCAACCACTTTTCCTGTATCATTAGTTTCTTGATTTTTATTAATTAAGGCAACTTTTATAATATAAGGAGATACAAAAGCTAATAATATAGAAGGGATAGTGTATACTATAATTGAAGAAATAACAACCTTTAAAAATATATTTATGTTTTGAATATTACTAATAAATTCAAAAATCTTAAATTGACTAAAAGAAGTTATTAAACAAAAAATACCCGCAAAAAAAATATATAAAGATAACTTAGCTAATGAAGGATTTTTATCCGAAAGCTTTCCTCCCCAAAAATATCCTAAACTTAATGAAGCTAAAACAACACCAATCATACTCGTAGACACAATAGAACCGGATCCAAAATATGGTATCATTATTCTAATACCAGCTACCTCTAGCATCATAACAGCCATCCCTGCTATAAATACTATTAAATTATACATAAAATACCTTTCTAAAATTAAATACTAGTAACCGCACCTTTATCAGAAGACGAAACTACAGTGGAGTAACGTTTCAGATAACCTTTTTTTACTTTAGTAGGAAATGGTACGAAATTTTTCATTCTGTTATTAATTTCTTCATCAGAAACTTTTAAAGAAATTTCTCTGTTTGGAATATTAATATAAATTTCATCACCATCTTTAATAATACCGATTATACCACCAGCAGGAGCTTCAGGGGAGATATGGCCGATACAAAGTCCTCTTGTACCTCCTGAGAATCTTCCGTCAGTAATTAAAGCAACTTTTTTACCCAAACCTTTACCCACAATAGCAGATGTTGGCGATAACATTTCTCTCATACCGGGTCCGCCCTTAGGTCCTTCATATCGAATAACAACAACATCACCTGCAATTATTTTATCATCCATAATGGCTTTCATTGCATCTTCTTCACTGTTAAATGTTTTAGCTTTCCCTGTAAATTCCAAACATTCTTTTTCAACACCGGAAATTTTAACCACTGCACCATTTGGAGCAAGATTACCATGTAAAACAGCTAACCCCGGATTTGAAGTAATAGGATCGGAAACAGGTTTTATAACTTCATTATCACACCATATATCAGCTGAAGCTATTTCAGATAATTTTAGACCTGAAACACCTAACGTATTTTTCATTTCATCAATATTTCCATAAATTGTTTTAATAACAGCAGGAATACCGCCTGCATTATCTAAATCTGTCATTGTCTTTGCTGCTGACGGGTCTAATTTAATTATTTGAGGGACTTTAAAACTTAATTCCTCAAAATCTTTTAAAGAAATATCAACACCGGCTTCATTTGCAATAGCAAGTAAATGCAATATAGAATTAGTAGAACCGCCTAATGCTAAATCGACTATAATTGCATTTCTAATTGAATCTCTTGTAACTATAGAAGAAGGACGAATATCTTTTTCAATTAGTTCATTGATTATGACACCGGAGTCAAAAGCAATACGTTTTGTTTTTGCACTGACCGCACTTGATGTAGCACAGCCTGGCAAACTCATTCCCATAACTTCTGTTAAACATGCCATTGTATTTGCTGTATAAAGTCCTTGACAAGCACCTGCCGTTGGGCAAGAATTTATTTCCATTTCTTTGAATATTTTTTCATCTATTTCACCATTTGAAAATTTTCCTATTGCTTCAAAAGTCCCCCTTATCATAGTCAACGTCGAGTTTTGACATTTACCGTCTAACATAGGACCAACCGTAACAACGATGCAAGGTATATCTAATCTTACAGCAGCCATTATCATTCCCGGAGTGATTTTATCGCAATTTGTTAACAAAACAAGACCGTCAAGTTTATGTGCTGTAGCAACAGATTCTATACAATCTGCAATTAAATCTCTGGATGGAAGAGAATAATTCATACCGCTATGTCCCATTGCAATACCATCACATATTGCAGGAACACCAAAAATAAATGATTGCCCGCCGCCTGAGTGAATTCCTTTTTCTATTTGTCTTTCAATATCTCTCATTCCGCTGTGACCTGGAACTAAATCACTAAAGCTGCTTGCAATTCCTATAAATCTTTTATTAATTTGCTGTTCGCTAACACCTGTTGCATACAATAAAGCTCTATGCGGGGTTCTTTGAATACCTTGTTTTATTTCATCACTTCTCATGATAACTCTCCTTTTATCTTTTAATCATACCAAATAGATTCTTGTTTGTGAAAGATTTAATAAAAAATATTTCAAAAAGCATGCTATGTAATTATGAAATCATGTTTGTGATAAGATATATTAAGTAAACAAAAGGAAATTTGAGAATGGAGGTCGTAGAACAAATATGCCAAAAAAAACAATTACAGTTGATGGTAACTACGCAGCAGCGCATATAGCATACGCACTAAGCGAAGTATCAGCAATTTATCCTATTACACCATCATCTACAATGGGTGAATGGATTGATGAATGGGCTTCACAACATAAGAAAAATGTTTGGGGAAAAGAAGTAAAAGTTGCAGAGATGCAATCAGAAGCAGGTGCCGCAGGTGCCGTTCACGGTTCATTAGCAGCAGGTGCATTAACTTCAACCTATACAGCATCACAAGGTCTATTATTAATGATTCCTGTAATGCATAAAGTAGCCGGAGAAATGCTTCCTTCTGTTATTCATGTTGCAGCAAGAGCTTTAGCAGCTCAATCATTATCTATTTTCGGCGACCATACTGACGTTATGGGTTGCAGAAATACAGGTTACGCAATGTTAGCTGCTAACTCTGTACAAGAAGAAATGGATTTAGCCCTAGTAGCTCATCTTGCTACATACAAAGCAAAAGTTCCTTTCTTGCAGTTCTTTGATGGATTCAGAACTTCTCACGAAGTACACAAAATTGAAGAAATTTCTTATGAAGATATTGCAAAGTTAGTTGAACCTAAATATATTGAAGAATTTAGACAAAGAGCACTTCGTCCTGAATCTCCTGTTTGTAAAGTTGGAGCTCAAAATACAGATGTATACTTCCAAGGTCGTGAAACAGTTAACAAGTACTATAATGCTGTTCCTGACATTGTTCAAGAATATATGGATAAAGTTGCAGCTGTTACGGGAAGACAATATCATCCGTTTGATTATGTCGGTGCTCCTGACGCAACAGATGTAATTGTAGCTATGGGCTCCGGTTGTGAAACAATCGAAGAAACAATAGAATACCTAAATTCAAAAAGAGGCACTAAATATGGTTTAGTAAAAGTCAGACTATACAGACCTTTCGATGTAAAACGTTTCAATGATGCACTTCCAAAAACTACAAAACGTATTACTGTTTTAGACAGAACAAAAGAACCAGGTTCTATAGGTGAACCATTATACCTTGATGTTGTTGCAGCTATCGATAACAAAGATATAAGAATAATAGGCGGACGTTACGGATTATCTTCTAAAGAATTTACACCTTCTATGGTTCTTGCTGTATATAAACATGCTGAAAATAATGGATTCCATGGTTTTACTGTTGGTATTGAAGATGATATAACTCATAAATCATTAGAAGTAAAAGAACATATAGTTACAGAACCTGAAGGCACAACAAATTGTATGTTCTGGGGCTTGGGCTCTGACGGTACAGTTGGTGCTAACAAAAACTCAATTAAAATTATTGGTCAATATACAGATAAAGATGCACAAGCATATTTTGCTTATGACTCTAAAAAATCATTTGGTGTAACTGTTTCTCACTTAAGATTTGGTGATAAACCAATCAAATCAACTTATTTGATAACAGCACCGGATTTCGTATCTTGTTCTGCACATGCATATATTGGCAGATATGACTTATTAAAAGGAATAAAAGAAGGCGGTACTTTCCTTCTAAACAGTCCTTGGTCTAAAGATGAAGTATTCTCTCATCTTACAAGAGATATGCAAAAAACAATTATTGATAAGAAAATCAAATTCTACAACATTAATGCAGAAGAATTAATTGAAAAACAACCCGGATTAAGAGGTAAAGGTGCAAACACAGTTATGATGGTTGCTTACTTCAAAGTTTCAGGCATTATTCCTTTTGAACAAGCTCTTGAAGGTATGAAGGAAATGACAAAGAAAACCTTTAAGAAAAAAGGTGATGATGTTGTAAATATGAACATAGCATTAATTGATGCAGCTGTTGATGCTTGTGAAGAAGTTAAAATTCCTGCTTCTTTAGATGGTGTTAGTGCTGCAGATGATGTTAAATTAATTCCAGATAATGCATCTGATTTTGCTAAGAAAATTATAGAACCATCTATGAGACAAAAAGGTGATGATATACCTGTTAGCGCAATGAGCGTTGACGGCGTAATCCCAACAGGCACAGCTTGTCTGGAAAAAAGAGGCATCGCACCAAGAGTTCCTCACTGGAATTCAGAAAATTGTATACAATGCGGTATTTGTGCATCTGCTTGTCCTCATGCTGCTATAAGAACAAAATTAGTTGATCAGGAAAACTTAAAAGATGCTCCTGCTTCATTTAACACAATTGATGCAAAACCAAATGATCACGGTGAAAAATTCAAAGTTCAAGTATATTGTCAAGATTGTACAGGTTGCGGTGTTTGCTTAGATCAATGTCCTGCAAACAAAAATCCTGAAAAACCAGCTTTAACTTGGTCTTCTATTGAAAAAGAAACTGAAGAAGGTCAACTAGTTAATGAAAAATTCTTTGATGAATTACCTGATAATGTAATGGGCAAAAACACTATTAAAACAATAAAAGGTGCAATGCTTAGAAAACCGTTATTTGAATTTTCAGGTGCTTGTGCAGGATGCGGTGAAACACCTTATGTTAAATTAGTATCTCAATTATTTGGAGAAAATGCCATTGTAGCTAATGCTACTGGTTGTTCTTCAATATATTCAGGTACTTTCCCAACAATTCCTTATACAACGACAAAAGAAGGAAGAGGACCTGCTTGGGCTAATTCATTATTCGAAGACAACGCTGAATTTGGTTTCGGTATGAGATTAGCTGTTGATCAAAACAGAGATACTTTAAAAACTTATGTTGAAAAAGTTGTTGCAAATGAAAAAGCTCCAAATGACTTAAAAGAAGCTCTTAATAATGCAATATCTTTCTTTGACAACTCAAAAACACCCGAAGCTATTGAAGCACAAAATAAAGCAAAAGCAGTACTTGCTAAATATAAAGATGTTGAATGTCCTGATTTAGCTAAAGTAAGAGAACTTCAAGATTACTTTACAGATAAATCTATATGGATTATCGGTGGTGACGGCTGGGCTAACGATATCGGATACGGCGGTATTGACCATGTTTTAGCTCAAAACCAAAATGTTAATATTTTAGTTCTTGATACTGAAGTATATTCAAATACAGGCGGTCAAGCTTCTAAATCAACACCAACAGGTGCTGTAGCTAAATTTGCAACAGGCGGTAAAAAGACATATAAAAAGAATATGGGCTTAATGAGTATGTCTTACGGCTATGTCTATGTTGCATCTGTTGCTTTAGGTGCCGATAGAATGCAAACCCTAAAAGCTTTCCAAGAAGCTGAAGCTTATAATGGTCCATCTATTATATTTGCTTATGCTCCTTGTATTGCACACGGTATTGATATGAGCAAAACTCAAACAGAACAAAAACGCGCAGTTGAAGCAGGTTACTTCCCATTATACAGATATAATCCGGATAATGAAGTACCATTCACTTGGGATGCTAAAGATCCAAAAGGAAGTTATCAAGATTTCATCAGAAGTGAAGGTCGTTATAAGTCTTTACTTAAGACAAATCCAGATGCTGCTGAATCTTTATATGCCCAGGCTGAAAAAGATGCTGCAAAACGTATGTCTGTTTATAAAGCTGTTGGTGAATTACTAAAATAAATAATTCATAACAACAACAAAAAAGGAGATGTTTAAAAACATCTCCTTTTTTTATATTTCTCTGACTATATTAAACAAGCCCTAAAGCATGATGTTTTAAATATATTTCATCCGCCATTTTATCTAATTTAATATAATCCTCTTTTTTAGCTTTTCCTTTAACCAATACAGGTTCAATTATATCCATTTTTAACGGCGCTAGCATTTCTGTCATTTTCCCAAATAAATTACCGCCCCAGCCATATGAACCTATAAATGATGCTATTTTCGCTTTTGGTTTTAATATACTTGCCAAATATACAGTATTAAATGCTGCAGGATGTGGACCTGCTAATACCATTGATGTACCTAAAATTATTGTTGTACCATCTACTAAAGCAACTGCCAAATCCCCTAAATTACCATCTACCATATCATATTTTACTGATGATATTCCTTTTTCATCAAGTTTTTTAGCTAAATAATCTATCATTTCTTCCGTTGATTTATACATTGAAACATATGGAAGAAGTACAAGATTTTTACCTTTTTCTCCTGCCCAATCTTCATATAAATCTAAAATATAATCCGGATTCTTATGTATAGGACCATGACTTGGCATAATCATATCTACATTCAAGTCTTTTAATTGTTTTACATATTTTCTGCAAACAAAACTAAATGGCATCATTATTTCTGCAAAATATTTTTTTGCACTTTTTTCTAATTCCTTAGAAGGAACAGCAAAAACATCATCAAATATATAATGAGCACCTAAAAAATCACATGTACATATAATATTATCTTCCTTGATATACGTAAACATAGTATCCGGCCAATGAACTCCGGGGGTTATCATAAATTTCAACGTTTTATCACCTAATGATAATTCTTCATCATTTTTTATTATTTTTATTTTTTCATCGGGGATTAAAAGCATTTCTTTTAAGTTATTTGCACAAACTGCATTTGTAACAACCATTGCTTGCGGAAATTTTTCCAGTAAAGCAGGAATACTTCCCGAATGATCTTGCTCTCCATGGTTTGCTATTATATAATCAACTTTTTTTATTTCATTTTCATCAAAAGAAGCTATGTATTCTTTTGTAAATTTAGGATACATTGTATCTATAACAGCAGTTTTTTCACTGCCTATAACAATATATGAATTATAACTTGTTCCATTATCTAAAGGAATGAGTTCATCAAAAATTAACCTGTCTTCATCATTCATTCCAGCATATAATATATTTTCTTTTATCTTTTTGTATTTCATTTATTTTTTCCTATCTAGTTATATATTTTTCTAAATAAAACTGCCGTATAAATATAAAACGGCAGTTGTAAATTTAATAATTAATAATATTTTATTGTTGTTTTTCAAACATATCTTTACCAACGCCGCATAATGGACATACATAATCATCCGGTAAATCTTCGAATGCCACATTACCATTTTCTGCCGGATCATACACATAATGACATACTGTGCAAATATAGTTTTCCATATATTTTTCTCCTTCTATCTACAATATTGAGAATAACATTTAGTATCAAAGTTATCAATAATACAATTAATTAATCTATACAGTTTTTACAAATACCTTTAAAAACAATATCATAATCAGTAATTGCAAAACCTGTTTTTTGTGTGGTTTTTTCAATAATACCATCTGCAATATCTTCATCTATATCAAATACCTTTTTACACTTATTACATATAAAATGATAATGTGTATGCGTATTATGGTCAAAATGCTCTGCATCCTCAAGCCCTTCAATTCTTTTTATTATGCCTGCATCCGCTAACTTTCTTAAATTTCTATATACAGTAGCTATCCCTATATTTGAATCAGGATTTTCTTCTTTTATAACTTCCATTAACTTTTCTGCTGTAGGATGAATAGCATTTCGCTCTAATGTATCTAATATAACTTCCCTTTGTCTTGAATAATTCATAAATAATTGATACCTATTATCATTTTAAGTTTAAATCTATTATGTATTAATTTAAAAATAAATTCATCTTTATTTTAAATTACATTAAGAAATGTAACATCTTATATAAAAATTATTCGAGTATCGTACTTTTATATCAAGTCGTACTCAATATTAAAATACTCAATTATTTTTCATTTTATCTAATAACCAAAAAATATTTTCACCAAGATTCACCATATTTTCCATAGCTTCTACATCATCAGAAATTTCACCCTTATCTTTACCAAATCCAAGATTCCAATAAGTAGAGCCGGGAATTATCATCTCAGACATTAAAAACATATGATTTAAAGAGGCTTGAATAGAAGTTCCCCCGCCTCTTCTTTGGGCAATAATTCCAGCACCTATTTTATGTTTCAATAATTTACCGTTACTTAAAGCAACAACACCAACTCTGTCAATAAAAGCTTTCATTTCCGGAGTCATATCTGAAAAATAAGAAGGCGTTCCAAGTATTATAACATCAGCACTATAAACATCTTCTAATATTTTATTTAATATATCATCATTAAATACGCATTTTTTGTTCTGATTTTTCCTGCAAGCCCAACATCCGCGGCATCCATGAATATTTTGACCGCCTATTTGTATAAATTTTGTTTCTACATTATGTTTTTCCAAAGTTTCTAACACTTTTTTTAACATAATTTCAGTATTGCCGCCTTTTCTCGGGCTTCCATTAATCGCAACTGCTTTCATTTATATAACTCCATTCTGTAATTTATTTTTTTGATACTGAAAAAGGGATACCATATTCCCTCTTATTTATATTACAATATTTGCAAAAAGGTATTGGTTTTTTCAGAAATTTTATAATTTCTTCTCCTTTTTTTATTTTATATATATCAATATAATCTTTATCACTAACTGTTAAATTAGTTTTAAAATAATCATTAAAATTATGAATATTTCCAACTATAGAACACTGGAAAAATTTGCCATTTTCAAAATATGTACAATTACCTTTGTTATTCCAACATATTTCATGCATTTTTAAAGCATCTTGAGTTCCTTCTAAATTCAATGCCATTTTATACATTTTCCTATAGTTTTCACCTTCCGTTACATAAAAAGAAATTGGAATATTTTTATTTTTTGCTTTATTAATAATTGTCTTAAAATTCAACATTAAAGGATATTTTGTTATTATTATTCCTATTTTATATTTAGAACAAGCTTCCCAGAAACTATCATCTTTGTTTCTTAATAATATTCCATTAGTATATATATTTATTTTTGAATTTTTAAAAATTTTTCTAATTACTTTTATAAATAAATTAATATTAGGATGCAATAAAGGTTCTCCGCCCATTATACCTATATTATAAACATCTATTAACTTTGATATTCTTATAAAATGTTTTTTTAGAACATTTATATCTGCATATTGTTTTTCAGCTAATGGCGAAAAATGATCACAATATTTACAATTTAAATTACAGTGTTCAACTAAAGCAAAACAAAAATAATTTAGAATAGGCTTTGTTTTTTCTCTTTTTCTTAAAAATTTAATAAACATAATTAAATTTAATAATATAAAGCTAACAAAGTCAATTTAGGAAAAAAGGATATAAACAACATTCTATTATTTTTTTTATTATTCTTTTTTAAACTCAAAAAAAAGAGTTGAAAAATAATGAAAAAAATAATAACAATAATATTACTAATAATAGGTTTACCATCTTTTGGCAAAGTAATCACAGGGGAAATAAAAAAAGAAAGCAGAACTGATATAAATAAAATCTATGATGCTGAAAATAATAATCCGATAGAAGGAGCCATAATAAAATTACCTGCAAAAAATTATTCTACTACAACGAATTCAGATGGTTCCTTTAAACTGGGAACAAAAATAACTGCTCCAACAATCTTGTCTGTTGAAAAAGACGGCTACAAACCTCAATCAATGACTCTTAGTGCTGAACATCAAAATTCTCCGATAGTTGTCGGGATAGAAAAAACAACACCTCAAGATATTATTATTGAAACTGATATGATTCATCTTGGAGATGATTCTTTTTCACAAAATTCTGCACACGCATCTGATTTTAGTTTAAAATCAATGGGGCCATTTTACTCTAAAGAATTTAAAATTAAACCATTAAAAGAACATGAAAATTTATATTTAACTATTGGCTCAATAATAGGAATAGATACTCCTCAAGCACAAAGACTTGGGCAATCCAGAGTAAAAACATCTTATTCGAGTCCGCCTGAAATATTTTGTAACGGGAATAAAATAGCTGAAATAAAAATTAACGGTGATAATCAAAAAATTAATATTCCAAAATCAATTTTATATGGAACTGAATTTATTAATATTACTATAAAAACAGGACGTAATTTGTATAAACGAAGTGCTATTGATTTTGATGATATTGAATTTACAAATCTACTTTTTGAAATAAAATAATTTTTAATAAATAGAACTCCTTGATATTTATATTTTTGATATAATGAGTAAAAAGAGATAGGAGTTTTATGCCATTTGAATTTAAAAAATATAATATTTCTGATGTAAAACTTATAATTCCAAAAGTATTTAATGATGAAAGAGGATTTTTTCTTGAAAGTTATAAAAAATCTGATTTTGTTAATAACGGAATTAAAGATGAATTTAATCAGGATAATCATTCAAAATCAACAAAAGGAGTGTTAAGAGGACTCCACTACCAAGCAGCACCAAAAGGTCAAGCTAAAATTGTAAGATGTATAAGAGGTGCAATATTTGATGTGGCTGTTGATATAAGAAAGAATTCTCCGACATTTGGTAAATGGATTGGAGAAAAACTTACAGAAGAAAATAAACACATGCTATATATTCCTGAAGGCTTTGCCCATGGGTTTATTGTTTTGAGTGATGAAGCAGAATTAAATTATAAAGCTTCTAATGAATATTCAAAAGAACACGATAGGGGCATTCTATGGAATGACCCTGATATTAATATTAACTGGGGTATAGATTATATTCCTTTAATAAGCGAAAAAGACAGAAATCAACCAAGACTTAAAGATATAAAGGATTTATTATGAAAATACTAGTTACAGGCGGAGCAGGTTTTATTGGTAGTTGCTTTATTCGGCATATGCTTACGAAATACAATGACTATAAAATTATAAACATAGATGCACTAACTTATGCAGGAAACATTGAAAATCTGGATGATATAAAAGACAATAAGAATTATACATTTATACACGGAAATATATGCGACAAAAAGTTAGTAAGAGATATTGTAGCAGAAACAGATTGTATAATAAATTTTGCGGCAGAAAGTCATGTAGATAGATCAATAACAGGACCTGAAATATTTATAGAAACAAATGTAGCAGGAACTTTAAATTTATTACAAGCGGCAAAAGAACTTGGTATACAACGTTTTCTACAAGTTTCAACAGATGAAGTATATGGTTCTTTAGGAAAAGACGGATATTTTTATGAAACAACTCCATTAGCTCCAAACAGCCCATATTCAGCTTCTAAAGCAAGTGCTGATTTACTTGTAAGAGCATATTTTGAAACTTATAAACTTCCTGTTCTTAATACAAGATGTTCAAATAATTATGGACCATACCAATATCCCGAAAAATTAATACCATTTTTCATATCAAAATTGCTTAAAAATGAAAAAGTACCTGTATATGGTGATGGATTAAATGTTAGAGACTGGTTATATGTTTATGACCATTGCAGTGCTATTGATACTGTTCTTCATAAAGGAAGAGAAGGTGAAATTTATAATATAGGCGGGCATAATGAAAAAACAAATTTAGAAATTACTAAACTGATTCTTGAAGCTATGGGTAAAGATGAAAGCTCTATTCAATATGTAAAAGATAGATTAGGTCACGACAGAAGATATGCAATTTGTAATGACAAAATCCAATCAGAGCTTCACTGGAGCCCGTCTTTAACCTTCGAAGAAGGCATAAAATTAACAATTGATTGGTATTTAAATAATCAAGACTGGATGCAGCATATTGAGAACAAGAAAGCAGGGCTTGTATAATGAAAATTCTTGTAACAGGGGCAAAAGGGATGCTAGGACAGGATTTATGTCCTATTTTAGAAGATGAAGGTTTTGAAGTAATTGAAACAGACGTCAATAATATGGATTTTACAAAAGAGGATGATGTTTCATTTAAAATAGAAGAGATAATGCCAGATTATATTGTTCATCTTGGGGCATACACAAATGTAGATAAAGCTGAAGAAGAAAAAGAAAAAGCTTTTAAAATAAATTATGAAGGCACTGTGAACATAGTAAATGCTTGCAAAAAACATGATATAACGCTTATTTATATTTCTACAGATTATGTTTTTGATGGAACAAAGAAAGAAAAATATCTTCCAAATGATAAACCAAATCCTTTAAATGTATATGGCGAATCTAAACTTAAAGGTGAAGAAGAAGTAAAGAAATGCGATAAATATTATATAACAAGAACAAGCTGGTTATATGGTCATCATGGGAAAAACTTTGTTGAAACAATGATATCTTTAGCAGAAAAAGAAGAATTAAAAGTAGTTGAAGATCAAGAAGGATGCCCAACTTGGACAGTTGAACTTGCAAGAGGGATTGTAAAAATAATAAAAGAAGAAAAACCTTATGGAATATACCATGTATGCGGTTCAGGAGAAACAAGCTGGTATGGTTTTGCAAAAGAAATTTTTAAATTATGCAATTTAAAAGTCAACTTAAAACCTTGCAAAACAGAAGAATTTCCGCGTCCTGCTAAAAGACCTAAATATAGTGTAATGGAAAATAATAATATTTGCAGAGACTGGAAAGAAGCTTTAAAGGATTATATAGATTTGAGGTGTGAATGAAAGGAATAGTACTGGCTGGCGGAGCAGGAACAAGACTGTACCCTTGCACAATGGCAATATCAAAACAACTATTGCCAATATATGATAAACCAATGATATATCATCCAATATCAGTATTAATGCTTGCCGGCATAAAAGATATACTTATAATTTCAACACCGCAAGATTTACCTAACTTTAAAAAATTATTAAATGATGGTTCACAATTTGGTGTAAATTTTGAATACAAAGAACAACCATCGCCAGATGGTCTTGCTCAAGCATTTATTTTGGGAAAAGAATTTATTGGCAATGATTCAGTTGCTCTCATTCTTGGAGACAATATATTTTATGGTCCTGCTTTTTCCGGGATATTAAAAAAGGCGAAGGAAAGAACATCAAATCAAGATGGTGCAACATTATTTGCTTACCAAGTAAAAGATCCGCAGCGTTTTGGTGTTGTAGAATTTGATAAAAATAATAAAGCAATTTCTATTGAAGAGAAACCTTCTAATCCAAAGTCTAAATATGCGGTAACCGGTCTTTATTTTTATGACAACAAGGTTATTGATTATGCATTAAACTTAAAACCATCAGCAAGAGGTGAACTTGAAATTACAGACTTGAATAATATTTATCTTAAAGAAAATAAAGTATCTGTTGAAATATTAGGCAGAGGTTTTGCCTGGTTAGATACAGGAACACATGAATCACTTCTTCAAGCTTCACAATTTATAAAAACCATTGAAGATAATCAAGGAATTAAAATTGCTTGTCTTGAAGAAGTTGCATATAGAATGGGTTACATTCCAAAAGAAACTTTATTAAATATTGCCAATAAATATTCTAATAATCCATATTATCAATATATTAAAGAACTATGCTAAATCTTTTGAATAAATATATCCTGAGATACAACTAATACCTGAGAATACAAAGTTAATTCCGATAATCATACCTAAAAGCCATAAAGCAGTATAAGGAAGCCCCCAAATTATTATTATTGCAAGAAGTAATTGGACAATTCCTGTAGAAAGAGCTATCCAAAATAACTGTTTAAACCCTTTTACCGATACAGCCGTTGAAAAAGAATTTACACTTTCTACTAACAAAAATAGAGCAATACCTATTGTTAACACCATACTATTAAATAGTGGATTTAAAATGAGATAAAGACCAATTATTGATAACAAAAGTCCTGACATTATTGTTATAAAAGGTGCTGCAATATCTTTTCTTGTAATAATTGAATTAATTGTTCTATATATGCCTATAAAAAATAATCCAATACTTAACAATAAAGAAAAAAATAAAGTAGCTGCTTGAGACATATAAATAATAAAAAGACCTATAATAATTAGAAATATTCCTTCACTAATTAGCAGATTTCTGGAATGCTTAATAATATTTGTTGTCATAAAACCTCCAAACAAAAATTTATAATATTTTTCTTATAAATTATGAATGAGTTAAAAATAAAAAACATTGACTATAGAAGTTAACCATACTATACAATGATTTTCTTTCAAATAGATTTTATTCTGTATAAAAAAGGAGAAAAAATGCGGGATAAAAGAAAATCATTACTTAATGTAATAAAAAATAAATGCAGTAAAAAAGTAAGAATTTGTACTATGAAATTTTGTGCAACAGGCTGTCTTGTTGAAAATTATGATGATGAAGATGTTGTTTGCTTAGAAAATGTAGATATTCAATTTACAGATGGATGTAGAAACGCTGAACACCGAGATAGTATATATATATGTGATGATCACATAATAGCATTCGAAGCTATAAAAGAATAAAAAAAGAACCGGCTCTCGCCGGTGCTCAATGTCTAAACTAAACAATAACTATTCACAACTATTCTACAAATCCACTCTTGATATCAGGTTGTTCATTAAAATTAAAGATAAAATGAGAATATCTTTCCATTCTTAATTTGAACCAACCAAGCATAGTATCAGAGCCATAAATTTTTATTGTACGCATTTTATCAAAGTTTTTATTACTGCGATTATATGATTCATCAATGTAAGTTTGGCACTTACAATTTAGTTCTTCTACTAAATCGTAAAGAGTCTTTAACCATGCCGGCTGAACTTGTAATTCATTAACTTTGTACTCTAAAAACATATCTTTCTTGACCATTACTTGCAAAGAGGTTATCTCTCATAACTACTATATATATACCAGTTTATTATTTTTTTTAAACATGATATTAAAAAAAAATAATAAAAGTTTTTCTAAAAAATTTTTTATATCATATAAGATAAGGTTTTTAAGACAAAAAATATATTAAAAAATATTACAATTTTAAATTAGAAATAAAGAATGCTGAATTTTGAAAAGCTCAAAAGTATTTTCCATAAGCATAGCAATCGTCATAGGACCAACACCTCCCGGAACTGGAGTAATAAAAGAAGTTAAAGGAGCAACACTAATAAAATCAACATCTCCTGTTATTACATTATTATTTCTGTTAATTCCTACATCAATAACAACAGCATCTTGCTTAATAAAATCTGGATTTATAAAATTAGCTTTTCCAACAGCAGAAATTATAATATCTGATTTTTTCGCCCAAGATTTGATATCAACAGATTTACTATGAGCCATAACTACAGTAGCATTTCTGCTTTGTAATAATAATGAAACAGGTTTTCCTACAATATTAGATCTACCTATAACTAATACATTCTTCCCTTCCAAATCAATATTATATTCATCAATCAATCTTATAATACCTTTCGGAGTACAAGGAATTGCGTATGGATTATAACCTAAAACTAATCTTCCAAAATTATAAGAAGTAAATCCATCTACATCTTTAATGGGATCAATTGCTTCAATGATTTTTTGAGTATTTAAATGTTGAGGTAATGGAAGTTGAACTAAAATCGCATTTATATTTGTATCTTCATTAAGAATAAATATATGCTCTAATACATTATCATCAGTAACATCAGAAGGAAGGTTTATAACAAGGGATTCAAAGCCAATACTTTCAGCTTTTAAACTTTTATTTTTGACATATATTTCGCTGGCAGGATTATCACCGACAAGAACAACAGCTAATTTAGGTTTTTTTGAAAACTGTTTAGTTTGTTCTTTAATATTTTCCAATATTTTATTCGCAGTTTTTTTCCCATCTAAAATAATAGTCATTTGTTTTCCTCATTCTGCGGAATATTTAATCTATAATAAAGTTCTTCCATTGCTTTTTGTACAACTTTTGATTCTTTAGAGATTCTGTTAATTTTTAATTCATCATCTTTAGAAATAGTACCAATAGTTGTTAAATCATATTTATTTAAAAGAGCTAACAATGGTTCAATTTCTTGTTTATTAACTTTATTCAAAATTACTCCCAATTGTTCTCCGGCAGCGTATTTAGCAGAATATTCTTCAATTCTCTTAGCTAAATGAATAGAAGCTTCATTGGGTCTTGCAATTACTAAAGTAACATTAATTGGTATATCCACAAGTTGATGCAAATATTTCAAGTCAAATTCACAATCAAAAATAACAAAATCATATCTTTGAATAAGTTTAACAAGAGCATCATTAATTTGTTTAGTAATAGGGCATCTGCAATCTTTAGAACCAATAAGCCAAGAGACGATAATATCTGTATTATCGTCTAAAGGGACAAGAATATCCTCAAGAGCCCATTCTATATATTCCTGTTTTGTCATATTTTCAGGAATACCGGTTTTATATTCATGTTTACCGCTTCTTATTCCATATATTGTTTGACGGATATCTTTACCAAAGCTATGCCCCAATTCTGCAGTTAAATCATTGTCAAATAACAAAACAGATTTATCCGGATGTTTTTCTCTTATAACATGCCACAAAGCCTTTACAATAGTAGTTTTACCGCTTCCGCTTTTTCCTGTAATTGCAATTGATACTGTCATTAAAACTCCCCAATATATCTTTTATCATTATATCAAAATTTTTAATTTATTGAACATTAATAAATTTATGCACTTGTGGGATTAATCTTACATTTTGGTATTTTTTTATAAATGAATTTAATACATAATTGATAACAGGGTCAGAAACACACAAAGTTTTCCCTTCCATTTTTGGCTGAAGCACAATTAAAATGTCATTTTCTTTTGCAAGATTAATTGTATTAATTATTTCTTCTTCAGTAATATTTTCATCAAAAACAAGTTTTATAAAAATTTCTTTGTTATTATCTAAAGCTATTTTAATAAATTTTTTATGTAAATCAAATAAATTTCCATTTTTTGAAGAAGAATTTATCTTTACATCCATAGAAATAATATCGATTAAATTCACTATTTCTTTTAAATTAGTAAATAAAGTACCATTTGTTTCAAGATATATTTTCTTATTAACAAGAGGTAAAAATTCTTTAAGGAAAGAAACTTCCAATAAAGGCTCACCTCCAGTAAGGCTTATTGAATGTATATTAAAATATCTATTAACAATTTCAATAAGTGAAGAAGGTGTATATTCTTTTATATCAGATTTAAAATCAGTATCACAATAAGAACAATTCAAATTACAATTAGAAAACCGAACAAATAGCTGTTTATAGCCGATATAAGGACCTTCCCCCTGAATAGATTCAAAAATTTCTTTTATAAAAGTTTTATTTGACATTATTAAAATCTTTCCTAATATCAAAAGATGAAATATTTTTTAGTTTTTCATATAAAATTTTTTCTTCATTAGACAAATTATTCGGAAGCTTAATGGAAACCGTAATAATAATATCACCTTTTTTTGTTTTATTTCTGTTTTCAAGACCTTGCGAAGGAATTTTAAGTTTTTGTCCGGAAGAAGTCATAGGTGGTATTTTAACCATAATGTTCCCCATTGGAATAGGAAGAGAAATTTCAGCACCCAGAACTGCTTCATACGGAGTTATAGGAAGATTACATATAATATCTAAACCATCAATATCAAAATAAGGATTTTTTTCAACATTAATTATTAAATACAAATCCCCATCTTTACCGCCATATAAACCTTTGTTACCTTCTTTCCTTACCCTGACTTTAGAACCGGTTTTAACACCTTTGGGTATTTTAACATTAATCTTCTTTTGAATAGAAAGCTCACCGGTTCCTTTACACATAGGACATTCAGAGCCATTAATAAATTTTCTTCCATTACAATGAGAACAAGGTTGAGTATGCAAAATATTAACTTTTCTATTTGTTCCATTAAAAGCTTCAAAACTTGAAATAGAAATATCTATATTTATATCTTCACCATTTATTGCATTACTTTGATTTCGATTATTATTTAATTTTTTACCATAAAATAAATTATCTAATGCTTCATTAATAGAACTAGAAAAATTTTCATCTTTTTTAACTTTTTTTTCAGTTTTTTTAATATAAGAATCATATTTATTACTTGAATCTTTTAATTTTTGTTCATAGTCTTTTTTTAATTTTTGACGATAGAATCCATGTAAAATATCATATTTTTTTCTGGAATCTTCATTAATTAAAATTTCATATGCTTCTTGTATTTCTTTAAACTTATCAGCATTATCAATATTTTTAGAAACATCGGGATGATACATTCTAACCAATTTTCGATACGCAACTTTAATTTCATCAAACGAAGCATCAAAGTTCAAATCCAAAATTTTATATAAATCTTTATTATAATAATTAGCCAAAATCTACTCTCCAAATTTATTTTTACGGAAGAGAAAAAAAATATCAATTATTCTTAATAAAAATTAATCAATTACAAAATCAATTTTAAATTTATATTAAATAATAAAAAGTTAATTTTTATTAATATTTGAATAAAAACATTAAAGTAATGAAAGAAAGACCCGATATAAAAATATTATTAGTATCGAAAGGAGTTCTATTTTGAGTTACATTAATAAATTAAACAGCGGAAAATCAGTAGAAGAATATATTAAAGAAACTGACAAAAAAGAATCAACAACCGAATCCTCTCAAGGAGTTGTAACAACAGAAACTGAAAACGATACAGTAAAATTATCAGATGAAATATCAAATAAATTAGATGAACTTTCATCACAGCTTAAAAACATTAGTGATATTGACAGTACCAATGCAACTAGTGCATTTTCAAGAATCCAAGATTTAAAATCAAATATATCAACATATACTTCTCAAATTGCATATTTGGATGAACAAATATCTTTAAAGGAATCACAAATACAAGAAATTACCGAGAAGTTAGAAAAAGTACAAAAAGAATATGATGAAATAGAAGAAGAACTAAAAGAGAAACAGAAGAAACTTGAAGAAACAAATTCTAAAATAGAAAAAATAAATAAACAAATAGAAAAGCAAAAGAAAATAGTGGATAATGCTGACGGTAATTCATCTGAAGATGAAATAAAAGCTGCTTGTTCAAAATTATCATCATATTATAGTCAATTATCAAGTTTATATAGTGAAAAAGCAAACTTAGAAGATGCAATAAGTTCATTAAGTCGTGATTTAGAAAATAAATCAAATACTATTTCACAATATGAAAGTCAAATTTCTACTTTAGAAAATAACTTATCAGCAATCACAACAAAGAAAAGTAATATAGAAACAGAAAAAGCAGCAGCAGAAGAAGAACTAAATAACAGCATGTTATCTTTAGTATCAGAAGATGAATGGAAATTGGTTGAAGAAAACAATATAGATCTTACTGAAAAATTAGATAATGGTGAGCCGAGATACATATTTGCCCAAGGTAAACAAGATAACCAATATCACATATACGATATGTCTGCAAACAGTTCATTAGCAAGAATGTATTGTCCAAGTGGTGGTTATGACATAATAGCCAGTGGCAATGGAAATATCAGTGGATTCACAAAGAAAGATGACGGAACTGGCTCTACAGTATTCTATATGGATGATTGTGATACATTCTGCGAATTTAATGCTTGTTACTCTACATGTTCACCATTATCTTTTGATATAAATGGAGATGGAGTGAAAACATCTTCTAATATAATCAACTATGATATAGATGGTGATGGAATATTAGACAAAATAAATGACTCCGCTGATGCTGTATTAGTATTTGATAAGGATGGAAATGGTATATCTGGTGAAGACGGGTCTGAGTGTTTCGGAAACAATACTGACTTAGATGGTGACGGTATAAAAGATGGATTCAAAGATGGTTTTGAAGCACTAAAAGAGCTCGCCAAACAAAATAATTTAATAAATGGAACAAATGATAACACACTTGATATTAAGGATATAGAATTTTTAGAAGAAAACTTCGGATTAAAATTAAAATTAAACGGCTATGGTTCTGAAGCTGTATCATTAAAAGATGTAGGAATTACGGAAATAAATCTTGGCACAACAGATGAAACAACATTAATTGATGATTTTGACGGACAAGGAAATCAATTAATGAAACAAGAAGGAGCAACATTTACAATTAATGGTGAAACAAAAGAATACGCGGACATATGGCATAAAAAGATACTAACCGATGTAGAAAAAGCTGCAGAAATATTCTCAGGAGATTCTTTAAGTTTCAGTATGAACAGTTACCTAATTAACAATAATTTTATTACAACTAAAGCAACGAGTTCTACAAATAACGAAGAAGGCTTAGAGGAAATAAAAGAAATAAAGAAAACAGCAAAAGAAAAACTAAAAGAAATACAAAAAAACAAAAAATAACAAATAAAAATAAAAAGAAACCACTGTTTAATAAACAGTGGTTTCTTTTTAAATAAAATCGTATTAGAATATAGAAAGAAAAGAAAGATATGATTAGGGGTAAACATGGAAATAGAAATAATAAGAGAAGCAGATAAAGAAGTTGCGCAATTAATAGAAGCAGAACTAAAAAGGCAACAGACAACAATAGAATTAATAGCAAGTGAAAATTTTACATCAAAAGCAGTAATGGCAGCATGTGGAAGCGTATTAACGAATAAATACGCAGAAGGCAAACCCTATAAAAGATTTTACAATGGATGTGAAAATGTTGATAAAATAGAAGAACTTGCGCAAGAAAGAGCAAAGAAATTATTTAATGCAGAACACGCAAATGTACAGCCCCATAGCGGAGCACAAGCAAATATGGCTGTATTTTTATATGCCGTAAAACCGGGTGATACAGTAATGGGAATGGATTTATCTAATGGAGGGCATCTTTCACACGGCTCACCTGTAAATTTTTCAGGATTATATTTTAATATAGTTTCATATGGAATTAATGATAATGGTGAAATTGATTATGATAATGTAAGGGAAATAGCAATAAAACATAAGCCAAAATTAATAATATGCGGAGCAAGTAATTATTCAAAAATAATTGATTTTAAAAAATTTAGAGAGATAGCAGATGAAGTTGGTGCATACTTAATGGCCGATATAGCTCATATTGCAGCATTAGTAGCAGCAGGAGTTCATCCAAGCCCATTTCCATACGCAGACTTTGTAACAACAACAACACATAAAACATTAAGAGGACCAAGGGGCGGAATAATAATGTGCAAAGCAGAACATGCTCAAGGTATAGATAAAGCAGTATTTCCAGGCACACAAGGCGGACCATTAGAACATATCATAGCAGGTAAAGCTATTGCTCTAAAAGAAGCATTATCAGATGAGTTTAAAATATACGCAAAACAAATTATATTAAATGCAAAAGCTTTAGCAAAATCACTAATGGATGAAGGTCTTGATATTGTAGGTAATGGAACAGAAAATCATTTGATGACTTTAGATTTAAGAAAATTAAATAAGACCGGAAAAGATATAGCCAATATTCTTGAACTTGTAGGCATAACAGCAAATAAAAATACTGTTCCGAATGATCCACAAAGTCCATTTATAACAAGCGGCGTAAGATTAGGTGTTCCTGCCGTAACTACAAGAGGGTTTAAAGAAGAAGATATGAAAGAAGTAGGAAAGATAATAGCTGAAACCATAAAAATTTCAAATTCTAAAGATGAAACAAAAATAAAAGAATTAAGACTTCGTTCATTAAAACTATGCGAAAAATACCCGTTATATAAGGATTAATTATGACATTTTTTCAATTATCTGAAGCAAATATAATAGGGGCAGTTATAGCATTTATAATAGGATTATTTCTTGTTCCTTTAATAATATTATTTTCAGAAAAACAAGGTTTATTAGATAAACCAAATGAAAGAAAGATACATTCACATCCAATACCAAGATTAGGCGGTGTTGCAATATGGATATGTACAATTTTATCATTTTTCGCCTTAATTTTATTAAGCTATTATCCTCATCGTTCTTTGTTATCAGGATTATTACTAGGCAGTTCTTTGATGTTTTTATTAGGACTAATAGATGATATATATTGTTTAAGTGCAAAATTTAAATTTGTAATACAAATATCAATTGCAACAATAGTGTTTTGTTTAGGAGTTAAAATAACAACAATATTCATTCCAATATTGGGGCTTATAGAAATTCCCGCTATATTATCATATTTCATAACAATCGGATGGATAGTAGGAATAAGCAATGCTGTAAATTTTATAGACGGAGTAGATGGATTAGCCGGAAGTGTAATAACAATAAGCTGTGTAACACTTGGAATAATATCAATAGCCTTAGTTCCTGCAGATGTTGTAAGTGCATTAATAGCATTTATACTGGCAGGTTCAATGCTTGGATTTTTAACATATAATTTTCATCCTGCAAAAATATTTATGGGTGATTCAGGTGCACTTTTCGCCGGTTTTCTGCTTGCCACATTATCAATAATGTATTCAATGAAAACAACAGACTGTAAAATGTATGTGCCGCTTTTAATATTAGCTGTTCCTATTTTAGATATAACATTTTCATCATTAAGAAGAATATTAAAAGGTACATCACCATTTGTTGCAGATGCAGAACATATACATCATAAATTATTACATTTAGGGTTATCTCAGAACAAGGCGGTATTATTACTTGTACTATTTTCAATATTAATGGGATGGTTAGCAACATATATTGCAGCAACAGATACTACAAAATACTTTTTATATGCTATTATAATGTCAATAGTAATGATAATATTAAACAGACACGCAAAAATAGGCGAAGGGAAATAAATTAATGGCGGTAAAAAAGATAGTTAAATATGGAACACCATCATTGAGGGAAAAATCAAAAGAAGTACATAAAATATCAAAGAAAGTACAAATGCTGGTTGAAGATTTATATGATACTTTGTATACATTGAACGGAGTAGGACTTGCAGCTCCTCAAATAGGCGAAAATTTGAGAGTATTTGTAATTGATACAGGTACAGATCCAAAAACAATGAATCCTATAACATTTATAAATCCCAAAATATTAAAAAAAGAAGGTGCTATAAATTCTTATGAAGGATGTTTAAGTTTTCCTGATGCTTATACAAATGTAAGAAGATATAAATATGTAAAAGTAAAAGCACTTGATATAAAAGGACGCCCTTTTATAATTGAAGCAGATGAAGGCTCTCTTTTAGCAAGAGCAATACAGCATGAATTTGATCATTTAGAAGGTATTTTATTTATAGACCATTGCAGAAACAGATTTGAAGCAGATAAAGTTCTTATTGAAAAAGGATTAAATCCTATTGATTCAAATTATTTATTAGAAGAAAAAGAATTAGAAGAAGAAATTATAAAAAATCCCCAAGTTGAGGAGAAAAAAGATTGATAAAAATTGTCTATATGGCAACACCGGAAATAGCGGTAAAAAGTTTAGAAGAATTAATAAGAAATAATGAAATAGAAGTATGTGCTGTAATAACGCAGCCGGACAGACCAAAAGGCAGAGGAAATAAATTAACAGCTCCGCCTGTTAAAATTTGTGCTGTAGAAAATAATATAAAATGTTTCCAAACAGAGAAAATAAGTAAAGATAAAGAATTAATTGAAAAATTAAAAGAGTTAAATCCTGATTTTTTTATAACATTTGCCTTTGGACAAATATTATCAGAAGAGGTATTAGAAATACCAAAAAATTGTACAGTAAATTTGCATGCTTCACTGCTTCCAAAATATAGAGGAGCTAATCCTATACAAAGATGTATATACAATGGAGACAAGAAAACTGGTATAACAACTATGTTAACTGTTTTAGCACTAGATGCCGGAGATATTTGTGAAACAGATGAAATATCTATAACTGAGGATATGACAGATATTGAGTTAAAAGAAATTATAAGCAATAAATCTCCCAAATTAATTTGTTCTACTATAAAAGGTTTGTACACAGGCATTATAAAACCTAAGAAGCAGGAAGAAGAAGGTATATGCATTGCAAAAAAATTTACAAAAGAAGATGGATTAATAGATTGGAGAAAAAGTGCACAAGATATACACAATCAAGTAAGGTCAATGGTAGATTTTCCAACAGCTTATACTTTTCTAAATAATAAAATGATAAAAATAATAGAAACAAAACTTATAGATAAAATAAAAAATGATATTGAAGAAAGTAAGATTTCACAAATAACAAAAATTGGAATTGAAGTTATAACACCAATTGGAAAAATCTTAATAACAAAAGTTAAACCTGAGAGCAAAGGAATAATGAAGGCATATGATTTTGCAAATGGTGCAAAATTAAACCCCGGCATGAAATTTGAGGAGAAAGTATGTATCAAAGAGGTATAAGAGGAGCAATTACTGTTGAGAATAATACGCCTGACGATATAAAAGAAGCTGTAATAGAATTAATAAGTAAAATCAAAAACCAAAATAACTTTGATGATAAAGATATATCGCATGTAATATTTACATTAACCGAAGATATAAATTGTTTATATCCGGCAAAAGCAGCAAGAGAAAAATTTAATAGCTGGAAATATGTTCCAATGATGTGTTTTAACGAAATGAAAATAGAAAATTCTATAAAAAAATGTTTAAGAATTTTAATCGTTATTAATACAGAAGTTGAACAAAATGAAATAAAACATGTATATTTAAAAGGTGCATCAAAATTAAGAGAAGATTTAAAATAAAATATGAAGATACTAATTGCCGGTTCAGACCTCAATGCAAAACTTTTAGCACAATATCTAAAAATAGAAGATGAAAATAATGATATTTATGTAACAACGGAAGATAAAAATTTTGACAATTTTTATACTAGTGTAAATATTAAAGAAAATGATATTGCTTCCATTTGTGATTTTGTAAAATATAATCAGATAGAATTTACAATAGCAACATCATCAATAGCAATAATAAACGGAATAGCAGATGAATTCAAAAAAGAAGGTTTTGCAATATTTGCTCCATATTCTGAAGCGGCAAGAATAACATATTTTAACAGCATTGCAAAGAAAATACTATATAAGTTAAAAATAAATACTCCAAAATTTGGAATATTTGATAGAGAAAATATGGCAATAGATTATATAAGAAAAACAAACTTTCCAATTATAATAGAAAATGATTTTACATTACTATCAAGGGAAAGTCATAAATATGATACATTTATAAAAGCAAAAGTAGGAATACAGAAAATATTTGAAAATGATAATAATAAAATAGTAATAGAAAATTATATTGATGGTGAAGACTATTATTTATATTTTATAACCGATGGGTACAATGCAATACCTTTAATATCTTTAACAAGAAGAGAAGAAAATACGTTTACAACAATTAGTGCACCATCAGAAAAAATTTCTGAAGAAATTATCATAAAAATTCTTGAAAATACAATATATCCATTGTTAGATGATATAACAAAATATACAAATAAGTATATAGGATTAATTGGCTTAAAAGTAAAAATAAAAAAAGAATCCTATTATATTTTAGAGATATACAATGGATTTCAACAATACGATTTACAAATTTTTATATCATTATTAAAAGAGAATTTATGCAAAATATTATTTGACACGGCAAACAGTTGTCTTACAGATAATCACAAAAATATAAAAATAACAAATGATTATTCTTTCAGCACAATAATAAGTAAAAAAGAAATAGAACAAAAATTAGATTATCAACCAGATACTGATGAAGAAGAGTTCATAATAATAGAGGACAAGGAAAATATAATATATACAGCAACAGGACCAACAATAAATAGAGCAAAAGAAAAACTAATTGATTATTTGGAAACAATCTTTGATAATAAAATAATCAATGAAATTAATAGACTAAATTAAAAAAGGGAAAAAGATTGCAACAGAATAAAAAATTTTTACGACAATGTTCAGATTGTAAAAAACTAAAAAGCAAAGAAGAATTAATAAGAATTACAAGAGATAATAAAACAAAAGAAATAAAAATAAACACAAACAATAAAATTTATGGTCGTTCTGTATATATATGTAAAAATGTTGAATGTCTTGAAAATGCATTAAAGAAAAAGAAAATTGAGAAATTATTAAGCAGTAATTTAACCGAAAATATTAAAGAAGAACTCTATACTGTACTTAAAAAGTAAATTGTGTTACAACTATAATATAGTTGTAAATAAAAAACAGGAAACAATGATGACGGTTGAAAATAAAAGAGTATATGAACTTGCAAAAGAATATGGAATGACAAATAAAGATTTTATAGAGTATATTGATAAAAAATTAAATATAAAAGTAAAATCACACTCTAGTAATTTAATGCCTGCTCAAATAGAAAAAATAAAGGCATCTTTAGAGAATAAAAATAAACAAACAGATACTCAAAAACGTCCAAAAGCATTTATAATAAAGAAATCAAAAACCACCGTCATAGAAAATAATTCAGAAGATAAATTGGAAGAAATAGATGGAAATACAAAAGAAACAATAACAAAAGAAGAGTCTACTATAGAGAAAAAGCCACAAAAACCCACAATAGAAGCAGAAGAAATAAACGAAGTAAAAATAAGTAGAGAAAAAGAACAAGAGCAAAACGTACCACAAATAAGGTCACTTTTAGAATATAATAACAGAAACAGCCAAAAAAGAAGACAACAAGAAATGATGGCTGTTCAAAAACAAAAGCAACAAGAAACGAGCACATATCAACAAAGAAAAGAAATAAAACAAGATATACATTCAATAAGTCAAAGGTCATCTCAAAAAAACCAATTTAATAAAGGTCAAGATAGAAGTGAGAACAAAACTTCTTTTGACAGAAATAAATCAGAGATACGAAATAAACAGGAAGAAAGAGAAAGACCAATAATTAATAAAAAACCAATTCAGCACCATATAATTTCTCAAGAAATATATGAAGGTAAACCAGGAGCCAATTCTCAATTTAAGAAAAAGGGACAAAAAGAAAAGAAAAAACAATATAAAAATAAAGAAGAAGAGCAAGAACTAATAAGTCTTGAAAAAGCAATTGCACAAAAACACAAGAAAAAAGCTAAAGATACAAATGAATCTGAAGTAATAAAACAAGTAGTAATAAATAAACCAATAACTGTAGGTGAGTTAGCGGATAAAATAAAGAAATCACCTGCTGAAATTGTTAAATATTTAATGATGCAAGGGGTATTAACTACAGTAAATGAAGTTATTTCAATAGAAACACAAAAAAAGATATGTGAAAGTTTTGAGCTTGAAATATTAGAAGAAGATTTAAATGAATATATAGAACAAGAACTTGAAAAAGAAGAAAAAGAAAAAGCAATAAAAGAAGTAGATGAATCATTGCTTGAAACAAGAGCCCCTGTAATAAGCATTATGGGGCACGTTGACCACGGAAAAACAACATTATTAGATTCAATAAGAGCGTCAAAACATAAGATTGTGTCAACTGAAGTTGGAGGTATAACACAATCAATAGGTGCATATACGGTATATTTAGAAGACAAAAAAGACAAAAAGATTGTATTTATAGATACCCCCGGGCACGAAGCATTCACGGAAATGAGAGCTAGAGGAGCTAAAGCAACAGATATAGCAATATTAGTAGTAGCAGCAGATGATGGAATAATGCCTCAAACAATAGAAGCAATAAACCATGCAAAAGCAGCAGAAGTACCAATAATAGTAGCAGTAAATAAAATAGATAAACCGAGCGCCGATCCGGATAAAATAATGCAGCAATTAACAGAATACGGGTTAGTACCGGAAGAATGGGGTGGAGATACAATCTGTGTAAAAGTAAGTGCTCTTCAAGGCAAAGGTATAGATGAATTATTAGAATATATATTGTTATTAGCAGAAGTTCAAAATTTAAAGGCAAATAAACATGCTCCAGCCACTGGCGTTGTAATAGAAGCAAAATTAGATAAAGGAAAAGGTCCAGTTGCAACATTATTAGTACAAAATGGTACTCTTCATACTGGAGATTGTTTTGTAGTAGGAAGCGTCTGCGGTAGAATAAGAGCATTAATATCTGATTCAGGCGAAAGAATAAAAGAAGCAGGACCATCTACACCTGTTGAAATTTTAGGATTAACGGAAGTACCACAAGCAGGAGACAGTTTTGAAGCTGTTGAAAATGAAAAAGTTATGCGAGCAATTTGTCAAGAAAGAAAAGAAAAAGAAAGAAATACAAAGTTAGATAGCATGAAACCTGCTCATATAAGAAATGAACAAGTAGGTGATGGTGATGATAATATAAAGAGATTAAATTTAATTATCAAAGCAAATACTCATGGTGCAGCAGAAGCTGTTTCACAAGGTGTATCACAACTTGAATCAAAAGAAATAATAACAAAAATTGTACATGTTGGAGTAGGGGATATTTCAGAAGCTGATGTAATGCTTGCAAGTGCAAGTAATGCTATAATATTAGGTTTTACTGTAAAAGAAGATTTAAATGCACAAATAGCAGCAGAAAAACAAGGTGTTATTATTAAAAAGTATAATATTATCTATCAGGTTTTAGAAGATTTAGAACAAACTATGTTAAACTTATTGCAGCCTGAAATAAAAGAAGTAGCCCTAGGTACTGCTGAAGTAAGGCAAGTATTTACAGTTGGTAAAACAACAAAAATTGCAGGATGTTATATAACAGAAGGCAAAATTATAAGAAATAAAACAGCAACTGTAATAAGAAACGGCATAGAAATATTCAAAGGGCAAATTGATCAATTAAAACGATTTAAAGATGATGTAAAAGAAGTAGCTCAAGGATTTGAATGCGGTATTTCTTTTGACAAATTTAATGATATAAAAGAAGGCGATATTATAAAAGTTACAACAACTGAAGAAATTGAAAGACAAGTATTAGTTTAAAATAGCGGGGAATTATGTCTTTACGAAATGAACGTGTCAGAAAAACATTAATGAAAGAAATTGCAGACATTATTCAAAAGGAATTAAAAGATTCCAGAATTCATGGTGTTGTATCTATAACAGATATTGAAATTTCCCATGATAATTCATTCGCAAAAGTATACTATTCAGTATTTGCATCTGACAACGATAAAGAACTCACAATAAAAGCAATAACAGATAATACACCTAAAATAAGATTTGAAGTAGGAAAGAGAGTAAGATTAAGACTAACTCCAGAATTAAGATTTATACCCGATGATTCTCTAGAGAGAGGGTCAAATGTAACAGAATTAATAAATAAGATATCAAGAGGCGAGATTTAATATACATGTTCGGGTTTATAAATATAAACAAACCCTCCGGAATAACCTCTCAAAAAGTTATTTCTATTATTCGAAAAATAACAGGAATAAAGCAGATTGGACATGCCGGAACACTTGATCCTATAGCATCCGGGGTATTACCTGTAGCAATAGGCAAAGCTACTAAATTAATTGATTATCTTTCTTATGATAAAGAATATATAGTAAGTATGTATTTAGGGAAAATATCAGATACTTATGATACAGAAGGAATAGTAAGAGATACAGGTTTTAGAAAAATAGAAAGAAGAGAAATAGAAAAAATAATACCACTATTTTTAGGGGAACAGGAACAATTACCTCCAATATATTCTGCAGTACATTATAATGGAAAAAGATTATATGAACTTGCAAGAAAAGGAGAAATACCAAAAGATATAGAAAAAAGAAAAATAGAAATATATAATAATGAAATTATTTCATTTGACTATGAAAAACAAATACTAAAACTAAAAATATCATGTTCAAAAGGTACATACATAAGGAGTATAGTTCATGATATGGGTCAAATATTAGGCTCCGGAGCTGTTATGTTTGAACTAATAAGAACAAAATCATCCGGCTTAAAAATAGAAGATTCTATAGAACTAACAGAAGGTATAAAAATAGATGATATAAAAGAAAATATAATTAATCCTATAAGTATTCTTTCTATTGAAAAATATGAAATAAATGAAGAAGAAAATAATAAACTACAAAATGGAAACAAATTTAAAAATCGAGCAAAAAAATCAGGTATAATAATACTTACAGAAAACAACAAAATAAAAGCGATTGCGGAAGCAAACATTGATTTTATACAACCAAAGAAGGTATTAATATGATAAAAAATATATTATTAATTTTAAGTATATTATTAATTACAACAAATACATTAGCAAAAGAATGCGATATAACTTGTCCTTCTCAAAGCATAAATGTAGTAGAAGAAGAAAAACTTATAAATAAAGTAACCGGTTTAAATTTCGCTTCAAAAATGATAGCAGAGAAAATAATAGAAAAAGAACTAAAAGATGAATTAGATTCTAAGTTTAAAGCAAATCTTGATATATTTACAATAAACAGACTTAAAAAAGGTGAATTTAGAGCACTTGATTTAAAAAGTAAAAAAATTGAATATAGAGCACTACGGATGACAGATTTTTATGCGCAAACACTATGTCCATATAACAAAATTGTTTATTCAAAAGGAAGAATATATTATCCGCATGATTTAGCCTTTAAATTTAAGAGCACTATAACAAATGAAGATATAAACGAGGTACTTAATTCATATGAATTCCAAAAAGAATTGGAAAGAAACTCATTTTCTTTTAATGGAATAAAAGGATTTGAAATTAAAACACCAAAAGTAGAGATATCAGGAAATAAATTATATTTTTCAATTCCAATAATAACATTTTTAAATTCACAACCATTCTATATCAAATTAAAAACAGATTTAGAAGTATCAAATAATAAGATTGTATTAAGAGATATAACGTTTTTAACAAAAGATAATATTATAAAAAATGACTTATTCGGCATATTAATAAACCGAATAAATCCAATATCATATGAAATCGAATCCATAAATACAAAATACTGCAAAATATACATAACAAATGTTAAAATTAATAATAATTTGATAAAAACAGAAGGCACATTTATAATTAATAAAAACTACGGCGAGATAAATGAGTAATTTTTCAAAAATAGTAATAATAATATTTATAATATTAACTTTCTTTTACATAAAAGAAAAATGTGGAATACAAATAAATAACATACTTTCATCAATAAAAGGTATTCCAAAAATAGAAATGAATACTGAGAAAGTTAAAAATAAAGAAGAAATAGTAAAGAAACCAACAGAAATACCAACAGAAAAAACAGTAAAAAAAGAAGCAGAAAAAGCATACATATATTTTCTTGCCCTTGATTCAGAAGATAATGGCATATATAAAAAAGTAGAAAGAGAAATCCCTCAAGGTGAGAATAAATTAGAATTTGCAATAAAAGAATTATTAAAAGGTCCAAATATAGTAGAAAAAGCTCAAGGAGCATATTCAGAGGTGCCAAAAACAACAAAACTTTTAGGAATAAAACAAAAAGGTGATAAAGTTATTATAGATTTTAATTCTGATTTTCAATATGGCGGCGGTACAGATAGTGTATATTCAAGAATGATGCAACTAATAAAGACAGCTATAAATAATACTAAGAATAAGAAAATATATTTATATTTAGATGGGAAACAAGTAAATTTCATAGGCGGAGAAGGAATAATGATAACTCAGCCATTAAATGAGAAATCACTTGAAAGTTAAAAAGGAAAATGTGTTAGTACAATATTTTTATATAATGAGAAAATAAAATAAGGAACCATTATTATATAAAAGTTGTACTTAATAACAAAGAATCGGAAGAAATATGACTTATAATTTAACTTCTTTTGATGAAGAGGAGAATATTGTATTAACAATAAAAAAATCTGATATAAAAAAACTTTTTGATGGTAATTACAATTTAAACATTAGAATAGATAAGGGAATTGTTTCTAAATATATAACAAAAGAAAATACAAATACTCTCTATGATGAAAATTATCTAAATCTAACAACAAGAGAGCTTGAGGTATTAAGAAGTTTAGCAAAAGGAAAAACAAACAACCAAATTGCAAAAGAATTAGTAGTAAGTACACACACAGTAAAAGCCCATGTAGCCAATATATTACAAAAATTAAATGTAGAAGACAGACTTCAGGCAGTAGTAAAAGCAATAACAGAAAAGATTATTGAGATTTGATTACAAATATAATCTTATGTGGTAAAATACAAATATAACTACATTTTAAGGATTATAAATTTGTTTGAAAAATTTACAGAAAAAGCTATAGATGTTGTAAAAGCAGCTCAAATATATGCAATTGAATATAATCATGAAAAAATATACCCTGAGCATCTTTTATTAGCACTATTAAATGATACAAACAGTATAATAGTTAAAACTTTTTCTGTAAGAAAAATAGAAATAAATGATTTAAAAAAAGAAATAGAAGAACTTTTAAAAAAGAGAGCAATTGTAAGACCTGTTGAATTTATTGCATTTTCTGCATCATCAAAAGATATATTCATAAGAACATTAGATATAGCAAAAGTTTTAGGTAATTCATATGTAAAACCGGAACATCTTTTTCTTGCAATATGGGATTATCCAAAGTTAGAACTTACAAGTGTATTAAAAGAAAAAGGTATAGATGTAGATAAAATGAAAACAATGTTTTATAACATTTTGTCTACTCATAAATCGAAAAAAGTAAGACATCCTGAAATAGTTGAAAAAAGAAGAAGAATAGATAAAAGTGAAAGTATAATATCAATAATAGAGAATTCCGATTCATCAAAAATATTTGATAGAGCAATCGCAAAATTATCAACATCTAATTATGAAATATTAGGTACAGAACAAATAATGCAATCAATATTAGATGATGACACAACCGATATATCAAAGATATTATGTGATTTTGGGATAACATCAATAACATTTTCAGAGAAATTAAAAGAAATATCATCAAGACAAGCAGAGTTTGGAGATAAACAAATTATATTCACACCAAATGCAATGAAAATGCTAATGACAGCTCTTGATATAGCAAGAGAATCAGGTAATGCATCAATATTACCTGAACATATTATTTTAGGACTTCTAAAAACAAAAAAAGGGATTGCATATAATATATTAAAAGAACTAAATGTAAATGAATATTTATTGGAAGAGAAAGTATTGCAGCCAATAGAAAAACAAAAGAATGAAACATTATATATAATGAGGCTTGCAAAGCAAGAAGCAAGAAGATTAGGGAATAATATAGTAGGCAGTGAGCTAATTTTGCTGGGTATTGTACTTGAATCAAACAGTATAGCAGCAGAAGTACTCAAAGACCTGGGTGTAAATATAAAAGATGCAAGAGATGTTGTAGAAGACCTTATAGGTATTAATGAGGATTACAGCTCAACTGAAATTACATTCAGCCAAAGGGCGAAATTAATACTGGAAGATGCTTGGAACATAGCCAAGTCGCAGAATAAAACAAAAACAACAGCCGATGATTTATTAATTGCAATATGCAACCAGCCGGATTCAGTAGCAATGAAAGCACTAAGCAGATTAGGGGTAGATGCTCTTGAAATCAGACAAGGACTTAAAAACAGACTGGAAAACATCAGAATATGAATTATTAGTTCCGGCAAATAATAAGAACATAGCAATAAAAGCAATAGATGCAGGAGCTGATGCTGTATATATTGGTTATGCTATGTATTCTGCCCGTATTCAGGCAGGTAATTCTCTTGAAGATATTATTGAAGTAGTTGAGTATGCTCATAAATTCAATGTAAAAATATATATAACAATAAACACTATTTTAACAGATAAAGAGCTACAAAAAGTAGAAAAATTAATCTGGAAACTATATTACATAAAAGTTGACGGAATTATTATACAAGATATGGGGATTTTAGAATGCAATTTACCGCCAATCCCTATTATAGCAAGTACACAATGTCATAATAATACTATCGAAAAAATAAAATTCCTTGAAAAAACAGGGTTTAAAAGGGTTATTTTGCCAAGAGAGATATCATTAGAAGAAATAAAAGAAATAAAAAAGAACACAAATATAGAGCTTGAATGTTTTATACATGGAGCTTTATGCACTTCTTACAGCGGACAATGTTATTTAAGTTATTCAATAGGTTCAAGAAGTGCAAATAGAGGTGAATGTGCTCAGCCTTGCAGAAAACAATATTCTTTGAAAGATGCCGATGGAAAATATATTATAAGAAATAAATACCTGTTAAGTTTGAAAGATTTAAACTTATCTAATAAACTTGAAGAATTAATATTAGCAGGTATTACTTCATTTAAAATAGAAGGAAGATTAAAGAATGAAACTTATGTTGTAAATACTACAGCTTTTTACAGACAAGCATTAGATAAAATTTTAAACAATTACAATTTCAAAAAATCATCAGATGGTATCTGTAACTTTGATTTTGAACCAAATTTATATAAAACATTTAATAGAGGCTATACTACATTTAACATTGACGGAACTAAAAAAGATATAGCAACAATAAATTATAATAAATCTCTGGGAGAATACATAGGAATAGTACAAAGTGTAAAGAAAAATTATTTTACTCTTAACACTAATATATTAAATAACGGGGACGGTATTTGTTTTTTTGATAAAGAAAAAACACTAAACGGAACAAATATAAATAAAACAGAAGGAAATATTATTTATCCGCAATCAATAAAAGGAATAAAAGAAGGAACAAAAATATATCGTAATTTTAATAAAGAGTTTGATGATAGAATAAAAAACTCTAATCTTACAAGAAAAATCCCACTAAAATTAAAAGTAAAAGAGATAAACAACAGTTATATGTTTTTATTATCAGATGAAAATAATAATTGTGCTTGCCATTTAATTGCAAAAGATTTTGATAAAGCAATAAATGAAGAAAAAACTATAAGAACTTTAGAAATTCAACTTTCAAAATCAGGGAATACAGAATTTTCTATTGTTAAAACAGAGATAACAATAAAGAACATTCCATTTATTAAAGTTTCAAAAATAAATGAAATAAGAAGAATATTGACAGACAGAATAAGGAAAATAAGAAAGAAGAATTATAAATATAATTATAGAAAAAAAGAAATTCAATTATCAAAATACCCAATAGAAGTTTTAGATTATAGAGCCAATATATACAATGAAAAAGCAAAGTCCTTTTATGAGGAGAGAGGTTCTGTTATAAAAGAAATGGCTCTGGAAAAAGGAAATAATACAAGAAATAAAGAAGTAATGATTTCAAAATATTGTATAAAAAATCAACTGGGTATATGCTCTAAACAAATAGCAATACCTAAATATACTGAGCCTTTCGTCTTAATAGACGAATTCAACAAGGAATACCTTGTTGAATTCAATTGTAAGGACTGTGTTATGAAAATAAGAAGTAAGGATTAAGATCTTTTTAAAGAGGCATAAGCCGGTTGGTTTGCAATTAAGTTAGCAATAGAAGTATTTTGATTACCGTCTTTTACATATAATTTAGATAAATAATTTAATCTTTTAACTAATTTAGAGTCACTAACTTTTAAAGAAGGATTAACATCAGTGAAAGCCATCCAGGTTTGAACTTCGCAAGTCCAAGCTCTAACTTCTTCTTCATAAGTTTTAGTGTTTTCGTGGTGAACACTTTCATGAGCAATTAAACAAGCAATTGCTTCAACAGGAGCTGTTTTATAATCAGCACTGATTAATATAACCAATCTGCCGTCTGCAGTTTTTGCTGTAACAGCTTCACAAGTACCATAACCCATTGCAGACATATTTCTGAACATAATCTTAATAGGTTTACCTGTTGAATTGTTACCTTGTATTACATCCAATACTTTTCTGTTATTCATTGCTTCTAATCTATTTAAAGCTGCTGTTAATGCAGGTTGTTTAGTATTAGCAGTGAAATCTGCCGCAAAAGCAACATTTGAAACGCTCAACAAAATTAATGCGCTAAAAAGCACAACTATCTTACTTATAAATTTCATAACAGGGAATCCTTCTTAAAACAACTTATCTTTTACATTTAATTGGTTTGTTTAACCTTACGAATTAGTTATCGGCAAGAAGAATTTTCAACTTTAGTTTTAAGTTCAATTTTCAACATTTTTTGTAACATTTCTTAAAAAACATAAAAATAAATAGGGGGATTTTACAGTAAAATCAATGCTTTTCATTTTTTTCATTCACTTTGGTTAAATTTAGTTTTAATAGAAAAATGATTATTGTATAATTTAAAAGAGGTGAAATATATAAAATATGTATGATTTAGGGATAATCGGAGCAGGGCCTGCAGGTTATGCAGCAGCTATAAGGGCAAGTCAAAAAGGGCTTAGCGTAATTTTATTTGAAAAAAATTTTGTTGGAGGAACATGTTTAAATAGAGGTTGCATTCCGACTAAAACAATTCTGCATTGCTGCAAATTATATACAGAATTAAAAAATTCTGCGAAATTCGGAATAGAAGCTGCAAATATTAACTTTAATTTTGAAAAAATTCAAGAAAGACAAAGAAATATATCTGAAAAGATAAGAAAATCACTTACTAATCTTATAAAAAGCTACAACATTACAATAGTTGAAGAAGAAGCTGAAATTGAAGCTAAAAACTTAATAAAAACAAAAAGCAGCAATTATGAAGTAAAAAATATAATAATAGCAATTGGTTCTAAACCTAATAAAATAAAATTCAATGGTAATTATAATGATAGCTTTATATTAACATCTGACGATATCTTAAATATGAATAAACTGCCGACATCAATATTAATAGCAGGTTCAGGTGCTATTGGAGTAGAGTGGGCAAGAATATTATCTAGTTTGGGTGTTAAAGTTTGTATTATTGAAATGATGGATAAACTTATTCCTACTGCTGATAATGAAGTGAGTGAAAGAGTAGCAAGAATATTTAAAAAGAACAGAATTGAATTTTATACAAGTACTACTATAGAATCAATTGAAGAAAAAAAAGTAATTTTATCAAACGGAAAAATAATAGAACCTGATAATATTTTGCAAGCAGTAGGCAGATTACCTGAAAAAGTAACAGGTCGCTTATCAAAAGAGATAGAAGTAGCAAAATATATAAAAATAAATAATAACTATCAAACAAACATAAGTAATATATATGCAATAGGCGATATAAACGGCAAATCAATGTTAGCGCATAGTGCAATGAAGCAGGCAGAAGATTTAATTGACTATATAACAACAAATAGAATTAAAGAATTTGATAAAGATAAAGTGCCTGCGGTAATATATGGAACGCCTGAAATAGCCTATATTGGCAAAACAGAACAAGAATTAACAGGAAAAGGAATTAAATATAAAAAATCATTTTTCCCGATAGCGGCCCTAGGTAAAGCCTATGCTGAAGATAAAATAGAAGGATTTATAAAAATTCTTGCTAATGACAATGAAATACTTGGTGCACATATAATATCAGAAGAAGCAAGTGCAATGATTGAACAAATTGCAATAGCTATGGAAAATAAAATTTCACCCAAAGAAATAGAAAATGTTATATTTGCCCACCCGACATACTCTGAAGGTATACACGAAAGCATTCTTGCATTAGATAATTTAGCTATACATATACCAAATAACAAATAGAAAGATATAAAATGGAAGAAATACAAAAACGCAAAAGAACTAAAACAAAAATTGTTGCAACGCTTGGTCCATCAAGCAGTGACTATGAAACAATAAAAAAATTGGTAGAAGCAGGTGTTACTGTATTCAGAATAAATACATCTCATGGTGAAAAAGAAGAACACGCTGAAAAAATAAGAATTATAAGACAAATTGAGAAAGAATTAAATAAAAATTTACCTGTTTTAATTGATTTACAAGGACCAAAAATAAGAGTAGGAAAGCTTCCAAATCCTATAGAAATAAAAAAAGGACAAGAAATAGTTTTAGAAAATACAACCGAATTAAAAGAAGGAATAATTCCTGTTGACTATGAAGGAATAGCAAAAGATGTAACAGTAGGAGAAAAAATTCTTTTAGATGACGGAAAAGTAGGATTAAGAGTAGAAAAAATTATAGATTCAAAAGTTTATACAACGGTTGAATATGGAACTGTAATAAAGCCGAGAAAAGGAATAAATATTCCGGGAGCTCAAGCCAGTTTAGAAGCAGTAACCCAAAGAGATAAAGAATACATAAAATTTGCTATAGAACAAAATGCTGATTATCTTGCACTTTCTTTTGTCAGAAAAGCAGAAGATGTAAAATGTGCAAAATATTATACAAAAGCCTTTGGTGATAAGGAAATTCCAATAATAGCAAAAATAGAAAAACCCCAAGCCGTTGAGAATTTGGAAGAAATTGTGATGACTGCAGACGGGATAATGGTTGCAAGAGGTGATTTAGGGATAGAAATGTCACCCCAAGAAGTTCCGATAGCACAAAAAAAGATAATTCAATTAACAAATGAACACAAAAAACCATGCATTGTTGCAACACAAATGCTTGAATCAATGATGGAAGAGCCAATACCGACAAGAGCAGAAGCAAGCGACGTAGCAAATGCGATATATGACGGAACTGATGCAATTATGCTCTCAGGAGAAAGTGCAGCAGGCAAATATCCGGTTGAAGCAGTAGAAATGATGGCAACAATTGCAAGAGCCGTAGAAACCAGTCCTTTTTTGAAAACAGATTATGATGTAGATTTAATTTCAGAGTTTGACCCTGTTGCTCAAGCAATAGCAAACAGCGCTGTTAATTTATCAAAAAAACTAAAAGCAAAAGGTATTTTAGTATTTTCTGAATGGGGATACACTCCGCCTATAATATCTAAATTAAAACCATCTGTTCCTATAATTGCTGTTACCAATTCTTATTCTACAGCAAGAAGATTAAGCTTATTTTGGGATATATTTACTTATGTTGATAAAGAATGTGACAGCATTCTTGATGAAGCATTATTTAAAAAGATAGATAACCTTCTTATAAACCGCACTTGGTTTAAAAACGGAGATGACATAATTATTGTAAACTCTGTTCCAAAACTCATAACAGGGAAAATAAATACAATCAGAGTTCATAAAATAGGGGAAAACCAATAAATAAAAATTTACAGAACCTTTTGAAAAATAATATTATTATTTAAATCAATATAATTATGCAATTTCTGAAGAAGTGAAGGTGAAAAATTATAATTATTATCTGCAGGAATAATTTTTATAAAAGAATTATAACCGTCTTTTGCTGAAACAGAAGCTATAAATTCTTTTGTATAAGCTTTAAAAAGCACACTTCCGGTTTTAAATTGAATTTCTTCTATAGAATAATTATGTTCATTTATTGCAGCTAATAACAGATATAATAAATTTTCTGATGAGGTTTTATACGTTTTAGTAAAATCAGATGCTATAGGTACAGATTTAGACACATTTGCCGAAGTAATTACAGCCTCTGCAAAAGTAATATTAGGAAAAGTGAACATATTTATTAAAAATAATAAAAGTATGATTTTTTTCATTAAATCTCCATCCAGGAATTACCTTTATATATATCAACCTTCAACGGAACAAGGAAAGGTTGATCCATTTCCATTGCTTTTTTTACTAAAACTTCTACTTTATCTACTTCAGTATTTACTGTTTCAATCACAAGTTCATCATGCACTTGGATGATTATTTTAGATTTAATGTTATTTTTTATAAAGTCATTATTTAAACGAACCATAGCAATTTTCATAACATCAGCGGCAGTTCCTTGAATAGGAGCATTAATAGCAGCTCTTTGAGCAGCTTCTTGTATTTTTCCGTTTGTACTTAATAAGCCTGAACTTAAATAACGCTTTCTGCCGTATATTGTTTCAACATAACCATGTGCATAAGCAAATTTGATTGTATCATCCATATATTTTTTAACATCAGGATAGGTAGCAAAATATCTGTCGATAAAATCTTGAGCTTCAAAAGGTGAGATTCCGAGGCTTGAAGCTAATCCGTAACGTGATTGACCATATACAATACCAAAATTTACAGCCTTTGCTCTTGAGCGCATATCTTTTGTTACTTCTTCTATGGGTACTCCAAAAATTTTACTTGCTGTAGAAGAATGAACATCTTCATCATTACAAAATGCCTCAATTAAATTATCATCTCTTGATATATGAGCAAGCAGTCTTAACTCAATTTGAGAGTAATCGGCTGAAATAATAAAATTATTTTTATCTTCAGCAACAAAAGCTCCTCTAATTCTGTTTCCCAACTCTGTTCTAGCGGGAATATTCTGTAAATTAGGGTTAGAGGAAGAAAGTCTTCCTGTTGTTGTAATAGTTTGATTAAAACTTGTATGAATTCTATTATCATAAGGACTTATAAGTTCAGGAAGCGCTTCCGTATATGTACTTTTTAACTTAGCCAAATGCCTTTGCTCCAAAATATCTTTTGCTATTTGATTTTCTTCGGCTAAATTTTCAAGAACTTTAGCGCTTGTCGAAAAACCCGTTTTAGCTTTCATACCTTTTGCTTTAAGATTTAATTTACCAAAAAGCATTTCTCCTACTTGTTTTGGCGAATTAATATTAAATTTTTCACCAACCTCATCATAAATTTTGTTTTCTACAATATCAAGCTTTTCCTGAATTTCTTTTTCTATAACTTTTAAATACTCAACATCAATACTGGCACCATTTTCTTCCATTTTTGCAAGTACAAGACATAACGGAACTTCAATATCATATAGTAAATCAAGTTCTTTTTCGTCTAAATTTTCTTGCCAATATTTAGTCAAAAGTAATGTAGCAAAAGAATCATCACAAGCATAAGAGGCTGCATCTTCTATGCTGACTGTTTCTATTGTTAATGAAGCAGATGAATTCTTTAATAACTGCTCATATTCGACCATCATATAATCAAGATAATCACTTGCCTGCTGTTTTAATCCGTGTTTTCTTGAAGAATCTTTAATATAACTTGCAAGCATTGTATCAAAAATTATGTTATTTAACGGCATATCATGATGTTTTAATACATGATAGTCAAATTTTGCATTTTGAAGTGTCTTTGCAATATTTTCATCAGCTAAAACAGGTGCCAATTTGTCTTTTACATATTCAAGGTCTAACTGTTTACCTACTTGATGAAAAACAGGAATATAAAAAGATTGAACAAGGTCATTTTTTGATAAATCAATTTTAACTCTGTTATTCTTTGTTTGAATTTGTGCGGAGAAAGATATTGAAATACCTACTAAATCACACTCTAACGGATTAATACCCGTTGTTTCAACATCTATAGAAAATAATGTTTGTTCTTTAAGCTTAGCCATAAGCGAAATAAGCTTTTCTTCAGTATCAACAATATTTTTCTCGTGATTATATTCTTTATGTGAAGAACTTACAAGTATATCATTAATTCCAAGCCCCAATTGAAGCTGTCCTTGCATAGGTGAAGAAACATTTTGCACTGCTTCTCCTTCATTACATACTGGTGCAGTTTTTGCTTCTAAAGAAGCTATTTTAAATGGTTTTAATATGTTATCAGAATTTTTTAAGAAATTATAAAATTGATTTTTCTTAAAAAATTCTATTACAGCATCATAATCAGGCATTTCAAGCTTTGCGCAATCAAAATCATAGTCAATATCAAGATTTTTTTGAATAGTAGCAAGTTCTTTACTTAAAAAAGCAATTTCTTTCCCCTCTGAAAGCTTTTTATTTAAAGCTTTTTCAGTAATTTCATCAATATGGTCATAGATTAATTCAAGCTTATCAAATCTGCTTAAAAGTTTACAAGCAGTTTTTTCCCCAATACCTTTAATTCCCGGGATATTATCAGAAGAATCACCGCTTAATCCCTTATAATCAGTTATTTGATACGGGTATACACCCATTTTTTCATATACTTTATACCAGTCATATTCAACCAATTCACCTTTAGAAGGCACTATTACTTTAATAAAACCATCTCTGTCTACTAATTGAAAAGAATCTCTATCACCCGTTAAAATATATGTTTTATGCTGTTTTTGTTTAGCTTTAGTTGCAATTGTACCAATAACATCATCTGCTTCATAATTTTCTTTAGTATAAATAGGAATATTTAGTGCATTTAAACCTTCTACTATAAGCTGTAATTGACTTCTTAAAGTATCCGGCATTGTTTCTCTTGTTGCTTTATATTCCGCATACATTTCTGTTCTGTATGTATGTCTTGAAACATCAAATGCAACAGCAATAGCATCAGGTTTTATTGTATTATTTTGAAGCAAATCAAAAAGAGCTTTAAAAAACCCAAAAACAGCCCACGTCGGCTGATTTTCGGATGTTTTCAATCCTGTTCTTTCTAAAGCAAAAAAGTATCTGTATGCCAGTGCGTGACCATCTATTAAAATAAAGTTCTTATCTTGCATAGAAATATTGTAACTTTCAAACAGCCATTATACAAGCAAGTATTAAGATATCCGAATTAAATTTAATAAAACTCACTGTTTTATTATAAGTTCATTTAATTTCTCCATTTCATTAAAAAGATGATAAAAGCATAACTCACAATTTTTTAGACCTTTGTATACCTCTTCAACATCAAGAAATTCTTCCTTCAATCTTTTTGAAAATTCAAGATTTTCTTTTAACTTTTCAAAACTTATTAATAAAATACTGTTCTTAATAAAATAAAAATTGCCTGAGTCAAAGCTTTTTTAAGCGGTTTATTTATTATTTTCAAAAAGCTTTCTCCATCTATAAATTTTTTAATAATAACATTTATATTTTTATCTATAATTTCATCAAAATTATTATTTAAATCTGATTTGTTCATATTAAACTCCTTTAATTTTTGTTACAACTAATACGGCAATAAAAACGTAAAAACGAACAATAATACGTTAAATATATCAAAATTCGATAAATATGTCAATAAAACGATTAAATATATAATATTAATATGAGTGTAAGAAAAGATATAAAAGTTTTATTAGCTGAAAATAATGTAAAGCTAAAAGATTTGGCATTTGAGATGAGCGAAAAAGTTGGCAAAAAAATTACTGCTGATAATATTTCTCAAAAATTAAGAAAAGGCACCTTAAGATACGATGATGCTATGATTATCGGTGATATCTTAGGATATGATTTAAAATTTGTTAAAAGAAGTTAATCCAATTTAAACTGTTTTTGATATTCTTCTTTTCCTTCAATCTTTTTCTGTTCTTCTTTTAAAAGAACAAAATTTTCAATAACAAGAACATCCAAATCTGTATACATAAAACATTTATAAGCGTTTTCCGGAGTATTTACAATCGGTTCGCCTCTTATATTAAAAGAAGTATTAACAATTACACTGCAAGCTGTTAACTTTTTAAATTCGTTAATTATATTCCAATATCTTGGATTAACTTCTTTAGATACGGTTTGAATTCTTGCAGAATAGTTAACATGAGTTATGGCAGGAAGTATTGAGCGATATGCCTTTAGTTTATCAATACCTTTATAATTCTTCTCTTCAGGTGTTAATTCTGTTTTAATTTTATCTGATATAGGCTGAGTTAAAAGCATATAAGGAGATTTTTTCCCTTTTTTAATGTCAAAAAATTCTTCAACATCTTCTTCTAAACAGCTTGGAGCAAACGGTCTAAATGATTCTCTTTTCTTAATAGCCAGATTTAAATTCCTTTGCATATCACGGTTTTTTGGATCTGCCAAAATACTTCTGTTACCTAACGCTCTTGGACCGTATTCCATTCTTCCGGCGAAATGGCCTATACTTTTACCTTCTGAAATATATTTTGCAATTAATTTTACAACTTCTTCTTCTGTTTCATATTTTGTATATTTTGCATCAAATTTATTTAATGTTTCAATTATTTCATTATCAGAATATTTAGGGCCTAAAAGGCTGCCTTTTTGAGAATCATCATTATTTACTATTCTTTTATTATTTAACCCCATATAATAAACAGCGAGAGCAGCACCTAAAGCGCCTCCTGCATCACCTGCGGCAGGCTGAATCCATATATTTTCAAATTTTCCGTTTTTCAATACATTTCCGTTAGATACACAGTTTAGCGCGCAGCCTCCTGCCAAACACAAATTTTTCATGCCTGTTTTATCATAAACGTAATTAGCAAGTTTTAATATTATTTCTTCTGTTACAACCTGAAGGCTTGCTGCTATATCCATATCATTTTGAGATAAAGCGGTTTCAGGTTTTCTGGGAGGTCGATTAAACAGTTTTTCAAACTTTTTATTAAACATATAATCAGTTGTACAATAGCCAAAATATTCCTGATTTAACCAAAAAGATCCGTCATCTTTAACATCTATAAGATTTTCATATATTAAATCTTTATACTTAGGCTCACCATAAGGAGCAAGTCCCATAACTTTATATTCGCCGGAATTGACCTTAAAACCCAAGAACCCTGTAAATGCACTATATAATAGCCCTAACGAATGAGGAAATTCTATTTTTTGCTTAATTTCGATTTTATTACCTTTTCCGATACCCCAAGTAGTAGTATCCCACTCACCTACACCATCTAAACAAAGTATAGCAGCTTCTTCATATGGAGATGGGAAAAATGCACTTGCACAATGTGATTCATGATGAGTTGTAAAATATATAGGACATTTTAATTTCTTATCAAAATATTTATCTATTTGAGAAGGGATAAATAATTTCTTATTAAGCCAAACAGGCATTGCATTTACAAAACTTCTTAAACTATAAGGAACATAAGCCATTGATGTTTCAAGTATACGTTCAAATTTAACAAACGGCTTTTCATAATAAACAACACCATCTAAATTTTCAGCATTAATACCAGCTTCTTCCAAGCAATAATTAACAGCATTAATAGGGAACTCACTATCCTGCTTTATTCTTGTAAATCTCTCTTCTTGTGCTGCCGCTATAATTTCACCGTCTTTTATAATAGCTGCGGCGCTGTCATGATAATATGCACTAATTCCTAATAAATATGTCATTTTTCACCTAAAATTGAAATTCATAATTTGTATCTTTACTCTCATTATCAATCCAATATGATTGAATATTTGGCTTTTTTAATTTTAATCTATCCCTTTTTACAATTTTCATTAAAATACCTGTAGGCAGAACAGCACAAATATAGACAAAAAATAATGCAATAATTGAAATATACTTACCTAAAAAACTGCCAATTTTTTTTAACATCTTATGTATAAAATTACCGAGTTTAGGAATAACAAGACTTACAAAAGCTATAATAAAAAAGAAATAATATATTATATTTTTTATAAGTACAGAAGTTTGTATATCAAATATTCTAAAAAAAATATTTACTATAACAAAAGGTATTATTACACAAGTTAATGATAACTTTATATTTTCACTTATCTTCATTTTTTATCCTATATAATTGTATAAATGAATGGTGATACAGGTGATGTTCCAATTGCTATTAAAAAAATTAAAAGTATTAGAAATAAAATTACAGGAACAATCCAATAAGCTTTCTTACTCCAAAGAAAAACCAACATTTCTACTAAAAAATTTTTTCTTTTCATTTTAATTCCTCTTCTTTTATTTTATTAAGCATTTCAATAGCTTCTTCATGTTCAGGAAGCATTTTTAATAAAGTATCTAAATGTTCTTTAGCTATTTCATATTCCTTTTGTGCAAACTTACATCTTGCAAGATTCATAAGTATTCCAAGATTATTAGGGATAGCTAAATTTATAATATTGTATAAAGCATATGCTTGATTATAGTCACCTATTTCATAATAAATTTGTGCTAATAAATTTGCTATTTCAGTATTAGGTGCCAAAGTGTAAGCATCTTCCAGCAATTTTTTTGCATTTTCATAATTTTTTTCGAAATTATAAACTTGAGCAAGATGGAATAATACCTGAATATTTTGAGGTTCTATATTAATAGCTTTTAACAATAATTCTTTCGCTTTTTCATTCATGTTCATAGACATGTAATTTATAGCAATAGAAACAAGCATATAAACAGGAATATTTTCCAAATTAATTAACTTATTATACATTTCATTTGCTTTGTTAAATTCTGCCATTAGATGAAAATAATTTCCATACTCAAATATTATATACATATTATCAGACTGGATTTTATAAGCTTTTTTAAAATATTCAGAAGCTTGATCAAAAAATCTTCTAGATAAATAAATAATACCAAGATCTTTATAAGCAAGAGCAAAATCCGGTTTTAAAGAAATAATTTTCTTTAAAACTTCTTCTGCTTTATCTGTATCATTAGATTTAGCACATAAAACAGCATACTCATATAAAATTTCAATTTTAACCAATCCAGATGTAATCAAATCTGCATAAAGAACTTTAGCTGCCTCAATTCTATTTAACCTTGAATATAAAGAAGCAAGATGAAGTTTTAATTGAACGGAACTTAAATTAAAAGTTAATAATTTTTCAATTATCTTTGCAGCCTTATCTAATTCCCCCAAACCTTCATAAGCACAAGCAAGATTATATCTATAATTTTCTTTATTTGGTTCAATATTAATAATTTCATTATAAAGTTCAACTGCTTCTGAAAAATTATTAACTTTTAAAGCGGAAATGGCAAAAGCACTTAAATATGAAAGTTTCCTTTCTATAGAACAGCATTTTTCTAATACTTCAAAAGATTTATCAAAATTTGCCAGTGCAAAATAAGCAATACCTAAATTATAAAGGGTTGATGAATCATTTTCTTCTATAGATAAAGCTTTTTCATAAAATTCAATAGCTTTATTTATTTCTTTTTTTGTAAAATAAGCAAGTCCCATTTTATTATAATATCTTGCATTATTTGGCATTATATCTATTGCCTTTTGCAATTTTTCAATAGTATATTCTATATTTCCGGATTCTAAAGCAGCTGCTGAAATAATATCATAAATTTGCGCATCATCAGGCGCTATTTGAACCATAACTTCTTCTAAATCAAAAACTTCTTGATACTTCTTTTGTTTTATATATGTAATAGCAAGACTTTTATATGCATCAAGATAGTCTTTTCTTAATTCTATTACTTTACGTAATAATAATTCTGCTTTTGCATAATCTTCATTATCTATTTTAATTGTGGCTAAATAATACAAAGAAAGAGCATCATCTTTATTTTCAGCAATAACAGCCTCAAAATTTTCTTCTGCTTCTTTATTAAGTCCTAAATTTACATTACATAAACCAAGTAATTTTTGTAATTCTATGTCATTTTTATTATTTTCAAGAAAAACGTTAATTTGTTCTTTTGCTTTTTTATAATCTTTTTTTTCTATACTTTTTAATATATCTTGCTTATCCATAATTCAAAACAAACCTATAGACATTATTATAACAAATTAATGTAAAAGAACAACAGAAAAACATAAATAAATAATTGAAAAAAAAGCATTTTTGTGTTCTAATAACAAAGGTTTAGATAGGCAAAGGGGAGATAAATATATGTCAGAAAGAACTTTTATAGCAATTAAACCCGATGGAGTAAAGAGAAATTTAATAGGAAGAATTATTACTAGATTTGAAGAAAAAGGCTATAAAATTATAGGATTAAAATTATTACTCCCAACTATCGAATTAGCAGAAAAACACTATGCTGAACATAAAGGTAAACCATTTTATCCAAGATTAATAGAATATATAACATCAGGTCCAATCGTTGCAATGGTAATAGAAGGACCAAATGTTATAGCAGAATCAAGAAGAATGATGGGCTCAACAAAGCCCGAAGAAGCTGAGGCAGGAACTATAAGATTTGAATATGCTATAAATAAAGAATATAATATCATTCACGGTTCAGACTGCATTGAAAGTGCAGAAAGAGAAATTGCTATATATTTTAAAGAAGAAGAACTTTGCCCTAATTGGACAACAATGCTGGAAATGATAATGAATGAAAAGTAAATATTTTTCGTTTGAATTATTAAAAGAAGATAAAAAAACAAAAGCAAGAGCAGGAATACTTCATACTTCCCATGGTGATATAGAAACACCTATATTTATGCCTGTTGGAACACATTCTGCCGTAAAAATGCTTACTATGCACCATTTAAAAGAAACTCAAGCACAAATAATATTATCAAATTCTTTTCACCTGTTTTTAAGACCTGGAAATAAGTTAATTAAAGAGTTTGGCGGGCTACATAAATGGATGAATTGGGATAAACCTATACTAACAGACTCCGGAGGTTTTCAGGTATTTAGCTTAGCCCATTTAAATAATATAACAGAAGATGGTGTTAAATTTAAAGAACCAAAAACAGGTGATGAATACTATATAAATCCTGAGATTTCAATGGAAATTCAACAAGATTTGGGTCCTGATATAGCCATGGCGTTTGACCAATGTGCTCCATATCCTTGTGATTATAATGAAGCAGTAAAAGCAATGGAAAGAACTCATAGATGGCTTGAAAGATGTTTTAAAGCTCACACAAGAGAAGATCAGGCACTATTCCCTATTGTACAAGGTGCTTTTTTTGATGATTTAAGAAAAGAAAGTGCTAGTGTAATTTCTTCTTATGATGCAGTAGGATATGCAATTGGAGGAGTAAGCGTAGGAGAACCTACAGAATTAAAAAATCATTTAGTTGAACTGACGGCTCCCTTGCTTCCTAATAATAAACCAAGATATTTAATGGGAGTTGGAACACCGATTGATTTACTTGAAGGAGTAAAAAGAGGTGTTGATATGTTTGATTGCGTTCTTCCTACAAGAAATGCAAGACACGGTTCTTTCTTTACATATGAGGGTAAAAAGAATATAAAAAACAAACAATTTGAAAAAGATGCATCTCCGCTAGATGAAAAATGCGATTGTTATGCTTGTAAAAACCATTCTAAAGCATATATAAGACACCTTTATAAGATGGGAGAAGCAAATGCACAAATTCTTCTTTCAATACATAATACGCGCTTTTTATTAAAATTCATTCATGATTTAAGAAATAGTATTTTAGATGACCGATTTGAAGAATTTTATAACATTCACTCCAATATAAATTAAAGTCCTATATTTTTATCAAGTTTTAATGAATCAATAATTTTCAATATAGTAATAAGTTCAAGAATAATAGCTCTATATATAGATATATCATTTGCAGGTTTTAATATCGGCATTTCAAACCAATCTTTAGATGAAGAAACTGCTATATTTACATTACCATGTTCAAATGATAAAGTTATATTTTTACCTATACCTCTTTTTGCAAGTTGAACCATTCTATTCATAAAAGCAGTTGTAATTAAATATCTTGCTTCTATTTGATCGGTTGAAAAAACATCATAATATTTTTCAAATTCAGGATCCTCCAGATTTACCTTTTGTTCATGTTTATTATTTATAATATTCAATGAATTTTGTTTTATAAATGTATATCCTCTATATTTTTTTAGACAAGGAACTGTTATTAAAATACCATCAAATATTAAAACAGTTCTTTTTCTTTTACCTGAACCAGTTTCTTTTGTAAGACAAATTTCCGCAATACTAACTTTTAGATTTTTATACATTCCCTCTATTCTGTCATCAACATCAAACCTATTATAACTGTCAAATAAACTCAAAGATTTTACATATTTTCTGAGCTCAAGTCCCAAAACATCTTTATCAACCAAATGGAAATCACCAACAAAAGATAATAACTTTGGCAAAATCATCGGTTTTACTTTTCGTTTATATGATCTGATAATATAAAAAATAATACAAACTATTATTATCTGCATGTAAAATAATACTTTGAAAGAATCTTGACTCAGATCAAGAAAATTACCATATTCTATTGTACCATACACTACATAGACTAAAATAGATAATACAGCTATACCTATAAAAGCATAAACACCATATAAATAGTTTTTTCTTAATTTCTCAATATTGGACATATACATAGAAAGATTTTTCTTATAAAATTTATTAAATTGAGAAGAAAAAACGTTTTTTTGTATACTTTTATAATCATCTGTCATAATTATACATCCAAATTATATAAAGTCTTTTGCATTAATAGGTTTTCTTGATACTTCATCAGTTTCAAAATAACTCAAATTTGCAGTATTACCTGCACAAGCAGCAAATATTGAACCGGGAAATATTTGTATTGAATTTCTAAGCTGAGTCAATGCTGAATTATAAAATCTTCTTGAAGCTGATATATGTTCTTCTACTTCATTATAAGTCTGCATAGCCTGCATCATTGTAGCATCTGATTTTAAAGCAGGGTAATTTTCAACATTAACCATTAATGCTTTTAATTGTGCATCAAGTTCTGCTTCTGCTTTAAATTTTTCTCTAGTTCCAATTTTAGAATTTATAGCTTTTGACCTTAATTCTGTTATTTTCCCAAATAATTCATTTTCATGTTCCATAAATTTCTTAGCTATAGTTAATAAATTTGGGATTAAATCATATCTTTTTCGAAGTTGAACATCTATTCCTGATAACGCCTCTAATACAGCGTTTTTATTTTTTATAACTGTTGCATATAATGAATACAATAATAGTACTATACCTATTCCAACTACCAATATTGCAATTGTAATCATTGCAAATGTTGCTTTCAATGAAAATAAAAGCAGAGCTACACCAATTATAATTATTAATAAAGCAAAAGTTACCATAAATATCCTTCTATTTAATTCTATACTACAAACTTTTATATTACATTATTTTTCCCAAAAACAAAATATGTTATAAAAGATTAACATATAATTGTCTGAGAAAAAATTCACGATAAGCAACAAGTGTGAATGATTTTTTTTGCAAAACGAACCCAAAATTTTGTTTTTCAATGAATTTGCATACGTAGTAAAACGGAGATGAGCAGAGTTTTCTAAAGGTGAGCACTTTGTTACCGAGTCATCATAGCTGCCAATTTTCAACTTCTTCAGTACAATATATTTTTAATTATTAACTTTTTATAAAAAAAATCTTAATTTAAGCAATTTTTTTTAATCATATACTTTATTGACGACAAAGGAGAAATATTATGATTATTAATAAAATAAAAAGTCCAATAATCAATAAAAAAGAAACAACTGTTAAAGAAGATAGAAGTGCAAAGAGCCAAAAATCTAAATTAAAAGATACAGGGAAAAAAATATTACTCACCTTAAGTTGTCTTGCAGCTGCAGGTTATTTTTTAATACATAATAAGAAAAACGAAAATATAATAAATAACACTAAAGAATCAAATGACCCCAAAGAACCAAGCGATGATAGTACTGGGGAAAACAAAAATAGTATAGCAACTAGTAGTGAAGATTCAGCTAATAATGTAAGTGCTATAGATGACAGCATTGATGATGATCCTGAAGACGAAATTAACCCTGGTTATGATGGTTTAACTAAGGTTGTTTTGGCAATAGGCATAGATGGCAATATATATGAACTTTATCAATTATCAGATGGCAGATTAATAAGTCCTGCTGATTATCATTTCCCAGGAGGAAGAAGTATAAATCAACTTGCATTTGAATATCATGGACGAGATAATAAGTATCTAACAATTATAATGCCTGGTTCAAAGTCTGTTACCCAAAGTTATGGAGGAAATAATTTAGGAAATGAAGATATTAGTTCTTTTGATGATGAAACAGTCTATAAAGAACTTATTTTATCTGAACTTGGAAAACTTGACTCTTCTCAAGAAATTTTAAATGAATTATATAAACCAGAAAACAAAGATTTATATGACTTCTTATTATCAATTAAACATATTAGTAGCCCTGTATTAAAAACCATTCGCAATAAATGGATAACACAAGAAGATGTACTTTATATAATACAAAAGAGATTATCTGCATATAAAGAAAAAACTAAAAATACTGATGCTGATATTAATTTACAGTTTATAGAAAACCTTCAAACAATAATACAAGAGAAAATGAAGTCCATTCAAATGCTATCTGCAGAAGAACAACAAGCAGAAGAATATTTCGAAGAAGAAGATTATTATGAAGATGAGGAAATAGATGAAAACCCAGATGAAAACTATCTTTTTTGTTAATTATTTAATCTAGTATCGCACTTTGTTAGTGATAATGACTCGATAACAAAGTACTCACCTTTTGAAAGCTTAACTCATCTTCGTTTCACTACAAATACAAGATGACTAAAAAACAAAATTTTTGTTCATTTTATAAAAAACATTCATACTTTCTGTTTATTGTGAATTTTTTCTCAGACAGATAATTTAAGTTAAACAAAAACGGATAAAAATTTATCCGTTTTTTATTGAAATATTATTTTTTCATTACTTATTTTAAACAAGAGCCATTTCATCCTGTGAAGCATAAACACAATGACATCCGCAGTCAACATGAATAACTTCCCCTGTAACACCTGATGATAAATCAGATAACAAATATAACCCTGTTTTACCGACATCTTCAAGAGTAACATTTCTCTTTAAAGGAGCTTTTAAAACAGCGGCTTTAAGCATTTTGCCAAAGCCATCTATTCCTGAAGCAGCAAGCGTTTTTACAGCACCTGATGATAAGCAGTTAACTCTAATTCCGTCCTTACCTAAATTTTCTGCTAAATATCTGGCTGAAGATTCTAAAGCTGATTTTGCAACACCCATAATATTATAGTTAGCAACAACCTTTTCTCCGCCAAGATATGTTAATGCAAGAATTGAACCACCTTGATTCATTATCGGTCTTGCATTTCTGGCTAAAGAAACAAGAGAATATGCACTAACACCCATTGCTAAATCCCAACCGGCTTTAGATGTATTAATAAATTCACCTGTTAAATCTTCTCTATTCGCAAAAGCAACCGCATGAACAACAAAATCAATTTTTCCATATACTTTTTCAAGTTCAGAAAATACAGCTTTGACCTCATCTTCTTTAGTTACGTCGCAAGACATTATAACTTTAGCATTCATACCTTCTGCTATAGGACGAACTCTTTTCTCCATAACTTCACCGGCATATGTAAAAGCTATATCAGCACCTGCTTCAAAAAGTTGTTTTGCAATACCGTATGCAATACCATGTGTATTAGAAACACCAAATATAACGCCTCTTTTACCTTCCATTAATTTCATATTATACCCCTTCTAAACCTGTTAACTTTTCTTTAATTTTACTATTAAAATATTCTTTTATCAACTAAAAAGGCTTTCTTAAAGAAAGCCTTTTTATTATTTTTCACAAATTTCTTTTACTTTTTCCCTTAACTGCTTTTTATTATGTATTATTGAAGAAATAAATGCAGCACTAACAATAATAAGTCCGACCCCGCCTGTTATAACTTCAGGAATTTCGATGCGAGTACTTATAAACATAATTATAGCTAAGAAACCTATAGCCCAATGAGCACCATGTTCTAAATATAAATACTGTTTTAATGTTTTCATATCTACCATATAAATTGTTAAAGAACGAACAAACATAGCTCCTATTGCAAGACCTATACAAATTATTATTATATCTTTACTAATAGCAAAAGCACCTAAAACACCATCTAAAGAAAAAGAAGCATCAATTAATTCTAAATATAAAAACCCTATAAAGCCAAGTTTTGCAGCAGTACCCATAATTGCAGCTTTCTTTTCTGCAATTTGTTCAAGTAAATTACTAATACTATCTACTACAAGATAAAGAATAATACCTATAAAACCTGCCATTATAACAGAATTTTTTTGTTCTTCAGGTATAAAATGCTGCAATATAAGTAATGATAATAGGGCAAAAACAACATCTATATATTTTACACAATTAAGTTTAATCAATTTTTTTTCTAAAAAACTAATCCAATGCACTTCTTTTTCTTCATGAAAAAAGTAAGCAAGAAAAATCATTAAAAGGAAAGCACCGCCAAAAGTAACTAATGGAGCATGTACAATGTGAAGATAATAAGCATATTTATCTACATCATACAAAGCCAATTTTGTTACACCAATAACGCTAAGACCCGAGAATGCAGCAACAACTAAAATAGGAAATAAAAATCTCATACCAAAAACAGCAATTGCAATACCCCAAGTTAGAAATCTATGACGCCATTTATCTGACATCTTCTCTAACTTAATTGCATTTATTACAGCATTATCAAAAGATAAAGTAACTTCAAGTATAGATAAGAAAGCTACAATAAATAATGTTATAAATCCACTTCCCGGATGTGAATGTTCTCCCCAGAAATAAGCCAGTAAAACCCCAATTATAGTAACAATAAAAGAGCCTCTAAAATACTTCAACATAAGTCATTAAATCCTTATAAATTCTTTTTACTAAATTATTATATATAAAAATAAGGTAAAGGAAAATCTCTTTACCTTATTTAAATTTACAAAATCAGTAAATAATTAGTCTTGAGCGTGACCTGCTGTACCTAATACATCTCTCATTTTATGCATTACAAGTTCTTTTACAGCTGCTCTTCCCGGACCCATATATTCACGCGGATCGAATTTTTCAGGATGTTCAATAAAGAACTCTCTAATAGTAGACGTCATTGCTAATCTTAAATCAGTATCAATATTTATTTTAGCAACACCATGTTTAGAAGCATAAGCTAACATTTCCTCAGGAACACCTTGTGCATCAGGCAATTTACCGCCATATTTATTACACTTATCAACTAAATATTTAGGAACAGAAGAAGAGCCGTGAAGAACAATTGGGTAATCACCAAAGCCTGCTTCTTTTAATGCATCTTTTATTTCTTTTAATCTGTCAAAATCTAATTTTGCTTCACCTTTAAATTTATAAGCGCCATGAGAAGTACCAATAGCAATAGCTAATGAATCACAACCTGTTTGTCTTACAAATTCAACAGCTTCTTTTACGTTAGTATATTTAGCATCTTTAGCATCAACATTAACATCGTCCTCAACACCAGCTAATTTACCAAGTTCAGCTTCAACTGAAACTCCTCTAGCGTGTGCATATTCAACAACTTTCTTTGTTAATGCAACATTTTCTTCAAATGGGAATCTAGAACCATCAATCATAACTGATGAGAAACCACCATCAATACATGCCTTACAAATTTCGAAATCAGCACCATGATCTAAGTGAAGAGCAATAGGTACTGTAGTTGTAGCTAATGCAGCTTCAACTAATTTAATTAAATATGTTTGGTTAGCATATTTTCTGGCACCTGCAGATACTTGAAGAATAATAGGTGATTGAGTTTCTTCAGCAGCTTCTGCAATACCTTGTAAAATTTCCATATTGTTTACATTGTAAGCACCAATAGCATAACCGCCGGCTAATGCTTTTTTGAACATTTCATTTGTTCCAACTAATTTTCTTTCGCTCATTAGTAGTCTCCTCTTGTTTATATAACGTTATTAATCTACATCAAAAATAATTTCATTACAATAACAAATTTAATCTAGTATTGCACTTTGTTACCGAGTCATCCTCGCTAACAAAGTACTCACCTTTTAAAAATGCCACTCAAAAAAATTCACTCACACTTTCAGCTTATCGTGAATTTTTTCTCGGACAATTAAATATAGAGTTTCTATTTTTAGAATATCGGGTACTCTATTATAAGTGTACAATTGCAAGAAGATAAAAAAAATGTTACAATCTGGTTCATAAAGTGAATGGAGGACAAAATGTCAAAAGAAGACAATTCAATTAGTTTTGGTGTCGGTTTACTGTTTGGAGTTGTAGGTGGCGTTATAGCTGCTGTATTATATGCTCCCAAATCAGGAGAAGAAACAAGACAAGATGTTGAAAATGTTATTACTGATATTGCACAAAAATATACACCTGAAATTAAGGAAGCAAAAAAACAAGCTTTAACTTCGATTGATGTTATCAGATACAGATTAGAACAACAATATAATAAAATCAGTGATTCTATTAAAGCAAAACAATTAGCTAAAGCAAAAGAAAAAGAAACAACTGATTTTGAAGTAAATTAATAAGGAGAAAACATATGACACCAGTACTCGAAAGCGTTTTAGCTTTATTAATTGTCGTAACTATAGTAGTTTTAGTTGTTATTTGTGTATTCCTTGTTAAATTCTTGAACGAAGCAACTTTAACTATGATTAATTTGAAAGATATAACAGATGTTACAAAAAAAGAACTAGAACCTGCTTTAAAATCAGTTAACAATATTCTGTCAACAGTTAATAATGTTTCAAAAGTAACAAATAATCAACTTGAATTAGTTAAAAAGATTTTAACAACTCTACTAGGTGCTTCTTGTATTGCATTTGGAAAAGTAAAAGGAACAGGTGGTTTTCTTAGTGGATTAGTAAGCGGTTTTAATTTATTTAAAAAAAAAGGAGATAAAAAATGTCAATAGGTAAATTCGTTGCCGGATTCGCAATAGGTAGTATTGTAGGCGGTTTAATAGGTGTTCTTCTTGCCCCTCAATCCGGAGAAGAAACTCGTGAATTATTAGCTGATAAGTCTAAAGAAATATGCGATAAAGCTCATGATGCGGTTTCTGAAATTCAAGACAAAGCAGATGGTATTGTTAGTGATATGCAATCTAAAGGAGATCAGTTAATATCAAAACTTCAAGAGGTTATAAACAGACAAAAACAAACTGAAGAAGCATAAAATAAACAATAAACATGTTTTTATTTATTTTATAAGAAAATCCGAGAAATTCTCGGATTTTCTTATTTGCAATTATTTTTCTTCATAAGATAATATAAACTGTAATAATAAAAAAAGGATTAAAATAATGACAGAAACTATTATGAAGGAAGTTACTTTAAAACTTGATACTTCAAATCTCTCAAAATACAGTGAAAATGCTAAAATAGCTGTTGAATCAATTAAAGAAAGAGCCGGAAAAAAAGGACAATTTTTAAACTGGATAGAATTTTTACCTGAAAATCAATTAAAAACAATTGATTCTTTATATGAAATGGCTGAAAAAGCTAAAGATAATAAATATACAGATTTGGCAATCTTAGGTATCGGCGGTTCAAGACACACTACAGAATCGTTAATAAGGATGATTGGTAAAGAAGAACATGTTCACTTCTTCTCATCAGTTGACCCAGAAAGTTTCAGAAGATTCATCAATTCTTTGGATTTAGCAAAAACACAATTTTTAGTTGTTTCTAAATCAGGAGGAACTATTGAGACAACAGTAGCTTATGAGAATGCAAAAAAAGTAATGCAAGAATTTCTTGAAAAAGATGATGTTTCAGACAGATTTATAGCAATGACAGACGTTTCAAGTGAAAAAAGCAATCTTCGTAAAATGGTAAATGCAGGTGACATAAAACTTTCAGGCTGTGTTCATGATGATGTGGGCGGAAGATTTTCTATATTTGACGATGCTACCATATTTACTCTCGCTTTTGTTGGTGTTCAAAAAGAAGATGTAATTGCAATGTTGAAATCATCTTTAGATGCTCAAAAAGAGTATTTAAATACAGATTTAGATAAAAATATAGCACTTCAACAAGCTGTATTTAATGTACAATCAAGATTAAACGGGAAACAAAAACATTTTATAGAATATTTTGGTGATGCATTTTCCGGTACTACTTTATGGGAAAAACAGTTAAAAAATGAATCATTAAAAGCAAGAATTTCAACAGATACAAATGTTGGACCAGGGTATCTTCACTATAATGCTGAAGCTGATTTAGACAGCGCTAATAAAGATTCATTTTTTACTTTTGTATTTGTTACACCGCAGGATAAAGTTACAAAAGCAGTTTTAACAGGTGTTATCAGCGCATACTCAAATATGCATCCTGTATCTGTTGTTGAATTAAAAGATTTATCTTTAACAACTCTTGCAAAATTTATTGAGTTTAAACACTTTGAAACACTATATACAGGTAATATCTTAAGACAAATTGATGGAGATATTACTGATTCTGATGTTGCACTTCCTGAAGTACTTCAACCAAACGTTGAAATATATAAAAAAGAAGTTAGAAAAGCAATGGCTGAATAAGAGAATAAAAATAAAAAAAGAGGAAACAGGTTGTTTCCTCTTTTTTTATTTTTAAAACTAACTCTAGCCAACGCCTTTGAATTTCGGTGTAGCTCTGTCTATAGCTTGACCTTCTGCTTCTTCTACTGCTTCCAGTTGTTGTTGCAGAGCTGTTACCATTGTATCTAATCTTTTTACTTCCATTTCTATTGCATTTTCTTTTACTGATACTTGATATA